>CAWGKF010000011.1:0-433599 GCA_963823085.1 Terriglobia bacterium | reverse complement strand
GTCTTAGAACAAGCGAAAGAACAGCTTAGGGAATTTCGCCACTTCATTCTGGTAGGCGCACGTCCACCGGTCGCTTATTTCGCTTATCCCGGGAAAGACAGTGTGCTCATACCCGGGGGATGCGAGATCCACACTCTGGCTGCTCCTGAGGAGGATCTCATCGGAGCTCTGACCGCCGTTGCGGACTCCTCCCTCACAAGAGCCCAGATCCGTCCCTTGTCTCGAAGGACCGGATGGAGGCGCCCTCCGGAGAGATTACTCTGGTGGGTATTTCGGCCACCATCGTCGCCCTCATTCCCGAGCACACAATTCTCATAGAAGAATCGATGACCTCGGGGCGAGGGCTAATGCCGGCTACGCGAAACGCACCTCCGCACGAATGGCTCGGCAACACGGGTGGCTCCATCGGGATCGCAATGCCCCTAGCAGTCGGCGCCGCCATTGCTTCCCCCGAGCGACGTGTTCTCTGCCTATCAGCGGATGGCAGCGGAATGTATACACTCCAAGCCCTGTGGACTATGGCGCACGAGGGCCTGAAGATCACGACCGTGATCTTCGCGAACCGTACATACGCGGTCCTTAAGCGAGAGTTTTCGTACTTGGGAATCGGCGAACCTGGGCCGAAAGCGAAGGAACTGTTCGAGATCGGTCGTCCCGACCTCGACTGGGTTCAGCTAGCGAAGGGAATGGGAGTGCCAGGCACCCGCGTCACATCGTTGGACGCGTTTGCTAAGGCACTGAAGGAAGGATTTTCGAGCGGGGGGCCAGCACTGATCGAGATTCCACTGTAGTCATTTTTCCCCGACCTGCGCAGCAGTTAAAAAATGAGCTCATGACAAGTTACTCATTGGCTTCGTTTGCTCCATGGCAGGCTTGGCAAAAAGCCCGTGTTTGATGAAATGTCAAAGCAAACACACGGTTGGCAGTTGAATCCGCAGCCGTCGGTTCGTTCAGGGCAGATGACTGCGCTTAGCCCGCTATCTGGAGAGTGGCGGCAGCCGGGTCTCACAAGCCAACTTTTAGCGATCCTTGGCTCGATGTGACTCGCGATTTGGCAACAACTGGGGTTCCTTGCATCCGAAACTTGCGGGATGCCGACCTCCCAGCTACAAGCCGCGTGGATTCCCGTCAATCAGTATTCCGGCCCACCATGGAGACGCGATTCCGCTACACCGAGTCTCTTAGCAATGGAGCGTGATTGTACTTTTCTTACACTCCTGCGATCCCGATGAATATTTGCTACCATGACCATGCGGCGGAGGTGGCTATGCCTGAATACGTGATCGAGCGCGAGGTTCCGGGTGCGGGGAACTTGTCGGATGCGGAAATACAGGAGATTGCCAAGAAATCAGTTGGCGTTCTCAAAGATATGGGCCCGAAAATCAAGTGGCTGCACAGTTATGTGACTGGCGATAAGGTCTACTGTGTCTACTTTGCGCCAGACGAGGAGACGATTCGCGAGCATGGGCGACGTGGTGGTTTCCCGGTGAATCGGGTATCCGCGGTTCGTCGAATGATTGGTCCGAGCACCGCCGGTTAACCCGGGCTTTGGTCATGACTCGGCCGTGCCCTTCGTGCCAAGTACCTCTTGGACCGCTTCCTCCACTGACATCTCCCATCCTGACGACCATGCCTCCAAGTCGGCGGCATGGGTAATCATATTGCGCGCGGGTTCCAGCTTTCTTTCCAGCCTGGATTGCTCTGCTGGAATGAGAGGAGTGCCTATGCGCTGACGCAATGCGGCGGCCGCTCCTGCCAGGCGAAGCGCCTGCTGCGGCCTGGATTGTGCAGCTGCGCCCACTGCGAAACACTCTAGCACCCTGGCGATGCCGCGGTTATCTCCCAGGTCCCGAGAGATCTTCATACTTTCCCCATAGAGCGATTCTGCGTACTGATGCTGACCGTCGGCTGCACTAAGCCTGGCCAGGTCGGATAAAGCGCTCGCTATACCCCAGCCGTCGCCCAACTGCCGAAAAGCTGAGAGACTCTGCTCGTAATAGGAGCGAGAAGCGATGGAATCAACAGATTCCCGTGCGAGGTCGCCGAGGTAGTTCAGGGTCCACGCGACTCCGGTGCTGTCGCCGACGGCGTGGAAGATGGCCAGGCACTCGTCATACAGCGCGTGGGCGCGCGCGTAGTTGCCTTGCAACCGGACGACATTCGCGAGATTGCTGAGGGCGCGAGCAGTGTCAATGGAACTGCCCAGCTCTCTCCAAGTCGCGACGCACTGCTCGAATAGTGAGCATGCAGTATCAAGGTCTCCACGATCGCGGGCCGTCACCCCTAATGCATTGAGCGCCACCGCGACTCCGCGGTGGTCGTGCAGGTCGACGCAAGCTTTCAGACTCTCCTCATGTAGTTTCTGTGCGGAGCCGAAATCGCCCTGTGTACTTGCTAAAACCGCTGTGTAAAGCAATATGCGAGCGCGCATTTTAGGCTGGACCGCGCCCGGTACGTTGAGCAACCTCTCCAATAACGCCCGGCCCTCGGCAAAATGTTCCCGCGTCTCCCAGAAATGAAACAGAGCGGCTCCGAGGCGCATACCCCAGTCTGCATCGGCGGTTCGGATCAGAAATTCCAACGCGTCGCGAAAGTTTTGGTGCTCGAGGTCGAAAAGATCGAGCCACTCGGGATGAGTGCTGAGTTCTCCGCCGCATTCCTCCCCGAGCACAATGTAATAGGCGGCATGGGCGCGGCGAGTCGCAAACTCTTCGCCGCTTTCTACGAGGCGCTCCATGGCGTACTCCCGGATCATGGACAGCATGAGGAAGCGGTCCCCGGTGGCGCCACCCAACTGCTGGATCAGGCTCTTATCCACCATCGAGGCCATGCCATCGAGCACATCAATGCCAAGGTCACCCTTCGTATCACATACTGCTTCGACAGCTTCCAAGGTGCAACCGCCGGTAAATACCGACAGCCGCCGAAACAGGTTTTGCTCTGCGGCGTTCAGGAGGCTGCAACTCCAGTTCAAAGTCGCGCGCAGCGTTTGCTGTCGCACGGGCAGGTCACGCGCGCCTCCAGTGAGCAGGTTCAACGAGGATTCCAGGCGGGTGAGCATCGCCGTGGGCGAAAGCAGTTTGACGCGCGACGCGGCCAACTCAATCGCCAGCGGCAATCCGTCGAGCCGGCTACAGATGGTAGCGACGGCGGTGGCATTCTGTTTAGTCAGCGTGAAATCGTGCTTGACAGCTTTCGCCCGTTCTAGAAAGAGCGCGACCGCCGCGAAGCGGGAAAGTGTCTCCGGTGCCTTGGGAACGGACCGCAGGTCCGGCGTCGCCAGAGCCGGAACTGGCAGTTCGTGCTCCCCATAGATATGAAGCAATGCCTGGCTGGTAACCAGCACTTTCAAGTTGGGGTTTAACGTAAGCAACTCGGCAACATCGGAACCGGCAAAGACCAGGTGCTCGAAGTTGTCGAGCAACAGCAGCAGTGGCTGGGTGAGTCCACGCACATATTCTTTCAAACTCTCTTGTGATGATTGACCGGGCATTTCCCGGAGTCCAATTGCTTGAGCGATTGCTCGAGTCATCGATTCGTTGCTGCTGACAGCCGAAAGGGAAACGAAACATATACCACCCGTAAAGCCATCACCCATCTCGGTGACTACCTGTACCGCGAGCCGCGTCTTACCAATGCCACCGGGACCCGTCAATGTGACTAGCCGCACATCGCCCCGACTCAGAAGTTGTCGAAGACTAGCCACTTCCCGTTCCCGCCCGATGAAGGCCGTGCGTTGTACGGGCATGTTGCTCGGAGAGCGCACGGTATTTCGCGTTTCGGGATCAACGCGCAGATCACGAACTGTGGCGAGATCGCGAGCCAACTCCCGGGTGTTGGAGTAACGCTGATTCGCGTCCTTGGCCAAGCACTTTTGAAGTATCCAAAAGAAGGGTGCCGGCGCCAGCACCTTCACGGACGTTTGTGGTTGGTCACGGACAATAGCCGCCATTATCTCCGCTCTGCCTCGGCCCTGAAATGCCGGACACCCATTGATCATCTCGTAGAGCACCGCGCCAAAAGAAAACTGGTCCGAGCGAAAATCGACGTCGTCACCATTGGCCTGTTCCGGCGACATATAACCGACGGTTCCCATCACAGTTCCGGGATCAGTGAGTAAGTTGGCCTGAGTCGGGCGCTCCGGATCGAGAGAGTGATCGCGCAGCTTCGCCAGACCGAAATCGAGAATCTTGGCATTGCCATCTTGGCCAACCATCAGGTTTTCAGGTTTGAGGTCGCGATGCACGAGGCCGGTTTCATGCGCCTTGGCCAGCGCGTCGGCAATCTGCGTTGCGATCACGATCGCGTTGCGATACGGCAACGGCCCCGACGAAAGCAGGGCACGCAGCGTCTCGCCACAAATCATCTCCATTGCGATATAGTGCGTGCCATTTAGGTGCCCAAGTTCGTAAATGGTGACGATATTGGGATGATTCAGCGCCGAGGCTGCCTGGGCTTCCCGCTGGAAGCGGCTGAGAGCCTGTGGGTCGTGCGCTACGTCGTCGGGCAAGAATTTAAGGGCAACAAAGCGACCGAGATCGATGTCCTCTGCTTTGTAAACAACCCCCATTCCTCCGCCGCCCAGCTTTTCAATCACCCGGTAATGTGAAACCGTAGCACCGATGAGGTCCTTCCAGGTCTCTCTGTGCGTTTGGTTAGCCAGGATTTTGCCCGCCACCTCCATTGCAGGCGTTTCAATAAAATGTTGGGCCTTCTTCTCGTGAGCCAGCAGCGACTCCACTTCTTTGCGCAACCCATCGTCACTTCCACATGCGGATTGAAGGAACTCAGTGCGTCGGTCTTCATCAAGTTCCAACGCCTGCTGACAGAGTCTTTCGATGCGATGCCAAACCTCAGACTTCATCGCTCACCCCTTCGCGGCTCAACTCACGCAAGAGCCAGAGTTTGGCGAATTGCCAGTCCCGAATCACGGTATCGCTGGAAATATGTAAGACCTCGGCAGTTTCTTCAACACTCAACCCGCCAAAGAATTTCAGCTCTACAACTTTACTTTTTCTCTCATCAATCGCAGCCAATGCTTTTAAAGCATCGTCTAAGGCCACCAGATTCACGTCGGGTTCATTGCAGAGCGAAGGAGCCTCATCCAGAGCAATGTGAGCAACGGCGCCACCGCGTTTCAGGTAACCTCGCGAGCGGGCAAAATCGATGAGAATGCGCCGCATCAAATTTGCCGAAACGGCGAAGAAGTGAGCTCGATCCTGCCAGTTCACCTTTGTACAATCGACTAACCGTAGATACGCTTCGTTGACCAGGGCCGTGGCCTGCAGCGTGTGGCCGGAGCGTTCGCCACCCATATAATGTCGCGCGATCTGGTGCAATTGCTTGTACACCAGTGGCGTGAGCTTCTGCAGAGCTTCTTCGTCTCCGTCACTCCAGGCTTTGAGCAGGCGCGTGACCTCATGACTAGAAGGCAGCTCCATCCATCCCCCACAGTGTCAATACATTACAACGAAAACAGGCAAAAATCCTAGCCAGAGCCTGTAATGAACGGTTGCTGGCGCAATTTTTTTTATTTCTCCGGTGCGGTTTGTTTAGGCCGGTTCCCGCCTTACTAGATAGAGGCGTCCAGTTCGGCTTCCGCAAGAGGCTGAGAAGGCACCCCACAATACTTCGCGACGGGAGGAACAAAATGACGACGAAAAAGCACACCGCAACACTGCTAATCCTGATGTTGGCCGGGCTCACGGGGTTAGTACAAGCGCAGATGTCCACGATGGTCAAGGCACAGGTCCCCTTCGCATTCGTCGCGAATGGCAACAAAATGCCAGCGGGCGAATGCACCATCGCAATCGATGTGAATGGAGGGACACTGCTCTCCATCAGCAGCGGGGCACAGCACGCCTTTGTCGTTCCCATTGCAGATGTGTCGCCAAATCCGCTCAAAAAGACGGCACTTGTGTTTCACCGATATGGCGACCAGTACTTCCTGATCGGTATCAAGCACGGCGGCGGAACTGGCTACCAGTTGCCCCCCAGCAGACTGGAACGTGAACTGCAGGCTCGAAACTTAGTGGAGGAAGTGGTTACGCTTCTAGCATCTGCAAACTAGAACAATCTCGACTTCTCCAAAAACAAAGGGTCAAATCTCCTCAAGGCGCTCCCACCCTTCAGAAAACAACGAAGGGTGGGAGCACATTCCGCAAAAATCAGCCTCCGGCGTGCTCTACCGGTAAATGCGCATATAATGACCCGGATTTGAGAGGAACTTAATGGATATCAGATCGCTACAGCGGCCTTTGAAAGACACATATCGGCAAGCTCCGGCCAGTTCCAAGATTACTTTGGTGGCCCACGGTAGAAAAACGGACGCGCCAATCTCTTGTTCGATTGACCTGGGCCGGGCGATCTATGACGCTCAGGCGCACAAAGGCGTGGGAGGAACCGGTACCGGCGCCTGCTCGGGGGATTTGCTACTGGGGGCACTGGCCGCTTGTGCACAGATCACTTGCCAGATGGTTGCCGCCGCCATGGGAGTACCTACCGACGACATTGAGGTAATCGTTGAAGGAGATCTGGACTTGCAAGGGACATTGGGAATGTCCAAAACGGTGCCAGTAGGATTTGAAAGTATAAGGGTCAATTTCAATGTCCGGGCGCCGCACGCAACACAGGAGCAGTTGACCGCTCTTCAACAGAAGACCGAACAGTATTGCGTTGTCATGCAAACATTGCTGCATCCTCCGCAAATCAAGAACGTGTGGGTAGGTGCGCAATCCGTCAGGGTTTAGTGCTGTCGCCTGTGACTCCTCCGGAGCCGATTAGAAAGAGTTCTTGATCGCAAATCACTTCATGGTAAATACCCGGATCGCGCATGGGCTCATCAATGCCGGGCAACCCACACAGCGGGATCACACGACCACTTCCTACTAGCCGACTTGAACTAAGCCGCGTTGCGGCGGACGCATGCGCGTGTCGCTAAGCCGAGGGTGGAGGTGATCTGAGCTAGTTTGTGTCGCAGAGGAGGAAGTCTCTGTGACCCATCTACGTCAGATCATGCTTGAGGAACTACGGCGCCGCAACTACGCCGGAGTCCACCATCCAGATTTACATTCACACGGTCGAGCATTTCAGTCGGCACTTCCATCGTTCGCCCGATCAGCTTGGCCCCGAGCATATTCGCCAGTATCAGGCCGCGTTGTTCACGCGCTGGAAGCTGGCCCCGAACACGGTGACGCAGCGGTTAGCCGCCCTGCGTTTTTTCTATGTCCAGGTGTTGAAGCGAGGCTGGAGCGTAGCCGAGACCCCGTATCCGAAGAAGGTTCTGCACTTGCCGCAGGTGCTGAGTCAGGACGAAGTGGCCCGTTTGA
This sequence comes from Terriglobia bacterium, assembly GCA_963823085.1. Classification (GTDB taxonomy): domain Bacteria; phylum Acidobacteriota; class Terriglobia; order Terriglobales; family Acidobacteriaceae; genus Sulfotelmatobacter. Next base: position 426,271 of record CAWGKF010000011.1, on the reverse strand, counting down.
TCGACGCGGCAGAGTTTCCCTTTCATCGCATTCTGTTGATGACCCTCTATGCCACGGGCGCACGTCGCGCAGAAGTGGCGCACCTGAAGATCAGCGATATTGACAGCCAACGGATGGTCATTCATATCAGGGGCGGTAAGGGACGCAAGGACCGCGATGTCATGCTCAGCCCCAAGCTGCTCGATGCGCTGCGCGTCTACTGGCGCGGGCTGAAACGCAAGCCCACCGACTGGCTGTTCCCCGGCAACCGATGGCATACGGCAAACTATCCGGTTACCACCAAGGTCCTCTGGACCGCCTGTCAGCAGGCCGCCGAACGCGCCGGTCTTGAACACAAGCGCATCCATCCCCACACTCTGCACCACTGCTTTGCCACTCATCTGCTCGAAGCCGGTGCCGACTTGCGAACCATCCAGATGCTGTTGGGGCATCGCGACCTGGAGGAAACCACGATCTATCTGCATCTCTCCCGGCGGCATCTCAGCGCTACCGGCAGTCCGCTGGATGCACTCCCGATCCGCGGAGAAGGAGAACAGACGCAGAACGCATGAACCGGCCACCTCTGGAGGTGGCCGACATCGTTCGCTGTGCAGGGCAGTCCTTCATTGAACGCAGTCGCAAGTGGATCAACGGCCAACACGAAAAGGTGTTGCTCGCCATCACACGCTGCCGAACCGCCGCACTGGGTGGACATCGCGATCAGTGCTCGGACTGCGGACATTCCGTCATCTCTTACAACTCGTGCCGCAACCGGCACTGCCCCAAGTGTCAGGGCAACGCCCGCCTGCGCTGGCTCCAGGCGCGGGAACAGGAGTTACTGTCCACCAGCTACGTGCACGTCGTCTTCACGCTGCCGCGGGAACTGGCTCCGCTCGCCTTGCTGAATAAACGGCTGATCTACAACCTACTGCTTCACGCCAGCGCTCAGACCTTGCTGGAGATCGCTCGCGATCCCCGTCACCTCGGTGCACAGATCGGTTTCTTCAGTGTGCTCCATACTTGGGACCAGCGACTGCAACATCATCCCCATGTCCACTGCGTGCTGCCCGCCGGTGGTCTCGCTCCTGACCGCTCCCGCTGGATTTCCTCGCGCCGCTCCTTCTTTCTTCCCGTCAAAGTGCTCAGCCGTGTCTTCCGCGGAAAGTTTGTCTCCGGACTCAATGCCGCCTTTCAGACAGGCACACTCCAGTTCCATGGACATCTCTTACCGCTCGCGGACCCGCGTGCCTTCGCCTCGTGGCTGCGGCTACTGTTCCGTCACGATTGGGTCGTCTACTCCAAGCGGCCTTTTGGAGGACCGGAACATGTGCTGCGATATCTCAGTGCCTACACCCATCGCGTCGCCATTTCCAACAGCAGGTTGGTTGCTCTTGCCAACGACCACGTTACCTTTCGCTGGCGCGACTCCACTCACGGCAACAAGAAGCGGCTCATGAGTCTACCCGTCGATGAGTTCTTGCGCCGCTTCCTGCTCCACCTGCTCCCACGCGGCTTCGTGCGCATCCGCAACTTCGGATTTCTCGCTAACCGCCGGCGAGCGGAGTTTCTTCCACTCTGTTTCCGATTGCTCCAGCCATCCGATCAGCCAGCAGCAGACGCCACCTCGCCGACCACGCGCCCCGCTCACTCACCAGGTACCTGTCCGCTCTGCGGCGGAACTATGCAGGTTGTCGAGCGCCTCTCCGCCGCGCAACTCCTCCTCCGATCTCCGCCTCATCTCAGCCGGTGAGCCCCATGAATCCACATCTCCAGCCTCGAATTTCGCTCGCGCTTCGGCGCGCACACTGGTTCTCTGTCTCGCATTCCTCAGAGTGCAGTATGGTTGTGCGCGCGGGACTCTCCGACATGCCGGCGCACGACCATTCTCTCTGCCACGAGCAACTGAAACGAAAGCACATCGCCAGCAGGCGCCACCTCGCAAACGACAACGACCGCCTCATCGAGAAACAAATCCCATAGTCCCACGGGGCGGCTTCCTTCAAGTCGCTGTATCTGAAGCACCCCTACACAGCCTCTCAACTCCCAACTCCTCGCTCGGGGGGCGCTTCAGATACAGCACTAAGACTTCTGGCCAGTGTCGCTAAGAGTCCGTCGCGGTCATAAACTGCCTCTTAGCCTCAGCCAATTGGCTTTGCTGAGCGTCGGTTTGAGTGACGATAGCAGTTCAGGAATGATCGCTTTTCTGCGCGGCTTGAGTTCTGAGTCTCTCTCACAAGGTGAAGGAGCCAACTCAGGTGATTCAGGCAGGGCTTCGAGGGCTGGGCAGCGCTTCGAGAGCTGGGCAGCGCTTCGAGAGCTGTGTGTGCCCGCTTCCACGCTGCATCGAGGTCGCGGCGATCAAGCGTGACCAGCGAGCTCGCGATTTCGAGGATTGCGTCCGCTTGATCCGACAGTGCTAGACGGCAGGCGTCGGGAAGCCGCGGTGCCAGCCGGCGAATCGCTTCGAGCTGGCGGATTAGTACGGCGGACGCAGTCAACGATACGTTCACCTGAGTGGCCTGCGTCGACTGGCTAGCCGACGCGTTGCTCACACTGGCTGAGCGCCCGCCGCTGGAAGGGAACTGGCACGACACTGGTAGCCGCCTCCGGGTGTGGATGCCGTCGGTGCGGCTAGAGCGGCTTGCCAAGAGCTCGCGTTCGATCAGATCCGTCAGGCCTCGTCGATGAATTCATGTAATGCGCGAAAGTAAATGTGCCTTCAGCGGCGTCCAATAGATATTTCTTATCGGAAGGATTTGAAAACAGGTGTGGGCAGGACTGTAAAAATGCCCATAGTCGGAACGCTTCTGCGCATTCCGAATTTGTGCTTGACAACTCCAATCGGACTTCCGTAACCTTCCGAAACTATAGTAAGGTTTTACTCCTCACATTCATAAATTCTGTAGGTCATTGCGGATCGGGGATCCGGCTGCGACGCCGGTGCATTCTGAAAAGAATTGAAGACGTAAGTCGGTTGCTAGTTTGTCCGTTGCTGTCGGCGCTAGATCGAGCACAGAGGAGGCTTGAATCGCCATGGAGCGGCACGCAGCTTCGTTTTCCCATTCGCCCAAAGTCCTGTCCCTGATTTCTGCCCTCACACTTTCGCTCGCCTTGTCGCCTTCCACTTCCGCGCAAACCAGCACCGGCAGGGTGGTGGGCTTCGTCACCGACCAGCAAGGCGCTGCGCTGGTTGGAGCCAAAGTGACGGTGACCAATGTCGGCACGAATGTCCAGTCGGCCGCCGCCACTGACGCGACCGGGTCCTACCAGGTGCTCGATCTTCCCGTCGGAAACTATTTTGTGACGGTAGAGATGACCGGCTTCGGCAAGGCTGTAACCAATCCCCAGCCCCTCGATATCAACCAGTCTCTCCGCGTCGACGTGCACTTGAAGGTGGGCACGACGGTGGAAAAGGTCGAAGTACAGTCGGAAGCTGCGCAAGTCGAGACTCTCAATCCCACCGTTGGCGGAACTGTCAGCGGGGCTCCTGTCCAAGACCTGCCCCTCAATGGCCGTGACGTGCTCGATCTCGCCTTAACCCAACCCGGTGTTGCCCCCGCCCCCGCTGGAGGCTACGGCGGCGGCAACTTCACCATCGCGGGCGGCCGGGCCGATGCGGTCAGCTACGTACTCGACGGCGGAACAAACAACTCGGTCACTGGCAACAGCGTTGTCTTCAATCCCAATCCCGACACCATCGCTGAATTCCGCATTCTCAGCAACAACTACACGGCTGAATACGGTCGCAACGGCGGTGGCACCGTCAGTGTCGTCACAAAATCCGGCACCAACAATTTCCACGGCAGCTTGTTCGATTACCTCCGCAACGACGCCTTTAATGCCAACGATTTCTTCGACAATCTTTACGGAAATCCGCGGCCCGTGCTCAAGCGCAATCAGTTTGGTGGTACCGTCGGCGGCCCTGTCGTCAAAGACAAAGTGTTTTTCTTCTTTGGATATCAGGGACAGCGACAATCGGCGGTCATCCACGGGATTGCTGTCGGCACATACACTGCCGCGGAATTGGGCGGCGACTTTTCGCATTACGGAATTTATGGTGTTAACCCCAACGGCGTTGATCCGCGGGTCGCCTGCTTTCTGAGTGGCCTGAATGAAAATGGCGTGGATAATAATGGCAATCCTGTCCCTGATGGCACGTCCTGTGATGTGGCGAATGGCATTGGGGGCGCCACCGGCACGCCTCACCCATTTTTTCAGTCCAACCCCGGTCTCGCAGCCCAAGGCATCGTTGACCCGAAAGCCATCAGCCCAGTCGCCAATGCTTACATCCAGGCGGGCTTGGTTCCAACTTCACCGAGCGGCCAACTGACTCCGTTGGGAAGTCAGACCGACAATCGCAACGAGTACACCGGCAAGGGTGATTTCTATCTGACCCAGAACGATCGCATCTCCGTGACCGTTGGCTACAGCAAGATGTCGATTTTCCAACCCTTCGACCCGAATGGCGGCGACGCCAGTGTCCCCGGCTTTCCTTCGATCAGTCCCACTACCAACGAATTCCTCAACATCGGCTATACCAGATCTCTTACGCAGTCTCTGCTCAACGAATTTCACGCAACTGCCGAACGCTATTTCAATCACGACACCACGGGCAAGAATCTCCCTGGACCATCTGCACTTGGTGTAAACATCAACTCCGACCTGCAAACCGGACCTCCCATCATCAACCTCTTCAGCACCGGCCTGAATCTTGGATTCAACGAAAACGTTCCGCGCAAGAAAGCCGACAACACCTACGCTGTCTCAGACGCGCTGACTTGGATCCACGGAAAACACTCGGTTAAAGCTGGAGGCAAACTCGCCATCCTGCAAGAGAACTCCACATACAGCTATGCAACCAACGGTTGGTTCTTTTTCTACGGAATTACACCGAGTCAGGGCGGCGTCGCTTCCGGAACTGATCTCGCTGACTTCCTGATGGGTATGCCTGATGAGTATGCGCAATATCCATCCGGCAATAACAACGAGCATCAGAAGCAATGGTCCGCATTCGTTCAAGACGAATGGAAAGTCACTCCGCGGCTGGCTCTCACGGTTGGCTTGCGATACGAATACACTTCACCCGAGGCCGACATCCACGGCCATACCTTCTCTTACATTCAGGGCTTGCAGTCAAAGCGCTTTCTCAATGCGCCTCCCGGACTGGTCGTTCCTGGTGATCCGGGCGCTCCTAATGGATGGTACTTCCCCGATCGAAAAGACTTCGCACCTCGCTTCGGATTCGCCTGGGATCCCTTCGGCAACGGCCGCACCAGCATTCGTGGCGGAGCCGGTCTCTTCTTCGATACCCTCAACGGATGGATGGCTGACTGGAACAACGGTGTTCTGCCCTGGTGGCCTTCAGCGGATCTCTTCTTTTCGCCCGCGACCAACGGCCAGAGCACGAACATGACTACGCCCTATCAGACTGCGGGTGTCCAGGATCCATTTCCTTCCGTGCCGCCTCCGCCGACCCTCGACTTCTCTCAGTTCTATCCCTATGGATTCGGCGATCTCTTTGTGAATTCTCGACTCAAAACCCCGTACATTTATCAATACAATCTCAGCGTCGAGCGCCAACTCGCCAACGGCTTGATGCTGGAGTTGGGATATGTCGGCAGCTCTTCCCACAAACTCCTCACCTGGTTGGATGAAAACCCAATCGTGCCCGGCAGCACCGACTCTCTCGGAAATCCCGCCCGCCTCATCAACCTCAAAGAAAACTTGACTGAGGTCTACGCTCCTCTCACCTTCTTCGATGGCCTCAACAACGCGAACTACAACGGATTTCTCGCCAGCTTGACCAAGCAGGCAGGCAAAGTCCCTCACTTCGGATCATCCTTCTTCACTCTCTCGTACACCTGGTCGCACAACCTGGACAACGGCTCGGGATTCAACCAGCGCAGCTCGTTGATCCCCTACTTCCGTCCGCATGCACTGTACGGCAACTCCGACTTCGACATGCGCCAGCGTCTCGTCTTTAGTGGCGGCTGGGAACTACCCTTTGCTGATTACTGGGCCAGCGGGCCCAAGCGCCTCACCCAGGGCTGGAGCTTGTATCCAATCTTCTTCGTCCAGTCAGGAGTCCCCATGGACATCTACGGTGGCTATGGCAATCCCAGCGAAACCAATCCCGGTCCCTCCGGTTTCGGAGACCCACAAGTTGTCCGCGCTGATCAACTCACGCCCACCGTGCAGAAGTTGAATCCCCGGCACATCGTGAACGGCCAAAGCTTCTACTTCAATCCTGCGGACTTCGGCCAGGACCCTTGCTGGACCTCCGCCGGGAGCACCTGCCCGGTCGGATTTTATGGAACGTTCCGACGTAACTCCTTAATTGGTCCCGGTCGCGTGAACCTCGACCTCTCCCTCGAAAAAGCCACGCCGATCACCGAAAAGGTAAAACTCGCCTTCCGCGTCGAGGCTTTCAATATCTTCAACCATGCACAGTTCGTGAATCCAGGCGGCGGTTCGCCGGTGCGAGTTACATCGACGGTCCTTGGCCAGGTAACGCAAACCTATGATCCCCGTATTCTGCAGCTGGCGCTGAAGCTCACTTTCTGAGAGGTAGTCGTGCAGCGAGCCCAGACATCGCGAAAAGCATGAATGCCAAAAATGAAGATTGACGAAAACAAGATTCCTCGTCCCGGTTCCGCCACGCGCCCCGGCTCAGCCAAGCCGGATTCGATCACCCGTCGCGATTTCCTGAATGGCGTCAGTATCGCGGTGGGCGCCTCTCTCGTTGCCGGCAGCCCCTGGCTTGAAGCTTTCGGCATTCCGGATTCTCCCTTTGCTCCGGAAAAAGATCCCGGCTACTATCCGCCTGCGAAAACCGGAATGCGTGGCAGCCATGATGGCTCGTGGGAAGTCGCTCACGGTTTGCGCGATGGCCAACAATGGCCCGACGTCATGGATGACAATGAAAACTACGATCTCGTCGTCGTCGGTGGCGGCATCAGCGGACTCGCGGCCGCGTACTTCTATCGCAAAATCGCCGGCTCCGGCTCGAAGATTCTCGTCCTCGATAACCACGACGATTTTGGCGGACACGCTAAGCGCAACGAATTTCACTCCGGAAACCGTCTGTTGCTGGGTTACGGTGGCACGCAATCCATCGAAGCTCCCGCGCACTACAGCGCCGTAGCCAAAGCTTTATTGAAGGACCTCGGAATCGACGTCCAGCGCTTCTATAAGTACTACGACCAGAAACTGTTCGACCGGATGAAGCTGGGCGAAGCCACCTTCTTTGACAAAGAGACCTTCGGAACCGACCGCCTCGTCATGGAGGAGTCCGCACACTATTTCGGACCGCGATATTCCGCGAAATCCGTGGAACAGATCCCGATCGCCGAAGAGGCTCGCAAGGATCTAATCCGGTTGCAGGAGGCGAAAGTCGACTATCTCCCGGGCCTGAGTGCGGAACAGAAACGTGTCAAGCTGATCCAGAAGAGTTACAAAGACTTTCTCTTGCAGGACGTCAAAACGCATCCGGACGTGCCTAAGGTCTTCCAGACGACCACCCATGATCTCTACGCCGTGGGCATCGATGGTGTCTCTGCCTACGATTGCGCGCAATACGGTTTCCCCGGCTTCACCGGTATGGAACTTCCCAAACGCCGCTCCGGCGACGACGAGGAAGAAGAAGAGCCTTACATCTTCCATTTTCCCGATGGCAACGCCTCCATCGCCAGATTACTGGTTCGCTCGCTGGTCCCAGGCTCGGTTCCCGGGAACACCATGGAAGACATCGTCACCGCCCGCATGAACTATGCCCGGCTCGATGACGAAGACTCCAAAGTTCGGATTCGTCTCAACAGCACTGCCATACACGTCAAGCATGCTGGCGATCCCGAGAGCGCGAAGGAAGTCGAAGTCACGTACGTTCGCGGCGGGAAAGCTCACCGTGTCCGCGGCCAGTACTGCGTTCTCGCTTGCTACAACATGGTGATCCCTTATCTCTGTTCCGAAATGTCTCAGAAGCAGAGGGAAGCTCTCGCCTACGCAGTCAAAATTCCGCTCGTTTACACCAACGTCCAGATCAAGAATTGGAAAGCGTTTCAGAAGCTCGGCGTGGATGCAATCTACGCCCCCGCATCGTACTTCTCCAACGTCACGCTCGATTTCCCCGTCTCCATGGGCGAATACAAGTTCCCGAACACTCCCGAACAATCCTGCATCCTTCACCTGCTTCGCACTCCTTGCAAGCCCGGCTTGCCTTGCAAAGACCAGTACCGCGCCGGACGCTGGGAACTATTCACCACCAAGTTCGACACCTTTGAGCAGAACATCCACGATCAACTCGGCCGAATGTTGTCGGCAGGCGGCTTCGATCCCGCCACTGACATTGAAGCCATCACCGTCAATCGCTGGCCGCACGGCTATGCCTACGAATATAACCGTCTGTTCGAGCCGCTCGATCGCCCCGCGTCCGAGCGTCCCTGTGTCATCGGACGCCAGCCTTTCGGACGCATCACCATCGCGAACTCCGACGCAGACGGCCACGCATACACCAACATCGCCATCGATCAGGGCCACCGCGCCATTCAAGAGATCGCGAAAATGCGCACCGCGGCCAATCCAAGCTGATTCCCATGTCTCAATCGAACAAGCCTGATTCAAACAAATTTCGGGATCGAGAACTGGGGATGTCGTGCCCGATTACCCGGCGCGACTTTCTCAACGGCGTCGCTATCGGAACCGGCGCCATCGTCACCAGCGGCTGGATGCCCGAACTGCTTCGCGCTGCCGAATCCGAACTATCCGCACAAGACCGCCCCGGATACTATCCACCGGCGCTGACCGGAATGCGCGGCAGCCATCCCGGCTCTTTCGAAACCGCACACGCAGTCCGCGACCATGCATACAGCATTACAAACCCTGTCGACACCGGAGAGAAATACGATCTAGTCGTCGTTGGCGGAGGCATCAGCGGGCTCGCCGCCGCGTATTTCCATCGCAAGCACGCTGGCGCGAAATCGCGCATCCTGATTCTCGACAATCACGACGACTTCGGCGGACACGCCAAGCGAAACGAATTTCGTCCCGGAGGTCGTCTCCTTCTCGCCAACGGCGGCACCGTAGCCATCGAGTCCCCGTTCGCCTACAGCCCTGAGGCTCACGGCCTGCTCACCGAACTCGGCATCGATCCTCCGGCCCTCGAAGCAAAATGCACTGACCGCTCTGTCTACAAAGGCTTGAAGTCCGCCTACTTCTTCGACAAGGAAACCTTCGGCGCCGAGCGACTGGCCGCCGGCATTCCCGGCCCCACTTCCGAAGCAAAAGACTGGGCCGACTTTCTCGCAAAGACTCCGCTGTCCGCCGCCGCCCAGCGCGACATCGTCCGCATCCAGACGGAAAAGGCCGACTACATGTCGGGCCTCACGCAGTCTGACAAGAAAGAAAAGCTCTCGCGCATGAGCTATCGCGACTTCCTGCTGAATGTGGTCAAAGTCACCCCCGACGCGGCCGCCATCTACCAGACCCGCACCCACGGACTGTACGGCATTGGCATCGACGCCGTCCCCGCCCTCGACTGCTGGGCAATTCGCTTTCCCGGCTTCGAAGGTTTGGGCCTCGATCGCGTTCCCGGTGGACGCCTCAGCTTCACCGCTCTCGGAGAAGTCACTCCCTCGCAGCCCTATCATTTCCACTTCCCCGATGGCAACGCGTCTATCGCGCGCATGCTCGTCCGCTCGCTCATCCCCGCTTCTGCCCCCGGTCACACGCCGGAAGACATCGTCACCACCAAAATTGACTATTCGCAACTCGACCAAAAGGATTCCCCAGTTCGCATCCGCCTGAACAGTACCGCTGTCCGCGTGCAACACCTCGGAGAAGCGAATTCCGCCAAAGAGGTCGAGATCACCTACGGCCGCGACTCGAAGGCCTATACCGTCCGCGCCAGCTCCGTCGTCCTCGCCTGTTGGAACATGGTGATCCCCTACATTTGCTCGGACCTTCCGGCAAAGCAGAAACAGGCGTTGAAGTACGGCGTTAAGGTCCCTCTCGTCTACACGGTCGTAGCCATCAAGAATTGGAATTCCTTCCAGAAGCTCGGCGTCTCCCGCGTCTCCTCTCCCGGCATGTATCACTCCTCGGTCGGGCTCGACCAATCCACGAACATCGGCGAATATGCATCCCCAAAAACTTCCGACGAACCCATTCTGGTCCGTATGCTGCGCACTCCCTGTCAGCCCGGACTTCCGGCCCGCAACCAACAAAGAATTGGACGTTACGATCTTCTCTCCGCCGACTTCGAGACATTCGAGCGCGCCATCCGCGACCAACTCGCGCGCATTCTTTCGCCCGGCGGTTTCGATCCCGCCCGCGACATCGATGCCATCACTGTGAATCGCTGGCCGCACGGCTACGCCTACGAGTACAACCCGCTGTGGGATCCCGATTGGCCTGTGGGTGAGCGTCCGTGCGACATCGCCCGCCAGCGTTTTGGACGCATCGCCATCGCCAACTCTGACGCCGCCGCCGCCGCTTACACCGATCAAGCCATCGATCAAGCCTATCGTGCTGTTCAGGAGTTGCTGTCAGCCTAGAAGCTGTGCAACCTGGAAGCTGTAAACCTGGAAAGAGGGAACTGACTGAATGAACCATGAGAGCAAGAATTTTTCGGGACTTCTCGGCGAAACCTCCCGGCGTGACTTCATTGGCGGTCTCGGCGCCTTTGCCCTGCTTCCACTTGCTCGCACGGAACCCGAACTGATTCTCTACAACGGCAACATTTGGACCGTAAATGACAAGCTTCCCCGTGCTCAGGCGATTGCCATCAGCGGAGGCCGCATTCTCGCCCTCGGCACCGACTCTGAAGTCCTGAACCTCGCCGCCGGACTCAGCAAGAAACTTGATCTCAGCGGAAAGACCGTCTTCCCCGGCTTCATCGATGCTCACGCGCATCCATGTGCATCCGGCGTGGAGCATCTGCACATGGTCGCCTGTGACAAGGACTCCATTGCCGACATCCAGGCCGCTCTGCGCCAACGTGCTGCACAAACGCCGCCCGGACAGTGGGTGATGGGCTTCCTATACGACGACGGAAAAACTCCGCATCCAATTTCGCGGCAGGAATTGGACGCCGCTGTTCCCGATCACCCCGTTCTCGTCCGCCATCGCGGCGGTCATACCATCTTCGTGAACTCGCTTGCTTTAAAAGCTGCGGCAGTCGATGAGAAAACTCCCGACCCGCCCAGTGGACGCTACGACCACGATTCCTCTGGCCAACTCACTGGCCACATCTCAGACCACGCCATCGAGCCGTTCTTAAAACTGACAGCCTTTACCCCCACCCGCGACGACTACCGCGAAGGCGCGCAACTTATCTCGAAAATATTCTCGAGTAAGGGAGTAACGTCAGCCGGCGATGCCGATGCCGGCACCGAAGAGCTGCAGGGATATCAGGACTGCCGCGATGCCGGAGATTTGCGCATGCGCGTCTGCTCTCACATGAGCGTTCGCGTCCTCGACCGCATGATCGCCGCCGGCGTTCACACCGGCTTTGGCGACGAGTGGGTCCGCATCGGCGCAGTTAAGCAATATGCCGATGGCTCCATCTCCGAGCGCACGGCGTGGCTGTCCGAGCCCTATATCGGGATTGCCAATTACCACGGCCTCGAGGTCGGCACGCGCGAAGATCTATTAGAAAATTCCCGCAAGGCCCACGCCGCCGGATGGCAACTCGCCACCCACGCCAACGGAGATCTGGCCATCGACAAGGTCCTCGGCGTCTACGAGCAAGTGCAGCGCGAAATGCCGACGCGCGATCCTCGCTACCGCATCGAGCACTGCACGCTGTTGAACGACTCCCTGCTCCAGCGCATGCGTGCTCTAAATGCAATTCCCGTCCCGTTCTCCGGGTACGTCTATTTCCATGGTGACGTCATGCATTTCTACGGAGAGTCGCGCACCGCGCACATGTTCCCTATGCGCGATTTTCTCTCCCATGGCCTGCGTCCGCCCGACTCCTCGGATTACACCGCCAGCCCGTCTGATCCCATGATGTGGCTGCGCTCGCAAGTCACCCGCACCGACATGCATGGCAATGTCTGGGGCGCCAATCAGAAAATTTCGCTGGAAGAAGCAATTCGCTGCGGCACCATGAACGGCGCCTACTCGACCTTCGAAGAAACGACCAAAGGATCTCTGGAACCCGGCAAGCTTGCCGACCTGATCGTCCTCGCCCAGGATCCATTCAAGATGGAACCGCTGAACCTTCAAAAGATCGCCATCGAGCGAACCATGGTTGGCGGCCGGTGGGTCTTTGAATCGTAAGGAGGGAAGCCTGTGATCCTGAGCGAAGTTGTCGTTCGCGAAGCAAGCGGCAACGCAGTCGAAAAGCCCGCCCTAAGCTGAAGTGTAAGTGTCGGAGCAAACCCACGATTGACAAATTGCGTCCCAGCCAGCGTGACTTCGTCAATTGGTCACTTTGATCACCAAAATCTCAGGCAGCCAGGCGTCGTGGATGTGGAACTGTACATCGACGACCCGCTTTCGCTTCGTGGATGGATTCAGCAGCGATACAGGCCTGCTGCCTGGCGCCAAAGGCGGTCGTGTGCGAATGCAGCCTTTGACATCAACGATTACCCCGAATGCTTGTTTTCAATCTTGTAGCGGCCCCTTCACCCCTTCACCGCTACCTTGGCAAGCCCCAATTTGCTGGTGTATGAGTTCCCCTCACGGTCGATCTGGGTCTTCACCGTGATGCCGAAATTCTCAACGGGGGAATGGCCGTTTGTGTAAAAACGCGAGAATTAGAAGCCTTTCGATTAGGGACCGAACACCACATCATGCGGCGCTGAATCCACGCTTCGTTCCCGTCGAGTCAGCGGCCTTCGACAGATGTAACGACATCGTTTGCGCGATTGGTTCCCTTGGGCAAGCGCTTTCCGGGGGATCGAACGACGATGCCCCAGAATTCCACATTGACGTGAAAGGCACGCCCCGAGATCTTCTTCCCATCACAAGGGATGAGTTTATCGAATTGCAGGCGAGGCGCTGCGAAACGCCTTCCGGCACGCACAAGCCCGGCGCATCGAAGTTGAAATCCATTATGACACGCGACAACTGCGATTGAGGATTCGGGACGACGGAGGGATCGATCCCCAGTTTCTCCGCGCAGATGGGCCGTCCAGACACTTTGGCCTACGCGGGATGCGTGAACGTGCCCAACTCTTAGGAGGTAAGCTCACTATCTGGAGTGAAATGAATTCAGGTACTGAGGTCGATCTTTCTATTCCTTCCCCCGGCGCCTACACGAAGCCTGGTGTTTCCCGATTCTGGCCTATGGCGACAAGAAGGCAGATGAAATCATGAGTACAGCGCCGAACTCGATTCGCATTCTGGCAGTAGATGACCACCCAATGTTCCGCCAGGGAATCGCCAGTCTGGTGGCTGCTCAGTCTGATATGCGTCTTGTCGCTGAAGCGGCGAATGAGCAAGAGGCGATTCAGCAGTTTCGAGCACACCATCCAGACGTAACCTTGATGGACCTGCAGATGCCGGAAATGAACGGCCTGGATGCCATGATTGGCATTCGAGGTGAATTCCCTGACGCTCGAATCATAGTGCTGACAACTTATCTCGGCGACGTGCAGGTACTGCGCGCCCTGAAAGCAGGGGCCCGAGGCTACTTGCTAAAGTCGTCTCTGCATAAAGAACTCGGCGATACAATCCGAGCAGTCCATGCGGGAAGAAAAGTGCTTTCAGCCGAGGTCTCCTTCCAACTAGCGAACACGTCGGCGACGATACTCTTACTCCCGCAGAAATCAGGGTTCTTCGATTGATTGATATGCGAATAAGGAAATTGGAGCACAGCTCTCAATCAGTGAGGAAACTATCAAGAGCCAGGTCAGAAGCATCCTCGCAAAACTGAACGCCAACGATCGAACTCATGCTGCCATGATTGGGTTGAAGGGCTGAATCATCGAACTCTAATCACTCAAAAGAGTGATTCAAACCACCCATTCTGAGGTTGCGCCCGGACCTTCGGAGATACACCATATAGCTCAGGTGTGCGTCGACTATTCTCATCATTCGCTCATGGCTGGCCTGGGATCGGGCTCCTTTTGCTGCGAGTTGCTGCCGGAGGCGCAATAGCAGCTCGCAGCCTCTTGGCGTTGGCGAATACTGCTCCAGTCGGAAGTGAGCTTTTTCAGTTTCTTGTGGCCGCCGTCGGCGTGCTGTTAATCATCGGTCTGTGGACTCCCGCGGCTGCGGCGTTGATGGTCATCCTTGAATTGTGGCGAATCGTTTCACGGCGCGGAGACCTCGCAGTCGAAGTTCTGCTTAGTACCCTCGCCCTCGCGATTGCTCTGGTTGGCCCCGGAGCCTGGTCGGTTGACGCTCGCCTTTTTGGATGGAAGCGCATAGACATCGGAAATCCGAGGAACAAACGCTAACCTCCCCGGGAGCGTTACTGCATTTCTGATACCGGGAAGTTGACGGTCGGAGTCACGCTCAGTCTTGGAGGTCAGGATCGTGGCAAACCAGACAGGGCAGACTCCACACAGGCGAGGATTTGCCGTTAACTAGTTGCCGGCAATAAGCAAATTTGTACGATAATTGTACGATGGACAGGCCTGTGTAGGCCTTTTGGCACTTTTCTCACTTTGTAGAATCAGCAAGTTACAGACTCTAAATGGGGATGAAAGGTTCGACTCCCGCCGCCTCCACCATCTGCAATACAAACAATGAAACGAACAATGGGATTCGGCATAGGCGCCGAATTCATGCTCTCCGTTTATTCGCGGAGTGGGGCAATAAGCTCCGAATTTTCACAAGAGCCTTCTTTCCCTACAGTAGGACCCCTGTCTTCCGTCCAATAATCCGGTAGAGCCGTACAAAAAGACAAAAAACAACTTGGATAGTCTGCCGGGATGGAGTATTTTTGCGGACATTGAAATCCGGAGTTGGGGCTCGGTTCTCACAAAGCCTAGATCGCATTCTCATTTCGCGAGTTGAAGACATCCCCTGCCTTCCGCGAAATATTCCAGGTTGAGTGAAGTCTTGCCGACTCCCCGAGGGGTCCAGCCCATGAAATCTCTCGTATACCTGTGCGCGCTGGCTGCGCTTTCACTATTCAGCGGTTACGCGTTCGCTGGTACCGCAGCCCTAAATCCCTCTCGGAATGCAACCCGGCCAGACTCGGCGGCGCTTCCTTCTTCGGAAGACGGAAATCTGCCGGTCTCGCAGTTTACGATTCCAGGTCCATTGCGATCTTTTATGCGCATGGCCGGAATCAGTCAGAAGGTGGCGCCAGACGAGGTATTACCACTGCTGAGCCGGAACGTGTTTGCCCAAGGGTATGAAGAATCGCGGCCCACCGAGTTCCTCGTCTTGCTGAAGCGTTACATCGTACAGGCGCGAGAGCTGACAACATTGGCCGCAGCCAATGGCATGGTCATTCGCGTTTCGAATTGCGACGATGCGAGACCTCTTCTCCGCATTCTTGGCTACCGACCCCGCCCCAACTGCGGACAGCCCGGATCCTCTTTGCAGACCGAAGATCCCGAGAGGGCGTTCCTTACTATCGATTCCGGATTTCCTCTTCCTGAGCTCGAGCAGACATTAGAGGGCGGAAAA
The DNA here is from genome assembly GCA_963823085.1 of Terriglobia bacterium. Taxonomy (GTDB): domain Bacteria; phylum Acidobacteriota; class Terriglobia; order Terriglobales; family Acidobacteriaceae; genus Sulfotelmatobacter. The sequence goes on along the minus strand of CAWGKF010000011.1, from coordinate 410,704 downwards.
GCTTTCGAATACCCGTATCAGTCTTCTACCGTGCCTGTGTTGTTTGCCGAAGGCGAATGGACCCAGGTGAGTAGAAGGAATAACAACGAAAGCAGCAATGACCTCATTGACACAATCGTGAATGACCCTCCGGTGGCACGCTTGTACTGGGCGTTTTCCAAGCTCGATCCGGAAACCGGCATTTTTTTTCAGCGCTCGATTGGAATCGCGAAGCTGCTCCCCTATGGCGCCGTCCTGGATTTCTACGGCAGAAGGATTTGCATCCGCGACGGACGCGTTCGGGTGCCGGGAGGAGTCGTCGCGGAATCTGCATGGAAAGACTTGGTAGGAGCTAGTCCAGCATCACCGGCGGCTTTTGTGACCAAGTTGCTCGCCAAGGATAAGGGCTGGCTGGCTGCTTATTTTGATGTGCTCTCGCGAACCAGCGGAGCTCGTGAAGCGTACTTTACCGATGCCCATCGATTGCGATCCTTCTACGCCGGCCTGCGCTCTCCTTCCCTGTCAGTTGAGGCGACCAAGGGAGTATTCAGACCCGCGCCAGCCATGCTGCTTCTCACGACTCGCCTTCAGTTCGACAACAGTGGCGAACCGCTGGTCCCGGGAAATCTTGTGGTATGGAACGAGATCTTTTCGTCGGGACAAAACAGTCGGTTGGTGCGCAAGCTGGGAAAGCAGAATGCAAAGCTGAGTAGTCCCGATCAGCTCGTGCAAGTGATGTTCTCTTTGTCACGCGCGAATACTGATACTGGCCCGTTGCAGAGTTACATGGCGATCAGCCAGCTCGATTCCAGACGATCTCCCGGACATCATTTGGCGCCCGAGACGGTTCGTCTGTTAGCCAGCAAATTCGAAGACTTCAGCGATCAGTATCGAATCTTTTCCGAGTTCCCGGAGTTGAGCGACCAGTCGATCACACTGTTTTTAGATACGGTGCAAGCGCTGGATAGGGTGCCCGGTCCGGTGCGGGGGAACGCATTCGGGACGTTTCAAGGGGAGGTTGGACTCTGGCAGATTCTGGCGCGTCAGGGAGAGATTTCAAGCGCGCATCTGAACGAGTCGTGGCAGCAGATCATACAGCCCTTCGCCGCGATTCGCTCGGGTGCGCAGTTATATGACGCGGGACAAACTTCCTTCGGACATCTCATGCATTCTGCAACCGGCAAGGCAAACGGGTCGCAAGACGAAATCATCGAGTTGCTGGCAGGCCCTCGTCAGAGCAGTCCAGAAGGAATGAGAATGCATCGGGAAATCGCCGGCAGAATCCGCTCAGTGTTAGATGACCAGCGGTTAGTGTCGCTGGATACGCTCTTCACGGTCGGAAATGCCTTGCGTCAGAAGGAGCGAGGGAAAGAACCGGAAGAGTATGTAGTCCTTCTAGCTGGCGAGACGCGGGAATTCCAGATGCCCCGGCCGATTTTCACTAATGGCGAACGCATCGAATGGGCCGCCGGAGTCTATAACGATCATCATGCGGAAACGCAGATGCGCACCGACCTAACTAAGGTTCTTAAGGCAAAGACGGCGTCCGCCGCCCAGATTGAGGAAGCGCGCGGTCAGCTCTCCTCATTCCTTCGTGACACGATCGTCGGGCTGAATTATGCGTACTACGAACCGCCCGGCGCGCAGGCTCTGCATAATAATCCTCTGCTGGTTCGTTCCCACGACTTCGCGGGAGAAACAGTCTCGGGAATCAAAACACTATGGCAGGCACCGACTCTTCTCGGCCAAGGATCTCCGGCGGGCGGAGGAGCCCATTTCGTTGGATCCATCGCCGACCTTCCATACTCGTTAGCTGAGATCGAGCAGGATTTCATTTCTCCGGACAACGTCCAGGCGCTCGTGTGGCAGGAACTAGCCCCGGAACTTCTGACCAGCGCAGTTTTACCTCGATGGTGGAATGTCAGTCCGCTCGAGCTTCACGCCATTGCGCTTTATCAACGCGCGGGAGAGGAACTTCTGACCACTTCTACAAAGGACGACGCGTTGCTGAATAAGGTGATGAGTATTCTGTCGGACCGGCTGCCTCCGAAGCAGTTGGAATATGTGGAGAGGGCCTTGCGCGCCGATCGTGTACGCGAATTGCTTCCTCAAATGATGCCTGCAGATATGTTCTATCTGGCGTCGGAGTTCATGCGCAAATATCCCGGGCAATCTGCTCCATTAGGAACCGCGATGCAAGAACTGCAAAAGCTTTCGGAGCAACATCCGGAGCAAGTCAGCTGGAACCGGTTGTCACACGATTTTGGCACACCGCATCCCAGCCTGGCTCGCACCTACGGCCTCGAACTGCTGAACGTGCCGCCCATGCCGGCATTCTCGGGAGACTCGAGCCGCTATATGGCGGAATCGTGGGATTCTCCGAATCTGTATTGGGCTCGCCTTGCGGATGAAGCTGGCTATTCGCCTGTGATGCTGAATCATCTTGTGCCCGAGCTTACTCGCCTGATGGTTAAGAAGATCTTCGCTACCGACCTCGAGGACTGGCCGGCGCTTCTCCGCGCCATGCACGAGGCGGGTGACGATTTTCGTCAAGGCAAGCTTGATCTGCCGCAAAAAGTCAGCTCGAGTTCGAACGTGATGTCGTCGCAAAACTGAATCCAAAGAATCGCAGCCGATCAGCGTGCTCAGGCACAATGATCGCGGGCAGGAACTTATGGTCAGGAAATGTTTCTTATGTGTTCCCGTTCTCCTGGTGTTGTTACCGGGGAACCACATCGTCGCGGCTCAGGAAAGCCCAAACCTGCGTGTCGAGGTCAATTTGGTGCAGCTCAACGTGGCCGTGACCGACAAGAATGGAAACTACATTACGGGGCTTCGCCCCAAGGATTTCGCGATTACCGAGGATGGAATTCGCGAAACAACTGCCACCTTTGCCGAGGGCAATGAACCCGCGGTCCGACTGAACGACTCGGGCGACCAGGACTCAACTGCGGGCCCGATCGGTGACTCGGCTAAAGTTCCTTCTGACGGTGCCGCCTCAAACTCTCGACTCGCTGGTAAACGGAGCCAACGTGTTCGTCCTGTTCGATACCAGCGACTATATGTACCGGGGTTTCGTCTTTGCGCAAGATGCAATCACCGAATTCATTCGCTCGCTGGAACGCGCAGATAAGATTGCGTTTTATTCCTACAGCCGGGATCTTTCTCGCGTCGCTCCGCTTACGGCCGACCGATCGCAAGTCGTACGAGCCGTTCGCTCAACCGTAGCGGGAGATCAGGCTGCGCTTTATAACGCGCTCTTGCTTACGCTGAAAGATGCGGCACAAAATACCGGCAGGAAAGTGGTCGTGGTTTTCTCGAATGGGCCCGACAACTCCAGCGTAGTGCCGCCCGAGGATGTAGCCGAATTTGCCCAGTCCGCTGGAGTTTCCATTTATATGATCAGTACACGGACAGCTCAGCTTGAACCGATGTCCACTGCAGTTTTTGAGCGCATGACCGCGGCAACCGGCGGCAAGGCGTATTTCGCCAAGAATTGGAAGGACGAAAAGGTGGCCTTTGCTTCGATCCGCGACGATCTGGCGCATCTCTACTCTCTGAGTTATTACCCGAAAGCCAACACCAACACGGGCTGGCGGGCGATTACGGTAAGCCTGGTGGGGGATCAACTGAAGAAATACAAGGTACGTACGCGGAACGGATACCGTCCTCGGCCATCGCGGTTTTCGACGGAGGGAAAAACTCTATCGTCTGTGATCGCACCAAAGTGAGATTGGTGATGCCCTGGGCCTGCGCATATTTATTGCCAGAAGGAATCAATGGTCATTTGTAGTGACGACGTTGTCGGCCCTTGATGATGGCTCTGCTGGCATCATCTCTATGGCCCAGATCGCGGCCGGACGCATGTACATCGAGGCGCGGAAATTCCCTTCCACGTCCCATGCTTCAGGAGTTCGGAACCAGTATCCCTTTCTTTCGTAGATCACGTGGTACAGACCCCAGACGGTCCGATAAGCCTCGTCGCGCATATTTTCGCTCCACAAGAGCGCGGCGAAGCCACAGCTGGTTCCGACCCAGACTTCCTGTCCTTGTTCGTTGTCGCGCATGATCGAACCATCTGCGTTCATGCCGTTCGCAGCACCCATTTCGCCCGCGCCAAACTTCATAACATTGAAGGCGAATATCTTTTTCGCAGCTGCTAGCTGCATCTCGTGCGGGACTAAATCTCCGAGGCCGGTCATGTTTGCGTACCACTGACCGGCAAGTTGGTCTGCCTGAATGCTGCCACGCGACTCGCTCTCAGTGTCATAGCGAAAATAGTGGCCATTCCAGAGCTTGCTGACGTAAGTGGTTTGGGCCTTCAAGAACATTTCATGGTATTCAGTCGCTGCCTGATTCTCGCCGAGGGCACGTCCCATCTCTTCGGAAGCACGGAGTGCGGCCAACCATAAACCGCCGCAGTAGGCGCTGACACCGCGTACGACCCAGGAATCGTAGGTTTGATCAGGATAGCCGCCATTCTCCGGGATTCCGCTACCATGATCGAATTGCCGGAGGTAGGTGATGGCCTCGCGCACGGCAGGCCAAGTGTCGCGGAGAAAGGCGGTGTCGCTACGGCCAGTCAAAACATAATCTCGGTATACCATCAAAATGAATTTCGAATTCAGATCTTTCCAGTCATTCGTGTCCTGCCAGCCGGGTTCGTTCACGGAAATGAAAGGATCTCCTTCGGGCACGCCGAGATCATGCGGAACGGCGCCTTTCTTCTTTCGCTTATGCAGGATAGGCTCTCCAGCCTGCTGCGACTTCCAAACCCATTGACCTTTTTCCGGCCACTCCCGCGGAACGGTGTCGGCGAACTCCCGCAGGACTTGCTTGTCGATTTCCGGCCAGAATTTCAGTAGTGGCAGGGACGCATAGAAACGGACGTCCAGAGTTCCGTAGTACGCGTAGTCGAAGCACTCAAGCAACGCAAAGCTGGGCGGAGTTTTAATGTCGGCTCCGACTGGACGCCCCCAGAACGACCCTCCATCGGTCAGGGTGTACAGTTCGTTGAAGAGCATGCCTCGATACCACAGCGGCTTGCTCTCATCATTCACGTACGGAGCTTGCCATGCATCGATCGCGTCGCTCCATGTTGATGCATTGCGCAAACCGTCGCGGGCAATGGCCCATGCGTTTTCCCCGCTTGGAGCCATAGAAGTCGGTGTAACGGCGATTCCACTTACGCCCTTGGCCAAATTCCACGACTGGGAAATCCCATGCGATGACCATCGGAATGGTTTTCTTCTCTCCGGGCAGCAGCGTGAAGCGCACAGCGATTGCACCCGCCAACTTCTCGCCATCGCTGACCCAAGAGATGTCGTTGTTGGCCAGGCGTCCATCTTTGGCAAAGTGCTGCCAAATTACCTTTCCGTCGCCTTCAGCCGGAAAGCTTGCCTGATAGCTGACCTCGACGCCGGGCGATTCGAGTGCCGCAATAGCGAACTGGCCGTCCATTTCATTGGGGGTAGCGTTTGCCCGGTTGCGATCAAAGACGACTCCCTTCATCGTGGCCCCATTCACGGTTTCGCTCATGAACTGATTGTGGTTACCCTGATTCGGAGCACCAGCGAAATCACGCGTGAAGGTCCGAAACCAGCCGACCATATTTGTCCATGAGAGGAGAACTGACACTGTGACTTTGCGGTTGGTGGGATTCTCAGCGTGCCACCGGTAAACCGCGACGGGATAGCTCGACTCCCGATAGTTGTTGGGCAGCACGGGAGAAAACTGTTCGAGGACGACATGGGCGGGAAACTTGTCCCATTTGTAGTCGTACCAGGATTTGGGATAAAGCGCGGCGTACTCGCCCGCGCCCACGGGGTAGTCCCATTGCCAACTGGAAAGGGCTCCGTTCTTCGGATGATCCGTCATCAATACGCGAGCAATGCCTTGGGTGTCGCCGTCGACCTGCTGAAACATCGCAAACTGATTGGCATCAATTGGCGCGTATTTATGGACTCCTGCTTTGATATGCCAGCGCGCGAAATCTCCGCGGTAGGTTCGCGAGAAAGTTCCCGAACCGAATCCTCCCACGGGTGCGCCCTGCCAATAGCCGTCGTCGATGTCGCCATGTACTCGTGTTACCCCTGGATTCGAAAGTGGAAGGCCGAGAGGCCTCCGCCAGGCTGCTTTTGGTATCACGTCGCCCGCCCACGCTACGGAGGTTGCGAGGATGGCGATTGCGAGAAGCGCAAAGCATAGAGAAAATTTCTTATTCATAAGATTCCTGATGAGGGCCTGGCTTCGGAGGGTGAAGGGAGGGTCCAAGGGAGAGTACAAAGCTCTGCTTGCGGGGCGACACTCACGGCTCTGACCAGTATCGGTTGAAGCCTTCGTAGTCCGAGGGCAAGTTCGCGAGAATGGTTCGTCTTAACTCCAGAATGTCGAGAGAACCTTGTTTGCGATACAAAATCTTTCCATCGGGAGCGATCACGACCGTGTAGGGCACGGCAGACTCCCAACTTGGATCGAATGCGGCTTGCAGAGCAGCAGTATCTTCCGACGCAAACAGCAGGTTGCGGCTGGTGGCGTGCATCTTCTCGAGGATCCGCTGTACACTGGGCTCTTCGTCCGGCATATTGGCGGCGACAGTCACCAACGCCACATCGCGCACTCCATACATGCGAAACGTGTCTTCGATAGCCGGGAACTCGTGAATGCATGAACCACACCAGGTCGCCCAGAAACTCACCAACAGCGTTTTGCCGGTGGGATTGGTTCGCAGCTTTCTCAGATCGTCGGCCGAGGCCATCTCTAGGAGCACAGGTTGGGCTTCGATCTTACGCAAAGCCTCTATCTGAGCAGCTTGCTTCTCTTTCCACTTTGTCGAGCATCCGAAAACACCTGTGTGTTTTACGGGAACATCGCGATGCTGCGAGCAGCGCGTCAATGGCATCGCGTGCCTCATGAGTCTTTACCAACTCCGCACGATAGCTATTGTCCATGCGGCCTTCGTAGCGCAAATGCCGCTCCTGATCAAAGACAAATACATGCGGAGTAGCCTGTGGCCCGTACGCCCGCGCTACAGATTGGGTTTCGCCGTCGTAGAGGTAGGGGTAGGTCAGATGTTTGTATTGCGCCCGGATCTTCATCTCCTCAAGGCTGTCGCTGACGTCCGAGGAATCCAGTTCGTCGATCGTGATTGCCTTGGGATCGTTGGGTTGGATTGCGACTAACGCAACGCCGCGGTCTTTATAGTCTGCCGCGAGTTGCGCGATGCGGCGCTCGTACATTTGTGAAATAGGACAGTGATTGCAAGCAAAGATAATCACCAGAACCGGGCTGGACGCGTAGTCAGCGAGTTTATGAATTTTCCCGTCAACACCAGGAAGCTCAAAATTCGGGGCTGGCGAACCGATCGCGAGAATCGGGTGCGATTCCTGCGCCCAAAGACTCAGAGAAAACGTAAGCAGAATCAGACTTCTCCACATCATCTTCGTCCTTCGGATTTCAAAATCAGCGCGTAGTCGCGAGAGAGCTTCTAAGCGTATTCCCGTCAATGACTGTGACATTCTCGCCCGCGAGATTGGCCACGTACGCCTTATTGGTCACAGTGTCGACCGCGATCGCGTAAGGTCCGTCTCCGGCTTTCACCGTTGCGGCCACGGAGTTGCGCGTCCCGTCGATTACGGTAACGGTACCGCTGTGCGTGTTCGCCACATAGACAGTGTGGGTTTCTGGGTTGACTGCTAAAGCCTGCGGGTGCTCGCCGACCGGTACGGTTGCGATCACAGAGTTGCTGGCTCCATCGATCACCGATATGCTGTCGGTGCCGTAATTTGCCGTATAGATTCTGTTCGCCGCCTGATCTACGGCAACGGTGCACGGGATCTGTCCGGTTTCGACTGACGTGGCGGAGCCGGTCTTGTTGTCAATCACCGTCAGCTTCGAACCACCGGTACTGGTAAGGTAAACCTTGCTCGTTGTCGGATTCACGGCAATTCCCCAAATGTGAAAATCCGCTGGTAATGTCGTGAAACGATCGTTCGCGCCGTCAATTACCGTGATGGTTTTGCTCTCGTAGCTGGTTAGATAAATCTTGTTCGCCACAGGGTCCACAGCGATGGCGTCGGCCTGCACTCCCACTTTCAGAATATTTGTACGGTTAGTTTTGCCGTCCAATCACCGTCAAAGTGTTGCTGAATGTCTTCGAGACATAAACTCCATTTGTCGTCAGGATTCACAGCCACGACATAAGGCAATTCGCCAACCGGCACCGTTGCAGTGACCGCATTCGTTGCTCCATCGATCACGCTTACGGTGCCGCTCCCTCCATTGCCCACATAGATTTTGTTCGTATCCGCGTTGATCGCGATGGCGGCGGGCTCATCTCCCACCTTCACCGTTGTGCTCGAATGCGCCGCGTCGTCGAGTACCGTCACCGTGCCACCCTGCGAATTCACACCGTAAACCTTGTGGGTCTTGGGATTCACAACGATAGCGCGTGGACTGATTCGCATACCGGACGCTGGCGGGCGATCGATTGGAACTGAGGCAGGACCGAGCGAGAAGAGAGCATCTTCTATGAGCTTGTTCTGCATGGCACTGCTAAATATCTTGTCCCCGTGCCCCATGTTCATGTAGATCATCTTGTACTTGGTGTTGGTCCACACGACCGGAAGGTCTCCACTCATGAGGACGTCCTTCAATCCCAGGGGATAATTCGCGGGGTCCAGTGTGACCAGCACTCGGACATCCTTATTGAGCCGCGGACTTGGCTTCCAGACATACCATTCGTTCGCAGGCGACACAAAAGCAGCCGGGACGTCAGTGGTCAGAGGAGAACTCCGATCGTCGACGACTAATGTTGCCGGCAGTGGCGGCCAACTGTTGATGTGAAATACGGCACCGCCCAGGAAGTCGACATACCATGGCCAGTTCGTATCTTTGTCGTTGTAACCGGCGGCATGAAAACCAAGCCAAGCACCTCCACCTTCCACGTATTGCTGAAAGGCGAACCTCTGCTCCGCGCTGATGGGAGAATCCGTCAGCCAGATAACGATCTGATATTTCTTCAGGTTCGCTGCGTTTAGGTCCGCCCAGTCAGTGGTCGACTCGAACGTAAAGTTGTCTTTTGCAGCGAGCGCGCCAAAGAACTTCAGAGCGCCTTCCGCAAATTGGACGTGATCCAGCTCCACGGTTGGCGAATAAAAAGCAAGTACACGCAACCGTGACTGCTGTCCCACACTGGCCGCCACGAGCAACAAGACCACCAGCAAGGCCGTGAGCACGGCAAAACGTCTTTTCATTGGCCGGCCGCCCAGAAAATGGAGTTGCTGAATATCGTTGTGAATGAAGAATTCTGAAAGAGTTCGGGATGGTGCCCCATAAAGATGTAGATGTTCCGCGCCTTGCAGTGCTCGTTGGTCCAAATGACAGGGTGATCGCCGCCCATCTTGATGCGAGTATCGGGCGAGTAGGTAGACTCATCCACTCGGGCAAGAACGTGAACATTTGGACGCGGCGACTTGTCCCACGTGTACCACTCCTCCTGGTCCACGACGAAGGATCCGGCGACACCCTTCATTGCGGGGTGTAATGGGTCCTCAACGATCACGGTCGCAGTTGCGAACTTCGGAATGTAGTCGGTGAAGCGAATTCCTCCCATGAATTGGGAGAACCAGGGCCACATCTTGGTTCCGTCAAATTCGCCAAGCAGCGTGGCATGATGGAAACCGATCCATCCGCCTCGTCCTTGCTCGATGTATTTCTCGAACGCGGTCACGGCCTTTGGGGTCCAACCGTAAGGGGGATAGTTCAACTGGATGAATAACTGGTAGTGGGACAGGAAATCGTCGTCGATCTTGTCGGTATTCTCGATGTAATCAACTGTAAAATTCCGATCCGCCGCCAGTTTTTGCAGCCACACTTTTGCTGCGTCCACAAAGGGGCGGTGGATGCCACCAGCTTCGGCCAGCGCCAACACCCTGAATTTTGGGTTCGAAGTTTGTGCCAGGCTTGCGCCCGTGGTCACCAGCAAGATTGGGATCACGATTAAGATGCAGCGCAAGGGACGTAACCACGAGCGAGACAGCCAAGAAAATGACATTAGCAGTCCTAACCGAACAGCATTATACTCGGATTGTTAGGAATCATTAGAAAGCTTTTTGTCGAAAAGATCTAACCGTGAAGAGAGAGCCCGTTCTAATCGGCAGGCCCCCGCTGCTTCGCCACACAAATGCGCAGGTGCTGTTAAAGCTGCTGCGTCAAAGTGGTCCGTGCTCAAAAGCCGACCTGGTTCGGGCTTCTGGTCTAAGCGCTCCAACGGTGACCAATGTAGTAGCTCATCTCGCTTCAGCGGGACTCATAGAACTGATTGGCGAAGGAGATTCGACCGGTGGAAGGCCTCCCGACATACTTCGCTTCAGAGCGGAGCGGGGCTGCGTAATCGGAGTGGAAATCACCTCCGACTCCGTCCATTTTCTTCTCACCGATTTGAACGGGCAGGAACTGGGAAGAACCAGGATTGACCTTTCATCGGCGCCATCCACACCTCCAAATGTTTGTAGCCTGATTGCTACAGAGGTTCGAGGACTTCTCCGCAAACATGGACGAGCGGAAGGGCATTTATTAGGGTTGGTTGTGGGAATTCCAGCCATTGTGAATGTAAACGAGGGCTCCGTTCTCTCGTTCACCGCCCTACAGGATTGGCGCGCTGTGCCGCTAGGCCGCATGCTCCAGGACAATTTGAAGTGCCCGGTCATTGTCGAAAACGATACCAACCTTGCGGCGCAGGGCGAATACTACTGCGGGGCGGCACAGAAGCAGGAGAATTTCGTTTTCATCACCATTGGTGAAGGTGTAGGCGCCGGCATTTTTCTGAACGGGCGAATCTATCGTGGGTCGCAATGGTCAGCAGGAGAGATCGGCTACCTGCGAGTCCCCAACATATCGCGCGAGAAACCTGCCATAGACTCATATGGAAGGCTTGAGAAGGTGTTGGGCGCCGCTGGCATCCTGAAGAGCTGGCGCAGCAGTAGCAAGGGAAGTCGCACGCTCCCTCAGGTAAATCATGCGGCCGAGGTTCTCGACCTCGCCGCTGCGGGTAATGCCCACGCGAAGCAAGTCCTGCAGCAACGCGCCGTAATTTTGGCGGACGTCGTTCTAGACATGGCACTGATCCTTAACCCCAGCGTGATCCTGCTGGGAGGAGAAGTTGGCAACCATCCCCGCCTGCTGCAGGAAGTAACGAGTTTGTTGGAAGGCAGCGAGGTGCCAGTAGTACGTATCAAACTGGGCGCTCTCGGATCGTCGGCAGTGTTATGGGGTGCCATCTATAGCTGCTTGGAGCCCGCTATTCTCGAGTCTGATTCAGCCGTCGAGACGAGCCAGCTGACACCTTCGGCCCCTGAAAGATTGCACTCGATGCATTGACGAACTTTTTAAGGAAGCATAAGTTAGTTCATTAATATTGACTCAACATTGGTCAATGGCCCGAAATCCTCTAATCCGAAACGCGTCCCGCCGTGCATCCAAACGCTCTGAACTCATCGGCCAAAAGGGGGGCGCGGGTAGTGGCCATGTCGTCGGTGTAGACATCGGCGGCAGCAATCTGCGCGTTGCACTCGCCGATATGCAGGGAAAGGTGCTGGGTAAGTGGTCGGCATCTACAAAGAGAAGTTCGTCGCCCGCCGCCGTAATCAAACAGATTTGCGAAGGCGTGAACTATCTCCTGCACCGCAATTCTCTGCCGCACCATTCTCTACGGGCGATAGCGGCTGGGGCCCCGGGCGTTACCGATGCGGACGCCGGAGTAGTGATCGCAACCTCATACTTAAAGGGATGGTGCGATGTCCCCCTGCGCAATCTGCTCGAAGTCGCGCTGAAGGTCCCAGCCGCTATCGAGAACGACGTCCGGGTGGCAGCCATTGGCGAGAACTGGCGGGGTTCCGCTCGCGGGATTCGCGATTTTGCTTTTCTCGCCATCGGAACGGGAATCGCAGCAGGAATTTTTGTCAACGGTCAGATAGTCCACGGCAAAAATTGGACGGCGGGAGAAGTGGGCTACATGCTGGTTCCGGGCACACCGGAAGCCGCCGCAAAGCCGGGCATGCCTGGATCGCTGGAGAGTGTAATTGGCGGCGAAGGAATAAAATCCCAGTGGACGACAGCTCTCAATGGCAACCGCGATTCCCTGCCCCAAAGTCTAAATGCAACCGAACTTTTCGACTATGCCCTCACAGGCAATGTGCTGGCTAAAGGTGTTCTGGATCGCTCGGCCCGGATCTTGGCCTATGCGGTCTACGACATTTCTCTGGTCCTGAATTGTTCACTTTTCGTGCTTGGCGGCGGAGTCGGTGCGAGTACCTCTTTGCTGGAGGCTACGCGACGCGTTCTGCGGTCCTACAACGAACCTGTCCGGCCGAAACTAGCCCTCAGCGCCTTGGGGCAGGATGCGCAATTGATCGGAACGATTCGACTGGCTCTGGACACCGCGGCATCACGCAGTTTGCATAAGTAGCGCGACCATACATCTCCGGTTAGTTTTTATCTGCATATCTACGGCGTGGCCACAGGCGCATCCACTTTTCGGACACTGATGCTCTCCAGGTCTCGGCCGCACGTCTCCGGTACCGCGAATCGAACGAAGACGAGAGTCACAACGCAGAGCACTCCGTAGATCGCAAATGTGGCAGCGTTGCCGACGGCATTGATCAAGGATAAGAATGTAAGCGAAATAATGAAATTCGAAATTCCGGAAAACAGTGTCGCGACGGCGACACCACGTCCACGGACACGCAGGGGAAACACTTCCGAAACGAGAATCCAGGCAATTGCCCCCAGGCTGAAAGCGAAACACGCGATGTAGCCGATAAGGCAGGCGATCGCGATGATGCCTAAAGACGAGCCAAGTGTCGTCCCGTGACTGAAAGCGAACGAAAGCGCGAAGAGTGCGATCGTCATCCCCGTCACGCCGAGGTACAGCAGAGGCTTTCGCCCGACGCGGTCCACGAGCAAAATCCCCACCACCGTCGCAGCAACATTCACGACTGCAACGAGAAGCGTCGCCAGGATGGCATTGGCATGTGTACCGATTCCGGCCAGTTCGAAGATTTGTGGTCCGTAATAAATAATGGTATTGATTCCCGTCGCTTGCTGTAACACTGTGAGGCCGACGGCAATGAAAACTGCGCCACGAACGGCCGGAGTCCAGAGCGCGCTCCAGCGCTGCTCCATCGGCACCTTTAATCCTTCCCGAATGTCTTCGAGAAATCGTTGTGCACCGAGAGCATCGGTGTAGCTGCGCAGCACGGATTCTGCCTCTTGTGGCCGACTGTGTGCAAAGAGCCAGCGTGGACTCTCAGGAACAGTCAGGATGACTGCCAAGAAGAAGACTGTGGGCACAGCCGCGATGCCAAACATCATTCTCCAGGCTTGCTGCGTCGCGAGCCAGTATCCAACAAGGTCGGCAAGCGCAATTCCGATGGTAAGCGCGAATTGATAGAGCCCAATCAGCATCCCTCGAGATTGCGGCGGGGCCAGTTCGGAAACGTACACGGGCGCCGTAACCGATGTGAAACCGATTCCAATTCCAATGATCGTACGGGCCACGATGAGCGTTGCAACATTCGGCGAAAGCGGCGCCAGAACCGAGCCAACAATGAAGACGATTCCCGCCCACACCAAAGTTGCGCGGCGACCAATCCGATCGGCGATGGCTCCTCCCGCCATGGCCCCGACCATGGCTCCAATCAGGACGACGCTGACCACCCACTCCTCGACGAATGTAGTGATCCCGAAACTGCGTTTCACGAAAATGGCGGCGGCCGCTATGATGCCCATGTCATATCCATAGAGCACGCCGCCAAGAGCAGCGATGGAGGAGATCCGAAGGATGAAGCCACGCCTTACATTCGGCTGTGGAAGGGAGATGAGATCGGCCATGATGCACCTCGGTCGAAAGTGCTATCGTAGCCTTTATAATTGTTATTTACAAACTCCGTGCAAACCGGTCCCTGAATGCCCGATGGGCGTGCACGGAAAGACGACCAGGAAACGCTTAAGGAGTAATCATGGAGAGCAAAGCAAGCCAGGAGCCGCGCTGGATCGCAGGAATCGAGCCATCGGTTGAAGTCCGAACCCAGAGCATGCTGGCGATCTACGAAAAAGAATGTATGGAACAGCCGGAGCGGCTAGCTGACCTGGTTCGTCCTTACGGGGGAGACATCTCGATTTTGGAGCAGATGGCCAAGTTGCGACCAATCATGCCGTCGCCCGAGCCCATACTGTTTATTGGGATGGGTGCTTCCTATTGCTCCGCCGTCACCGGTGCTACTTTGATGCGATCATGCGGGCGATCTTCATTTTTCGTTGACGCAGGGGAGTGGCTGCATTACTCACTTCCGGTGGAGGATCAGACCGCGGGTTCCATTCTCGTCACCGCGTCAGGCGAGAGTGCGGAACTGGTTGAGTTGTGTAAAAAAAAGGAATCAAAGCCGCTCGCGCTGGTGTGTAACAACGAAAAGAGTACCTGCTGGTCATTGGCCCGAATCAGGCTGCCCATTCTCGCTGGACCTGAGTATGGAAACGCCACCAAGACCTACACCAACGCGACTGGCGCTTGTATCGCACTTGCTTCTCATATGCTTGGGCGCGAATGGAAAGAAGACGCTGAGCGCGTTCTTGAAGTCTATTCTGCCGATCTCCGTCGAGCATTCGGCCAGCGCAGCGAACTCGAGCAGTTCTGTCGGGGAGCAGCCAATATAGAAGTTATTGGGCGCGGAGCAGCATATGGGGGCGCCATCATGGGTGCCTTATGCATTCGCGAGATGACTGGCCAGCGCGCAGCAGCCCACTCTGGCGCAGGCTTCCGTCACGGCCCGATCCTCGACGTCAACGAGTCGCATCTTGCGATCATTCTCGCCCTTGGACGGACGGCCGAACTTAGCCTGAAACTCGCGCAAGACTGCAATGGACGTGGAGGCAAAGTAATTCTGGTTACAACCGACGACGTGCAGCCGTCCGAGAAACTGATGCCGGTGAAACTCAGCCCGGTGCCAGAACCGTGGGAGGGCATCACTTCCGTCATCGTTCCGCAGGCCCTCACATTGGGAGTGGCAGAGAAATACGGAGCGAGATTGTCTCCTCGATTTCATTACGGAGTCATGGAGCAGTAGTCGGCTCCGCTCGCCGCACAGCACTCACCCTCCAATTCTTAATTCTGCTGTGTGAAACGTGCACAGGCTGGTGCCGCCACCGCCTGCATTCTCTGTTACACTTTCGCGCATGAGCCCAACCACACGGAGACAATTCGTTGAGCAATGTGCAGGAGCGACTGCGGGGGCGTGGCTTCTACCTGTCCTGGCGCATGCCGCGAGTTCTGGACCTTCGGTGAAATTTCCTACCAATCCCCTGGAACGAGTCGCAGTTGCGGCGTATCCGTTTCGCGAATTTATTGTTGGCTGGAAGGGCTGGGACGGCAATACGCCCAGCAAAGTTCCGGCCGCGCAGCAGATGGAATTGAAAGACTTCGCTGCGCATGTGGCGGAGAAGTTTAATGTGCATCATATTGAACCCTGGAGTCCCATCTTTCCTTCCACTGATCCAAAATATCTGGAGCAATTCCGCGCAGCTGTCGAGAAAGCGGGATCGTCCGTCGTGGACATCGCGGTGGACGGCAGGCATAGCCAATATGCGGCCGACGCTGCCGAACGCAAAGCGTCGGTGACCGCGACCAATCATTGGATCGACGTGGCGGTCGCGCTTGGTTCACCTAGCATTCGGACGCATATTGACGGGGGAAAGGATTCCAAGCCCGACGTGGATCTGGCCGCGGAAACTCTTGCGCAGAATGCGGAATATGGGGCGAAAAGAAACGTTGTTGTGACTCTTGAAAATGACAACCCAGTCAGCGAAGATCCATTCTTTATCGTGCAGGTCATTGAGAAGATCGACAGTCCGTGGCTACGCGCTTTACCAGATTTCGGCAATTCACTGGCCGCCCACGATGAGGCATTTCAAGATCGCGCGATGGAAGTGATGTTCGCGCATGCATACGGAATCTGCCACGTAAAAGACGGCGAGGTCGACGAACAGGGCAAGGCATCCCATGTGAACCTGGAGAAGACATTCGCTATTCTGAAAAAGCACGGCTACAAGGGTTACTGCTCGATGGAGTACGACGCGCCGGGTGATCCATACAAACCGACAGCGGAGTTGGTTGCAGCAACGATTAAGTATCTTTCCTAGAGCAGCAGGTTTCTCGCTGCGCTTGGAATGAGAATGTTGTTCACTCCACACTTCGAAACCACAAATGGTCGGGCACCCTCGTGTTGTAAATAAGGCTTATGGCGGGACAAGGAATTCATCGGCGAAAGATTCTGCAAATTCTCGGGACTGCCGCGGCCGCGGCAAGCTTTTCAGGTTTCAGCAAGTGGGGATATGCGTGCGGTCATATTTGCAACGCGGCCTTGCAGATCAAGCCAGCCGAGTACCATCCACAATTTTTCTCGTCATCGGAATACGCGATGGTAGAGCGCCTCACCGAGATCATCATTCCGAGCGATGCCACGCCGGGAGCAAGAGAAGCCGGAGTCGCCGAGTTTATTGACTTCATGGTAGCCAACGATCCCGACCAGCAGTATCCGTTTCGGATGGGACTGGATTGGCTGAATAGTCATTGCGAAAACAAGCTCGATAAGAGATTTCTGGAACTCACTTCCGAACAACAACAGTCCATCCTCGAACCATTGGGCTTCAAAGAGAAGGCGCATTCCGGCGAGGAGGATGGGCGCAGCTTTTTCTCCCGGATGCGCGAATTTACCGTAACCGGTTTTTACACGAGTGAAATCGGATTCAAAGAGCTGGATAATCCGGCGCTGAAGCTCTATTCCGAATCGCCGGAGTGCCCGCATAAAGACGATCGCGAGCATCGGCATGTTTCCCAACCGAATTCCTGAGACCCGTAACCTCGACGATAATCTATGGCCAAAAAGATTTACGACGTGATCGTGATTGGAACCGGCGCCGGTGGCGGCATGGCGATCAAGACGCTGTGTGAGGCAGGACTCACGGTATGTGCTCTGAATGCTGGCAAGAAGCTCGATCCGGAGAAAGATTTTCGCTACCACCGCATGCCTTGGGACATGAACTTCCGTGGACTAGACGATCCGAAACGTAATTTGAAATCGTTCGGTTACATGGACAACGAGTACACGAAGGTTGCATGGGATCACGAGATTCCATTTACGGTGGCTCCTGGAACAAGATGGTTCTGGCCACGGTGCAGCGCCGTCGGCGGCAAAACGAATTTCTGGGGACGCAGTTCCGCGCGATTTGGCGACATTGATTTTAAGGCGACTTCACTCGATGGCTACGATGTCGATTGGCCGCTCACCTATGCCGAGATTGATCCTTTCTACACGCGGGTAGAGAAGATGATCGGCGTGGCCAGCACGGTGCAGAATCGGCCAAGTAATCCCGACGGATCGTATTTGCCGCCGTTCAACTTTCGTTGTCTCGATTACATTCTCGAGGCGGGGTGCAACAAGATTGGCATTCCATATCTGCCGGACCGCTGCGCGCAACTCACTCAGCCGCATGAAGGACATCCTGCGTGCCACTATTGCGGCGAATGCACGACCGGCTGCGATGTCGGCGCATTCTTCTCCTCCCCTTATTTCCTTTTGCCCAAGGCGGAAGCAACAAGAAATCTTGAGCTGCGGACAGACGCCCTGGCCAAGAATGTGCTTGTGGACGAAAATGGCCAGGCGGCAGGCGTTGCGTACATGGACCGGAAGACGAAGCAAGAAGTCGAGGTGTACGGGCGCGCGGTCGTGGTGGCTGCGGGATGCGTGGAATCCCCACGCATTATGCTCAATTCTAAGTCGCGGCATTGGCCCAACGGCATCGCAAACTCCAGCGGACAACTGGGACGCAATCTCTGTGACCATCTTTATGGCGAGTCTGCTCGCGGATATTTGCCACAACTGATTGGTCAACCGAGTTTTCCAGACCACGTCGCAGACAGCACGATCGCATGGATGCCTCGTTGGCAAAACCTGAATCATCCACACGAAGAGAAGTTCATCCGCGGATATTCTGTCTATCCCGATGGTGGATGTTCGGAATTTCCGTGGTTCGCGAACGAGCTCGACGGGTTCGGCTCGTCGTTCAAGCGTGAGATCAAGCGGCGGTATCCCGCCCCGGTGAGCTTCGGGATCCAGGCCCCAACATTGCGTTCCGACACGAATTATATGGACCTCGATCCTGAGGTGAAAGATCCATATGGAATTCCCGTCGCCCGCATGCATTTCGAGTGGGATGAGAATGTCCTGAAGATGTGGGAACACTCGAAGCAGGTCTGCGCTGACGTGCTGCGCGCTGCTGGTGGGGAACTAGAAGAATCGGGAGATGCACCAGAAATCCCAGGTTGGAGCTTGCACGAAACTGGTACGTGCCGTATGGGAAACGATCCTAAGAACTTTGTCACCAATCGATTTGGACAGACTCACGATGTGACGAATCTGTACGTCTGTGACGCCAGCGTGTTTTTGAACTGCACGGACAAGACCACCACCATCAGCATTCTAGCTTTTACTCTGCGTACCTCCGAGCACTTGATCGACAACTTTCGCCGCGGCGAGCACAAAGCCGCGTGAATGGCATAGGGACAAATCCCGATGGCCCTGGACAACAGCTCGAATGGAATCCGCGGGATGGTTTTGATCCGGCTCGCCGTCGGACTTATCTTCTTCAGTCAGGGCATTCTCAAGTTCATCGATCCGCACATGGGAGTCGAGCGGTTTTCTCGAATTGGTTTTCCGCATCCTGCGTTTACCGCGCATTTTGTCGGCACATTTGAAGTTGTTTGCGGATTGCTGGTGCTCCTCGGATTTTTCACTCGGATCGCCGCGGTTCCCCTCCTGATCATCATTTTGACAGCCATTACTACTACGAAGATTCCCGAGCTGGCGCGAGCGGGCCAGGGATTCTGGTTTATGGTGAGCGATGCGCGTACCGACTTCGCCATGCTCATGTGCCTGCTTTTCTTGTTGACCTCGCATCGTTCCTCACGCGACGGATGGAAATGATCGTGAATGAGGTTCAGCAAGGGAGCGGGGATTCGCAGGAAACATCGTTCCCCTCTCGACTACGGGAACTTGCCTTTCTTTTCCTAAAGCTGGGCGCGATCAGCTTTGGTGGCCCGGCAGCGCACATTGCCCTGATTGAGACAGAAATCGTCCACAAGCGAAGATGGGTAACCGGTCAGCAGTTTCTAGACATGGTGGGTGCGGCGAGCCTGATTCCAGGGCCGACCTCAACCGAGACGGCGATCACTACAGGGTTCGTTCGCGCGGGATGGCCCGGACTGTGCGTCGCCGGAGTGAGTTTCATTCTGCCGGCCGCCCTGATCACCGGAGCATTCGCCTGGGCCTACGTGCGCTTTGGAAACTTGCCGCAAGCCATCTCGGTGCTCGCAGGAATCAAGCCGGCCGTCGTTGCGATTATTGCGATCGCGATTTGGCGGCTGGGAAAGACCGCGGTGAAAGATGTTGGGTTGGCCGGACTGGGAGTTCTTTCGCTGGCTGCATTTTTCTTTGGCCTGAATCCAATCATCATTCTCTTCGGCGGTGGAGCGCTCGGAATGTTGGTGCGGAAGACTGCTGTTTCCGGCAGCCCAAGTGCATTCCTTCCAATTCTGCGTCCGAGAGGCTCCCCTTCTTCTTTGCGCTGGATAGCTGCCGCGACCCTCGCGTCTGTGGCCACAGGAGCAGTTGCCATTCGGCCCTCGATAGCGCAAATCGGGTTGTTCTTCCTGAAGGTCGGCGCTGTGCTCTATGGCGGAGGATACGTTTCTCGGCGGGGCCCAGGGAGCGGCGGTCGCGATCCGTAGGGATTTTTCTTCCGTCGTTCTTCTATGTCGCTCTGCTGGCACCTGTTTTATTCCGGCTGCGCAAATCGACTTGGATCGCGGCATTCCTGGATTCCGTCAACGTCTGCGCGGTGGCGCTGATGGCGGGAGTTACATTCCGCCTGGGAGTAGATGCCTTACGAACGTGGCCCTCCTGGGTAATCGCTCTGGCGTCCTTTGCGGTGCTGTTGCGCTGGAAGATCAGCCCGGCTTGGATTGTACTCGGCGGAGGGATCGCCGGTTTTCTGCTGGCTGCATTCCGCTGAGAGTGATACTCTGCGGCGAATTCAATTAAGGAGACTCTGATGCGCAAGACTCTTGCAGTTCTACCGCTTTTGTTCGTTTGCCTTTTCGCGAATGCCGCCGATCGCAAATACATCGTAGATCCGCGGCCGGGTGACACCAAGGCGCTGCCATTTAGCGATGCAGTGCTTGTCGGCAATACTCTTTATATTGCCGGTCACATCGGTCTTGATCCGAAAACTGGCCAAGCACCCGCCGACGCCGAACTGGAAGCCCACATGGTGATGGATGGCATTAAAAAGACGGTCGAGGCAGCTGGGTTTTCGATGGATGATGTTGTTTCGATGCAGATCTTCTGCACCGATTTGAAGCTCTACGACACGTTCAACGCGGTCTACAAGACATATTTTCACGGGGACTTTCCCGCTCGAGCCTTTGTCGGAAGCGACAAGCTTCTGCGCAATGGACATTATGAAGTCACAGGGATTGCGGTAAAACGATGACAGCACCTCGCTGTTGTTCGTATTTTGTTCGCCTTGGGTTTGAATTTGTGGTAAATGTATAACCCATGCGACAAGCAGTACGTCACCTGAGAAAGTGCGATCCGGTCCTGCGCGCCATCATTGAGCGCGTGGGGCCGTGCCGCATGGAGTTCGGCGTTCCGGAATTTTCCAGTTTGGCCGAAGCCATCGTTTACCAGCAACTGAACGGTAAAGCCGCCGTGACCATCTTCAACCGCTTTGCCGAGATAGCCGGCGACCCTCTCACTCCAGAAGGAATCCTCAAGCTCAGCGACCAGCAGTTGCGCAACGTCGGGCTATCGAAGCAAAAATCGGCGTATTTGAAAGATCTTGCCGCTAAAACGGCGGCCGGCTTGCTCGATTTCAGCCGCCTTTCTGAATTGTCGGACGATGAGGTCATCCAGCACCTGACGCAAGTGAAGGGCGTGGGAGTGTGGACGGCCCACATGTTTCTGATGTTCTCGTTGCGGCGTCCGAACATCCTGCCGACGGGCGACTACGGTGTGCAGGTCGCAGTAAAGAAGCATTACAAGAAGCGTAAGCTGCCAAAACCGAAAGAGATGGAAAAGATCGCGCGCGCATGGGAGCCATACCGCAGCATTGCGTGCTGGTATATGTGGCGCAGTCTGGATATCAAGACCCTTTAGCGGATAACGCTGGCGTAGCCCTGTGATCGTCTACGCCCTCTGTGATTAAATGGTGATCGATGCCTGAGATTAAGATTCGCGTTTTGGTGGCAAAGCCCGGCCTCGATGGTCACGATCGCGGCGCGAAGGTGATCGCTCGTGCTCTCCGCGATGCTGGCATGGAGGTCATTTACACCGGTTTGCGGCAGACTCCAGAGATGATCGTGACGGCTGCCCTGCAGGAAGATGTGCAGGTGATTGGACTCTCGATTTTGTCCGGCGCCCACAACGCGATCGTACCGCGCGTGATGGACCTGCTCAAGCAAAACAAGATGGATGATGTGATTGTGCTGGTCGGGGGGATTATCCCCGATCAGGATATCGACGCTCTCAAGAAGATCGGCGTCGCGGCAATTTTCCAGCCCGGCACCGCCATGGACGAAATTGTGCAGTTTATCCGCACCCACGTGAATACTACGGGCGTGCCGACGGCCGGGTGATGTCCGACGTGGACGCGTCGCGCGTCAGGAAAATCCTCTCAGAAACGGTGGGTCCCGTTCCCTGGTACTGGGAAACATTCCCGATGTTTCGTTCGCTCAGTGGCCATCAATTTCTCTGGACTCATCATGGCTCAGAAGGCCCCGTGGCTCACCTCGTCACACTCAGTCTTGCGGACGAACCCGATAAGGTCCGCCTGGCGCTCAACACATATTGCCGTCCGTTCCTTGTGCCTCCGAACTCCCTTGGAATTTGGTGTCCTGAAGGCCGAAGCATTCGGATTACCAGCTTCAATCCTGACGAACTGAAGACGTTTGACGTCGCGGAGGTCGCCGGCTGGTTCAAGCAATCATCCGAGCGCATCTATTCCTCCACCGCTCCAGTTGCGGATTTTGAAATTTCGCTCAGCCTTGCTCCAGGCACTCACAAGATCGAAATTCCCGCAGAGTTGCAAACCGTCGATGAACTGATCGTTCCGACCAGCTATAAAGCGATGTCGAATGACGATCCCGCGTTCGCCCTGTTCGTGTTTTACCTGCAGGCAGGACTGGCGGAAGTGCTGCCGCAGAAATGGTTCACCGCCGCGCAGTACCGTGTCGGCCAGCAGTGGATTACGCGCGCAGCCCGCGACCCGGAGTCGCAGCGCATCGTTGGCGAATGCTTCGGTGTGGGTACGTTTCTGCTGGAAGAAGACGGCTGCCATCTGGCGGAGTGGGTGGAACGAAGTTCGTAGTCCGGCAGGCTCAGCTCGGATACTTCAACTCCAGTGGCAGACAACTCCTTCCAGAACGACGAGTTCTTCCAGATGGAGGAGCGGCAGGGCGTGCGTATCCTGCGCCTGCGGTCGGCCGATGGAACAAACCGGCTGACGCTCCGCTGCGTGCTTGCGCTAACGGAAACAGTCCGCCAACTCGCCCCCGAGAAAGGCCCTTTGGTTTTTGCCGGGAACAGCCACTTCTTTTCAGCTGGTGCTGAGTTAAAGGAGATTGCCGCGCTCGACGCTTCCGCAGCTTACGAATTTGCGAAAACCGGTCAGGACCTCATGGCCGATATTGGGAGCTTCCCTGCCCCCATCTATGCCGCAATTGAAGGATATTGCATGGGCGGTGGGCTGGATTTGGCTCTCGCTTGCCGGCATCGCATCGCCTCACCCCGAGCCGTTTTTGGCCATCGCGGTGCAGCCTTGGGTCTGATCACTGGTTGGGGAGGTACGCAGCGTCTGCCCCGCCTGATTGGCAAAGCCCGCGCCCTAGAATTATTCGTCGCGGCCGAGAAGGTTTATGCAGCAAGGGCACTGCAGATAGGGTTGATCGATGCGATCGTCGATGATCCAGTCGCGGAGGCCCTTGTTCGGACCAATCGCTGAAGTCACGTAACTCTCCGGATTTCGCTCCATTGCGTCTGTCCGCTCCGCTGGTATACCGTAAAAAGTTCGCACTTAACCATGCCTGACCGAAATGAATCTCTCGCGGTGAACGCTTCCCCTGCCGGCAGTGTGCTAACCAGCAAGGTTGATCCCACATCGGCGCGGTACGAAGCCAATATGCGGTTCTTGGCCGACCTGATGTCCCACGTTCGCAATGAGGGTGAGGAAATCTGCGAAGGCGGCGGAAGTAAGGCCATCGGGAATCAGCATGCGAAAGGCCGGTTGACCGCCCGCGAGCGTATCGGTCTGCTGGCGGATTCCGGAACGTTCTTCGAACTGGGGCTCTACGCGGCGCATGGCATGTATGGCGAATGGGGCGGCGCACCGGCAGCCGGAGTGATTACCGGAATGGCCCGCATTCACACGCGGATGGTAATGATCATCGCCAATGATGCCACGGTGAAGGCCGGGGCATTTTTTCCGATGACGTCGAAAAAAGTGATCCGGGCGCAGAATATAGCCGTCGAGAATCGCATCCCTACCATTTATCTGGTCGATTCGGCCGGTGTCTTCCTCCCCTTGCAGGAAGACGTATTCCCCGATACCGACGACTTTGGCCGCGTGTTTCGCAACAATGCCGTGATGTCAGCCATGGGGATTCCGCAGATCGCCGCCATCATGGGAATGTGCGTAGCCGGGGGTGGATACCTACCAGTCATGTGCGATCACGTGCTGATGACGGATGGCAGCGGTCTTTTCCTTGCAGGCCCTGCACTCGTACAGGCCGCGATCGGGCAGAAGGTTTCGGCCGAAGAATTGGGCGGGGCGGCGATGCATTCCGCCATCAGCGGTACCGTAGATTTTCGCGAGCCGAATGATGAAGCCTGCATCGAGCGAATCCGTTCCATCGTCGAAAAGTGGGGCTACCGACGCCTTTCGCCATGGGACCGCAAGAAGCCGGTAGAACCTGCACTGGCTGCTGAAGAGATCTATGGGGTCTACGATCCGTCACCGGCTCGCCCCTATGACATGAAGGAAGTGCTGGCGCGCGTGCTGGATGGCAGCCGGTTCGACGAATACAAGCCCGAATACGGAAAGACGCTGCTCTGCGGCTATGGGCGGATCGGCGGTTTCGCCGTCGGGATTGTCGCGAACCAAAAGTTGCATGCACACCAGACCGACCACGAAGGGCACAAGCGGGTTGAGTTCGGCGGCGTGATCTACACGGAGTCCGCGGAAAAGGCCGCGCGCTTCATCATGGATTGCAACCAGAATCTGATTCCTCTGATCTTTTTCCATGACGTCAATGGATTCATGGTCGGACGCGATGCGGAGTGGAGCGGCATCATCAAGGCCGGCGCGAAAATGGTCAACGCGGTTTCGAACTCTGTCGTGCCCAAGATCACAGTAATCGTCGGCGGATCCTTCGGCGCTGGCCACTACGCCATGTGCGGCAAGGCGTACGATCCCAGATTTGTCTTTGCGTGGCCGACGGCGCGGTACGCGGTCATGAGCGGCGATTCCGCAGCTGGGACTTTGGTCGAAATCAAGGTTAAGCAACTAGAGCGCGGCGGCAAGAAACTGAGCGATGAAGAGAAGAAGGAACTGTACGAGTCAGTGAAGCGTACTTACGACGAGCAGACTGATCCCCGGTACGGAGCCGCACGTCTGTGGATCGACAAAATCATCGATCCCATCGAAACCAGAGATGCCATCACGCAAGCGCTGGAAGCGGCCGCTCTGAACCCAGACGTGGCCGAGTTCAAAGTGGGCGTCTTACAAACATGATTCACCACGAAAGGACGCGCTAGGCTGGTAAAAGGATTGGCTGAGACTGTCAAACTGATCGAGTGTCCCCGAGACGCCTGGCAAGGACTGCAGGGGATCATCCCTGCCGACCTGAAGGTTACCTACCTGAAAGCTCTGATCAGCGCCGGGTTCAAGCACATTGATGCGGTCTCGTTCGTTTCGCCCAAAGCCGTCCCACAGATGGCCGATTCCGAGGAAGTCCTGAAGGAACTCGATCCGCCCGACGATGTTGAAATCATTGGTATCGTCGTCAATGAAAAAGGTGCGCAGCGCGCCATCGATACCCACGCCGTTTCGACGGTCGGATTTCCTTACTCGATCTCAGAAACCTTTCTCCGAAAAAATCAGAACCAGTCTCCAGAGGATGCGCTCGAGGAACTGGAAAAGATTCAGAAGAAAGCCGACGGTGCGGACCTCGGGGTCGTTGTGTACATCTCGATGGCGTTTGGAAATCCTTACGGCGATCTGTGGAACGTCAACGAGGTCCTGGACGCACTAGACCTACTGGAAGCCGAGGATCTGCATATGATTTCACTTGCCGACACGGTTGGCATGGCGAGTTCCCAGCAGGTCAGCGATCTGGTTGGAGCCGTTCTGCACAAATACAGCTACCTCGATGTCGGCGTGCATCTGCATAGCCGTCCCGACAAAGCTGCGGAGAAGGTTCTCGCAGCCTACGATGCCGGCTGCCGTCGCTTCGATTCTGCCATCGGCGGGCTGGGAGGTTGTCCTTTCGCACAAGATGCTTTGGTGGGCAATGTCCCCACCGAAAGAGTCATTGAAGCGCTCCACGCGCGTGGCGCTCAGTTGCCAAGTCTCAAGCCACTCGATACTCTTTTGAAGGCAACGGGCGGCATCGCCGCGAAGTACTCCGAGTCGCACGCGGCAGATTAGTTACCCACGCGTGTAGACGGATCATCTCGGACTCACGACAATTCTGTCGATTCGTCTGTGAGATTCCGCGGAATCCGCAGCAAGGCTTGTATGGGCTATAAAACGATACAAATTGCATACGACGGTAAACTCGCTACTCTCACGCTGAACCGTCCAGACAAGCGGAATGCGATCAGTTTCGAATTGATCGACGATTTACTCCAAGCGGTCGACGAGGTCGCCAAATCCGACGCCATCGTGCTCATCGTTACAGGGGCCGGCAAGGCTTTTTGTTCCGGAATGGATCTTGAGAATCTCAAGGCGCTACTCGGTCGAACACCCGAACAGAACGTCCAAGACTCCGAAACGATGGTGCAGCTTTTCCGCTCGATTTATGAGTTCCCAAAGGTGACGATCGCAGCGGTGAACGGGCCGGCTATCGCAGGTGGAACCGGGCTCGCACTACTCTGCGATTTCACTCTTGCGGTCCCGGAGGCAAAGTTTGGATATACCGAAGTGAGGATCGGGTTTGTTCCAGCGATAGTTTCGACATTTCTATTGCGGCAGCTTCCCGAAAAGCAGGCCCGGGACCTATTGCTTACCGGTAGAATCTTTGAATCCGAAGAAGCGTTGCGCCTGGGATTAATCAGCGAGATCGTTCCTGCCGACAAGCTGATGGAACGAGCGCGAGAGCTGGCCGCCACCTTGATGGAAAACAGCGCGGCCTCACTTCGCGCGACCAAGCAATTGCTGACCGACCAAGCCCGCGATGAACTCGATGCGCAGATTGGCGGGGCAGTCCGGGAGAATGCTGCCATTCGAAGTACCGCTGATTTTCGTGAAGGTATCTCTTCTTTTCTGGAAAAACGTAAACCGGTTTGGACGGGGAAATGAGTTCGAATCATCCAGCCGTAAATGAGACGCGCTTACGTGTGCGGTACGCCGAAACCGATCAAATGGGGGTCGTCTACCATGCGAATCATCTGATCTGGTTTGAGGTCGGCCGAGTCGAACTGCTGCGACAAATGGGATTTTCCTATCGCGACATGGAACGCGATGAGGGGCGTTTTATCGCCGTCGCCGAGATCACGTGCCGTTACCGCGCGCCTGTGTACTATGACGAAGAAGTCATCGTACGTACGCACCTGAAACACGTCCGCGAGTCGGTCATCATTTTTAGGTACGAACTCTCGCGGGCAGAAAATGGCACGTTGCTGGCTGAGGGTGAGACGACACATATCGTCACAGACTCGAAAATGAAAGTGGCAGGGCTCCCCGAAAAGTATCTGACTATTTTCCGCGCTGCCGCCGGGAAGTGACAACTCACGCGGAGACTCACTTGAACGCACTGCACATTAACGGAAACGATCTGAGCCTGGAAGCAGTACGCGAAGTCGCCGTGGAGCGGCGGGCCGTTCTGCTGGGCCCTGATGCCCGCGAATCAGTAAACCGGGCACGAGCGGTGGTGGACGAGATCGTTGCCAGCAACAAGGTTGCTTATGCCATCACCACCGGCGTCGGCAAACTCAGCGACGTTCGCATTGCCGGTGATCAGATCCGCGAGTTGCAGGTTAATCTCGTGCGATCCCACGCCGTCGGCGTGGGCTCTCCGCTTCCCATTCCAGACACTCGCGCCATGATGTTGTTGCGCGCCAACTCGCTCGCCAAGGGTCATTCGGGGGTGCGTGCGATTGTTATCGACATGCTCTGCGAAATGCTGAATCGCGGCATCACGCCAATGGTCCCATCGCAGGGCAGCGTAGGAGCCAGCGGAGACCTGGCGCCTCTGGCACATCTCGCCTTGGCTCTGGTGGGCGAAGGTGAATGCTTCGATGAAAAAGGTTTACGCGTTGCGAGTTCCGATGCCTTAAAGCGCGCACAGATCAAACCGCTAGTGCTGGAAGCGAAAGAGACCATCTCGCTTATCAATGGCACGCAAGCCATGCTGGCGATCGGATCGTTGTCATTGCTGGATGCAGAGATTCTCGTGAACTCGGCCGATGTGCTCGGTGGTCTCTGCTGCGATGCTCTCAAGGGAACTGACACAGCTTTTGACGAGCGCATTCACCAGGCGCGTCCACATAGCGGACAGATACGAACGGCGGCCAATCTACGCCGAATGCTGGAAGGAAGTCAGATCCGCGAATCACACCGCGAGTGCGGACGCGTCCAAGACGCCTACTCGCTGCGATGCATTCCGCAAGTCCATGGCGCCGTGCGCGACACCCTGGCGCACTGCCGAACCACTTTCGAGATCGAAGCGAATTCGGCTGTCGATAATCCGTTGGTTTTCATCACCGACACGAAGAATAGTCAGGGCGACGTAATCTCCGGCGGGAATTTTCATGGCGAGCCTCTTGCCTTTGCCCTCGACTTTCTGGCCATTGCCCTGAGCGCACTAGCCGGCATCAGCGAGCGCCGGATTGAGCGACTGGTAAATCCTGCCCTCAGTGAAGGCTTACCCCCATTCCTCGCGCCAGGCGCAGGGTTGAACTCGGGATTCATGATGCCGCAGGTCACCGCCGCCGCGCTGGTCAGCGAAAACAAAATCCTGGCGCATCCCGCCTCGGTCGACTCGATTACCACCTCCGGCAACAAGGAAGATTACGTCTCGATGGGAATGACCGCAGCACTGAAGTTGAAACGAGTTGTTGAGAACACAAGGAATGTTTTGGCGATTGAGGCGATGGCGGTAGCGCAGGCTATCGACTTCCTTGCCCCGCTCAAGACTTCCAAGCGCGGACAGGCCGCCCATGCCGCGATCCGCTCGGTGTGTCCAACAATGGAAAAAGACCGCGCCATGTATCCAGATTTTGCTCGAATCGCCGACCTGATTGCGAGCGGCAAAGTCGCCGACTGCCTGCGCTGAACTCAGAGTTATGAAAACTCTCACTGAATATCTTCGCTTTCATACAAAAACTCACCGGGCCTACGTTCATATCACGCCGCAGGTCGAGCAGATCGTGAGCAAGAGTGGCGTGAAAGAAGGCATGGTACTGATCTCTGCCATGCACATCACTGCTGGCGTTTACGTAAATGACAATGAGAGTGGCTTGATCGAGGACATCGATCAGTGGCTCGAGCATCTCGCCCCTTTTCGCAAAAACTACAAACATCATGAGACCGGGGAAGACAATGGTGATTCACACTTGAAGGCTTTGCTCATTCACCATGAAGTGATCGTGCCGATCACCGCGGGCAAGCTCGATCTGGGCACATGGCAGCGGATTTTCTATGCCGAGTTCGACGGGCAGCGCGACAAACGCGTCATCGTGAAAGTCATGGGAGAATGAGCAAATGGCGGAAAGTTGGCCGTGTTACGTTTGAGACCGCACTCCCGCTGACAGGGTTCTTTGTATGCTGAGGCCCATAAATGAGCCTCATCAGATGACTTTCTACACGCTGCTCCCTTTCGGGATCGAGACAGCGGCTAAGCTCTCTGTGGTCTGTCCTCTTTTCGTGACCATAAAGGGGCCGATGGCCAAGACATCCATCCGAGTCCGCTGAAAACAGTCAATTGCCTCTTCTGGCGTGCACACGATCGGCTCATTCTCGTTAAAACTTGTATTCAGGATGACCGGAATTCCCGTCTTCCGATGAAACGCGGAGATCAAATCGTAATAGAGCGGGTTCTCTTCGCGGGTCACACTCTGCAAGCGTCCGGTGTCATCCACATGATTCACTGCGCAAAGGCTTCTTCGCTTGTCAGGACGAATCTTATAAACGTGCAGCATGAACGGCGACGGATGATCGTGCTCGAAATACTCGTGCTGATACTCACCCATAATTGAAGGCGCAAACGGGCGAAACCATTCCCGGTGCTTGATGCGGGCGTTCAACACGTCTTTCATATTCGGCAGTCC
Source organism: Terriglobia bacterium (assembly GCA_963823085.1). Lineage (GTDB taxonomy): Bacteria > Acidobacteriota > Terriglobia > Terriglobales > Acidobacteriaceae > Sulfotelmatobacter. The sequence goes on along the minus strand of CAWGKF010000011.1, from coordinate 381,068 downwards.
GGGATGCGCCACAATCGAACGATTCCCTAAGGCTCGAGGCCCCCATTCCATTCGGCCCTGGAACCAGCCAACTACATTGCCCGCGGCGATCTGTTCAGCCACAAGATCGAGCAGCGCGTCTCGATCGAGCTTTCGAGATTCAAGTCCGGCCTTTTGCAGCGCTGATTGAATGCGAGAGCCGGAAAACTCGGGGCCGAGATATGCGTTGTTCACTTCTCTTCGCCGCGGCTGTTTCAGAACGGAGTGATACGTGTGCAGAGCCGCGCCGACGGCCAGGCCCTCGTCGCCCGCAGCGGGTTGGATATAAGTACGCCGAAATGGCGTGCGCTCAAACAGCTTTCCGTTGGCGACACTGTTCAACGCGCATCCGCCTGCCATGGCCAGGTCGTCCAGCGGAACACGCTGGTGCAACTCATTCAGCAGATGGAAGAATATTTCTTCGAAGTGATGTTGCAGCGCATAAGCCAGATCCATATCGCGCTGCGCAATGTCGGTGTAAGGCTGGCGGGGCTGGCCGAACTGTTCCTCCATCCGATCGGAAAAATGTCGGGCTAGACGGACCGTACCATCCGGCAACACTTGCATTCCCTGATTGCTGCCCAGCGGCTTGAAGTAGCTAAGATCGAGCTGAAATCCGTTCTTGGTCGAGACGAGTTTGCTGATTTCTTTGCAGTACCTGTCTTTCCCATATGGCGCCAAGCCCATGACTTTGCCTTCATCGCCATACTTCGTGTAGCCAATGAATTCGCTAATCATCGTGTAAAGGCTGCCCAGGGAATGCGGCAGAAAGACGCGGTCCAATACTTCAATCTCATTCCCCTCGCACTTCGCCATCATCGTTGAAACAAAATCACCGGATCCGTCATAGCTGAAACCCGCGGCCTTCTCCCACGGGGAGCAGTAATACGCACTCGCAATGTGCGCGGCGTGATGTTCGAGATGATGCTCCTGAAAACGTAAGCGCGATGAGTCGACATCCAGAGCCGTCGCCAGCAGCGACCGCACATCGCGCATCACTTCCTTGCGCTGGCGCAGGCGGATGAAATTCAAAATCTTGGCTGGATTCGCAAGCGCATACTGGACCTTCTTGGCCAGGTTGGCGTCACTGTCCTGACCAACAGCCACGTGCTCGATGTCAGAGATCTTCGCGCCCACGGCATCGAGGCAAGCTTTAACGGCTAGCGCGGGGAATCCGCCGAAATGCTTTCGACGATTGAGACGCTCTTCTGCGATCGCAAACTTTACCTCCCCATCCACAACGATTGCCGCCGAAGCGTCAGCGTGAAACATGTTTAGGCCCAAAATCAGCATGCGCTAACTTTTTCTCCTGAGAACTCGCTGTGTCGGTATGGTCACTCGTTCAGGTTAAGAGTCAGATATCGGTGTTTGCCGGGCGGCTTCGAGAAACGACGCGACATCGATAGGCGCGGCTTTCCCCGTCGCCAAGGATTCCTCGATACGCAATGTCGCGAGGGTGGAACAAACAATGTCTTCGAACGAGATCACTGGACCCGCGCCTGACTGCAATGAGCGGACAAATGCAGCCCACTCGGCCGAATGCCCCTTGTCCCGCCGCCAGCGCGAATGGACCGTTTGTTTGCGTCCATTTCGAACCAGTTCGAGACGACGGAAATCTTCGAGAACCGCGGTCGCGTTACCCCCGAAAACCTCAAGACGCTCCTTCGAAAATGACCGGTCGCCGTTGGCGAGATAGCTGATCATGCCCTCTGACCCATTCGCAAAACGTAACGACACCAGCACGTTGTCTCCGCTGTATCGTGCCGAAGTACCAACTGCCCGGCCTGCGACCTCGACAATCGGCAAGCCGGCCAGAAACGTCAACAGATCAACGAAGTGGCAAACTTCACCGATGACACGCCCGCCTCCTTGCTCACGATCGTTGACCCAATGATCGGGCGGGAAATATCCGGCGTTTATGCGGTAATTCAGCGCAAGCGGTTCTGAGATGGAGTTCAGAAATGATTTCATCTGAACTACCATTGGAGCGAACCGTCGGTTGAAACCGACCATGAGCTCTGGACGATTTGCCGAACTGATCGCCGAATAAGCACGCACAATTTCGCTTAGCTCGTTTTCCGTCAGGCACAACGGCTTTTCGCAGAAGACATTCTTCCCTGCTCCAAAGGCCACCATGACTTGCCGGGCATGCAAATGATGCCGGGTGGCGATGACAACCGTGTTGATCTCCGGATTGTGAATCAGCGCAGCTTCCTCGGTGGTGCAACCCCGAAATCCGAACTTTCGCCCTGCGTGCTGCGCGTGAGCTCCGGTCGCCGCGCAAACCGAGATCAACGACGTATCCGGCGACGCCTTCATTGCCGGAATCAGCGTGGAACAAGCAAATCCTCCTGCGCCCAACAAACCTACCTTCACGGAACTGGCGGCAAAACTCAATTTTTGTTTGGATTCGTTTCCCTGAATCAAGGTAAGGGTATGAATAACTTCGGAACTCTCCGGGTACTGAATCACCACTCCCAGGAAAGACTCATGCATCCTGCCAGTGATCAGATCGTAGGCGCTCTGAGCACGCTCCACTGGAAATCGATCTGTGATCAGCGAGTTGACATCAACCTTTTTTTCGGCAAGAAACTGTAAGAAGGCCTCCATGTTTCGAGTCTCAGTCCAACGCACATAGCCAATTGGATAATCCCGGCCCTTCTGTTCGTATGCTGTGTCGTAACGGCCCGGACCGTAAGACCGCGATATGCGGAAGTCGAGCTCCTTGTCGTAGTAGGCCTTGCGCTCGATGTCCATTCCAACCGTGCCGACAGCAACGACCACGGCGCGGTCGCGGGCAATCGCACCCGCCAGGTTTACAGGATCGCTGCTCGCGGTTTCCGCCGTGATAAGAACTGAATCCACTCCGCTGCCACGCGAAACGTCGAGACAAAGATTGCGAAGCTCGGATGCCGTGCTCGCACTGGCATCGGTGCCCAAACGCTGCGCCAAGGCCGTTCTCTCGGGATCAATATCCATTCCCAGAACTCGGCAGCCGGCGGCTTTGAGCAATTGCACTGTGAGTTGACCCAGCAGTCCGAGACCAACAACTGCGACGAGATCTCCCAACTTCGCTTCACTCGTGCGAATTCCGTGTAGTGCGACAGCGCCCAGAGTCGCGAAAGCAGCCTCATCGAAGTTGACTGGATTCTCGATTGGCTCACGCTCTGGAATACGCGCCAACATTAAGCGCGGCACACATGCAACTTCTGCATGAACGGCAATTCCGGCGCCTGCGCAAGCAACGCGATCTCCGGGCTGAATATCAGTGATGCCTTCGCCTATCGAGATAACGGTGCCCGCGCTGCTGTAGCCGGGACTCTGCGGCTGATCGAGCCGGCTTCGCACCGCCTGCACTGCGGAGAAGATCCCATCCCGCTGAACTTTGCTGATTACTTCCCGAACCAGGTCTGGCCGCGACTTCGCTTTCTGCAGCAAGCTCTTACGGGCGAATTCCGCTGACGCACGTTCGGTTCCCGCCGAGACCACAGACGCCGCAATCCGCACCAACGCGCAGCCGGGAAGGAGCTGCGGCGCCGGAACATCTTCGACGGTGATTTCGCCCGAACGGGCGTGCTGAAGAACTTGTTTCATCGATACCACTAGTTAGAGCTCACCCGTTTTCAACCGCGACACGACTGCGCGGAATTTTCCATTGGGCTCTCGCTCAATGTCCTGTACATATTCGAATTGGACCTTCAGCGTGGGGCTGACCCATCGCTGGATCTCCCTTCTAATTTCGGCTTCGTCCTTTGCGCCGTATCCATCACGGCGCACCGTACGCAGTGTAATTGTTCCGATCTGTTCTTGAACGATCTGCACTTCCTTAACGTTCATGACGTCTTTGAAAACATAGTCAAAGCGCATGATGCACGCACCCTCAGGGGTGACCACGTAATCGTCTTTCCGTCCGTCGATGCGGAGCAAGACCCGGGATTGGCGCCCACAGAGGCAAGCCTTGTCATCCTGCAGCCAGACTCCAGTATCTCCCACCTCATATCGAATGAAGGGAAAGGCATCGTTGGCAAATCCAGTGCAGAGAATTGACTTTGCAGGATTGCCGGGCTGCAGCTCCATTCCTTCGATAATGCCAAACTCGAAATCCTCATGGTAAACGAACTCGGGGCACTGCGAGGCATTTCCGCAACCTTCGGAGCATCCGTACTGGTCGGTCAGAACGGCGCCCGTGAATTTCTGGATGTCGCGTCTCTGAAAGTCGAGAAGGTTTTCGGCCCCCGTGAACACCGCACGCGGAGGCAACTGCAGGGTCAGACCGGCCGCGCTGCCATGAAGCGCAAGCATATGGATGATGGAGGGGTATCCTGAGTAAAAATCGAACTGATGCGAGTTTAGAAACTCGATCACGCTGGAAATCTTTCCGGCAGTCAAGTGATGCATTCCCAGCAGCGCCTGGTGCAGCGGCTTATTCCAGCGCCAAAACGGCGGTGTACGCTGCTCGAGGGGAACAACCCTCTTGCCGGTGAAGTTCGCGTGCCAGGCGCCGGGCGCAACGCCAAACCGCATGCGGTGACGCCACCACACCGCCCATTGGAAGGCAATCGCGGGCTTCGTAGTATAAAAGTGCAGCGCTTTCCCGGTCGTGCCGCTGGTATGGCGAAAGACCAGCTCATGCTTTGATGCTTTCTCGGAAACCAGGCGGTCGAGATTCTGCCGCACATCTTCCTTCGTAAGTACAGGCAGCTTGGCGAGATCCTCGCGACACCGAATGTCAGCGGGCGATAGCTTCAGACTCTTCCAGCGTTCCCGATAGTACGGGACATTCTCAAATGCGTGACGAATCAGCCCGCGGAGTTTCTCGTTCTGATACGCTTCGATCTCTGCAGCGCTCCATTTTTCCGAGCCCAGCAACTCCTGCAGGCGCTGCTCGAACGCCCGCCCGGAGCGGACGCGTGCTTCTTTTGTCCCGTAATACCAGCAGGCCGCGTTCTGTAGGAAAACCGGAAGCCGCGGATACACTTGCTCGACGAGAACCGAGTCGCTCATGGCTTCCCGCCCACCTCGACAGCTTGCTGCACAAGAATCGCATCAGGCGAATCTTGCTCGATATGTCCCTTCCAACCGAAGTGAGGTTCGAAGTGAAATGTATCAGCGACAGGTATTTCCACCAGTCGCCGCTCCCATGCGGAATCGTTGCTGCGCAATACGATCTCGCGCCACCCGTGATCGGATAGCGGAAAGCTCCGGCACTGGAAGGCGCGGCACACGATTGGGATCTTCTCCGGGTCGAATCCCATAAGATACGCGCAGGCTGCATCCAGGCTGGGCGGATGCACACCGAACAGTACAACTCCGGCAGGCACTGGATCTGGATTCAGTGGGCCCCTTCCTTGGCCGGCAAGGATTCCATCGACCAGCACGTAATGCCGCTTGCGATTCTGGCGCGCCGGGGTGCGCAGGGAGCCGTCAGGATTGCCGTAAGAAACAATCTTGTTGAGGTCGAGGCACATTCGCCAAACCGTATCGTTGCCAAACCAGTTCCCGCTGCGCACCGTCATCTCGCTGTCGCCGAAGACCGGTTTTCCGACGCCACGCGCCAGTCGATGCACCCACGATCCAATAACGGGCATTTGCAGTGAAAGACTGCGGACCGCGGCCGCGACTTTTCGTTCGGTACGGTGCTTTAAGTTCGGATTCGGGTGCTCATCCCCTCCATGCGCAAGAGCACCCTCGGTGTGATGTGGCAACCAGTTCTTGTCGGCATTGACACCAACCAGATTCTTGAGACTCGCCGTGATGCCAGCTTTCTTGTGAGTCTTCCACTTCGGCACGCTGAAGATCACGTCGCATTTGATGGCACAACCCGCGATTTGATATTCGTGCTTCCCGGCGCTGTGATGTCGATTGACAACCCCTGCGTCATAGTCCGCTCCATAGTAATGACCTGAGCCGCGATGCTCGACAAACTCACTTGCCTCCCCCAAATCGAACGCAACCGATCCATACGCATTGGACGGAAGTTTCCTCCGTTCTACCACGACATCGCCCCGCGTCGTCCATTCTTCCTGACGCAGATCAACGATTTCGAAAGTGAGTCCACGAGACTGGTAGAAGTCGCGAATGACATGGAGGCCAAGAATCCGCGCCATTTCAGAGAACGACGCATCAGTCTGAGGAGCATCTGCCACGATGATTTTGCCGGTCGAGCCAACCGCTTTCCAAACATAGTCTGCGACCGCCCGGATCATGCTTCCGTGCGTGATTACGTAGCGCCAGCCTTCTGGATCACGGGGATGACGCTGATGAACCATGTTCGGCTTGAGTAAGACCGTCTCACCAGGATGAATCAACTCACACAGAGGATTCCAGGCAGGAGTACCGAAGCGGACGGCATCAAGACCGGCAATATGAAAACATCCGCGAACAGCTTCGTACGCCGGGTTTGGGCTCTGACGCAGTTCGCCGAACCCGTACTCTGGATACGCTTGAGAAGGAGAGAAAGGCGCATGCTCAGAGTAGCGAGCGGCAGCATCTCCTCGCCAAGCTATGACGGTGCTGTCGCTGAGAATCGTCATCCGAGATTTGATCCCTGTGGCTTTCTGGCTTGGCGATATTCATAAATCTTTGCTTTCACATGAAAAACTTGAACCGCCTGGAAGCCGCAGTAGATCAAGCCCGGTACGCCGTCTAAGAATCCAAAGCCGAGGACATACTTGAACAAAAAGAACCACAGGGGAGCTCCGGGCGTCCGCAGAAACTTGGTTTTTAGCCACCGTCGGCGCTGGGCTTGCGTCCCGAACAAAGACGCCTCGAGTTGCGGCTTCGCTTGTCCTTGGACCCAAACCTTCGCTTCCCAATTGGAGTATTCGTCGTGCTTTCGTATATAACGGGAAAGCGATTCTACGTTGTGGTGCTCGAGTGCGTACTTCAGTTGCGCCGTTTTCCCTTCGACTACAATGTGTTCGTGAACCTCCATATCGGCCATCGACTGATCCTGGTCCGTCAGTCGGCATTCAAAGCGGCCCTTTCCTCGCCTGAATAACGAGAGCTTGTAGAAACTGGCGCCGCTGTGCCGAAGCTCCCGACCAAGGAAAAACATACGCAGCGCGATGTAATACCCGTCGCAGTCCGGATTCCGAATCGCACTTCGAATCTCGGCGGCAAGCTCGGGAGTCAGCGCTTCGTCGGCGTCGACAAGAAAAATCCAGTCATAGGTGAGAGGCAAGGAGTCTATTGCCCACTGCCGCTTCTTAGGCCAACCCCCCTGATAATGAAACTGCACCACATGTGCCCCATAGGACTCCGCAATCTGCACGGTTGCATCAGTACTTTGTGAATCGATTACGTAAACTTCGGCTGCAGACCGCAGCGACTGTAAACAACGGGGTAAGTTATGTGCCTCATTCCGCGCAGCCACGATGACCGTAATCGGGAGAGTCTCTGCCGCTCGCGAAGTCAGCAGTCGTTTGGAATCTTCCAATTTAGGCATTGAGGAGTGAGAGGCTCCTTGCATTTTACCCTGCCAATCACCTCCTGAAAACGACCGCTGCGTATAAACGCGCCGGTAAGCCCTTTTTGATCTCCCAGACATCTCGTAACTTCCCGCAGATGCGAAATACGAACTCTTGGAATACCGCATCAAGCATAAACATTCTGCAGCTCACACCAGCGCTGCAAGACGTACAAAGCCCACGGCCTCGTCCAGGAGGTCCTCCCCGCAAGAAAATTGTTCCGTATCCGCTCTGTTTCTCCGCCATCCAGAAGCGCCCCAAGCGGCCCTTCGCTGATCCGTTTAGCACTGAGTAGTGGCTCAATCTCGGGACGAAGCTCTTGCCTCATCCAGTGCTCAAATGGCAGAGTAAATCCGCGTTTCGGCCGATGAACAATCTCATCGGGTAGCGATCCCGCCAGAGCTCCGATGAGGAGTTTCTTTGGAATCGCACCGATTTTCGAAGACCCGGGGATTCCCATCACCGTCTTGGCCAGTTGATGATCGATCAGCGGAACGCGTACTTCGAGTCCTTGCGACATGCTCATGACATCGGCGTCCCGCAAGAGTGTGTTGAGCATGTAGCAGCGCGACTCGAGATAAGACACGCGATTGACAGGATCAAGTGAAAGAGCACGCTTGAGCCACGCGCGCTGCGCAGCTCCGGCCATAGCATGGACTCCGCCGTTCACATTTCGCAGCAGCCTCTCAGCCTGATCTGGAGTAAACAACATCCGCGAAACAAAGTACGGATGCAGAATCTCTCCGTTGTCTCGGATCAGCAAGGCCAGCTTGCGGTTCTGGTCGCTCTCGGGCGCCATCGCCGCAAACGCTACCGCGGCACCGCGACGTCCAAAGGAAGGTAGGTGCCCCCAGTACTGCTCGATTTGCTCCCATCTCGGAATGGTGCGAAACGAAGAATAGCCTGCAAATACCTCGTCGCCGCCTAACCCCGACAACGCCACTTTCACCCCGGCCTTGCGCGTCTCGCGTGACACGAAAAAAGTGTTAATACCGTCCATCGTCGGCAGGTCCATGGCACGCAGAGCATCAGGGATAGACGTCAAGACATCCGCCTGCGATACCGTAATCTCATGATGATCGGTGTGAAATCTCGCTGCGATCGCCCGTGAATACTCAGCCTCTGAGTAATCGGCTTCACGAAATACGATGGAGAATGTGCTCGGCGTAATGCCGCCTCGACTCACGATGCTGACCAGAGCGCTCGAATCGATTCCTCCCGAGAGAAATATTCCGACCGGAACGTCGCTGACCAACTGCATGCGCACGGACTCTTCAAGAAGCTTTCGCAGATCGGCGCTGGAACTGCCTTTGCTGCGCGAAAGTTCGGCACCCCCTAGTCCGACTGATGGCGGATCAATCAGGTCCCAGTATGGAGATTCGGACAGACTCCCGTTTTCGCAAACCAAAGTATGTCCGGCCGGAAGCGCCCGTACGCCTTCGATCAAGGTGTACGGATCGTATGCTGAACCGTACGTGAGAAAGTTCAGAAGACCGGCTTTATCAATCCGACGAGGAACCCGGCCTGTTCCAACAAGGCTGCGGACTTCAGAAGCGAACAGCAAGAAAGCGCCCGCCTGAGCATAGTAGAGCGGCTTGATGCCCATCGGATCGCGAGCAATGAACAATCGATGCTTACTCGCATCCCACAAAGCGAACGCGAACATTCCGCGGAACTTTGGAAGGCACTCACCACCCCACCGCGCATACGCTTTCAGAACAACTTCAGTATCGGAGTGACTGACGAATGTCGTTCCGGTCCGTTCGAGTTCGTCCCTGATGTCCTGGAAGTTGTAGATCTCACCGTTGTAGACGATCCAGTTGCCAGTATCGGGATCGTGCATTGGCTGATGTGCAAGAGGAGAGAGATCAAGAATAGCGAGACGGCGGTTGCCCAGGCCGATTTCGGTCGAACCGTTAGAGTTGTCTCTGAGAAGGATGGTTCCTGAATCGTCTGGGCCGCGGTGAGCCAAGGATTGCGTTCCGACCTCCAATACGCCCGCAGGGATCGTCGCATTTCGCGCAACTATGCCGAAGATTCCGCACATTTAGATTTGTTGATCCGAAGAACGCACGCACTTTTATTACGAGATCAGTCGTTTTGCCCTTCGCAGAACCTGCATGAATCGCGGAAAGCGCTCACTCAATGAGAGTTTCAGAAGTCGCTCCGGAGCAAGTTGGTTGCGGAGGGCGAGATCCTTGTACTCTCCCGTCAAATCCACAAAACTGAAATTCGACTCGCCGGAGTGATACAAGCAGAACTGCGAGTGGGGCAGAGCATAAATCGTCGCTCCAACCGCTTCGGCAAAATACACTGCAAAGGGAAAAACCAGCGTCGGTTCGTAGCCGGTTTTGTGCTGCCACATGGTGGGTGTGAAATCGTCGCCGCCAATGTAGCCGCCAATCTTTACCTTCGGATACACCCGCAACAGATCGATCGCGATTCCTTTGAGAGTGTGATCGCCGTCTATGTACGCGAAATCGAGTTCCCGGTCGGGAATCTGGTCGATCACATCCGTGGTCTTTCCGCGAAGGATCACCCTGCGATTTGCCGCAAATTCCGTTTTCTCTTTTGTGGCCTGGAAAAACTCCTCAAACTTCGTGTCATCTTGGTTCGAAGGCTTATTCCAGTCGTCCAAGTGCCGCCATGGATCGACCATGTAGTACTTCGTTAAGGAATCACAACGCCGCAAAACGTCCGCCGCGAAGTCTCCCTGATAGACGCCGATTTCCACCATTCGTCGCACGTTGACGGCGCGAATAAATTCGGCCCACAGGTCCGTTCTGGACTGCGCGTTCGATATACATCGATCCAGAATCTTCTGACTGGAATCTTCGACCGTAACGGCCAAGGCCTTTCCTCTCATTACCACGAATTTGTTCAGTACCCGCCGCAAAAACTACTGAAGTTTGTCTGCCACGATCCGCAATGCGTACGTTCCGGAACCTGAGCTACAACCAGTGTACGAGGTCGAATAGGTGATCGCAGCGTCGCCCTTCGACCAGACGGAGATCTCTCCACTACCAAAGTTCGAAGCCGCACCCAGTTTCAGCGTATCCGTATTCGCAATTCCTAAACCAGTCAGCGGAACTTTTAGCGAGCGAGACGCGGTTTCGTCTTTCCATCCTATCGCGAGAACTATACCCGCATTCCCTGGGGACGCGCAGGTTCCGATCGAATCCACGTAATACGAGATACGGTATTGTCCCGCCCCGCAACTCGCATTCGCGCACAGATTCTTCGCCGGAATGGACGCAGCCTGGCCGATCAGAGACACTGTACCTCGCGATGACGATCCGCCACCGCTACCACCTCCACATCCTGCGCATTTTCCCGTCACCGTAAGATCGCCGTTAATCGTGACCGGCACGTTGAACATTTTGGCCGATGCAGTCAGTTTCTCTGGAGGGGAGCCATCAGGCAATTTCCCGACATACTCCCGTATCTCTTTTTCTGCCCGGGAATAAAAGACATCGCCCCGGCCTTCGTAGCCCATGTCGAGGTCATTCGCGTCCGCCGTGGGGCGATGATTTGAGGATGTCCACGTTTTTCCCCAATCGCTGTCAGCGAGGGTGATCAGAGGAGTGAATCCCGAAACCTGACCGTGATGCCCGAAATTCAATCTTCCTTTGTGGCCGCTCTCCGGCGTCCCCAAGCCATTGGCGGCTTTCATGATCGTCGCTCCGGGAATTCCCAAAGTATCGTTGGTTTGCAGCGCCACCAGGTTTGCAGCCGCAGGGGGAGTTGCTCCCGTGGCAATCAGAACGCCAGCTTCTCCAGTGATAACTCCGGGAGGATATGTGCTGACGATGGCTCCTTCCCCCAGCACGTCGGCCTTCAGTGGCGGCGCAAAAGTCGACAGATTTGCAGTCGATTTGTCGTCCCTCGTACTGATTACAATTGCTCCCGGCCAGAAATCGAGGCGGGGCATGTAGAGGTTCCTGTTAAGATCCTCAGCCAGATTCGTGTAGGAAGATAGTTCTCCCCCGTTATCGGTAAACGGGCACGCGAAAGTCGAGCACGAACTTTGTGGAACCGTCTCGACGAGATATTTTCCGGTCCCCTCCGGGTAAGGACGAGACGACCGCATATCCCAGTCCATTCTAAGAACTTTGTAGCTCGCGGCTCCCGCAATTCTTGGGAACGTGCCCTTGATCCGCGCTGAACCGTTAAGAAACGCGTAGCCCGCAGGCAGAGGAATTCCTTCTCCGAATTTTGCGTGAACGGGGACAACCCAGTACAGCCAAGCGTGCGAGCCCGACGCTGCCCCCCAGTTCGGATACACGCCCGAAGCACCGTTCGCCGCCACTCCGCTGAGCTTAAATTCCACACCTTCAGCCAGGATCCCGGCGCTCCCTATATTTCCCATCGGGCTATAGTCCCTGCACGACGGGGACGCCTCGTAATATACGTTCTCCGATGTAAATCCGCCGTACCCTCCGCGTTGATTGCTGACCCGCACGCCAAAAACCGACCACCCTTGAATTACGCTATCCGATATCCGCAAACCATTGCCCGAGAGCCATTCCACTCCCTTCCCCGAACACTGCAAGGAGAGTGACATATGTTTCAGCCATCCGACTGCCGACCAGCGGTTGAACGGCCCGGGCGCACTGACGAACGCGCCACAGAACGAAGGATTACATGTCACGCCTTTGCCGCCGCCCAGGGTATCCAATCCGTCGAGCAGAAATGCCTGGTCGTCATCGACCTGCACATAAGAACCAAAGCTGTTATTCGGGAGCGCTATGCGGGTCGTCACATTGAAAATTCGAGTCTGTTGCGCGTTGACTTCGATGAATGGCTTTGTGCCTGCCACCATCATGGGCCGTCCGCGTGGATTTACCAGCGTAATGCTCTCGTAAGCACTTGCTGGCCCGTGATCCCCGACAAACACGCAGGCATCGTTCGGCGTGTAGCAGTTCAGAATGGAGCCGCTGAAATCGACGGTCTGGCTCGTTGCTCGAATCGAGATCGGCGCGTATACGTTGTATTCACCTGGAGTGATTACCACCCGGCCAGACTGTGGCGAACCGCTTGGGTTTGTCGGGACAAAACGCGCCGCGATGGAGGCTTCCTGAATTCCGCCTGAGGCGCTACCGATTACGTATCCCGAGGGATGCGAACTCGTCGTAGTAAACTCCAGCGTTCCAGGCCGGTAGTCGCCTTTGCATGTTCCGCCTGTGACCCGAACCGCTTCAGGACTACCCGTGCCAGAGATGTACACGTAATACCAAGGCTCACTCGCAATCACTCCCGGAGGACAGGGGACGAGTGTGACCGAGTTTTTGCCCGGAGAATTAAGCTCGGTCGTGGGGCTCTGACGCCAGTTTAAATCACTTGGCGCGCGCACCATATTGCTCGCCAGTGGACCTGACTGTAATGCCGTTGCATATGGCGCGTGGTGAAGCGAAACGAATATTGCCAAAGCCAGTGCTAAAGCCCCCGCGGACGCGGCAACAGCTCTCAAATGCGACTGCATTGACCGGAGCAGCGTACCGGTTCGATGGTTTGCATGAAACACGGGGACCTCCTCATCTGCGGTTTGATTTGATGGCTTTGCGGAAGTTAACCGCTACTCTAAGCTGTGAAGCCGGTTTTCGACAACTGAAGTGTCACAAGAAATCTCTGACAGAGCGAATCGCATCATTTCTGCTGCAGTTGATGCACTCGCGATTCTGTTGTATCGTCCGTCTTGCTCCTTTTTTACATCTGTGGCATTCGTGCGCCCGCGCGCTTGGGACGCCGGATTCCGCACGCACAGAGGTCCGAAAGAACCGCAGGCTGAGGAGGAGTTTTGATTCGAATTGGGGTCATTGGTTACGGCTACTGGGGACCGAATCTAGTACGCAACTGCTTCGAGGCGAAGGAAGCGGAGATCGCCTGCGTTAGCGATCTCCGCGAAGACCGGCTTGCCCTTCTGGCCAGCCGGTATCCAACGGTAAGGACGACTCGCGATTTTCGTGAACTGATTGAAGATCCATCGATCGATGCTGTAGCCATCGCCACTCCTGTCTCAACCCATTACGAACTCGCTCTACGCGCACTCCAGGAAGGCAAGCATGTGCTCGTCGAGAAACCCCTCGCCTCCGATACCAGTCAGGTGCAGCGCCTGATCGATATGGCGCAAAAACGAAATCGCGTGCTCATGGTCGATCATACCTTCGTCTACACCGGCTCCGTTCGTAAGATCCGGGAACTGGTTGAGAGCGGTGGCCTGGGCGAGATCTACTATTACGATTCCGTACGCGTGAATCTTGGCCTTTTCCAACACGATGTCAACGTGCTTTGGGATCTAGCCGTGCACGATCTTGCAATCATGGATTACGTTCTACCGTTTCGTCCTTGTGCCGTCTCGGCAACGGGCCTGAACCATGTACCCGGCGGAACTGAGAACATTGCATATCTCACGCTCTTCTTTGAAGGCAGCCAGATTGCCCACATCCACGCTAACTGGCTGGCTCCGGTAAAACTGAGGCGAACGCTGATTGGCGCCAGCCGCAAGATGATTGTCTACGACGATCTGGATCAGGGCGAAAAAATCAGGGTGTACGACAAGGGCATCACCCTCAACAACCATCAAAACCCGGAAAAGCTCTACCAAATGCTCGTGGGGTATCGTACGGGAGACATGCTGGCTCCGCAGATTGATGGCACTGAGGCTTTACGCCGCGAGATCGATCACTTTTTGCAATGCATCCGGCAAAGCGAAGAGCCGATCACGGGTGGTATCGCTGGACTGCGCGTGGTAGAGATTCTGCAGGCTGCTTCGCAATCGATGGCCCAGCGTGGACGGCCTGTGGAACTGGGTCTGGCGCCCTTGGAGGCGACAGCGTAAGTTAAACAGAACCGGAAGAATTAAAATCACAGCAGCGAATGGCAAACGTCAAAGTTCCTTATCTCGACTTAAAGGCCCAGTATCGGAGCATCAAGCCTGAGATTGATGCCGCGATCAGCGGAGTTCTGGAAAGCTGTCAGTTTGTCCTCGGCTCCGAGGTGGCAGCATTCGAGCAAGAGTTCGCGGCATATTGCGGCGCAGCGGAATGCGTCGCATTGAATTCCGGCACCAGCGCCCTGCACCTGGCGCTGCTCGTGGCCGGGATCGGCCCTGGAGATGAGGTCATCACCACTCCATTTACCTTTGTCGCCAGCGTCGCCGCCGTTCTCTATGCGGGTGCACGCCCGGTCCTCGTCGACATCGATCCGCATTCTTTCACCCTCGATCCCACGAAAATCGAAGCCGCCATCACGCCGAGCAGTAAGGCTCTGTTGCCTGTCCATCTTTACGGACAACCAGCGGATATGGACCCCATCATGCAGATCGCGCGCCGCCATGGATTGATCGTGATCGAAGACGCCGCCCAGGCACATGGCGCAAAGTACAAAGGCCGCCCGGTCGGCAGCATCGGCGATTTGGCCTGCTTCAGCTTCTATCCAGGAAAGAATCTGGGAGCCTACGGCGAAGGTGGCGCTGTCACTACCAGCAATCCGGAGTACGCACGCAACGTCCGAATGCTACGTGATTGGGGTCAGGACCATAAGTATCATCACCTGCTGCGCGGATATAACTACCGCATGGAGGGTTTTCAAGGTGCGGTTTTGCGAGTGAAGCTCCGGCACTTGGAACACTGGACGGAGGCGCGCCGAGCTTTGGTGCGTCAGTACGACGAACTGCTGGCCGGCTGTGATCTGCAGACTCCAGCCGAAATGCCGTGGGCCCGTCACGTGTATCACGTTTACACTGTGCGGTCCAAAGAACGCGATCGCTTGAAAGCCGCGCTCAACGACAACGGAATTCAGACGGGCATCCACTATCCGGTTCCGGTACACCTACAGCCGGCGTATGCTGATTTGGGCTACGGTCCCGGCGCGTTTCCACAAGCGGAAACGGCGGCAAAAGAGGTTCTGTCTCTCCCGCTCTACCCTGAACTTTCGTCCCAGGCGGTTGCTCAGGTTGCTGAGGCCGTGAAATCGATTGTCGGCAGTAGACCGCAGATTGCGGTGTCGCACTGAACGCTGCGTAAGAATTTAGTTATGGCCATATTTCCAGTAGTTCCCGACATTCTGGAAGTCACGCTGCGCGATGGTTCTTACCTCATCGATTTCCAGTTCACCGCGGAAGACACCGCCAACATCGCTACCGCTTTGGAAGGAGTCGGTTTCCGTTGGATTGAAGTTGGCCACGGCCTTGGCCTCTACGCTTCACAGGCCGGAAAAGGGCAGGCAGCCGCTAGCGACGAAGAATACCTTGAAGCCGCCGCGCAAGCACTGAACATTGCCAAGTGGGGAATGTTCTTCATTCCCGGCATCGGACGCGAAGAAGATCTTCGCCTTGCCGCGCGCTATGGTATGTCGTTCATCCGCATCGGCACGAACGTGACCGAAACTGCCCAAGCTGAGCCGTACATCACGCTCGCTAAGGAATTGGGATTCATCGTTTCTTACAACGCGATGAAGTCCTACGCGGTGACTCCGGCTGAATTCGGAAAGGTCGTCGCGCAGGTTCATTCCTGGGGCGCCGACATCGCCTGTCTGGTGGACTCGGCCGGCAGCATGGATCCTGACTCGGTCGCAGCTTACTTGCGCGCCGCCAAGGCCGAGAGCTCTTCTCCCCTCGGATATCACGGCCACGACAATCTCTCGCTCGCTATGGCAAATACTTTGCGTGCGATCGAAGAAGGCGCGGTGCTGGTCGACTCGTCGCTGCAGGGGATGGGGCGCTCCGCCGGGAATACTGTGACGGAAGTGTTGGTCGCCATCCTGCAGCGCCGCGGATTTTTGTCGCACATCGACCTGAAAGCCGCCATGGACGTGGGCCAAGGACTGATTCAACCGTTACTGGGCAAGCGCGGCATCGATCCGATGGCGGTCACCAGCGGCTTGGCCAAATTTCATTCATCGTTCACCGACAAAGTTCAGCGCTATGCCCGCAAGCACCAGATCGACGTTCGCGACTTGATCGTTCGTCTCTGCCAGGAAGACCAGGTTTCTGCTCCAGACGAATTACTCGAGCGACTCAGCCATGAATTAGCCAGCCTCAAAATACCGCGGGTGCTCTCGATTCCAGCCTTCCGCGTGGAATCGGGACGAGACAAGACACCCATCGAAATGTTGGCATTGTTGCTCAAGGAGCTCAAGTCTCGCGCTGTGAAAGCGGGAAAGTTCTCCACGCTCAACCTCGTTATCGCAGGCACGCCCCACGAAGACTTCGCGGTTTCGGGAAACATTCACTCCACCCAGTCTCATGTCGTTGGATCCGTCGAGTTGACGGACGATCGCCAATTGGAAGTGGTTCTGAAAGCAGCAGACGCCCGAGTTGATGTCGTCCTGCTCGACGTGGACCGCAAACCGTTCGGTCCGGCCAATGCGGCGGATACCGCTCGGAAGATGCTGAACAAAACTGCGCTGCTCACCTATCTCGACAGCCGGATTTGGGTTGAAGCCGTGGAAGATCAGGTCGTCCGATTGCTGCAGCGAAGTACTCGATAACGCGGAAATTGCAATCGCTGGAGATCATCCGCGCAGCCACTTCCTCGCGTTACGATTTGCCGAGCGCGGTGCCCATGTCACAGTGATACGCGATCCGGAGCAGACTCGCGGCGAGCATGGGCTGGATGCCCTGAGGAGCCTCTCCCTCGATGGCGCGAACTTGAAGCTCACATCGACCATGCCAAACTCCAAGGAGGCGTCGAATACGCTGGCAAAAGCAAGCGTGGTCATCGTCTGGCCCGCTTCGACGGCATGGTTCGATCGGAGCTTCGTCCAATCGTTATCGCCCGATGCGTATGTTTTGGATGCGGGCATCGGCGGCATCTTGCCCGATGCAATCGCCGAGGCCCAACGCCGCGGATGCCTCCTGCTCCGCGTGAATATCTGGCCGGCGCTCACGGGTGCTCTCTCGTCTGCTCACGAGTCGTTGATGAAAACCCAGGACGCTCTCGGCTGGGAGAAACTGGATGGCATTCCCGTGGTTGCCGGAGGAGCGATGGGAAGTTCCGGCGACATCATCGTCGACAGCGTACATCACCCGACCCGTGTCATCGGCGTCTGCGACGGTCATGGTGGCGTACGCTTCCGCTATAACGAAGACGAGGCGGAACACGTAAGGCGCGTCCAGGCTGAAATTAACCGGAGGCTCGTGGCCCCTCAACTGGCCGGAACGGCCAGCTAGATCACGCAATAGACCGGCTTCATCACTATGAGTTCCAAGCGAATCCTCATACTCGGCGGCGGACGCTACAACGTACCCTCCATTCGCGCCGCGGGAGAATCCGGATTCTTCACCCTCGTCGCAGATCGCAATGCCGACGCTCCCGGACTGAAAACCGCCGATCAACCATTAGCCGTTGACCTGAACGATTGCGAGACATTAATCGACGCCACAGGAAGGCTAGGCGGAATCGATGGCGTCGTAGCCATGGCGGAGGTCGGGGTCCGGGCCGCCGCGAAGATCTCGGCTCGTCTAGGCTTACCCTCGATCTCTGAACAGGCGGCCGCGAACGCGACCAGCAAAGCTGCCATGCGCCTATGCTGGCGCAGTCTTCCCGAGTATTCGACCGAGTTCGAAGTGGTCGCTACATTGGAAGAAGCCGAGAGTGCTGCGGCGAAGATAGGTTTTCCGCTCATCTTCAAGCCAGACCGCAGCTTCGGCGGATCCCGAGGAGTCAGCCGCGTCAATTCACTTGCCGAAGTCGCACCCGCTTTCGCCGCGGCTCAGTCCGGCGGCCTGACCGATTCGCCTGTCGTGATCGAACCCTGCGCTTGAGGGGACAGAGCACAGCGCCGAAGTGCTGGTCTGGCAGGGAAAAACATCGGTTCTATGCATCGGCCAAAAGGTCAAGTCCCTGCAGCCGTATCGCGTCGACGTCAGTGTGCAGTATCCCGCTCAGCTAAGCGCTGCGCAGCGACAAATCGTCACCGACATGTGCCACCGCGCCGTGACCGCCTTGGGATTAAGCCAGGGTGTCGCTCACGTTGAATTCGCTTACACTGACAAGGGTCCAGTCCTTTTTGAGCTGGGCGCACGCTGTGGCGGAGGGCATACGCCTCGGATTGCCGATCACGTGAGTGGCGTGAATGAATTCGTCGAGGCCTGCCGGATGGCTTCAGGCATCGCTCCCAGCCAGTTCACTCCGCTTGCAAACCGGGGAGCTGATTATCGATTCCTGGTCTTCCCTCCCGGCATTGTAGAAAACATTCATATTCCCGAAATCCTCGCGAGCGACAAGTCCATTCTCGATGTCGGCATTACGGTCCGACCCGGGTCAACCATTGGTCCGCTGCACAGCACATCTGATCGCGCCGGATTCTTGGTAGCCACCGGTGAGAATCTCGACGAGGCCGTCGCATGTGCCGACCGCGGCTGCCGACAGATTTCGATCCGATATGCCGATGGCACCGTGCGTCATGCATCGGAATTGGTTACATTTCAGGAGTTGACACATTCATGACGACGCCCGTGCTTGATCCGGATGACGTCAGCCAGATTGTTCGTCGATATCAGCAGCGGATTGCCGAGCACGGTCCAACATTTGCTTCGCTCAACTCCGGCAGCGAACCCAAGCAGGCTATGCGTCACAGCGTTCACGCTTCGGCTCTGCGTGGCGCCAAGCCGTCCGTATTGGAGATTGGCTGCGGGCTCGCAGGTTTCTACAGATATCTGCTCCAACAGCAATGTGACTGTTCCTACCACGGCTACGACATCGTTCCGGAATATATCGACGAGTGCCGCAGAGTTTATCCCCAGGCCAGGTTCGCGCTTCGCAACGTGTTCTTCGAGGACATCGAAGGAACCTACGATACGATCGTGATGTCGCAGGTCCTGAATAACCGTTATCAGAAGTCCGATAACATGCAAGTCATGCAACGCGCGCTGGAACTGGCGTTTCTGCACACCCGGGTTTCAGTCTCGGTCGACATGCTCTCCACCTACGTGGACTTCCGCAATCCCGATCTCTATTACTACTCCCCGGAAGAGATCTTCCGCATCGCCCGGACCATCTCCCCCCGCGTTCTCCTCCGTCATGATTACCGCGCGTTCGAGTTCTGCATTCAGCTCTTCCATGAAGGAGCCGAGGGCTATGTTCGGTGAATACGCATCTGCTCTGCTTGACGGTCGACACCGATCCCGACGGACTCAGCGGAAAAGTCACCAACCGCCAAACGCTGAAATGGGAGGGCCTCGAGAATCTCCAGCGCTTGCTCGACCAAACCAAACCTTGTCCCTTGCTTGACGAAATACCAATCACTTGGTTTATTCGCGCAGATGGTCAATTAGAAAGTATTCTCGGTGATGCCGCGTACTTGCTTCAGAAATACGATTCCTGGTGGACGAAAGTTCGCAACGCCGGTCACGAGCTAGCGTGGCATCCCCATCTTTACCGCCAATCCCAGGCAGAGGACAGGGCTATCATCATTACCGACCCGCTGGAAGCAACGGAGGAACTGGAACGCCTTTGGAGCATTCTGCAAACCAAGTTTCCTGCAACTTCTTTTCGACACGGAGAAGGTTGGCACACTCCAGAAACCTATGCCACAGTCGAGAGGTTGGGATTTCTCTGCGATTCTACGGCGATCCCCGGTCGCATCGGCGGCGCGGGGCATCCCATGTACTGGGAGGGCGCCCCCAATCGACCCTATTTTCCTGCTTCCGCTGATTTGCGCAAAGCAGGACCGCAGCGCGCGTTGCTCGAACTTCCCATGAATACCTGGCTCCTAGAGGCCCCTTACGATGCCACGCCGCGGATTCGCTATATCAATCCTGCCGTGCATCCCAAACTCTTTGCAAACGCACTGCAAAACTGGGAGAATACTCTCAAAATTTTGCCCCCTGGATTGCGCATCTCGGTCATGATTTTTCATCCCGACGAGGTGTTGGGGACGCAAGGAGAAGATCGTCTTTATTCCCACTCAGCCGCTGCCCTGTGCGCCAATCTTGTATCTTTCCAGGAAAACCTGCAGCGTGCGGGAAACGATGTTGAGTGGGTTACCATTTCGCAAGCGGCAGAGCGATGGCGCAGTCATCAGGGGCAATCGAGTTGAGTTCACTTCTCCAGGAGACCGAGACAGAGCAGACACTGAAGCCAGTCGAGGCCGATCTGCTGCGTCAAACCGGAGGCGTCGCCGTCCAATGGTATGGAAGGGCCGCAACCGCGCTCTACCGTGCGTATCAAATCGCACGGAAACTGGCTGACAACAATCCACACGCCGAGGTCATACTTCCTTCGATTTCTTGTGCGACTCCCGCGAATACCGCTCTGTTGGCCGAGGTCACGCCCCGGTTTGCGGATGTCGATGCCGCCACCGGAATGCCCACATTAGAGACCATCCAGCAGCGGTGGACTCCACGCACCTGTGCCGTCGTATTCATTCACCTCTTTGGTCAAACTGCTGATTTACGTGCTTTATCCGAATGGTGCCATGCCAAAAAAATAGTTCTGATTGAAGACCTGGCGCAGGCGCTCGGAGCATGCCTGCCCGATGGCTCGCCAGCAGGATCTGTAGGCGACATGTCGGTGTACAGCTTCAATCCCACCAAGATCCTGGAATGTGGTGGAGGAGGGCTAGCGGTCCGATCTCCGAAAGTCGTTGAACTGCTTAGAGAGTTGCCCGAGACTGATCCGTCGCCATCGGAGATTGACGAAGACCGCGCCAAGATCCTCGCGCTGAGCTATCGCAACCTGCATCATTCTCTGGTTGCATTGTTGAGAACTCGTGCCGTCGATGAGATCTCGACTGCGTTCCTCAATCTGCAGCCGGCGTTCCGGTCCTTGTACCTGCAGCAAATGAAGAATCCGGCCGCGCTTCTCGAGACATGGGGGAATCTGCCGAAGATCCTCGAACATCGAGCCCGCAGTGCCGCCCTATACGACTCCGCCCTATCCGTGGGAAACTGGCAAACCTTGAGTCAGTGGCGAGAGAGCGGCGTCTGTTGGCGCTATTCATTGTTGGTCAATTTCCCCGATCAACTCGTCACCTTTAGCGAAGCCGTGCGGCGCGACGGCTTCCACGTATCGAATTTGTACTGGCCAGTCAATGACTTTTTCCGGCCAACTGATCTCTGCCCCGAGGCGGACCGGTTCGCCCGCCGGATCGTAAACCTATGGGTTGACCCAACCGTCGACCCTGAATGGGTAGCAAAGTGTGCCAAGAGTTTGCTGAAGAATGCTCCTCCGGCCGCTTCCTAGTTCCTTTACACTGAGACGAACTTCTAAACCGCATGCATGATCCGGAACTGAGTATTGTGATCCCGGTTTTCAACGAAGAAGCCGTGTTGCCGGCCCTTCGCGATCGCCTCTGCTCATTCGTGGAACGCCTCACGCCACTGGTGACCGAAATCATTCTGGTCGATGACCACTCTTCGGATCGTTCGCAGGAGATGTTGAAGCAGTTCTGTCAGAAAAATCCCATGTTTCGCTATGCTCGGCTTGCCAGAAATTCGGGAAGCCATGTGGCGACCCTCGCCGGGCTGGGGCAAGCTCGCGGAAAATGTGCTGTATTTCTCTCCGCTGATTTGCAGGATCCGCCTGAGTTGATCCTGCAAATGCTCGATCTTTGGCGTTGCGGACATCACATCGTATGGGCGGTCCGTCAAGAGAGGCAGGGTGTTTCCAGTGTCGATGTTTTCCTGTCGAACACTTTTTACCGCCTGCTGAATCTGTTGGGAGAAGTCAACCTTCCTCCGCGCGGATCAGACTTTGCTCTCCTCGACCGCAAAGCTCTAGACGCATTATTGGCATCCGCGGGAAGTGACCTCAGCCTTGGCGGTGAGATCGCGCGGCTCGGCTTTTCGGCCGAGGAAATCACCTATACAAAGGAACGGCGGGCTGCCGGGACTTCGAAATGGACTCTGAAACGAAAGTTTAAAGCGGTCGCCGACGCCTTCGTCTCGTTTTCGTATGCCCCGCTGCGCGCTATGTCTTTTCTTGGGGTGGCTTGCAGCTTGCTCGGCTTCGCCTACGCCCTGCTCGTGATCGTAGTCCGTTTGATGACTCGCACGCCTGTCCAAGGCTGGGCTTCGCTCATTGTCGTCGTGCTCGTACTCGGTGGGGTGCAGATGATGATGCTTGGTGTATTGGGCGAGTATCTCTGGAGAACGCTGGAAGCCGCACGTCATCGCCCGATCTACTTTCTGGAAGAAACCTCCGAGTCGGATTCTCTGACCGGCGCACAAACGAAAAATATGGAGCGGCGCTTTGGGACGTAGCGTCCGTGTTCAATCGGCCGTTTTGGGTCTCCTCTTTGGGCTCGGTTGCATTGCCCTTTTATTGCGCCAAGTAGACCTCAGACAATCATGGAGTACCCTCGGGCGGCTCAGTGGACCTTTCCTGCTTGTGCCCGTGGCCGTTTTCTTTATCAACCTTCCTCTGCGTGCCTGGCGCTGGCAGCTGATCTTCCCTTCCTCATCTCGTCCTCGAATCGTTCAATGCCTCACTATTCTCGGCATTGCGAACATGGCAAACTTCCTGTTACCGGGGCGTGCCGGCGATATATCCCGTTGCGTTCTTCTGGGAAACGGAAGTTCGCTCGCAGAAAGCAGCCGCACGCTTGCAACTCTCGCTGTGGAAAAAGTCCTGGATGGCTTGGCCTTGGTGGGAATGGTTCTGTTTTCAATTTGGGCGCTACGACCGCCGCACTGGGTGCTGGAATTGTTGCGGGTGGCGATTTTGATTTTTGGTGGAGCTCTCGCGCTGTTGATAATTCTCCGCTACAAGACACGACTCCTGATTCGCTACGTCCGCAACGCCTTCCGAATCATGCAGCTGTCTTTTCTGGAACAGACGTTCGATGGAGTCCTGACCTCGTTTGCTGAAGGACTTAATGCCGTAAGCTCTGCCGCTCAGATGTTCATGTTGCTTGTGCTGACCAGTGTCATCTGGACGACCGAGGCCGGCCTGATCTGGGGTCTGGCCGGGGCTTTGGGATTATCCGTGTCTCTGAAGTCCGCCGTCGTCGCTTCGGCCGTGTTGGGCTTAGGCCTAATGATTCCCGCGGCTCCCGGCGGTCTCGGCACATATGAACTGTTCGGCACCGAAGCCTTCCAGCTGGCCGGGATCGCAGCCAGTCGCGCTCTCGCCTTGACTGTCGTTATCCATGCGTGGGTATACATCGCCAATATTGCGTTTGGCATCTTGCTGCTTGCCGTCAAAGGCCTGAGCCTGGCACAGCTCAAGAATCGTTTAGAGGTCAGCACCGGATCTACCGTTCAGCACTTGAGCTAATCGTCGGACTTGATAGAATCGTGTTTCCTTTTTTCCAGTCTTGCGGGGGGTGATCTAGATGAGGGACCGGCGCGTTCTGATTACGGGCGGCGCGGGACTGATTGGCTCGCACATTGCTGATCAACTGGTGCAGCATGATGTGCGCGAGGTGATCGTGCTCGACAATTTCGCCCGTGGACGTCGCGAGAACCTCGCAGGCGCCCTGACCAGCGGCCGCTTGACCATCATCGAGGGCGACATCCGTGATCGCAGGCTGCTTGTCGAAGTCATGGACGGCATTGATGTCGTCTTTCATCAGGCCGGCATTCGTATCACGCAATGCGCTGAAGACCCTCGCCTAGCACTCGAGGTCTTGGTCGATGGCACTTTCAACGTTGCCGAAGCTGCGGTAAAGGCCAAGGTCTCCCGAATGGTGGCAGCATCATCGGCGTCTATCTACGGCATGGCCGATGAGTTCCCTACCGCTGAAAACCATCACCCGTATCGCAACCGCACGTTCTACGGAGCCGCCAAGACTTTCAATGAAGCGCTTCTGCGCAGCTTCTGTGAGATGTATGGCCTCTCTTACGTTGCGCTCCGCTATTTCAACGTCTACGGACCACGCATGGATGTCTACGGGATTTATACCGAGGTGCTCATCCGCTGGATCGAGCGCATCGCCGCCGGTAAAGGACCTTTGATTTTCGGTGATGGCGCGCAGACGATGGATTTCGTGTTCGCCGAAGACGTTGCCCGCGCCAATATCATGGCGGCCGAATCCGATGTCAGCGACGAAGCTTTCAATGTCGCCAGCGGAACGGAAACCAGCCTCAATGATCTCGCCTACCTTCTCTTACGCGTGATGGGCTCGAACGCATTGCCCGAATACGGTCCGGAACGAAGAGTGAATCCGGTTCCTCGGCGCCTTGCCGATGTCTCGAAAGCGAAACAATTGCTCGGGTTTCAAACGATTGTATCGATCGAGGAAGGTCTGCGTCGCCTCGTGGAATGGTGGCAGGATGAACGTCAGGCAGATGCGGCAGTGGCCTGATATGCGACGACCCTCACAACTCGAGCGTTTTGCGAGCCGAATCCGAGACAAGTCTTCCTAAATGCCTAAACAATTCATTCCAGTTGCCCGTCCCCAGCTTGGCAGCGAAGAAGTATCCGCCGCAGAACGGGCGATCCTTTCCGGTTGGGTGACTCAGGGTCCCGAAGTAGCAGCCTTCGAAAAAGAGTTCGCGACTTTCGTAGGCTCAGCTCATGCTTGCGCTGTCTCCAGCGGCACGACAGCGCTTCACCTCGCGTTGCTTGGGGTTGGAGTTCGTCCCGGCGATGAAGTCATCACCGTGAGCCACTCCTACATCGCCACCGCGAACAGCATTCGCTACTGCGCCGCTTTGCCGGTATTTGTGGATATCGAGCCCGACACTTTCAACATCGATCCCAGCAAAATCGAAGCCGCAATCAGCGATCGCACGCGTGCCATCTTGTGTGTTCACCAGATCGGAATGCCTTGCGATGTCATCCGCATTCTCGAAATCGCGCGTAAGCACCACATCCGTGTGATCGAGGACGCTGCCTGTGCCGCTGGGAGTGAGATCCTATGGGAGGGTCGTTGGGAAAAAATAGGTAAACCGCACGCCGACGTTGCCTGTTTCTCGTTCCATCCGCGAAAACTGCTCACCACCGGAGACGGTGGAATGTTGAGCACTTCTGATCCCGACATGGACCGCACATTCCGACTGTGGCGTCAACATGGGATGAGCACGCCGGACACGGTCCGGCACTCGTCACCGAAAGTCGTTTTCGAATCTTACCCTGAGCTCGGCTTTAATTACCGGTTGACCGACATCCAAGCCGCCGTCGGAAGAGAGCAACTGAAACGCCTCCCCGACGCCGTGGCAGATCGCCGAAAACTGGCCGAGCGTTATCACGCGTTGCTCTCAGATATCCCCGCACTTACTCTTCCCCGCGAGCCACAATGGGCGCACACGAACTGGCAGAGCTACTGCGTCCGTTTGCCCAAGGGTGTTGACCAAGTCCAGGTGATGCAGCAAATGCTGGACGAAGGAGTGGCTACGCGCCGCGGCATCATGTGCGCGCACTTGGAGCCAGCCTATCAGGCAGCAGGTAATTGGCGCTGTGCTCTTCCGGCCTGCAAACCCTCGGGGAGTTGTCCGAACTTATTCGAGAGCGAACGTGCCCAGAGGGAAGGCGTTATTCTGCCTCTGTTCGCTCAAATGACGCAGGAAGACCAGGAAAAAGTCGCGCAGGCCCTTCGCCAGGCGTGTTCGCACTAACCCTTCATGGAAGTAGCGCCTCAATCTCTGACTACCCAAAATCTTCCTTCGCGAATGTTGAAAATCTTTTTGTGGATCTTGGTTTTTCTCGCGGCTGCCGAATTCGCTGTGCGGGGACCCTGGCGCTATTTGCGAGAGCGCGGAACCTGGAACGACTTGTCGCAAAACTACACCGCATCGAAACTTTGGCTGCAAGGAAAGAGTCCCGCTGACCCCAAAAATTTCCAAGCCCTCTGGTGGCAACAGGGCCTTAGCCGATTAGATGTCAGTGACATTCGCACGCATCTTGCTCCGCCTCCCGGAGGTCTTGTCGTCATGGCCCCCGTGGCCGCCCTGCCATGGAAGATGGCCAAGACCTTGTGGATCGTCATCTTGCTCATTTCTTTCGCGGCGACGGTGTGGAGTCTGGCAGCGAGCGTCGGCTTCCGGATCACCCAGTCCCGCACCTTGATCTTCGTTGCGGCCTCCCTGGCGCTGGCTCCGTTTCATACCGGGCTCGCCGGCGGGAATCCGACCATCCTTGTCATCGGGTTGTGCGCGGTCGCGATCTGGGCGGTAAACGCTCAGCATGAAATCGCCTCTGGCATTCTTTTTGGAGTCGCTTGTGCTATGAAGCCGCATCTCGGTGCCTTCCTGGTCCTCTACTATCTCGCGCGGCGACGCTGGCGGCTGTTCACAGTAGCAGTGAGCTCCACCGCCGCTTTGAATTTGATCGCACTTCTCTACCTTTACATGCGCGGCACTCCCTGGCTTCAGGACTACCTTAACAACGCCAAAGGATTTGTCACGGCCAACAACATCGACAGCTTTGCCTCGGACAACCCCGCGCGCTTCGCTTTGATCAACTTGCAGGTTCCCTTCTTCTCCATTACCCAGAATTCCGGTTTATCCAATCTTTGGGCCTTTGTAATGGGTGGGATCTTGATCTGCGTATGGCTCTATTGGGTCATAAAAGAGGGGGATCGTCTGCCACCACTCCTCGCGCTCGGAACGATCTCCGTGATCGCATTGCTGCCGGTTTATCACCGATTCTATGATGCGGCACTCCTTGCGGTGCCACTGGGTTGGAGTATCGCGAACGTGAATGGGCAGGCCAAAAAAACCGCGAGAATCTCCCTAATGCTGATGACACCCTTCCTGTTGCCAGGCGCCGCGTTCCTACAGCGATTAGCCGCTCAAGGGCGGATTTCGAGCGCGCTCACGGACTCCTGGCCGTGGAACTGCGTCATTATGCCCCACGAAACTTGGGCTCTTCTCGCTTTAAGCGTGATCTTGCTTGATGGATTCAGAAAGAGTCTCGGCCAATATTCCCCACATGCAGAGAGTGAACCCGAATCAAGATAGTCGACGAAACTGGAATCCTCCAGTTTTCAGGATGTGACCGAATTAATACGCGGCAGTTCGAGCGAACCGGACACGATCGACACGACGTCAGAAGCTGGTGGAGTGGCGTTGCATTCTAAGCGCAAGAGCGAACCAGATTTGTGCACTTCTGTCCGCACGAAGCCAACCTCGACGAATGCATTCAGCAGCACCGAGTTGCGCGTTGTCTTCACATAGGGCGCGTAAATCGATTGGTAGCCAGCACTGGCAGCCGTACTCACGAGCCAGCCGAACCATGCATTTTCCACCTTCTTTTGCGCTATGCGACAGGAGAGCACAAAATCTTTCAGTATCAGGTTTTCCTTTGACATCGTAAGCGACGCAAATCCAACGATGCCGTGCTCCCCGAACCGGTCCCGGCACGATGTGCAAATGCAGAATGTTTCAGGGCGCTTCAGCAGGTCGGCGAATTCTTCGGCAGTGTATCGGTGGGTTGAGAGATTCAGCTGATTGGACCGCTGCAGCAACTCGAGACAACGCTCCATGTGCTCCCGCTCAGTCGGTACGAACAGCGTAGCCTCCATCTTGCATGCTTTCAGAAAGGCTTCGTAGCGGTCGCCATATTCCAGAGCCTGTTCCTTACGCTGCGATTCCGAAGCGTAATAAGACCTTCGCTGCTTGCTTTCGGTCGTCACTGGAACATCGAACTCGGGCCGGTCCAGCAAGTTCGCCACGTCGGAATCCGAGAGAACTCTAATCCCCAGCAGTTCATGGGTCACTTCTGCGCGTTCGAACGCAGAGTCATCGATGAGGACGCAGCTATCCGTTCCAATATTGAGCGCACTCACAATGCGCCGGATGTTGGCGCTCTTCGGCGACCAGTTTATTTCTGGATACAAAAACAACTCAGCCACGCCGAGCCGCTCCACAACCTGCCACGTGACGGCATAATCGTTCTTGCTGGCAATGCTTTGCAGAATTCCTCTTTCGTCGAGTGCCCGCATTGTGTGAAGAACATCAGGCCGGAGTACCACCGTTTCTGCGTCCTGTTCCGCGAGTATTCCGTCCCAGGCGGTGCAGTCCAGATCCCATATCACGCACTTCACCTTGCTGCCGCCAAGCTGCGAAGGCAGAACAGAGGGACTTTGCAAAGCCGTACGGCTCGCGGGTAAGCGGTACTTAACAAAATCAAGCCATGAGAAAACCAGGTGAGCCTCGGCATCATTCTCCGGATACGCGCGAACCATACCGAATGGGCCATACAGATTAACGTTCATCGATCCCACAGGAATTCGATACGTCGATCGACCGGGTTCGAGAACAATCGATGTGCGGAACTTGGGTCCTTGCTGCCAGCACTCGATCGCCAGACGAACCACTTGCGATTCGAGATTCCAGACTTCGATGACGAATTCGTCGTAACTCTGCTTTCGCAGCCTGAGCACCTGCAGAGAGGAGTCCCGCAATTCCGCGTACGCTCGGTTCAAGCGACGCTTCGGACTCGGTCTACTAAACAGCGACGAAACCGGACGGATGGCCCGCAGAACAAAGCGATCTACTTTGTCGAGGAATCGTGCCTGACCAGCACTTAATGCTCCAACGCCGAAGTTAGCTTCCAGCTTGCCCCAACGCCGAAACTCCACCTCGGCTCCATAGTCAAACAATCCGGGGTATTGCCAGTTCGGAGAAATGCCCTTCTTGAATCGAGCACACTTCTGGTCTTGGCGTTCAACGTACAGCGGGCACATCCTGTAGCAATCCGGCACCGCGCACTCTACGCAGTGCTCCATCCAGAAGAGACTGTACAGCGATTGGATCTCTCCCGGGACCAGCGCAGGCGACTGCCGATCGCTCACCTTCGTTCTATTTTGGGGTGCCGAAGCCCAGTCTGTCTGCCACATGAAATCGTCCTGGCCGCAAGTTGTTGTAGCTGATTAGGCTCGGCGGAAACGAGCGCTCACTCGGCCGACCACCCTCAAGAGGTTTCGACTCTTCCCCTTTTTTGCCGTCGCAGAAAGTCGGACGGTCAATTCTTGCTATCGTATACGCTCCGGCTCACTCTGACGGTTATCGATCGATACCGCACCAGTTGCAGCTAGACCTTCACAACCTCGCTCGGGTGGGAGAGACTCGGGCTCACGAGAGCTCGGGCCACTCCCAGAATCTCCTCCGTATGTTTTTTCCACGAAAACGCTTTTGCCCTCTCCCTCCCCGCCGCAGCCATGCGTTTCGCGCTGTCTGGTGACATGGCCAGCCGCACCGTCGCGTCGGCAAATGCTGCCGGAGAAAACTTCTCGAAGTAAAAAGCAGAATCTTCGCAAATTTCCCGATGGACCCGAATGTCCGATGCGATCACGGGCAAGCCGCTTGACATGGCCTCCACCAGCGGGTGAGCAAACGTCTCCGTGTATGCCGGAGTCACGTATATATCGGCACGAGCGTAAAGCTGATGAAGTTGCTTGTAGGGAATTGTTCCGAGCTGTACCACCATTTCAGAGACGCCCAGCTCCCTTATCAGCGATGCAGCCGTATCAGGCCGATACACTCCTGGATTCTTGCCGGCGGCCAGTTCGCACGTCAGCAGCAGCCTTACGGCTTGATTCCCCATCTGACTTCGCACAAGCGGCAAAGCTCTAATTAGGGTTTCGAAATTACGGTAATAGTTGTAGTGGCTGACGAACAGAAGTTTGAGAGCGCCATCGGCGGCGCGAATCTTTGCTTCAGTCTCTTCCGGCAAA
Source organism: Terriglobia bacterium (assembly GCA_963823085.1). Lineage (GTDB taxonomy): Bacteria > Acidobacteriota > Terriglobia > Terriglobales > Acidobacteriaceae > Sulfotelmatobacter. The sequence goes on along the minus strand of CAWGKF010000011.1, from coordinate 351,018 downwards.
GGTCTCGAATTCCGGACAAACGCCTCTTGATCGAAGCCATGGTGAATCGCAAGCACACTCACTCGCGACCATTCCCTCAATTCAGCCGCAAATGCCTCGGTGGGCGCGATCGTAACATCCGCCCAATGAATGGATCTTTTCGCCAGAACAGCTCTTAAATGCGTATCTGCCCACGTCCGATAGTCATGGCGCTGTCTGAGATCGCGAGAATAATCTGCTGAGGTGTAAATCGAGTTGCGGGAGAGCAGTATCTGCGGCACCGGCGATTTTCGTAGGGCGAAGTTGCCCGTAGAAAGCAGCACATTCGCCCCCGAACGCCGGATCAATTCCGGCAACCTCGCTTGTTCAAACCAGAACCGCCGAACCGGCGGGAAATCCAGGTAAACGAATTCAATATTTGCAAAATGACGAAATTCTCCTTGAAAGCTCGGGCCCGCCGCGATCGATATCTTCACGTCATTCCGCTCTGCTAAGGTCGGGATGATGTTCCGCACATACGTCAGCCCTCCGCCTGCACTTGCCGCAAGCGCGTTAATGAAGAGATGAATCATCGTTTGCGAACCCATGGCCGATCTCTCTTAACGCGCGTGAGCGTGTGCGAAGCCACTGTCCTCATGAACACTGTATTCCCACACGTCGGCAATCCATGTTGGTGCGCGGTTCACCGCGCTGATACCGCTCCGTTGAATGACTGCGGCGTGGTTCGAGCGGGCCAGTTCCTCGCTAAGGCTGGCGATGGCGACGGTCGAGTCACATCCACCAGAATGAAGGCAAGGCTCCAGAAGAACACGCAAAGGTAGTTGCCGGGAGCAAACATCCAATCCTCAAACGCCGCGTGTACGATTCCAGCCACCATCACCATGGCAAGGGGAATGGCGACATGTGCTGCAGTCGTGCCGCGGCGCATGAACCCTACCGTGCGAAACACCGTAGCAATCAACATGCATAAAAGAAAAAGAAAGGGTATCGCTCCCAGGATTCCCACTCCTGAGATGATCGAGAGATAGCTGCTCCCATTCTCTGAGGTTACATCCGAGCTGGATGAAAATCTTCCTCGTGGCTGGTCCGCGTCGGCTCCGTCTGCAGTCGTACCCAAGCCCGTTCCAAACCACGGATGTTCCTTGATGTTCTCTAACGCAGCGCGCCAAGGAGACTGCCGCGAAGCCAGAATTCCTTGACCCTGCTCCGCGCCTTTGTAGAGCACAGAAGATGTCATCGAGGTGATCACTTCCGGGCGGACGATTCCGATCGCTGCCAATATGATCACAAGGATCATCAATCCCTGAATGAACATCTTGTATTTGCGGAGAGACAGACAGAGCAGACCTGAGGAAACGAAGGCTGCAGCTAAGCCTGCGCGCGAATGACTTACAAATCCGAGGTACATGCACACGGCGAAAAGCGCGCCGCGCCGGTGGCGAACAGTTGGCTCGCCTCCCAGCAGGAAACCCCATAGCAGGATCGGAGCTACCACGACACCCATCACAGCCCCTAGTGAATTCGGGTTGCCCATGGCCTCCATCCCAATGAGATGCAGCGCCGCGATGGCCCCTACAAAGACTTCACATCCCAAAAGCAATCCATTAAAGAAACGGTTCTCTCGTCCGGCGACGGCAATTCTGGCTCCTGTACCGCAATAGAGGAGCAGGAGGAATAGGCTGAGAACCTTCAGGAGAGCGACGTTGGGGTAACGGGAAACGGTCGCTGACATCAACGCCGTCAAAACCGCGAAGCACGCAACTGCATGAAACGCTCCGAAGTGATACCGGCGTTCCTTCAGTACGATGAAGGTGCCCGCCAGCGCTCCCACCGCCAGAAACAGCCAGCGAGCTGCGGTCCATACTGCGCCGACGGGAAGATCCACCCCGGCCAGGAGGAAAGCGACGATCACCACCGGGAAAAAAACGCGCCGGTAAAACCACACGGCTGCGATTAAAAACTCGAGAAGAATAAGCCCGCCGAGGTAGGTTTGACTGCTGAAATACCACGGGCGCGAAAACGCAAAAAACGCCAGCACCAGTGCCGTAAAGCCCGCGCCAGCAATCAGCAGAAACTTTGGGATCCCGTCAGTCATTAGCAATCATTGCCGCAAGACACGGAGGCGATCCGTTCATTCGCAGCCGAGCCAAGGCTCCCTCGTGACATGTTATCGAGAGGCTCTTCATTTTATGGAACGAGTCACAGAATTTTATCAGCAAGGAAGGATTCCGCGTGTGATTAAATCCGTCACGAAGATGTCGGTTCAATCAAACGCGGTCAGGAATTTTCAGCTATAACCTGGACCACCCGCGCAACTGAATCGGACCACTTCTTGGGTGAATAGCTGCTGATATGTTCCGCGCTGCGAGCACCCAGCGTTTTGCAGATATCGGCTTGCATCGCGAGACCTCTCATCGCCTGTTCGAGGCTCGGAACGTCTCTCGGAGCTACCAGCAGGCCATTCCAATTCTCGCGCACCAGGTCTATCGCACACCCGGCAACTCGGCTGACTAGAACCGGCAGACCGCAGGCCATGGCTTCATTGACCACCATTCCCCAGGTATCGGTATAGGTTGGCAGAATCAGCACTTCAGCGAGTCCATAATAGGCGCCCAGCTGTTCCCGCTGCGCAAAACCGACAAACTTGATTGTCCCTCCAGAAACGGAAATCGCCAACTCTTCGAGCTCTTGTCGACAGCCGCCATCTCCAACAAATACCAAGCCAATCTCCGCACGCAAGTGCTCGTCAAGATTCGAATATGCCGATAGCAATTCGAAAGCGCCTTTCTCCCGAACCAAACGCCCCACAAAAAGAAAATACCGGTCTGGCAGGGCAAGCTCTCTCCTCAAGTATGTTTCGTTTCGGCGGGCCTTCTCTGCCGCGCTGGCGAAGAGGTCGTTATCGACTGCGTTGGGGGCTGTAAAGATATTCTCGACTTTCACGTGATGCGCTCTCAAGTAATCAAGAGCGGAGGTCCCCGGCACCACGAATCCGTCGCAACGCCGCAGAAATTGCTTCTTGAAGAATTCGATGAGGAGGTGAGAGCTACGGAGATCCTGCGAGTTGCTTTCCGACCAAAGCAGGAACGCGACCTGCTTCCTCCGCGCCCAGAACAGAGCTTGCCAGGATGCGATGTAGTTGTAGCCTCCGCACAGAATCACATCCGGCTTCGATTGGTTCAGCGCGCCACTCACACCAAAATTGACCAACACGTTGTACTTCCCGATCTGTTTCCGCCAAGAAGGAACCACCTGAAACGAGAATCTGATTTCCTGCTTATAAACTTCCCACTGCCGCAGCTTTGGGTCTGTCTCCGCGAGAAAGATCACGTGAAGATCCAGGTCCGGATGCTCCGCCAACGCGTTGAACAGGGGGATTCGATACGGGGAAATGATTTCGGTCAAGATTACGAGCCGCCGCTTCATCCCGCACACTCCCGGTAAATGCGGGCCAGGCTCTCGGCCTGCTGCGCCAGCGTTAGCCGATCAAGAATCGTATCTCTGGCTGCTAAGCCCATCGACTGTCGGCGGTGCTCGTCGCGAAGCGAGATCGCGAGGGCAAGCGCGAGTTCCTTATCGTTTCCTGCCCCTACCAGAAGACCATTGGACCCGTGGCGAATGATCTCAGCAATTCCCTGTCCGCGGCAAGCTATCACGGGCCGGCCAGCCGACATCGCTTCAAGATAAACGCAACCGAGGCCCTCGTAGCTGCTGGGCAGCGCGAACACGGTGCATTGACGCATAGCATCCGCTACGTAGCTTCGCGATTGCCGACCGAGAAACTGTACTCTTCCGCTAATCCCAAGCTCCCGGGTTAGCGCCTGCAGGCGCGGCTGCTCTGGACCCTGTCCAATGATTAGCAACGTTAATGACGGAAATTCCGAAATGATAGACGCGATCGCGCGGATGAGCACTTCGTGTCCTTTGATGGGTATCAGATTCCCCACAGAGAGAACGGAGAGTTCCTTGGAAGCCGCACCGCTGTCAGGAGAAAAGAAATCCGGATCCACGCCGTTATAAACAACGGATGTCCGGCAGCCCGTACCCATGCCAGCCAGGACTTGCTCGCGGACGAGTTCACTCACGCAGATCACTCGCCGCGAACCCTGATAGACGCGTCGCGAGATACGACGGCACCATTCACCCATTCGTCCACCGACTTGCACAGTGGAAAAAGCATCGAGGCCATGTACCGAAACGACGTACGGCAACCCCAGCTCCGAACTCAGCAACATAGCGGCGTGTCCCGCAGGCAGGGCAGCGTGAGCATGGATCAGAGTGATGCGATGCTGGCGGACCAGTTCACGAATTCGGCCTAGGATGCGGGCGAAAACAAAAGCTCCGGCCATCGACAGGCCCACATTGCCCGGCAGTGAGAAATAGCGAATCCATTCTGACGGTACGCTCGATTTCGGAGCGCGAAGCCGGGCGCGATAGATTGGCTGCAACGCAAATACACTGCTGGAAATCCCCAGCTGAGCCAGCGCATTTAAGGGTTCGGCTACAAAGGAGCCCTGAGAGTCGTCACGCTGGCTGGGATAAAAGGGAGTCAACGTGAGAACTTCGAGCGCACAGTTCTTGGCTTGTCCCATCACAGCAGGGTTGCTCACGAGCGAACACCTTGGCGTGACGCTTCCCGCAAGAACACTTGCTCCCACTCTCGGGTAATCAAATCCCAATCGAAGCGGTCACTAAGGACGCGTGACGCGCGCCCCATATGCCGGCGCAAGTCCGCTTTTGCCAGCAACCGCCCCAGCCGGTCGAGAACTTCGTCGTCATTTCCCCCCAGGTATCCGGTTTGACCGTCGATCACCGTTTCGGGTTTGTAATCCTTTCGAGCAATGATCGGCAGGCCGGAGGCGGCTGCCTCGAGAATCACTTTGGGTGAACCTTCCCAATGCGATGGAAACAGGAAGATATCAGCCGCACGGTATTGCGCACGCAAATTTGCACCATAGACGCCGCCGAGGAGTTGGCAGTTTGTTAGATGCGATTCGAGGATCTGCACTTGTAGATCGGAACTCATCGGACCCTCTCCAGCGATCACGAAATCCGCTTCAGGAAATTGTGCTGCTGCGCGAACCAGCAATTGCGGCCCCTTAAATGGCCGCAAAGATCCGACGAAGAGCACCCGCACACGCGGATTAGCAGGCCGGTTCCAGTCTGGTGTAAAGAATTTCGTGTCCACTCCGGTAGGAATCACGTCGCTACGGAGACTGTATTCCTTTTCCAAGCTGGCTTGTACTGCCGAGGAATTGCTGAATAGAAGGTCGCTATGCAGAATTGTCCGCTCCCACATGCGAATTTGTTCTTCCTTGATCGTCGGTTCATTGTAAAGATCAGACTGTGACTCGATAGTCCCAATCACAATTCTCCTGTCGAACCATTTCCGTCTCATGGCCAGGTACAACTTAGCCGCCGGAGATGCCTTGATGTAGAAGAGAATTTGGTGAGAACCCCATATGAATTGGTGGAGAATCCTGAATGTCTGTCCATGTGGTGGCAGCCAGATAAGCCTCGTGTTCGGCCGCTTGGCGATTCTTTCATCGAGTTCGCCGCAACGAAACATCGTTACGTGGAAATGCGCCGGGTCCAGGCGGGAAACGATGTCACGCGCGTTGGCCATTTGCGCATTGAAATCGTTGGCATCCGCGAAGCTGTCGACCAGCAGTCGCACGGGTTTCATGCGCGTCCTCCTGAGCCCTGCACACGAGAGCTGTTTCGGGTGGTCGTCTGCTGGCTGGACAGAGTTGGAGCGCTCCTCAGCTTCGGGGAGAGGTGAATTCTGCAGGTCAGTAGTGGAAGGAACGGAGTTTTCAAGAGCTATGCAGGAGATCGTGCCCATTCTAGCTGAATGTCAAGCAAACGCGCTTGCAGGCGCAGCCTTTCGTCGCGCTGCTCGATCGAACGGCGCAAATGTCGATGCGCAATCTCCAGAAGGCGACGCCTCACGGGTTTCTGGGCGTTCGTAGGAAGAGGAGTTTGCTCTTCTGGATCTGCTTCCAGATCAAAGAGATTTTCGGTGACCGGATCGAAGCAAAGAACCAGCTTATATCGAGATTCCCTAATCGCCAAAATGCGAGGCCCCATTCGGTTTTCTGGTCGAAAGGGATTCGTACATCCGGCAACACATTCCGAGATGGCGACATCATCGAACCCTTGGCCTTGACGCAGTTGCTCAAGGCAACTATGGCCATGAAATTCTTTCGGGGCTGGTACGCTTGCGGCATCCAACAGAGTTGGAGCCAGATGGATCAGGCTGAACGGGGATTTGTTTTGCTCTCGTTTTGCAATTCCCGGCATGCGCAGAAGCAAAGGAACATGGATGAGTTCTTCCGACAGTTGCGGAGCATGGTATCGCCGTCCATGTTCAAGAAACTCCTCTCCGTGGTCGGCGCTGAGAGCGAAGATGCAATTGTCCCACCGGTTCGACTGGCGGAGATACTCGACCAACTGTTTCATCTGCTCATCCACCCAACGCACTCCAGCATCATAGAGTGCAACGATTTCTTGCCGGTAACGCTCAAGACGCGCGGGTCGGAGGTCCCCGCGATTCCAGTAGGAATTGAAATAACAGGACCGCTGCGGGCTCACTGGTTTTTGCGGCAACAGGGAAAAAGCTGCCTCTTTCGGATAGTAAGGCGAATGCGGATCCATCAAATGCAGCCACAGGAAGAACGGTACCTCGCGCCGCGACGACAGCCAGTCGCAGGCATGGTCGACAATCACATCCGCCGCAGGAAATCGGCGCAAGGAATCGAGCGATTCGGGCATTGGCGTTACCCGCTGGCAGTATTCAAAATAAATTTCATCGTAGATAGGTCCAAGAAAGCCCATTGATGGGCGAATCTTCTGAAGTGATCGGTTCAACCGACTGGCCAAACCGTTGCCCAGTTCGGATTTGTTCTCGGCGGGAGCTCCTCCATCGGCTTTCAAGAAATCGTGAAATGTATCGAATCCCTGATCGTACCCGAATCGTTTCGAGAGGTATGGGTTTCCCGCTGCAAAAGCGGCGGTAGCGTATCCCGCGTCATGCAAGACAGATGCGATAGTCGGCTCGGAGGGCGCGATGCCAAGTATGTCGCGCCCCAGCGCGAGCGGATACCGCGATCCCAGAATTGCCGGAACCGAGTAGTACGTCGGAACTCCAGCTGTTATTGCATTCGGAATAACGAAGCCCTCATCAGCCAGACCGTCCAGAAACGGGGTGGTCGGCCGGTCGTAACCCATGAAGCCGACGTGGTCGGCTCGTAAGCAATCCACGGTTACGATAAGGATCGATTTTTGCATCAGGGTCAAACCGCAGGCTGCCTTGCGACTTGCGCTCTCGTAAACTTCCTGCTGGTCACAGAGACCCGCACATCTCCTCGCGGCGTTCGGCAGAATCCGTCCTGCACAAGCCCCCAGAGTTGTGCATCATGAACGTACAAAAGATTGCTGTGCCGCGACTCGATTGAAGTCAGGAACTGATCTAGAAGTTTAAGAGTACTACTTCGAAAATCTTTAATGGTCGAATGGAAATTGATGGAATGGATTGAGACCACAGCAGGAATTCCCAATGCAAAGCAAGCCTCCGCCTCCCGCAGGCATGTCTCGAGCGCAAAATCTGCATCGGTCGCCGGCTCAAACTCGATGGTTCGATAGACTTGTAGAATTTCCTCGTCGTCGAAATGGGGAGGAATGAGCGCTCCCGGTCCATTCTGTGCCACGCGGATTCCGTGTCGAGCCCAGGCACGTACGGTATTTTCATTCGCTCGGTATCCCGGCGCACAAGCAGAAAGCGGCAGGGTAGAGAAGAATTTCGCGAATGCGCCGACAGAGTGTCCGATCAGTTCCGACTGTGAAGCGCGAGACAAAAACCTGTCCTCCTCCGCCTCCTCAACATCCCAGTATTCGTAGCCAATCCACGGCATTCGCCAGTGGATGTAAGGCGTTCCGCTTTGCCAGAGCCTGCGCAAAAGAGCGGCACGTTCACCTCCCGCGGCCAAGTTGCGTTCCACCGCCTTGCGGCAGAAGTGTGTCGTTCCGTGCAAAGCCGGGTAGAGGACCCCATCGGCGATCCCGACGCGGTAGGCCTCGGTCAAGCCCGGGCGCTGCCAACCTCTCGGCAGGCCTTCCGCGAGCGAGCGCACGCGGATTGCGTGCCAATCTTCCGCCTCCATTCTCGCGAAATCGAGGTTGCCTACGACAAAGTTCATTTGAAGGCTCGGAGGATGGCCAGCGGAATCGTGATGATCCTTTAGCGTGGCGATTATCGCTGTGACATCGTCGGCTGTCTCTAGACTATAGAAGTCGTATGGACGTTCCCCGAGCGCGAGTCCGGCGGATCGTAGATATTCCAGGCCATCATAATCGCGCAATCCAACGCGACCCCAGTCGTCACTCTGGATCAGTAACAGCGGTCGGCCGAAGTAAAATCCGGACACAGGCAGGAGATTCTTCGCCCGGCTCCAAATCTTGCGCACGATGGTCATGCTATTCTCACCATCAATTTTGGAAGATCTGCCGACGACGCCTCAGAATGTGCCGATTCGGATGGGTCAGAGAAGGATTGAGACGTTCCTTCTCTTCCGGAGTTACGGCATCCAGAGTGTCCACGCGGTCCTTGGATTTTCAAAGGCGATCTGAACTCGACATCCCGACTTCGTGATCTCAAAGATATCCGAGTTCTTTCAACCGCTCCTCAACCAGGCGCTCCTCAGCCTGATCGGCTTTGGTCGCCCCGTCACGGGCCAGATCTTGCAGAACAAAAGTCAGTAACTCATCGACCCTGCTGAATGTATTACTAAACTTTTTCTCCGCAGCGGCGCACAACTCAGCCGGAAGCTGCACGGTCCTCATTTCAGACATGGGCTATCCGCAGAATTCACAGTGTGTTTACCGACGCCTCTAGTTCGCGAATTTTCAATAATCCATGCAGAGTCGCCAGCCGAAAGCCGACGGATTATCCCGAACCGTCAGTTGAGCATACAACAGTGCCCGCGGCGAAAGGAACTTCGATGCTGTTGGCCGGATGGTGACGGCTGGCTAATGCAAAGGGGTGCTAGGAGGTGCAAACACGGCTGGAGACAGATTCGATAACTTGTGAATCACAAGTATGGAGACTGCAATGAGAAGAGCCACGAACAATACGGCAACGAAGCTCGTTACGCGCTTTGCATTAAGTTCTGAGGCAGGTTGCAGCATCCAGTCGTAATTGACTGGTAAGTCGGCGGGGAACTCCTCGTCCACGAGAACACACGGTTCCGCCATACCGCCTGATTCGGTTATTAGAACCGACGGGACATTGTCCGCGCGTAGTGGCGGCCCAGACGAAACCTGCATACTTTAATTCTAAAATCCTGGTGTGACCGGTAGGCAGTATCTGTCGTGGTTCTCGGAATGAAGGTTATTCCTTATAACAGGAATACCCTAGATAGGTCGGATGCGGAGCCACGCAAAAAGCGTTCCTGAGAATTTTGAGAGAGCAAGTTGCATCGTTTCTGCTCGTTAATTCGCGCCCGGGTCACGTGCAAATATCAGCCGCACGCGCGTAAAGACCGCATTTGTGATCAAGCGATCATCGACGTCGAGCCCCATCGCGAATGCGAAGGCGAAAAACACCCCGTAAGAGAGCAGCAGAGCAATAACGATACCGGCTACTTTAGCCCCCGCAAGGAATGGCGCTTTTCTTATAAGTAGCGTCAGGATTGCCGCGGCTCCCACCGAGGGTAACAACTTCAGATAACTCCTGTTGTATGGCGAAAGCTTCAGCAACTTGCGAACTTCCGCGAGATTCCACAGGTTCATACCAATATTTGTCACGGCAGCGGCCACAACAGCTCCCAGAGTTCCCCAGACTGGAACGAGTTTGAAGCAGAGCAAAACCATGACTACGGCCATGACGAGCTGTACCCGCACTAAACGGCGCTCGTGGCCCGACATCAGAAGGAGCAAGCCTACGGATCCAACCCCACAGTTCACCACCTGGCCGCAGGTGCCAATCACTAGCAAAAGCCATCCCGCCTCGAAATCGTGCCCGAAGATAGCCATGATGGGGCGCGCGAAAGCTATGAAAACAATCGCCAGAGGGAGAGTCAGTCCTAAGATCCACTTGGTTAAAGTTTGGAATAAACGTCCCAGTAAGGCGCGCTCTCCACGTGAGTGAATGTCTGCGATGACTGGGGCGAAGATCTGATTAACAGACTGAAGAAAGATCGTCTCATAAGCGACCAGCGACGCGACCACAGCATAAATGCCCACGTCGTGGGCTCCACGATACACACCAAGGGCAACACGATCGGTTTGGACCATGAAGAACTGCATCAATCCGAGGCCGAACATGGCAGCGGAAAATGACCATACTTCCCTATCGATGCCCAGCTTGCTGAAATTTGGAGATCGCGCCTCGTTCGGGGTCAGGTACCAAGCAAACGAGATCAACAGGGCCAGCACGCAGACGGCGCTCATAATCTGCGCGACCAGGTAACCCCAAAGTCCGTAACCAAGCCAGATGAGCAGCACACTGCTGGCAATCGTAACCGGGCTGGCGACGAACTTCGCGATGAGTGTTCTACGCCCGACTTCTCTGTACCCGGTCAACACGTTTCCGTAAAACACATTGAACGCTGCCGTGACCATGATCGCCGCGAACAGGGGCAAGTATCGCGTTAGTTGGGGAGAATGGTAAAAGCGTTTAACCGCCCAAGGACCAAATCTCAGCAAAATTGCGCAGAAGACCAAATTTGTTGCCAGCAAGATCCATGAGGCGTTCCATAACAGCGATCGCAACTCTTTGTATCGTTTCGAGGCCGAGTACATGGCCACGAACCGTATCGCAGATTCTGGGAGTCCTAATACATTGATGATCCCCAGCAAGCCGACGATCGTCATGCCCAGCGCGTACAACCCGAGGGCGTTGGCCCCCAAAAAACGAGCCAGATAGATCTTGAAGGCGTAACCCATCACAGCGGTGAAGATGGTCCCCGAGAACACAACTCCGGACTGACGTGAAATGCGCCCCATCTCGGTCTTGAAAACGGCTCTTTCATGCACAGCCGTCGTGGGTTCGATGGGCGCCGCTATGGAATTGGGCTGGACCCCATCCGTACTTCCCGCTTGGCTCGCGAGAGTGAGCCAATCCTTTTGCGAGGTAACAACCCGCCAGGAGGGAACGATTTTGAGAGCGCGGCCAAATATCTGATAAGCACGCAACTTCACTTTGCCGGTTCGACGAAATCTCTTTCGGATTTCACCGGCCAGCATTTCCCCGTAGTGGCACTCGGCCTTTTCCAAACATCTCTTTTCCCTCGGGGAGAACGAAAAGATGCTGGAAGCTGAGGGCGAGTAGCCCAGAGCTAGCATCTCTGCGCCTAGCAAATGCTCGACCAGTGCGACCTGAGTGGGATTGAGAGCGTCTCGGTAGCGGCCAATTTTTTCCGTCGTCGCAGGACGACTCAATAGAATGTGGTGCTCGCCTTCGGGAATATCTTGCTCCACATGAGCATACCGATGATAAAAGCCCAGCATCGATGGTTCGAAATCGACTCCCAGGAATTCACAGATACCTTCCAATTCCGCGGAGGGTCTCGTCACCAGTGACTCATATTTCACCCACCGAATTTGCTCAGGCGGGAAGGTGGGACGATGCAGCAGGTGAGTCAGATAGTACTTCAGCAGAGAGGCGGTACTGGTCACATAATGGGTATTTCGCCTGCCTTCATCCCACCGGTCGTCGTAAGAGACCAGCACATCTCTCGGGTCGCGTATCATGAACAAAATCCGGGCTTGTGGGAAAAGGGCTCGAATCTGCGGCAGCCACAATGCGTGTCCTGGAGTCTTCTCACCCCAGATCCTCGCATTTCTTTCCTTCGCATAGGCTCGGCCAAATCGCTCCAGTACCAATGCCGTCGGTCCGACGTACCCTACTTCATTTGAAGCTGTGCGCGCCAGAACGCTTGCGGCCGGATCACGGTAGCCCTTCAAGTTTTGCCAGAGTTCCGTAAAAAACAGCGAGGACTGCCATGAATCACTGATTTGATCGAGACACCCCAGACGATCCAGAACGACATACATCCAGGTCTCCGGAAGAATCGCGATTTCAGAGTGAGCGTCTAGCATGCGGGACAGAAGAGTGGATCCGCTCCGACTCATACCAACGGTGAAGATTGGCGAGTCGGTGGAGAACTTCGATGAAGTTGGATTTCCCAGACTTGTCCGTGCCTTAGATACCAAGAAGACCCCTCAAAGCGGTAACCTCCTCTTCAGACGGTCACCACCCACCTCAGTTCAACATTTCTTGAAGCTGCGATTTGCGATGGATCAGTCTAAACGCTTTTTCTTATCAGGTGTATCGGGCTCTAGCGCCAACAATTTTCATTGACCTCTGGGTTTCCCCAGTCGCCCCAACGTTGCGACTGTTTTGCGGACGCTTGCCTCCAGGCGGGGAGAGGTCTTGATGAGTTCAGCAGCGCGATAACGCACAATTTCGCGCACATGTTTCGTCACCGAACTTCGCAGAGTTATGTACAGCGTCTTGCGAGTTTGATTCGCGAACCGTTCTTTATATTCTTCCGCTCCCAGGCCGAGGTCGACCATGTGCAAGGCGGGATTCTCAACGGCTTCTTCAATCAATTTTGTAAGCAAGCAGAAACCAGGCGAATAGCGTTCGAGACTAGTGTCGAATGTTGGCTGATACCAGAACCATGTGCCTTCATATTGAAATCCGTAATTCCAGGCAATGTTCTTGTCGCCCGTCATCATGCGAGTCAGCACCACCCAGCCGGGACCGGAAAGCAGTTTTGCCAATTCTTCGAGAAAAAGCCTCCGCTCCGGAGTTGCAAGATTGCTGATCCGTCCGGTCGCCAGAAACCGCGAGACGTGAGCTTGTGCGAACCCTGAAAGAATCGGCTCTATCTTCTCCCAGGAGCGCGCGTGATCGAGGCGTACCGGTGAATTCTGTCCCAAGGCTTTCAGCGATCGCCGCACCATCTTTCTTCCCGGCAAAACAGGTTTATTGTCGCCGCTGGAACGCTCCATGTTGCAGAGAGACACTTGTGCGCAGATGTAAGCTGTGCGCGCAAATGATCGATAACCAAACTCAGTGGAAATCTGCCGAATCGCTGGCACCGTGGTGGAATCGGCAGGAAGATTTGTGAGCGTGATTTCGCTGATGCCGAGGCTCCGCAGGTGCTCCAGAACTACCGAGACGAAAGCCAATTTGTGCTCCGCCTGCGCGAGGAAATCACAATAGTCACCGGTAGTCGCGCACAGAAAAGAAGCGCGAACGTCATCCGCATCAAGTGCTAATGCGGCAAGACCGCACAGAGATTCGTTGTCGTCGTAAGCCAGGAAGACCAATGGGTGCAGCGTCGCTCCGTAGGCCCGCTGTACCGCGAAGGCCCATTCATAGGTGTAGAAAACCTGCGGGTGCTCGAGCCTTCGGGCCAGCTCGTTCCACTGGTTCCGGAGGTTTGCATCTTCCACGATTTCTTTGAGGACGACGAGTCGCAAGGGTATCGATCACTTCTGGGATTTAGGAATATGTAATAGTATCAATCGCTGAAGTTCAGATCACTCCTCAGGGACGCTCCGCCACGCACGTAGCTGCAATCTTGTGTAGAAGCCAGACACATGCGCTTCGAGCTCTGACAAACTCATTGAAGCGGTAACATGAATCCTGGGCAATGAATATGGCGGTAAGGCAGAACCCAGCCCTCCGCCAAAATTCAGCAATGCGGCCTGGTATCCAGCCTCCTGCGGCATCGCCAGCACTCGCGGGGTGACTGATTGCGGATCGCCAAAGGGATATGCGAATGCCCAAACGCTTCTGTTAAGGGCTGACTCCAGTCTTGTCCGGCTCTCTGCGATTTCGTCATATGCCAGTGCTGGGGGTAGTTGAGACAACATCGGATGCGATAGCGTGTGTGCGCCAATGCTCATTCCAGCGGAAATTAGTTGGCGAACCTCGGAGCGGGTAAGCAATCCGTAACGCCGGCACGATGGTGAACTCGAGTCGCCAAGAGCCGGATAAGCGTTTGCCCCGAAACGATCGCGCAGTGAACGAATGAAGCAAGCACGCCGCGTCGCATTCACTTGCGATAAACGCTTGACCGAGTCCCACCAGACGGCTCGCCGCTGCTCACGGCTATCAAGTGTGCCTCGGATCGTAATTCCCTCGGATGAGACTGCAAACGGGCCCACAGGACCTTTCAGAAATAGCAGAAAGAGTTCTTCATACCAAAGCATACTTCGCAAGTCCGTGGCCGAAGCACCGGTCACGAAGAATAAGCACTTGACGCTTTCCTGCTGAAGAACGGGAAGCATATCAGTCAGACAATTCAGCAAGCCGTCATCACAGGTCAATAGCACCGACTTAGGAGGTAGCGTGTGCCCCTTCTCGCGCCAGTCAAGAAATTCTTCCGGGGAGATCACGTTGTAATAAGTCTTCAGCAGCTGTAATTGCCGCCGCAGAACGTCAGCGCTGATGAGGTTTCCATCGAAGGACCCATCGATTGTTCCATATCCCACGGGCAGCACGCCGTGGTACGTACCGATGGCAAGCCCCGATGCGCGAGTGCGACGAAAAACCCCAGCGGTGGCCAACGCAGGATAGACAATTGTTTTCAGGAGAGGGCTGACTATCCTCATTGCCGGTCAACCAACTCCCAGCTCAGCGGAGTTCCCCGCTCGATGTCGCGTGCCGCACGCTGTCCAAGGATTTCTTGCACATGCCGCGTATGAAGTCCGTGCCCTGGCCTGATTGAACGAACATTTTGCGCCGTGAACAATTCACCCCGCCTCACATTCTCGACTACAAACAGAGACCGGCGAAAGACGCGACTGTTCCCTTCATTTGGGCTAACGCCGAAATGAACTTGGCCCATGGCTTTTTCGGCGATGCGGATGGCATTTACTGTAGCTTTGAATTCATCCGGTTCCAGAGAAAAAGCGCTGTCTGGGCCTGGTTCAGAGCGCGTTAGAGTGATGTGCTTCTCAATGATGCAGGCGCCCAACGCTACGGCGGCAATTGGGACGGCCGTTCCCAGTGTGTGATCGGAAAGTCCGGCTGGCACGCCAAATCGACGCGATAACTCCGGAATCGTTCGCAGGTTCATCTCCTCGGGTGGCGCGGGATAGGCGCTGGTGCATTTCAGAAGCGCGATCTGTGACGCGCCCGCCTCGCGAGCGGTTCGAATAGCTTCGTCAATCTCCTCGAGTGTCGCCATCCCGGTCGACATGATCAGCGGCTTCCCCGTTTTCGCAATTTTCTGAATTAGAGGTAGATCCACCAGTTCGAACGATGCAACTTTGTACGCCGGCACCTTCATCGATTCCAGGAAATCGACTGACGAGGGATCGAAGGGCGTGGAAAACAGATCAATCGCAAGTTCATGCGCGATCTCTCGCAGTCGAGGCTGCCATTCCCAAGGTGTGTAGGCTTCACGATAGAGATCGTGCAGCTTGCGGCCTTGCCACAGGGTTCCTTTGATAAGGAACTCCGGCCGGTCGCAGGCAATGGTCATCGTATCGGCGGTATAGGTCTGCAGCTTTACAGCGTCGGCCCCAGCCCGCTTCGCCGCGCGAACGATCGATACCGCCTTTTCGAACTGTTGCCCGTGATTGGCCGACACCTCAGCGATCACGTAGGCGGGGTGCTCCGGTCCGATAATCCTTTTCCCGATCTCGATCTGCACTGCCATGTCGATTTTGTTTCCAACCGCACCGAGGATGAGTCAATTGCGCTCGTAAATCAGATGATTCGCCGCGTCTCCCCGAACCTGATCTCGACCAGCAGTTTTAAAAGCAGCACGTTCAAACGCCTTCATCGACGCTATGTTCTCCGGCTTGATAAACGCATGAATGCGGGCACCCCAGTTGTTCGTAAGGACCTGCTGCACTCCAGTCTCGATCAGCTGGGCGGCCAGTCCCTGACCTCTCATCTTCTTATCAAGGCTTGCACCTACTTCCCAGTCACCATCCGGTCGAAGATCGAACCTTATCTGCCCCAGGGGCGTTCCATTTTCATCCTCGGCGATTAACATCACGCTTCCTGGGCGGGGGGCCCTCTGCAAACTCAGTTTCGCATTAAACCAGGACACATGCGTTTCCCAGGGAATGGGATCTGGAGAAAACGAGGACGCCCGAACCTCTGGATCATTGGCCCAGTCCCACAGCAAGCGCCGATCGTTTTCCTCCGCGATCCGCACGCGCAATCGTGGTACGCCACGCAGAACGCAAGCTACGCGGGTTGCACCTCTGCCATCGACTAACTCCCGCGAACAGCGGGAAAGAGACTCTCGCAGTTTTTGGTCGCTGAATAACCGCGTGATTTTTTCGGCGACTCCTTCCGCCGTGACCTCGCGTCCGATGTGAATCGCGCACCCTCGGCTGTGAAGAGCTCTAGCCACGGCAGTCTGATTATCGGCAACGTCAATCAGCACTGACGGGAGGCCGAGCAGGCAGAGTTCCCAGACGGTACTGCCGGCCGCAGAGATCGCGACATCGGCGGAAGCCATCAATTCTCCCAGGTTGGAGACATCTTTCAGCAGTTTCACCTTGATGACGCCGCGGGCAGCGATGTCCTGCAACCTATGCAGGTGTGGATTACTGCCACCAACAAGCACCGTAGCTTCAAGATCCCCGATCGCGGACAACGCTTTGATAACGGTTGCGGTCACATTCCGTTCGTCGCTGCCGCCCATGGTCACCAGTACTCGACGGCAGTTCGGAAAAATCGTGCGTTCCCAATCCCGCCACGCATTGAACTCCCGTCGTAGCAGCGCATACCGAGGTCCCAGAAGAAGCCGGGTCTGAGACTCCCGGTTCGAATAGAGCGCTCCACTCGCCGAGAGATTCTGATTGAGTACCAAATCGGCGGAATAGTGCTTCGAATGTCCGTAGTCATCCAGGAATAGAACCTTCAAACCGACTGCTTTCAGACCGTTTTGATAATCCGCGCCGAACTGATAGCCATCCACGACGACCCATTCACAATTCTGTTTCTGGCCGAGCGCGATCGTGTGCTGCAGATCGTCCTCTGATCCCTTAGCAAATGGGACCGCCAGTATTTCGCACGATTCATTCGCCATCCGCTTCCGGATCGATTCCGTGTTCTGTGCCGTCGCGAACACCGTTTTGCCGCCGGCATCATTCCATGCTTCCGCAAGAGCAATGCAGCGCATGACGTGCCCTGTGCCGATCGCAGTACTCGCATCGGCCCGGATCAGGAGCGTTCCTATACCCACCAGAAAATTCCTGCAGTTTTCAATTTTGTTCTCCAACCATCATGGGCTGGGGCCGTGCCAATCCCAGCAGAGCCTGAAGGCGCTGTGATTGAATGGGAGTCCAACAGTTCTTTCGAATCGCGCTGCTTACGTGATAGTCCTGCAAGATTGTCGGAATCCGTCGAATTTCTGCCGGCTCTTTTAGCCGAATACCCACATCGAAGCGCGTGAACTGGTCTACATATCCATAAGGCCAAGGATCCAGCCAACCACACAAGAAACAAGGAATTTGCTGCAGCGCGCACTCCACTACTACCGTTGACATGATCGCGACCCCAAACCATACATTCTTGAGCAATTCCGGCTTGAGTGGTCCGTCGACCACTCGAGCAACGCGTCGCTGTTCGGAATTCAGAACTTCTTGCACGAAGCAACTCCGCTCGGTGACGCTCTCGGAAGGATGCAGCTTAATGATCAGTTCTCGCCCCTCCGCCAGTGTCAGGTCGGCCAGTCGCGGGAGAATATCGCGGTAAAAACCCTTCATCCGCGCTCCCGTCATATCATGGGGTTCGGAGAAAAAAATGATTGCCGATTTCTGGTTTGCAGACGTCTGCCGCGTCTTCTGATCCGAATACAGTGGCACCAGTGGTGCCCCAATCTCGATTCTGTCCCGAGGCAGACCGCACAGTCGTACGAGATAGTCCTTCTCCATTTCGCCTTTGGCCAGCACCACGTCCGCATGGTTGCTCTTGAAGAAGTAGCGGCCATCGAGCGCACCGTGGTGACACGCAATTGTCGGCAATCCTCTTTGCGCCGCGAGGAGCAAAGGTAAGTGAGTATATGGATTGCTGTCATCCGCGCAAATCACACTCTGCACCGGCTCGTGATCCAGAACATTACGCCAGGCATCGCGAATTTCAAGACCTTGCGAGAGCCGTTCGGGAAAGTCTCTCAAGCACCCTAATTTATCCAGTGTCCGTATCTCCGGAATCGCATTGAGTTCAGTTCTCAGTAACTCCCATCGTCTTACTAGGTCCTGCAGTTCCAATTTCCTTGCAGGATTCCGCAGAGAAGCATATCTGGAAAGCCACGTTGCTGAGACGTTCGGTGACGATGTCTCGACCCATCCGCTACGGCGGGTAACGGCCAGCAAGAAGCGGGTCTCCGGCAGACTCCGAGCATACGCGAGAGCAGTCCGGGAAATGCTGACGTACGAACTCGGCAGCAATACGACCGGTTTCGATAATTGCTGCCTTCTTCTGCGTAGTGATCCGCGGAACTGGTATCCGGCATCAGCCTTGTCCCAAAAGATCTCGATCAGTTGCGAAACCGGGAACTTCTTTAGCAGCCTCGCGTAGTGTCCAACCGAGCCCTTCCGGCTGTTCACCGCCGACGCAAACGTCTGCAAACGAGAACCGAGCATGAGCCTTAGCGCGGCTGCTTGGAACCCCGGACGAGTTACATATACCTCATTGCCTGGGCTGAGGCTTTCAACCAATCTGCGCAGCAGGATGGCGGTCTCCAGTTGCTGGTGAAACAGGATCGCGGTCAACTCCCACCAATCGAGGCCAAGGGTATCCTTCAATCGCCCCATCCCAATAGCCATCAACTCGCGCAGCCTTAAGAGTCCTTGGAAATTCTTACCGAAATCATTAAGTCGCGAAATGGGAGAACCCAGTATCGCTTCGGCCTCGGCGTAGGATTCTGCACCTGTCATTCCCAAGTCGATAACGCGGTCCCAGCGTCGCGATGCCCAGCGCGCATCCTGTAGCTCGTCCTCCGGATGTATGAGCAGGATTTTCATTGTGGACGGACGTGAAAATGAATTGCGTGCAGACGGATACACGGAGCGCAAGGCGAACGATCGCGCCGTTAACGTACCGACTTCTGCACGACACCTCGATTCAACCCTAGCAATTCTGGTTCCCGGTCAAGCACATCGAGAACGTCGCGACAGGAAAACTCTCCTTCGCCCTTCAGGCGGTTATAAATGGCGCGTACAAACTCAAGGTCCTTAGGCATGTCGACCGTCCAGCGATGCGCACTGTAGTCTTGATCCCCGACCACCGGCAATAATACGAATTCTTCGGGATGCTCGAGGATATACGGCGTAACATGTTCCCGTTCGTAAGGTCTTCGGGCTTCCTGCCACGCCCGCGTCAATGCGGCCATCGAGACAACCTCTGTGTCGAGGCCGCGTGGAAATGTCCGGACAATGGTGTTGGAAGCATAGTCCGGTGAGTGATCCATAAAAGCTCGGATGGTTCTTTCGGTAATCTCGGGATCAATCAGCGGACAGTCGGACGTGACGCGGACGACAATCTCCGCATCTGTAAACTTCGCTGCTTCGAAATAGCGATCAAGCACATCGTCCTGATCTCCTCGAAAAACCGCGATCGAATATCTTTGACATTCCGCGACGATGGCATCGTCCGTTGGGCTATCTGTGGTTGCAATGAGCACTTCATCAATCTGCTTCGCGCCGCGAAGACGTCTCACAACTCGGCCCAACATGGTTTCCCCGGCAACGTCCTTTAGGACCTTTCCGGGCAAACGGGTGCTGCCCATTCGAGCCTGAACGATCGCAACGGTCCGCATCCCTGAATCACCCTCCAAGACCACCTGGCGACTTTACCGCAAACACCCGCGCTACAATGTTGCGCATGCCCGCCCGCTGGATAGTCTTTTTCAAGCCTTTCGCCTCAGCCCAAAACTCCGATTCCGGATGCAGTGGGAAAGTCCCAACCAGATTTGCTCTCCGTCGATCCGAAAACCGGCCCACCAGTTTCTGATCATAGACTCGTCCAGCAATGTAAACTCTCGGCTTCTCGCTCGCATTGAGCCCTCTGACCGCTTCTTGAAGGAAGGTAAGATCGAGTTTGAATTCAACATGGCCATGTATAATTTTCACCCGGCCATTGAGATATCCTTGACCCCGAAACTTGCAGTTATATTCCCGCGTCAGCGTGGCGACGCGAACGTCCCCGTCATAGACCGCGACTCGGAAAAAAGGCTGGTCGTTGATGGGCTGGCCCGGTTTCTCTTCGAGATATTTCCGGTAGAGATTTTCCCACTGCTTCAGTACTCGATTCAGTCGATCGGAGCGTTTGAGCATGAGAATCCCAGTATTGAACTCGGGAAAGCTGGATGGTATGTCGGGCCGCGGATATCGATTATGCCAGTCGGTGTTGACGTACTCCTCATGCGTAGCCGCGCAATCGAAGTGGTCCAGCAGTGCGAACAATTCAGGAACAGGCTCGAGGACGTAGGTGTCGGCGTCGATGAATAACGTGCGCTCGTAGGGAGAATTTTGAATCAACCTGCTCTTATCGTAGAAACCGTCCTTCGTGGGTTCGACCCGTGTCACGTTTTCGAAAAGCGGACTGTCCACCGGAAACTGCGAAAAGACAGTGATCGGCAAGTCAGGCATCGCTTTCTTAAGACTCGCCGCCGACGTAAGCAAAAGGCCCACGTACCTTGGATCTTGCGTGATAATATAAAGAGCTCCGATTGACATTCTGGGTTCCTCCGAGAATCACGCAAAAAATAAGCATGCTCACACAGTGTAAGACGCGTAATGGCGCAACACCTTACGCACCGCTAAGATCACGTCCTCGACATCCTGATTGCTCATACCGTGAAACATGGGAAGACTAATCAGCTGGGCATAGGCGTCTTCCGCCACCCGAAATTCCCCACCCTTATATCCGAAGCGCTCGCGATAGTACGGGTGCCAGTGCACCGGGATGTAGTGCACGTTGACACCGATATTTTCCGCTCGCAACGCACGGAAGATTTGTGCCCGGTCAACCACAAATGTCTTCAGATCTAATCTAATCGGATACAGATGCCACGCAGGATTGACCTCAGACCGGACCGCAGGCGGGACAATTCCGAGCATGTCGCGAAAAACAGCCGTGTAGCGGTTCGCAACTGCTCGCCGCCGCGCCAGATTGGATTCCAATCTCTTCAACTGCTGGAGTCCAAGTGCGCAGACGATATCGGGAAGGCGGTAGTTGAATCCGAGCAACACCATCTCGTAGTACCACTGACCGGCGCTGTGCCGTTGTCGTGCATCGCTCGAGATCCCATGATTGCGGAATCGTCGCAGGGTCTCGGCGAAGTGCGGATTGTTCGTCGTCACCATGCCACCTTCGCCCGTCGTGATGTGCTTTACGGGATGAAAGCTGAACACGGTCATGTCCGCGATGCTCCCCACCCGCACTCCCTTGTTCTCAGCACCCAAGGCATGGCAGGCATCCTCGATAACAATGAGGCCGTGCTTTCTCGCGATCTCGAGAATGGCGGTGAGATCTGCCGGATGACCGGCATAATCGACCGGAAAGACGGCTCTTGTCTTGGGAGTGATTCTTTCCGCAAACTTCTCGGGATTCAGATTGAGGGTATCTGGAGAGACGTCTGCAAACACGGGGGTCGCACCCTGATACAAAATGCAATTGCCGGTGGCGGCAAACGTCAGTGGAGTCGTGATCGCCTGGTCGCCGGCCTTGAGGTCGGCGGTGAATGCCGCGGCATGCAAGGCGGCCGTCCCGGAACTGAAGCTGATGGCGTGGGTGGCCCCAACGTAAGCTGCAAATGCTTCTTCGAATTCGGCGATCTTGGGACCTGTGGTCAACCAGTCTGAGCGCAATACTTCAACGACGGCCTGGATATCCGCCTCTTCTACGGACTGCCTGCCATAAGGGAGCAATGTCGAACGAACAGGGGACCCGCCATCAATGGCGAGGGTCTGCAGACTGGCCGGGGTCGTTGTCATTCTATGCGCCTAGGCGGGAATTCGAGCGGGTACCATCTGCTGCTCAATTGATCCGGGTGAAATCAGTTCCTGCAATTCCGGACCGCTAAGCCAACGTTCATTCGTGTCACTCGCGTATCGGAATCCCTCCGCCAACGGCTTTCCATGAATCCAGTTCTCGCGTCGCCACCAGGGATGGGACGGTTGGATTATGTAACGATCCTCGACCTCTAGAGCATTACGGGCTTCATCTTCCGAAACGAGGACCTCATGCAGCTTCTCCCCTGGACGAATCCCAATCGTCTCAATCTCACACCCCGGCGCAATTGTTTCTGCCAAATCCACGAGCCTCATGCTGGGAATCTTGGGAACGAAAATCTCTCCTCCATGCATCTGCTCGATGCTGCTGATCACGAATCGCACCCCCTGCTCTAGCGTGAGCCAGAAACGCGTCATTCTGGAATCAGTAATCGTGATCCGGCCTCGCCGCTTCTGTTCCTGAAACACGGGGATCACGCTGCCGCGGCTGCCAACAACATTTCCGTACCTTGCACAACTGAAGCGTGTATCTTGGCCTCCAGCGTAAGCGTTGGCCTGCACAAACATTTTCTCCGCACAGAGTTTGGTGGCGCCATAGATGTTAATAGGATTGACAGCCTTATCGGTGCTCAGTGCGAGTGTGCGCCGTACCCCTTGATTAATGGCGGCGTCAATCACATTTCGGCCACCCATAATGTTGGTCTGAATCGCCTCAAAAGGGTTGTATTCACAAGCTGGGACTTGCTTAAGAGCTGCAGCATGCACGACGACTGTGACCCCGGCGAAAGCGCGTTCTAAGCGGGATAGATCGCGTACGTCGCCCAGGAAATATCGCAAACTTGGATCATCGAGTCCTGAGGCCCGCATATCGTGCTGCTTGAGTTCGTCGCGACTGAAGATCACCAAACGCTTGGGGCGATACTCCTTCAGCATGATCTCGACAAATTTCTTGCCGAACGACCCCGTGCCCCCAGTGACTAATACTGACTCTTTCGACCAATTCATCCCAATATGCCTCGCTGCCAATCTCAGAAGCCAGACACTGCATGACTCTCCCGAATCTTTAAATCGGTCGTCATTCCGCCTCAGCACCTAGACCTAGGAAATTGTGCACGATCCGTAGTTGCACGCTAGTATAGCGGACTTTCCTGAGAATTCAGCCGCCCAACTCACTGACGCGTTCGTTTCGCACGAAATTTTGATAACGAAATTTGCTTCTGGCGATGCTAGAATGAGCGGCGAACTCCCAGTTCATTGTGCGAATAATTCCCTGCGCGATAGACCAGCCTCTTCGACTCGGGATGCGTTTGATAAGTGTGACCGAAAGTAAGGCCTTGCTGGCCTTTTTGTGAATGACAACCCTTGAGGAGCAGGCATGGACATAGGGCCCTTGGCACCGATAAACAATCCCGCTGTTCGTGAACTACAGCCCTCTCCAAATCTCGAGTTGGGAAGGCCGGCAGGTGCTTCGTTCTACCCTATGCTTCCGACGCACGAATCCACAGCGGGCGAATACATTCGGATCCTGGTCAAGCGCAAGTGGATCGTTGTGGGATGTTTTGCCACGATCTTTTCCGTGGTGGCCATCGCTAGCTTGAAAACTACCCCGGTGTATGAAGCATCGGGCACGATAGCCGTTAACAAGCCTGATACCAACCTGAACTTCCAGAATTCCACGACCTTGAGCCTCGACTATTTCGATCCCACGGAACTCGACACAGAGGTCAAAATCCTGCAGAGCGATTTGTTGGCGATGCAGGTGATCCGTGAATTGAATCTCGACCGTCAGCTCGAGTATGCCAATGAGGCTCCGCCTTCGCCCTCCGGATCGGGTGACCTATCGCCAGATCCGTTGCAAAGCGATCCGGCCCGGGCTTCCGCCATGATTGGCGGATTTAAAGGGAATCTCAGAGTCAATTTGAGCCCGAACACCCGCATCATTGAGGTCCATTACCGGAGCGCTGACCCGCAAATGGCTGCCAACGCTGTAAACACGCTGATGCAGACATATGTCGAAAATAATTTCAAAGCCCGCTTCGAGTCGACGATGCAAGCATCGGACTGGCTCTCGAAGCAACTCGTCGATTTGCAGATGAAGGTGGAAACCTCTCAGGAGAAGCTGGTGCGATATCAGAAAGAGCACGAAATCCTGGGAACTGACGAGAAACAAAACATCACCATGGAGAAGTTGGACGAACTCAATAAGGAGCTAACGGCGGCCGAAAGCGAGCGAATGGACAAGGAAGCCGCCTATCACATGGTTGAGTCTGGGGATCCTGAAGCAATCGCGTCGAGCCTGAACGCTGCCGAAGACAGCGTAGGTGGCCAATCGAGCACTGCCCTGCTGGGCGTACTCCGCGCCAAAGAAGCCGATCTCAAGATCCAGGCGGCCGAGTTGAACACACAGTTCGGTCCCGCGTATCCCAAACTCTCGGTACTGAACAACCAACTTAAGGAAGTCGATACTCAGATTCAGGCCGAGATGAAGAAGATCGTCAGCAAGGTCCGCGGTCAGTACTCTGCCGCTCTGCAACGCGAGAACATGCTTCATGAGGCGCTCGAAAAGCAAAAGCAAGAGGCCAATAAACTTAACGAGAGCGCCATTGAATACACGCTGCTCAAGCGTGATGTCGATACGAATCGGCAACTCTACGAAGGGCTTTTGCAGAAACTCAAAGAGGCGGGCGTTTCGGCAGGATTAAAGTCAAACAACTTCCGTATTATCGACGGAGCACGTCCTCCGACAGCACCGATTGAGCCGAACATTCCGAGGAATCTTTTGTTTGCCGCTGTGCTCGGCTTGGCGTCTGGCATCGGCTTGGCTTTCCTTCTCGAGGGTCTTGACAACACCGTCCGGACGACGGAACAAGCTCAGATGATTTCCGGGGTAGCCTCTCTGGGCATGATTCCGCTCGGATCAAAGGGAACTCGCGAGGGACCGAATCCGAAGCGCCTCGTCATCGCGGCTTCCAAGGAAGCCGTAGAACTTGTCACTCAGGTACGCCCGCAGTCGCAGATGGCGGAATCCTACCGGGCTCTACGTACCTCCTTGCTGCTCTCGAATATTGGAGCGCCGCCCAAAATCATCATGGTCACCAGTGCACTGCCGCAAGAGGGAAAAACGACCACCAGTATCAACACAGCAGTCGTTCTTGCTCAGAAGGGTGTGCGCGTGTTGCTGATCGATGCTGATCTGCGCCGCCCCAGCATTCATAAGACCCTTGGTATGGGGCCGCACAGTGGACTCAGCAACGTGTTAACGGGCAGCACCACAATGGAGCAGGCTATTACGCGCAGTACGATCCTGCCCAATCTTTTTGTCCTACCGGCGGGAACACCGCCGCCAAATCCCGCGGAATTATTGGCTTCCGGGGCCATGCGCGACGTTTTGAATGAACTTCGGGAGCAGTACGACCACGTTGTGATCGATACTCCTCCCTCACTCTCCGTGACTGACGCGGTTGTGCTCTCCCCTCGCGCCGATGCCGTGGTGCTGGTGATCCGCTGCGGCCAAACTACGAAACAGGCTCTGCGCCGTTCTCGCGACATCCTGATGCAGGTGAATGCAAAGGTCGTAGGAGTTCTGCTCAACGCAGTGGATCTGAGTTCGCCGGATTATTACTACTACTACGAATATCAGGGCAAATACGCCCGCTACTATCGTGATGAGGATTCGTCTCACGAGGAAGACGAGTTGGAGGAAACTCCATCCTCGAGCAGTGCATAGGAAATAGCCACCGATCCGAACATGAAGATCCCATTCAACACGTCCCGGCGCCGGGGACCCATTGTAGCTGCATTCGCGATAATCGCGATCGCTTATGTCGGACTGGCAGCGAGCCAATTTATTGCTTCATGGCTGTCTGGGCGCGTGGAGTTGCAGAGTCTCAGGAGAGCTGCATGGCTCGATCCGGGTAACGCTGAGTATCGCGATCACCTTGGACGCTATTACGATCTGGTGGCGCGCGATCCCGGTGCTGCGGTGCAGGAATATAAGGTGGCCACCCAACTCAACCCGCACTCCGCGCGTTACTGGTTTGATCTGGCGAGCTCATACCAGATTCTGGGAGACACGGCCAATCAGACTGCAGCTCTCGAACAGGCAATCCGGGCTGACGGAACGACCCCCGACGTGGCATGGGAAGCCGCAAACTTGTATCTCGTGCAAGGAGAGAATGAAAAAGCATTGCGCGAATTTCGGGTTGTGATCGCCAATGATCCTTCGCTTCAAAACGTCGCCTTGCAGTTTTGTTGGCGGATCAATCCCGACGTCGACGCTATGTTGCAGAATATAGTGCCTGTCCGGGTCGATGCCTACACCAGTTTTCTTGAATTGCTTGAAGCAAAAGAGGAGACACTCGGTGCAACCAAAGTGTGGGACGCTCTGATGCAGGCCCACCAGCCTTTCGAGTTGGGATACGCATACAACTACATTCGCTACTTGATAAAACACAAGGAAGCCGATCGGGCGGCGATCGCGTGGCAGCAGATTGCCAACCGGTTTGGGCTCACCTCTTATCTTCCTTCGTCGAGCAATCTGATTGTAAACAGCAATTTCAACTTGAAAGTGTTGAACGCCGGATTTGACTGGCAATATCAGAAGCAATCCAGCGTGACTCTGACACTGGACCCAAGCGACTTTCACGCGGGCCGCAGGTCTTTGCTGGTTTCCTTTGATGGACCGGGAATCATGGAAGCTGGCATTTACCAGCTCATTGCGGTTCAGCCCAATACCACCTACGACTTCACGGGATATTACAAAACCGGAGAAATTGAGGGCGCGGGCGGCCCGCATTTCACGATTCAGGACATGTACACGCAGGCTGTCTACTACGAGAGCGAGGAATTGAAGGACACCGGATTCTGGAAGTCTTCGGATGGAGAGTTTACGACCGGGCCGGACTGCAAGTTGATCGTGCTGCATGTCCGCCGGCTGCCGGCGGGCAGTCCCATGCGTGGTAAGCTCTGGGTCGGCGACTTCCATCTGGTCAGGAAACCCTCGTAGTTGTTTCACGAGAAGAAGTTCAACTTCATGAGGCGTCATAGAATCAAAGAAGTAGCGGCGATGAACCCGCAGGAGCGCTCAGCGCAGTTGGGATCTGTCCTTCTTTACGGGACTTTCTCCTTACTGATGTTCGGGCCGCTCGCGTTCGGAGCGGTCGAACCCTGGTCGATCTTCTTGATGGAGACGGGCGCAGTCATTTTGTCAGCTGTGTGGCTTGCGAAACAGCGGTTGGACGGGGAGATCAATATCCTCTGGAATCCCTTGTTCTTGCCGATGGCGGCCTTTGGCGGGGTCATCGCTCTGCAGTTTGTGCTACGACTGAGTGTTTATCAGCACGACAGCATCGCTCAAGCAATGTTGTATTGCGCCTATGGCATGCTCTGCTTTCTCGCAAATCAAAATCTGCTTCGCGCCTCGCAGGCGCGCAAAATTGCTGTAATCGTCTGGTTATTCGGAGTAGCGGTCGCGTGTTTCGCTCTCTTGCAAGGTGTCGCTCCGAATGGAAAGCTCTATTGGGTACGTCAGCCTCGCCTGGGGGGTTGGATCTATGGGCCATATGTAAACCACAATCATTATGCCGGGCTGATGGAGATGCTGGTTCCGATCCCTCTGATAATCTCTCTTTCCCATCTGGCGCATGAGAAGACTCGCTTCGCAGCCGGCACTGCTGCAGCGGTTATGGTGGGCACAATCTTTCTGTCGGGATCGCGCGGTGGCATGCTTGCTATTTTTGTGGAACTGGCGGTCCTGGGAATCGTGCTCTCGCGACAAAGGAAGACGGTGCGGATTGCTCTTACCCTAGGCACGTTTGCGGTTGTTCTGGTGAGCTTGCTGGTTTGGCTCGGCGGAAAGGAACTGACCACGCGTGTAAGTAGTATCTCGACCGAAGCGCGTGGAGAAATCTCAGGCGGCATGCGGCTTTCGATCGATCGCGACGCCATCCAGATGTTTCGCCACAAACCGATACTAGGCTGGGGAATCGGCGCCTTTCCGGTCGTTTATCCGCAATTCCGCAGTTTCTATACCAACTTCTTCGTCAACGAAGCCCATAACGACTACCTCCAACTGCTTTCAGAGACTGGAATCCTCGGCTTCGGTACCATGATTTGGTTCCTTGCGGTTCTATTTCGCCGGGTACGGGGCAAAATCTCGAAATGGCCGACTGATGTCAGCGGCGCCATGACGTTGGCATGCACTCTAGGCGTCATCGGAATCCTTGTTCACAGTCTGATTGACTTTAACTTGCAGATCCCCGCGAACGCCGCATTGTTCTATGTGTTCTGCACGATCGCGGCAGCCCCCCCGTTACTGCAGCGATCCCGAAAGAGACGGCCAGTGTCCACGGAGCAAGAAGAACTCTTCCCCACGTCGGAAGTTGTGTAGCCGTAAACCAGGAATGTTCCCGAAGAAAACCAGGTTAGAGGGTGGGAGGCGCGATCGAATCTAACACAATGCCTCTTGCTTCGATCCGCTCAGTTCGGCTTTGCTGGACTGGCTGGATCGTCATTCTTGATCAGGACCCAGGTGGCTACACCGCCGATGGCGATAGCGCCCGCACCGACGGCCCAAGGAGAATTGAGGATGCCATTAGTCGCAGCGGCAGGCGCTCCAGACTGCTGTTTCTTATTCTTCTTGTGATCTTTGTTCGAGGTGTCAGGCGCCGTTTCGTCGCGAGTCGTTTCCTGTCCTTGGGCGAGCGTTGCCGTGTTTTGGCCGTCGTTAACCAGCAGGTCACCTTTATGTGCCGCTATCTTGACCGTGCCATCAACATCGATCACATTAAATTCGGTCCACGAATTGGATGCTGGCGTTACCGTCACATCGCCAGCTGTCGTCCCCATCTGCTTCGACGTCGAAACGCTTACTCCGCCGTGATCGATGCGGACGGAACTTCCTTCAAACTTCACCAGCGAATCTGCCAAAACCGTGACGCTCGATCCCGACTCATTGATGTGCGCCACCGAATCGGAGCGAGTCTGCAACAGATCGCCTGAAAAGATGGCCAGAGATGGACGGGGAACATGCGCCCCGTTAATCCAAGCTGCACCATTGGTATAAAGCATGGCCGGGTTGGAATCAGCGGCCAATAAAGAAAAGGGGAACAGTACCGCAAGCACACAACTCACCAAACCGCGAATTGCGGACCTGCCCATTCCCACACTCCGTTAATAACTATATTGGTGACTTGCTTGGAATCGTATCGTTCTAAGGACTTGTCCGTCAATGGGTTTTGTGCTACGGAGACGCTTTTTCGGTGGAAAACTTATCGGAGGTTAACGATGAGTCGATTGCAACACCGGCTTCGTGCCTACCGTCGTCAGAGAATGACAGGCGAGGCTGGTAACGGGCGGGGGCCGTGGAAATCATTGTTCATCTCGGGCGCAAAGATGAAGGGAGAGAACTCTGATGCTAACGTTCCTTGGACGCCCTCAGTTCTGCTTCTGCCAACCACCCCCGGCGGAGTTGCTCGGTAGGAATGCCCGACAGATAGGGTTTCAAATCGAGAATTGGAGTTGCGTCGAGCATATCAACTCCCCGCACGTACACTGAGGAGCCCTCTCGTCGAAGTACTTGCACGGCGGTCAAGCCAATCGGATTGGGACGACGAGGGGATCGCGTGGCGAACACTCCGTGAGGGCCGGTATCGATAGGTGGCTTGCCGACTAATTCGTATCCCTCCGATCGGTCGAACACCCACAAGACGAAGATATGTGAGAATCCTTCAACGTCGGTCAGTCCGGCTTCGTATTTTGCCAGGATTTCGAGGACCCCCTCCGCTTCGTGTTTGACGCCTAGACCTTTCGGAATTTCTTTTGTGTCCCGATAAGGACTCTTCACGTATCCGATTGGCTCAAAGGAAAACATATAACGAAAATCTCCCGATGATAGTTTTTCACAAACTGGATTCGTTGCTCACGGCGCGTGGCATACAACCGGATCAAGGAACGCAATGGAGTGGAAGCGCTGTTTAGCCGGGTTGCTTCGCAGGATCGACTGGCGCCTTGCGCTTCTCTTCTGTGTCCACGGAGTACAACATAAAATGATCAAAGCTGTGCCGCCGATAATAGCGGTGTTTTCTGAAGTCGAAATAAATATCGGCGCTTTTTGGCAGCCAAAGCGTGGTGTTCTTCTTCGGAAATGGAACCGGTCCGTACTCAACCGCCTGATGCTCACTGACCAGCTGAATCTCTGGCATCGGACGTACCATGTCGGCCTCGATCCTCACAATTTGAAACTTGTCGGCAGTAATCCACGCTCTACCCTTCAAATCGACAGAGTGCAGTTGATTTCCGACTTTATAGCTGTGCATTCGGCTAGGCCTGTCTTCTCGCTGGCGGAAGTGCACCAACCAGGTTGCCTGTCCGCGCCAGTCACCGAGTCCTTCACACGTCATGGCGAAGTTGTCACGCATATCCGGATGAAATACCAGTGCAAGCGCCGCGAATCCGCTGCTCGCGATCTGGTCGGGGTATCCATTTAGCGTAAGCTTCTCACTTCGGTATTCATCTACCGCGATGAAGCCCGGCTCGGCCTCCGAGATCGATGCCACATAGTTATATTTGCGGGTTTCAGTGCGGACAGGAATTCCGAAGTTATCGAGCGTCTGGTGGAACAAATCTTCCACGGCCGCGAAACGCTGGACATCATTTACCAGTTCTTGAATTCGCTTGCCGGACTCCTGAATCACCTGCGTGGCGGGACACTCGACATTCGACGCAATCGCGGGAATCACGTCGTCGACGCTTGGCGGCTGCCATGATTTCAACGAGAGTGTTGGGGCTGCCAGTGCATCGACCGGATCTACGCCAGAGAGGCGAGCCACGGTCTTCTCCGGCGACGCATTCGAAGCAGAACTGAAGTCTTGTTCTCTGATCTCGTCAACCAATGCCCGCACCTCACCTGCCATCGGGTGCCGAGGGGATTCGTCCAAAAATGTGTTCAGGGCTTCGATTGCACCTTGATTCTGTCCTAACCCGGCTAGAGCCTCTCCTAATACAAGATGAGTTGAACTGGTTGCGTCTTTTTCTATTTTCGGACTCTTCGCGATCGCAAACTGTGCCTCATCTCGTGCCTTGCCGTAGTCCTTCTGGCAAAGATAAGCGTCCGCCAGCAGGCTGTGCGGGAGCCAGTTCTCAGAATCAGCCAGGATGGCTTGCTCAAGCGCGGATCGAGCGGCAGGATAATCACGGTTCTCGAGATCCGCGCGGCCTAGAAGTGTTAAAGTTTGCACATTGTGCGGACTGAGATTTGCTGCCGTGCCGAGATAATTCTTGGCCTGCGAGAAGTCTCTTTTCTGAAAATACAAATAGCCTAGAAGGAAGTTCAGATCCGAACTGGATGGCGCCAGTTGATAGGCCTGATCGAGCTGTTTCTGCGCCTGGGCAAGATTACCTGATTTCAGAAACGATATCGCGCGTTTTGTTTCTTTGCGCGCCTTGGGGGAAGGAACTGCATCGGCCAAATCGAGTCGAACGGCGGCGGGATCTCGGTGTAACACCACATCGATTTGCTTTGGCCCCAACAAGTACATGACTTGCACACGTCTGTGATCGCTCAGATAACCAACTGAACTCACTTCCACTTCGTATCCGCCGAATGGAACATTGGCGAACACACCTCGCGCATTATCATCAGTGGTCTGAAAGATGGCGGAGTGGTCTGCGGAATTGACCAGCTTCAGCACTGCCTGCCGATCGAGATGATTACTCGAGCGCTCGGCATAAACATTGAAGACCAACACTCCGGTCCCGGGAGCTGTGTTGTAAGTCAGGATGACCTGGTTAAGATCTTTGGGGTCGTTCAACCCGCCGCGTTGGGCAACCGCAACGGAAATAAACAAGCAGACCAGCAACTGGAGGTGGGCAGTTCGCGCAAAAAACTGGACCGCTCTTGATCCCATGCGACTCATGCACCCCACCAGCTAACGGCAGTGTGGCACAGGAAGCTTGGAGGGTCAAATGGACAGGCTTGCTTGCGCTGATCAATCTTTCGATGCAGGCTTCTGGTTAGCAGCCGACGGTTTGCTTTCGGCACTCTTCTCTTCTGCCACAGAGGCCGGCTTCTCATCGTCATGTTCACTGTTCTTGATGATGTACTGAACGATCACGGAAATCCGACGGTTCGCGGGATCGAATGGAGCATCTGGTTTCCGCAATCTCTGGTCGGCGAAGCCGCGAACCTGTGTCACTTGGTCGATGCGGATCCCATTGGATTGCATCACGCGTCGGGCGGCGTTGGCTCGATCCGCGGAGAGTTCCCAGTTCCCATAGGTAGCTGATGGCACGTAGGGCTGAGAGTCGGTGTGCCCTTCAATTGAGAGTCTATTGGGGAGTTCGCCGAGTTCTTGCGCGAGAGTAACCAACAATTCCGCTCCGTCTGGCTTCAGTTGTGCGCTGCCGCTGTCGAAGAAGGTTCCGCTTGCGGATTCCGAGAGTTCAATGCGCAGGCCTTCGGTCGTAACGGTCATCTCGATGTGGCTCTTCAGTTTTTCGAAATCCGACATCTGCTTCATCGCCTTCTGTAATTGCTCTTTGAGCTTCGGCATATTGTCGCGCGTAAGCACGAAGTTCTCTCCCGCGCCCTGCATGTTGGAGCCAACTTTCTTCGAGGTTCCCGTTGGGTCCTTGAAATAACCTCCAACCGCCTCCTGAATTTGCTTGCTGCTATTGAGCAGCCAAAGCACGATGAAGAGCGCCATCATGGCAGTCACAAAATCGGCGTAGGCCACCTTCCATGCGCCGCCATGATGACCGCCATGGCCACCTTTCTTCTTAAGGATGATGATTGGACGGGTCTTTTCCATGGTGTTACCAGCGGGGATCTAGGAGCCAGCCGCTGCTGCTGCAGCCGCTCCTCCTCCGCGGCATGCCTGTTCAAGTTCTTTGAACGAAGGACGCACATGTCCGGGAACCGCGCGTCGCGCCACTTCAACCGCCATAATCGGAGCCGTGCCCTTGAGAAAAGAGACCATCAATACCCGCAGCACGTACAGGAATGCGTGCTCCTCTTCCGCGGCTCTGGTCATGTTGGCGGCAATCGGGCCGACTAATCCGTAGCACAGCAAAATTCCAAGAAACGTGCCGACCAATGCGGCAGCCACCTTGTGACCGATCTCTTCCGGAGGACCGCCCAACGCTCCCATCGTAATGACCACGCCCAACACTGCAGCCACGATGCCCAGGCCGGGCAAGGAGTCCGCCATAGTAGTTAGAGCCGAAGTGGGCGCCGAGGCATCCTGATGATGCACTTCCAAGTCCAGATCCAGCATCTGATCAAGGTCGAAGGCGTCCACTCCGGTGATGGCCATGCGCAGCGAGTCGCAGACAAAATCGCAGACATGATGATTCTTCAGGAAGGCCGGATTTTTTGAGAAAACTGGACTCTTCTCCGGTTCCTCCACGTCGCCTTCGAGTGCCATCAAACCGTCTTTACGGGCCTTGTTTAGCAGTTCATACATCATTTTCAGAGTGGTGATGTATGTCTCCTTGCCGAACTTCGAACTTCCAAAAACGCCTCCGATACCACCCAGGATTTTTTTGATGATGTGCAGGGGATTGGCAACCAACACGGTTCCCACAGCTGCTCCGCCGATGATCACGAGTTCGGCAGGCTGGATGAGCACTCGAATATTGCCATGCTCCATCAGATAACCAGCTACTACACACCCGAAGACCACAAGAATGCCGATAATGGCAAACATTACAAACTCCCCGACGAATTGGAACCTGCTGCATCCGTACCCGTAATCCAAGCTGATGCTGTGCAGAGTGATTGCTGCGCGCGATCGAGCAGCATTTCAAAAGTATCTTCAGGCCGTACGAATGCGCCACCAATCGAAACCGGCAAAGAATGACGTTCTCCCCACCACTCAATGCCTTCCCGCGCCAGAATTCGCCGGATTCGCTCACGCACGGCAGAAAGCGCTTCCTCCTGGAATTCGCTGACCACCACAAGGAATTGATCGTCCGTCCACCGTCCAATGAAGTCGCTAACCGAGAACGCGCTCTCGAGAGTGCGCGCCACCAACCTCAGGAATGAAAAACCGGCCTCTGCCCCCAAATTCGCCCGGAAACGTCCCAACTTTTCGACCTGTACCAGAAAAACTCCAAATGGGACTTGCATTTCGCGGAACGAAGCCAAAGCCCTCCGAAGGTGGCGCTCCATCGCGGCATGATTCGCAGTGCCAGTCACCGGGTCAAGGAATTCCGCGACTTGACTGCTAACGGAGCCACGCTCGGATTTTGCACACTGTTGCAGTTCCTCAAAAATCTCGACCGCCCCCACGATCAAACCATTCTCGCTGCGTACCGGCACGGCCCGCGCCCGCACCGGGATTTCATGACCAGCCTTGTGATAAAGAATGCCCGTCGCTTCAGCATCATGCGACGTCTTCATCGCACGGGCCAGCGGACATTCCTCATTGCAAAATTCACAACCAGGTTGATCGCAATGTAGGAGAGGATCGGCAATGCAACAGCGCCCGAGCACCTCGTGACGGAGATGCCCCGTAATGCGTTCAGCGCCGTCGCTCCAAAGCACAATTCTCTTCTGCATATCGAGTACGCATACCCCGGTGGGCAGGCTCTCAAGAATGGTGCGGCAGATGTCTGACCCGTCAAAAGACAAAGAAGTGCTCCGCGCGCGAGTTAAGACCTAACTGAAGTTTTTATCGGCAGGAATTTGTAGGACTTAAGGCAGAATTCCGACGCTGCCAAACTCCCATGCGGGGACTATTCCCTTTGTGCTTATGAAGTTGAATGGCATGGCACTTTAGGGGGATTTATAGCCCGATCGTGCCATAGGCAAGAATCTGCAATCCATCTTATTTTCGTGGGTGAGCAGTTCTGGGGGAGGGCTGCCGGGGCGTCCTGGACTCGAAAGAGTTCCCAGGACGCTCGTCATTTTTGCGGGAATTTGGTCGAGCCAGAAGGTCAATTTGTTGAGATCGTAAAGTTGACCGTGATCTTGGCCTGCGTCTCTACAGGCTCTGTTCCCTCATAGTGCGGCTTAAAGTGCCATTGTTTCACGGCCTCGAGCGCCGCTTTTGCCAGGATGGGTGGCCCCGCGAGTATTTTAAGGTCCTGAATGAGGCCATCACGACCAATCAACGCCTGGAGGGTCACCGCCCCTTGTACCTTCATTTCGCGTGCCAGCATCGGGTAGCCCGGCTGTACAGAGTGGCTAACGACGTCTGCGGGTGCCGGTTCCGCAGAGATCGCAGTGTGTTCGGCCGCGTTTACTGTAATGCTGGCGGGCAAATCCTCCTGCACAATTGGTGCCTGCTGAGCCGACGTCGCGTTCTCCTCAGGCTGCATGTCGACCTTCACCGAATTAGTGCCGGGACGCAGCGTGCGATGAGTGCTACCGGCGACCACTTCCACTTCGAGTGGGGGCAGCACAGTCCTGGTTACAGTCAGAGGGGCTCTTTCCTCGTTAGGAAGGGCCTCTGCTACAGCGGGAACGCGTGTTGCGACAGCAGGATGAACCGAACGCAAACGTGAACGCGCCTTTCTCTGGTGAGCAGGCACGCTCTTCGCCTCACTTGCAGTAGTTTGAGAAGTGGACGGTGCAGGTTGTTGGAACTGGTCGGCAACCTCGTCTGAGTCAGGAAACCAGAAATCCCGCTCGCGATACAGCACGATCACCAGCGACATCAACAACAACGCCAGTGCCGTCAACATGAGCCGACGCTGCTTCGGTTCGTTGGACGCCAGTGTTCCCGGTAACAAATGGCGCTTCTGGTCCTGCGATCTGGCTGGCTCAAACATAGTGCCTACACTGTCAGCACAAATGACGGAGCATAGTATGCCCCAGAAAACACGAAAAACCAACCGTAAAGCCCAGAAACGCTGACGCGGAAAGTCCCAGACCGGATGGACTGCGGGGTAGGATTGGCGTAACTTTGTGGAACTCTCTGAATCTTATTGGGGAAGCTTGCTCGGAGTTAGGGACATGGAGCCTGACGACACAAAACCCATAGCAGTTCCGCTAAGCCATGCAAAAGCAAGCGCTGAACGCCCCGATTCCGCGGCGAACGATGCCACGGAAGAGGAAGAGCGGCCTGTGAAAGCTCTGCCGAAGATCATCACTCCGAGAGTGATGGAGCGCAAGTTCGCAGAGACAACGCGCAGGGAGCTATTCAAAGTCGCTCCGGTACTCCTATTAGGGACTTTTGCGATCCCCCGAGTGCAGGAATCGCTTCTGAAGAACGGCTTGGGCTTCAGTGATTGGGTTTCGGCGCGCCTGTTCCGGCGCGGATATCTGGCGCCGACGTTTGCAGACTCTCAACTCACTCCATTCGACAAGTTTCCTATAAACGACTACGACGTCGATGATCCGGGAGTGATCTTTGAAAACTGGACGCTTACCGTTAGCGGCGCAGTACAGAAACCGGGCGAGTATCGACTGAACCAGATCCAGGCTCTTCCCCGAGTCCGGCAGAATACGCGCCACGTTTGTGTCGAGGGCTGGGATGTAATCGGCCGTTTCGGAGGCGCCAAACTCTCCGACTTCTTGACGCTGACCGGCGCCGATACTTCGGCACGGTTCATTACCGTCGGATGCGCCGACGATTACTACGAATCTTTGGACATGGCGACTGCGCTGCATCCGCAAACACTGCTCTGCTACGAAATGTACGACCGCCCGCTTACTCGCGAGCATGGCGCGCCCCTGCGGCTCAATATCCCAACGAAAATCGGATACAAGCAGGCGAAATATCTTACCGACCTAAAAGTCACCAACATTCTCGACAAAAAGGGCTACTGGGAAGATCAAGGGTATTCGTCGTTTTACGGACTCTAGAAAAACGGTGTTGGAGGAAAGAGTAACGATGAGTGGTACCGTTATCGAACTGATTCGCACGAAGGACGCCGAAACTGAAACGGTAGGACGCGTCGTCTACGAACATCCGCTGCCAGTGCGTATCTGTCATTGGTTGAATGCGATCTCGTTGTTCGTTATGGCGGGAAGCGGTCTGCAGATCTTCCGCGCCTTTCCCAGTTTTGGCGCCAAGATCCCACAGAAAGACCTGCTGCAATGGCCACAGGCATTTGCCAT
Organism: Terriglobia bacterium; assembly: GCA_963823085.1. Lineage (GTDB taxonomy): Bacteria > Acidobacteriota > Terriglobia > Terriglobales > Acidobacteriaceae > Sulfotelmatobacter. The sequence goes on along the minus strand of CAWGKF010000011.1, from coordinate 313,976 downwards.
CGGCGGATGGCTCGGTGGTGCCTTGCAATGGCACCTAACCTTTATGTGGATCTACATCGCCACCGGCCTTATTTACCTCGGATATCAGTTTTTCAGCGGTAACTACAAGCAGGTGCTATTTTCGCATCGGGATATTCCAGGCGTCTGGCCCATGGTGCGCCATTACTTCTTTTTCGGTCCAAAGCCCGAGCAGCATGAGGCCTACAACCCGCTGCAGAAGCACGCGTACACGACTGTGATCGTCTTGGCCGTTCTCTCAGTTTTGACAGGTCTGGCGATTTGGAAGCCAGTACAGTTTTCCTGGCTCGCATGGCTCATGGGCGGATTCCATCTCGCAAGACTCTGGCATTTTCTGATCATGTGGGCCATGTTCGCATTCGTCCTGGGCCATCTGGTTATGGTGCTTCTGCATGGCTGGAACAATTTCATTTCCATGCTGACTGGTTGGAAAAAAGATCCTGAGTACTGACCCGGCGAGACAAGATGGGCGAGTTAAATGTGGTTTCAAACAACCCGGCACCGGGGCTGTCACGCGAACAGGATCTCATCTCGCACGTGCAGCGGGGCCATCACGAATTTTTTTACGAGCTCGTCCGTCCCTATGAGCGCAGGGTATTCGCAGCAGCAATGGCCATTTTGCGCAATGAAGCGGACGCCGAGGATGTCGCTCAAGAAGCAATGCTGAAGGCTCTCGCCAACATCCGTCAATTTCGCGCGGAGGCGCGGTTCAGTACCTGGCTGATTCAGATTACTGTCAACGAGGCTCTGATGCGGCGAAGGAGGGAACGCACGGCCATGATGGAAGGAATAGACGACCACCGCGACGAAGATGGCGAATACACGCCACGAGACTTCGCGGATTGGCGCGAGATTCCATCGGAAGCCCTCGAGCGCAAAGAAGTCCGGCAGAAGCTTGCGGACGCATTGGCCAGCCTGGATCGCAAATACCGCGAAGTTTTTGTACTCAGAGATATGGAGCAACTGAATATTCAGGAAACTGCTGAAGCGCTGGGAATCTCGGTAGCCTCGGTCAAGACACGGCTGCTGCGAGCGCGGCTGATGTTGCGTGACTTGCTCGCCGGAGGATGGGACAGGGGATGGTTCAGCCGCCTGCCCTTCGAGAAGGGAACGAAGCCATGGTGAACCACGAAGCAGTCAAGTGCGAGCTGGTGTGGCGCGAAATCTCGAATTATTTGGAAGGTGAGGTCACCCCACAGCTGCGCGAGGCAATGGACAATCACTTCAATGCCTGCCAGCGCTGCCGATCTGTCTTGGAGGGAACGCGGAATGTGATCGCGCTTTATAGTGATGAGCGCATGATTGAGATGCCGGCCGGTTTTAGCAGCCGCTTAGAGAAACGGCTGGCGCGAAGCACACGGATTCGATGGTCACCGTGGTCCACATGGTCCGCATGGCTGATTCCGGTAGCCGCGCTCGCTCTATTTGCCGGGGGACTCCGGTGGGCAAACTCGCTGACGGTGTCGCATCCGCTGCTGTCCGAGCATGCGCAGCCGGGTCATCATATCCCGCCTGATATGACGGTGGTGGTATCTGAAGGCGCCAAAGAGTTTCACGTCCCAGGTTGCGACTTCATTCACAATAAAGACAAGGAGCGGACGCTGACTGCCCGCGAAGCGATTCGCGAAGGCTACGTTCCTTGCGTACGCTGCATGCGGAAATACCTGGAGACCGCGTCTTCAGCGAATGCTTCTGCGGGATCCGAGACGCAAGCCGACGCTGACATCGTTGACGTCGATGATGACGGGGCCCCTGCCTTGAAGCGCTAGTTTTCGCGGAAAAAAATAAACGGCGCAGGCTTTCACGTCTGCGCCGTTTCACAAATCGTCACTAATTGTTCTTCACATCGTCTTTCTTCATATCGTCCTTTTTCATATCGTCGTGTTTCATGTTGTCGTTTTTCATGTCGCCATGCTGCATCTGATCTTTCTTGGCTGCTTTCTTCGCCTTCTTGTCCTTCTTCATCTGGTCGTTCTTCATCGTGTCGTGCTGGGCATCATTCTTCATCTCGTCCTGTTTCATCTGGTCCTGAGCGAAGGTCGCCACGGAAGCAGCCAGAACACACATAATCGCCAAACTGCTGAACATCTTTCTCATAACTTCTCCTTGAATGAAATCGATTCGATTGATCGGCAGGCTTTCACCTGCGGGCAGATATGGGATGTGTAGGCCAACGGGAAGTTACAACTCGTCGGACCTTTTGTCGTGCTGCCTTCGGACGAGCAGTTCGAAGTAAATCAGGGGTCTTTCCGGTAGACTACGTGCGCCACTTCCGGCAACCAGGACTCGCGAATTCCGCAGGAGAAGCGCCCCTTTGTCGCTGGTTTTGGAGAACCAGAAACCGCGACCGTAACGGCCTGTCAGATCTTTTGCGACGGCAGTATGTAGAGCGGCTAGCTCACCGGCATCAGCTTCCGGCGGCACAAATGGACACATTCATCATGGACCGCTAGCAAGCCAACTGATCGCGCGTTAGCTTCAAACCATTCAGATTTCCAAGCGCCGTCACGGCGACAGACTCTGGCTTGAAGAATTCGATGGCCAAGCTCGCTAGATCCTCCACGGTGACAGCTTCAATCCTCTCAATCAATTCGTCGAGGTCGTAGAAGCGGTCGAAGTACATCTCCTGCCGAGCCAGATTCGACATGCGCGATGTGCTCGACTCGAGCGACAGCATAAGGCTTCCCTTCAGCTGAGCTTTGGCACGCCGAAGCTCTTCCTCAGGAACTGAATCGCTCTTCAACTTGCGGAACTCCTCGACGACCGATTGCACCACCTTTGCCGCCGATGTCAGCGAAGTTCCCGCATAAACGGCCAGACATCCGGTATCGCGATACGGATTGAGATCGCTATAAATCGAATAGGCTAATCCCTGACGCTCTCGGATGTTTTGAAACAATCGAGAACTCATGCCCCCGCCCAGCACTGTATTCAGGATGTAACCCGCATGCCGCTTTTCATGCGCGATAGGATGCGACGGCACGCCGATGCACAATTGAACCTGTTCCAGTGCCTTCTTGTTCCGCAGAATGATTCTTGAAAAGGTCTTTGGCGCTTGCGAATGAAAACCATTCGACATCGGCTTCATGTGCTCGAATTGCGCTTTCACCAATTCCACAAACCGATCATGGTCGAGATTGCCGGCGGCCGACACAATAATGTTCCCCGGAGCGAAGCAGTGAGCATAGGCATCCAGAACAGACTCCCGCTCGAAACGCTTCACCGTCTCCTTGGTTCCCAGGATCGGCCGGCCCAGTGGGTGCCCCTTCCAGAAATTCTGCGTGAAGATCTCATGGACCAGATAGTCGGGATTGTCCTCATCCATCTTGATCTCTTCCATGATCACGCCGCGTTCACGAGCGATATCAGCGACATCAAATACGGGGTTAAGCACCAGATCGCTTAAAATATCGAGGGCGGTCGGAACATGCTCGTCCAGCACTTTGACGTTGAAGCAGATGCATTCTTTGGCGGTGAAAGCGTCCATGTTACCGCCAATTGAGTCCACCTGGCGCGCAATCTCTTCCGCTGAACGGTGCTTCGTCCCTTTAAAGACCATGTGCTCGATAAAGTGGGAGATGCCGTTCCACTCCTGGTCTTCGTCGCGCGACCCGGTTTGCAGCCATATGCCGATCGAGGCGGACCGGATATGCTGCATTTGCTCGGTGATCACCGTAAGCCCATTGGAGAGCTTTTGACGGCGGATGTTTCGAACCTCTTTCGTCATGAATGCTTACCTGCTATGAAGACGTCGGAAACCCACAGTAGACGTGCTGGCACAAGGGTCCTTACTACTGATATTTTTACATAGGCGTTTGAATCGCGCCGGAGAATAGTTCATAGCTTTGTATTCAACAACTTACAGAACAATACTGGTCGAGGGCTTCGGCCACGAGACTTTGAAGCGCAGTAATGGCGTACTTTGAATATCGCGCCCGACAACTCGTTACTTGGAATGAACTCTGAGGAGTTTGCCTTGCTCATGCAGTCAACGGGCGAGCCATCGTATCGGTCACGGCAACTGCTTGAGGCAATCTACCGCCAGCGCGTGGAATCGATCGGGGAAATCTCCACGATTCCGCGGCAGCTACGGTCCAAGCTAACTGAAATGGGCTTGACTGTAGGCCTTCCGAGGATCGAAAACCGATTTCTGTCTCAGGACGCCACGGTGCGGTATCTCATGGCATTTGCCGACGGTCAGAGCGTTGAGACAGTGTGGATGCCCGAGGGCGATGGCGGCGAAGCCGGGGACGGGAGCGAAGCCGGAGAGCAGGCGGAACGCTTCGCGGAAGGCGTCAGCTCTGACCAGAGAAAGGGCCAGGGACAGAATTCCGGCCGCTCGACCATCTGTATTTCCAGCCAGGTGGGATGTGCCGTGGATTGCCAATTCTGCCTGACGGCTCTGCTGGGCGTAAAGCGCAATTTGACCGCCGGGGAGATTGTGGGCCAAGTGTGCGCGGTGCTGAAGGACCAGAAGGTTTCACCGCCCGAGGATCGCATTAACCTCGTTTTTATGGGGATGGGAGAGCCGCTGCTGAACTATGACAACTTCATAAAAGCTTCGCGTCTCTTGGTTCAGGAAGTTGGCATTGCCGAGCGAAGGATGACGGTGTCGACGGCGGGAATCGTCCCGCGCATTCATGACTTCGGACGGGAACTGATTCGGCCGAAACTAGCTATTTCCTTGAACGCTTCAAACGATGAGCTACGTTCGCGTCTAATGCCGCTGAATAAAAAGTGGAATCTGGAAATGCTGATGGCGGCGGCCAAGGCGTACCCGCTGCGCACGCGGGAATGGATCACCTTCGAATATGTGTTGCTCGGCGGCGTGAATGACGCGGTAGAAAACGCCCAGGAAGTCGCCGAACTCTTGCAAGGAATACGCTGCAAAGTAAATTTGATTGCGCTGAATCCAGGGCCAGGAGTTGACTTTACGACACCTAAAGGCGACCAAGTCACGTTATTCCAAAACGCTCTGCGCGCAAGAGGTATCCCGGCGTTTGTACGGCGCCCACGCGGACGCGACATTTACGCTGCCTGCGGTCAACTCAAGCGTACGGTCGAGATTGCCAAAGCACCGGCACTGTAGCTTCTTTGGAACTGGCAGCAGTGCTCTTCGCGGCGGGCATTTCGACGCTGAAAACGAGGGCCCCATCCTCACGGCGTTCACGCTGAATCTGGCCGTGATGTTCACGCAAAATTCCCTGACAGGCTGCCAGCCCCAGGCTGTCCTCTGGGTCGATGGGAGATGAAGCATTTTCCCCGTCCGCCTGGACGATAGGCTCAGTGGCAAATTGCAGTACGCATACGCCTCCGTCTCGTTCGGTGGTCACATTTAACGTGCGGCCACCACGCTCACTGAGTATGTGCAAGCAGTTTCCCACCATTTGAAGGCACACTTGAAGGAGTTGATTCGAATCTCCCAGGACTTTGGGTAGTTCGCGGTCCAGTCGTGTCCAAACTTCGATTCCCAGTGCCTCCCACTGGGGCTGCGTTAACTTCACTGCGGTTCGCCCAAGTGTGTTCAGGTCCAGGGGAGCCTTGGCGGCAGGCGTCTGCCGCGCAAAGCTGATGAGGCTAGCGACCAGCGATTTTGTTCTTCGCACACACTGCCCGATCTTCATCGCGAGAGGCTGCTGTTCCGAAGTGAGCCTCGTATTCAGCAGCAGATCGGAATACCCCAACATCGCCGTAATCGGATTATTCAGTTCGTGCGCGACACCTCCAACCAACTGGCCGATGGACGCCAGTTTCTCGGATTGCAAAATCTGCGCCTGCAGGCGTTTGAGATTATCGAAGGAGTCGCGTGAATGGCTCAACAATCGAATCAGTTCTCGGTCGAGCATCTGCTGCCGGAGCAGCACCATCACTCCCATACAAAAGGCTGCCAAGAGGGTGATCGCCAGCCGGAAAAGTCTTATTTTCGATGGTACGTGTGCATCTGAGATCGCCCAGGCTGCAAACAGTGCCAATGAGAACACAGCGATCATGCCGCAACGCGCAACCCAAATACCATAGACTGTCGACGTTTCCGACCCTTCATGATCCGGCTTTTCAACCCTGGTGCGCAGTCCAATCCAAGTTAAGCTGGCCATGGCCGCCACCAGTGGGATGTCGTAAAAGCTCCCGCTGTAATAGGTTTTTCGGCCTATTGCCCAGTTTGCGAGTGCAGATGCCGCGGAATAGCAAAAACTCATTCCGAAAAGTGAAGCATAGAGTCTTCGCCACTCTTCCCCTTTGCTGGTGAACCAGCACGCAAGCAACCCCAGAAGGAAGGCCGTCTTCTCGGCAAGGTATAGGTCATTCAAATTGCGATTGTAGGCAGTGCTATCTGGTACAACGTACTGCCATGGCATCACAACCAGAACGTAAAGGTAAAGCCACCACACAAAGAGAAGAGCAAAATCCAGACGCCCGACGCGAGCAGAATACTCATCTCTCGGAACATGCGGGCGAAGCGCCAAGGCCGCCATGAGCGGCGCGATGTGCAGGAAAAGCACAACGTCCCAGGCGCATAGATCGGGAACGTCACGCCGCAAAATCAGTTCGTAATACGTCCAGAAGAACTGGTAGGACAGCCAAAAAATCAACCCTAGCGCAATGAATATCCAAAAAAGACGTACGCGCCTCGCAGATCGCAACAGCAGGGGAATGAAGGCGGCAGTACCCGAAAGCAGCAAAAGGCACTGGACGATGTCGCTGACCGCGGTCAACGCGAATGAGCGATGCAAAAACAGCGCTGCAACGATCTGCAACCCTAGTAGGGCGGCAACCATCCCGAGCCACAGTTTCGAGCCTCTGATCAAAAAACACTCCGTCGCTGTCATTCTAGATGGCAACGGGCACAGTCACTGGTTACCGGAGTAACCTCGATTAACCCTCCTCACTGCGATGTTGCTTTCGTTGCCAACTCGGTGACTTGCCCGCTAGCCTCATCTATTCAATAATATGCGGGTTACCCGGCGCGCCCCGGGAGATCGGTCCCAGTGAAACCTCCAGTAGAGCGCTATCGGCAGTCTTGGAGAATGAGAATCCCGCCCGACCCGGGCGAGACCCGGCGCATCGAGCGCTGGCTCGCCACCGCCCGCGTCTTTTTGGCAGTCTCTACTCTGGTCGCCATCCGGATGGATCCGACTGAAATACTAGGGCACTCCTGGGCGGCCTACGGACTGTTTGTGTTTTACATGGCGAACGGCATCTTGATCCTGATGTTGCTACGGCGCCGGAAGCAGTCCACCTCGGCATTTCGGTTTCTTGTGCATGCCGGTGATATTGCCTGGCCCGCTCTGATTTCAATTTTTGCGGAGGGTCCCAGAACACCATTTTTCCTCTTCTTCTTCTTCGCGTTGGCTGCAGCCGCCTATCGCTGGGGTTTTCGCGAAACGCTCGGCACCGCCGCCGCGGAGGCGGTCCTGCTCTGGATCGAGAGCATCATCGTACTTCACGTCTGGCCACAAGGATCGCTGCCCCTGCGGGCCATGACCGGCCTTCACATCAATGTGAAGGAATTCCAACCTGAACCATTGTTCATGCTATCCGTGTACCTGATCGTGATGGGCCTCTTGCTCGGCTACCTTGCCGAACAGCAAAAAAATCTTCGCGCCGAGAAAGCTGTTATTACAGAAATGTTGTCCAAGGTTCGCGTAGAAGCCGGCCTTACAGGTACCATCGAGCAGATCTTCGGCGAATTCGCCGCGATGTACGGCGCTTCTCGAATGCTGGTTCTGTCCCAGGAGATTCACAGCAAACGTTCATTCGCGGGCGAACTGACTAAACGGAATGGCGGTGGACAAACTGAATTTCGATGGCTGGAATCAGGCCTGAGTGGCGCCACCACTTACCTGGATGACTTTCCGGGAGTCGTTTGCTTCGCAAAGTACGCAAAAGACCGCTGGACAACATTAGCTCTAGATCAATCCGGTCATCCTGTACCCGTCACGGATGTCGCGCCAATCTCCCAGTTCCGGCAGGCGCAACCCTTCGATTCCATGGTCACTGTCGCTTTTCTCTTCGGAAGCGAATGGCGCGGCCGCGTCTTCTTGTTCGATCCCGCATGGCCAAGCGACAAGCAGGAAGAACTTCGGTTCTTCCTGGATCTGGTTCGGCAGGTCGGACCGGCTATCTACAACGTTTACCTGCTGCATCGTTTGCGCAGGCGTGCATCTGCTGCCGAGCGCGCACGCTTTGCCCGCGAACTCCACGATGGCGCCGTGCAGTCCCTGATTGCGGTCGAGATGCAGGTCGATGTCTTGCGCAGGCAGGTCGAACAGAATCGCCCTGTCGGCGGAGAACTGGGACGAATTCAGAGCTTACTTCGCGAGGAGGTTCTGAAACTACGTGAATTAATGCAGCAGATGAAAGCCATCGACGTCGATTCTCAACGCCTGCTAGGCGTGCTTAAAGACACAGTTGAGCGTTTCCAGCGAGAAACCGGCATCAACGCGCGCTTTGTCACCGACCTCGATGAACTCGATATGCCCCAGCGAGTCTGCCGCGAGGTCTTGCGCATTGTTCAGGAAGGCCTGGTCAATGTCAGGAAACATAGTGGAGCGCGTCATGCTCTCGTACGCCTGGCTTCGAGCGGGAAAAATTGGAGTCTGACCGTAGAAGACGATGGCAAGGGATTTCCTTTTGCCGGACGCTACAATCACCAGCAGATGAATGACTCTGGAAAAGGTCCAATGATCATCAAGGAACGTGTCAGTTTGATTGCCGGTGAACTCACGGTAGAATCGAATCCCGGTCAAGGAACGCGATTAGAGGTCACTGTGCCTCGGGATGGGGTTGTGCCACATGAACTTTAGAAAGCCGCAGCAGGTTCGCCTGGTGATTGCCGACGATCACCCTATTTTTCGCGATGGTCTCCGCCGGCTGCTCGAGGCCGAAGCCGAGATGAAGGTCATCGGCGAAGCCTCGGACGGCGCTGAGGCCGTTAAGCTCGCGCGTCAGTTGAAACCTGACATTCTCCTGCTGGATCTCGCCATGCCCAAGCATCCGGGCCTGGAGGCTCTCCGCGAGCTCAGCGTACCCGCCAACTCCACTCCCGTTCGCGTCATTCTGCTCACTGCCGCTGCTGAGAAGGGCCAGATTGTAGAGGCATTGCAATTGGGTGCACGTGGTGTCGTTTTGAAGGATTCGGCAACGCAGTTATTGCTGAAGGCAATTCAGACGGTAATGGCGGGGGAATACTGGGTCGGGCGAGAGAGCGTTTCCAATCTCGTGCAGTACCTGCGTACTTTAATGCAGTCCTCTCATGACGAAGCCCGTCAGAAGAAATTCGGCCTCACCCCTCGCGAACTGGAGATTGTGTCTGCTGTGGTTGCCGGCTACTCCAATAAGGAAATTGCCGAATATTTCAAGATCAGCGAAGATACTGTGAAACATCATCTCAGCAACATTTTCGACAAGCTGGGAGTTTCAACCCGCCTGGAACTGGCCTTGTTTGCGGTAAATCAGGCGCTTCCGCTCAAAAGTATTGCGTAACTCCGGTCACCGTCGGGTGGTGACTGTGTTTACCTTGGTGGCACTTACGTGCCATTGGCTACTGATTCCCTCGATATTATAGTTTTTCCAAGGTTCAGAGCTTTGGGGGTAGCACGTCGTTGGGACGAGCATTGTTTTATCCCTGAGGAATTGGGGAGCATACTGAGTTTCAGAGGTTAGAAGAAGAGGAGCCCCGTGGCAAAATATCTACAGCAGCTTTGGAACGATGAACGTGGACAGGACATTGCTGAATACGCGGTGATGTTAGCTGTGATTCTCGTCATCGTGGTTGGTACCATCCGCCTTATCGGATCGAATGCCAACAACGTGTTCTCGCAAGTTGGCAGTTCCATTCAGTAACACGCCATTCAGTCTGCAGAAATCATAAAGCGGCAGGCCAGCTAGCCCAGCCGCTTTTATCTTGTTTTCGTATCAGCCTGTTTGGTCGCCTCTCTTATTTCGCTGTGCTTCCTGCCGGCGTGGATGTCCCCAATGCCATCTTTTCTCCGCCCGTGGGAATGCGGGCCAGATATGGGAAGAATGGGGTGATCTCGAACTCCATCTTCTCTCTAGCGGAGGTCAGAGCTACTGGTTTCGCTTTCGAGAGTTCGACTTGGTCGCTCCACGGATCCACTTTGACGCGCCCCCCAAGCGGCAGAGCCGCGATTTGATCGAGCCGCTTCGGGTCCAGGTCAGGAGCCTGTGCTAGCAACGTCGCCATTCTCGTCGACTTCCCTCCCACAAACCGGTCGCCCAAGTGCGGGCGGATCAAGTTCGGCAGATCTGGCGCCTTTTGCTGCAACGCTTTCAGAAATAATCCCGCATTGCCCAGTTTGTCTTTATAAGGAGAGTTTTTCAGCAACTCCAAGGCTTTGACGTCAGCCGCTTCTTCGTCGGCTTGACTTCTCTTGAAATCCAATCGCTGGAAAGACTCTTGATCCGGAAAGAACAGCTTGTCATTGAACGCCAGCTTCGTATCAAACCGATGTCCGAGTACGATGTGGCTGACCTCGTGTGCCAGCACCATCGCCAATGATGCTTCGTCCGGCAGGACATCCAGCAACCCACGGCTGATCACAATCGTATGCCCGATCGTGAAAGACTCAAGCGGCGCGGTCAGCAAAACCCGGCAATGGTAGTCACTCTGCAGATCAATATTGTTTGTGACCAGAAGGTTATTCACGACCGTTGCAAGAATCTTATCGACTTCACCCGGAGGCGCCAGCAAACCGATCTTCTGCAAACGCTCGATCGCATTCTCTTCCGCCTGCTTCTCCCACATGCGCTCGGCCATCACCGGAGTCGCATCTGCGGCCGTATCGCTCTGATCCTTCACCGAGTCCGGAGAGTCCACCAGGATCTGTGTAAACTCTTCATTCTTCCCCAGCCCTTTCAAGTCATATGCCCACAACCGGGTCTGCGCCTTGAAATGGATAGCCTTGCTCAACCCGCTCTTCAGGTTTGACTCCTCCGTATAGACGTACGCTGGCAGCCATGTTCCCGGCCGCATGTTCAAACGCCAACTGTCGAAGTGGAAAAAGAAATTGCTCTTCGGCTGCGGGTAGTATGTGCCGTTGAAACGCACGATGTTGTAGTCCTGGTCCTCCACCCATATCCGGCCCAGAAAACGGACTGTCTTCTCTCCCTCCCGCGGCTGGACATCGATGACGAGGCAGCGAACTTCGCCAAGAAATTCGCGCCGAACGAAAGTGAACTTGTAGTATCGCTTCTGGAAATCGCTATCCAGCACAACCATCTCCGCAAATCCCATGGGGAGATAATGGAGTGAATAGAGCCCCGTCAGCTTGGTCAGCATGCGGTGCCCGAAGCCTGGTTGGCCGACAAACGAGATATCCTCGGTCCCGTCCGTCGTGTCCAGTCGGCCAAGGAAGTACTGATCTTTCACTGGCGAAGTATCCCCGCTCGCATCTGCCTTAAGGTCCTGTAAATACGTTTCCACCATCGGATGCATATGGCGCATCTGCGCCATGAAATAGTGCTCGCGTTCGACTACCCGATCCATTACGTCATTCAGGGTCAGTGCGGCGGAAGGCGTTGCTTCAGAATCCGGCGCTGGCTTCCCGGTTGGCGGCTGGGTTGACCCGGGCGCTGACGGTGGAGCAGTAGGGGAACTCTGGCTGTGTGCCGCAACACTGCACGCCAGCAAGAGAACGCCGGGGAGGAGCGACGAACTCAAACGAAGCATACGCATAAAACCCTTCTGGGAGTTGGTCATGCCAACTGGAAAATGATGTGCACTACGGCCGTCGAATCCGAGGGCTGGCCGTCTTTCAGGGCCGGCTTGAAGCGAATCTGCTCCGCCGCCCGAACGGCCGAATCGTCCAGCCCGTGTCCCAAACCGCGAACAATTTTTAGGACACGTAGTTTTCCTGACGCTTCAAACACGACCTCAAGCAGCACCTCGCCTTCAATGCGCTTCGCTCGTGCTTCATCAGTATAGGTAGGAGTGGGCTTCGAAAGAATCTCCGCCGGAACAATTTTCGCCGCTGCGGATTCTGCCGCATGCGACTTCACAGTCGGAGGGGCGGCAACGTCTCCGTCGCCGAATCCCGACTCGTGAACTGCTCCGTTGGCAGCAGATGGCGCGCTCGGTGTCGCAACACCACTTCCGAACCCCGTGCTGGCTACGACGCCCCGAACTCCCTTCGCCCCTCCCTGGCCATTTCCGTATCCAGGTCCCGTTGGGAGATCAAATCCGCCCGCCTGCGCAATGTTTACCGCACGAGTCTGCGCTGTCTTTGCGGGAACTCCGCTTGGATCTCCGAAGCCACCGGTTTGAACCTGTTGCGCTGGACGATCAATTGTCTGTGTCGCTGAGCTTCCCGTCGAGAACAGGTTCGTTCTCACAATCTGCTTCGGGATGGCAGGTACAACCGGATCCGGCACTGTATCCAATTTTGCGGAGATCTTCACTTCAGGGGCTGGGGCATTTTCAATTCTCGGCTTAGGTTGCGGCCGGGGAGCGGTGAGCCGAAGCGCCGCAGGAGGAGGATCAACTGGATCGAGTTTCGCCTGCATAATGGGGCGCCTCAGCTGACGCTGCGGTTCATGATTCTCCGGCAGCGGAGTCGGCACCAGCTCAATCGCGTGATAATCCTTCTTGGATTCTAGAATCTGAGGCGTCAGCACCGGTACCCAGAAGAAGACGGCAATGAGCGCCGCCTGCACGCCATAGCTCGCGAAGAAATCGGGCCAGGGAGCTCTCCACCTGGGAAGAGAAGAGAACAACACAGAACCCTCAGAACACTGCGGAGTCATATCCTTTTACCGCTGCAGTATTGCTAACCCGAATACTAGCTCAAAAGTTGTCTTACGAGTAGAATGCGGGGAACCCCAAGCAGACAGGATTCGGCGCACGGCATACACCCCAAAAGCGCCTACGCAATAAACAGGCCACTCTTAAAAGCTAGCATGCACCACAATTGTGAACAAAATCAATACCTTACATTGACAGCGCCCCGGCTGATGAAGAGCAGACTCGGAAGGGCATGAGAAAAACTACACGTAATCAAGGAGAATTCTCGAACACCCCGTGAGGGTCGGCACCGGCCGGCATTTCAGCAACGCACAATTTTCGAACTTTCGATACCGCGCGTCGCATTCCGTGTGTCAACGACCAACTGCGCTTCCTGAACGATCTGCCGGTAGTCGTAGTTGGAATGGTCCGTGACAATTAAGACGCAGTCGTACTGTCCCAAGTTTTTCAAATCGGCGCACTTCATCTGCAGGTTGTATTTTCGGCCTTTGCCAATGAAGGGAAAATACGGGTCGTGATAGCTGACCTGAGCGCCATCTTTCTGAAGAAGCTCGATGATCGTCAGCGAGGGCGATTCGCGCAGATCGTCAATGTCCTTCTTATAGGCTACGCCGAGAACCAGGACTCGGGCGCCATTCACCGACTTCTTTTGCGTATTCAAGGCAGAGCTCACTGATGCCAGAACGTGGTAGGGCATATTCGTATTGATCTCGCCCGCCAGTTCGATGAACCGGGTTCGAAAGTCCCATTCTTTCGCTTTCCAGGATAGATAAAACGGATCGACCGGAATGCAGTGTCCGCCCAGCCCGGGACCGGGATAAAAAGCATGGAAGCCGAATGGTTTGGTCGACGCGGCCTCGATCACTTCCCAGATATCGATGCCCATCCGCAGCGACAACAACTTCAACTCATTCACCAGGGCAATATTCACGCAGCGATAAATATTTTCCAGCAACTTGGTCATCTCCGCGGCTGCCGGAGAAGAGACTGGGACTGTCCGATTGAAAATCGAGCCATAAAGAGCTGCTGCCAATGCAGACGCCTGCGCGTTCATCCCCCCAACCACCTTGGGAATGTCGCGGCGCGCCACCGTCGTATTGCCAGGATCTTCCCGCTCCGGAGAAAACGCCACAAAGAATTCTTTCCCCGTAAGCGCGGCGTTACGAGCAGCCTTTAGGCCGTTCTTGTTTTCCTTTTCAAGAATCGGAACCATCACTTCTTCCGTCGTTCCCGGATACGTTGTACTCTCCAGCACCACCAATTGCCCCGCCCGCAGATGAGGAGCGATGGAATGGGTCGTATCGGTGATGAAGCTCAGATCCGGTTCGTGATATTCGTTGAGTGGTGTTGGGACACAGATAATGACCGCATCCATGTCGGAAATACGTGCATAATCGGAAGTTGCCGTGAAACCACTCCCTTTGGCGGCTTGAACTTCATCCGGCAAAATCCGGTAAATGTATGACCCACCGTTGGCCAGCGTTTCGACTTTCCGCGAGTCGATGTCGAATCCAGTCACCCGGAACTTCTGCTCGCTGTACAACAGCGCCAGCGGCAGGCCGACATACCCCAGCCCGATGATACCTACCCGGGCTTCACGCTGATGAATTTTTGTCTTGAATTGCTCGATAAATGGTTCTGCTGCAGAGAAAGTCGTCATTGAGGTTTCCGGAAGAAAAGTCCAATGAATAGCATGGAAGCGCAATTTTAACACGCACAACTGGTATGCCTTCGCCAGCATCACCGTGCATATCGCCGCAGAGCCCAAACTGGGATAGCTTAGGAAAGATCCTGATTGATGAAAACTTCACCTCAAAGAAGAACTTGGACGGTCATCTTCGTCCTCTTGCTAGGGCTCCTTCTCTTTGCGTTCAATGCAGGCAAAATCTTGGTGATCGATGATCCTAAACCTTCGGATGTAATGGTTGTCCTGGCGGGTGAAACGGACCGACGGCCCGCACGTGCGCTCGAACTTTTCTATCATGGTGTTGCGCCTCGAGTATTGATTGACGTCCCCGCGCAAGCAAGAGTCTACGATACGATGCAGGTTGAGTTAGCCGAACAATACGTTCGCAAGCTGCCCGGCGCTTCCTCAATAGGAATTTGTCCGATCGAAGGTTTATCCACTCTCGAAGAATCTCACGACGTCGGGAAATGCCTCGCTCACGAACGAGGCGCACGCGTTCTCATCGTGACCTCCGATTTTCACACCCGCCGCTCGCTCAGCATTTTCCGCCACGAATTTCATGGCAAATCTTTCTCTATTGCAGCCGCGCACGACTACTCGCAATTTGGCACCCACTGGTGGGCTCACCGTCAGTGGGCCAAAACCTGTCTGGATGAATGGATCCGCTTGATTTGGTGGGAAACGGTTGAACGTTGGAGGTAGGGAACCTTTATCCTGGGCTAGGGCCGCTCTACAACGGTAAGACCGCCTTCGTCGGCCCACCATACCCCGAGTTCGTCCGATTGCGGCTTCTTCTCGACCTTCGCGCCAAGTCGTTTCAATTCGTAGATAACTGCATCAACAACTTTCCACATTGATCCTCGAACCGTTGAACTAAGCGCCTTGCCTGGCTCGAAGCTGGCTCCGACGACTCCCACCAGCCAAACACGATCTGGCGTAGCGCCAAGCATTTCGGCGGTTAAGAGGCACTCCGACAATGCAGGTGAATGTGGATCGAGCCTTCGCGCCGGAATTGCGCTCAACAAAGCTTCTTTGTCGTACAACAAAACTGTACCTGGCGCGTGCTCCTCGGATGCAATGCAATCGACTAGAATCACTCCTCGGCGGCCGGCGATCCGATGGGTAAGGTCTAGCGCGGGCGTGCCCAGATCAGCAAGCTCGACTTCCTCGTCAAACGTGTATTCAGATTCAAGCAGACGCAGAACATACGGCCCGAGCCCATCGTCCCCGAGCAGCACATTCCCCATCCCGCCAATCAGTATGCTGTTCACAGAATTTTCGCCGTACTAATTTTCCGCCCTGAGGGATCGAAGGCATGGCAGGCGCAGGCCATGCACGGATCAAACGAATGTACCGTTCGCAGAACTTCCAGGGGCTCCTCTGGCTTGGCCAGCGGCGTGTGCAGCAGTGAGGCCTCGTACGGTCCATGCGCGCCGGCGTGATCTCGGGGGCTGGCGTTCCATGTCGACGGAACCACTGCCTGGTAGTTCTTGATTTTCTCGTCCTTGATGACCACCCAGTGCGATAGAGTTCCGCGCGGGGCTTCGTGCGTTCCCACTCCGCGTACTTCATGCGAAGGCAGCACCGGTGCGTTATACACGCTGTAGTCGCCTTTGGCGATGTTGTCCACCAGCAACTGCCAGTGCTTCTGAGCGAGTTCCGCCAGCATGCAGGCGCGGATTGCGCGAGCGGCGTGGCGTCCGAGCGTGGAGTGTAAAGCCGCGGGGGTGGCGCGAACGCCGCCGATCGCCGCAATCTTTTCGATCGCCATATCGGTGTACTTTTTCGTCAGCGCGTGGCCCTGCGAGTACCCGATCAGCACCTGTGCCAAAGGTCCAACTTGCATCGGCTCGCCGTTGAAGCGCGGCGCTTTTACCCACGAATACTTCTGTTCGCCTTCCCATCCGGTAAACGCAGGCTCCGTTTCGCCTTCCCACGGATGTAGCGGTTTCTCTCCCTGATAATAAGAATGCAGCACGTCTTCGGTCACAGACTGCCGGAAGATGGGGTCTGCTGCCGTCTGGAATCCCCTCACTCCCGTGAGATCGCCATTGTGGATGTAGCCTCCTGGCAGATCGTATGCCGAACCTCTGCTGTCGAGTGGCAGGTCGGGAACGGCGAGATAGTTTGTCACGCCGCTGCCGATCTTGAACCATTCCGGATACATCGCCGCCACCGCGCAAACATCGACGAAGTACACTTGCTGCACGAACTGCGTGACCTCCGCCAGCAGCGACCGGATCATCTCCAGTTTGTCCATTCCCAGCGCCGCCTGGCTGTCCAAATCGATGGCGTTGGAAACGCCTCCTACAGTCAGATTCTGGATGTGCGGAGTCTTCGATCCGAGAATTCCCACGACCTGCAGCGCCTTCCGTTGATACTCGAGCGCCTGCACATAGTGGGAAAAGGCAAGCAGATTCACGTCTGGCGAAAGCCGCATGGCTGGGTGTCCCCAGTAGCCATTGGCGAAAATCCCAAGCTGCCCGCTGGCCGCCACCGCATTCACACGATCCTGCGCAGCCTTCAACTCGTTCCGCGAATTACGCGTCCACGGTGAGATGCTCTCTGCCAGCTTCGACGTCGCGGCAGGATCCGCCTTCGGAATCTGCATCACGTCCACCCAGTCCAGAGCCGACAGTTGGTAGAAGTGCACGATATGATCGTGCAGCGCATGCGCGATCAGGATCAGATTGCGGATGTACTGCGCGTTCAGCGGCACTTCCAGCTTCAGTGCGTCTTCTACGGAACGCACGCTGGCCATGGCATGCACCGTGGTGCACACCCCGCAAAACCGCTGCGTGAACAGCCACGCGTCCCGCGGGTCGCGCCCGCGCAGAATCTTCTCGATGCCGCGCCACATGGTGCACGACGCCCATGCGTTGCTGACCGCGTTGTTGTCGACCTCGACATCAATGCGGAGGTGTCCTTCGATTCGGGTGATGGGATCAATGGTGATTCGTTTCGCCATAGGTGCCTGCTCTTATTCGGAATCTGCCGGCTTTTCGTCTTCGCCGAAGTGCCCGTACTTGAAATATCCGGTCCACCGGATGTAAGGACGACGGAACCGGAAATAATTCGCCATGTCATGCCACTCGCTCAGCGGCGCCGGAAGAATAGCCAAGCGCTTCACTGCAACCAGAAAACCCAGAACACCAAGGGAAATGAATCCGAGCGAGACCAGAATTTCGATGGTGGCGGGGAAGTACAGGGCCTCCGGATTCGGCCGAAATGCCAGCGTAGTCGGACTGAAGCGGTAAATCATCCCGCCCGTAGAACTGAGAATGTAGCCCACAAACATCGGCTGGGGATCGTGATTCTTCAGCGACCGTCGCAGCAGCCACCCACCGGTGAGAATCAAAAGCATCTCTAGCCAGAACACACCCGCGAATCGGTCGAACTCGAACGCTGTTCCCAGGGCGCCCCGGAACAAAATGTCCAGCAATCGCAGCGCGGACCAGCCAAAGATCAGCCATGCGGTAATTCGCGCGGCCTCGTCCAGAACTTCCATGTCCATCGCGCGCTTCCAGACCAGGCAGCAAAGCATTGTCGTTCCTGCCACGCATCCAAACGACATGAATGTCGCCGCTCCCAGGTAAAGCAGGGGCAACCAAGGGCTTTGCCACAGAGGATGCACCCGCTCGCCAGCCAGCAACATCAGCGCTCCCAAAGAAGACTGGTGCATTCCAGGCAGTAGATATGCCGCTGCAATAATCCACGGGAAGAAGTAGTGCAGCCTTTTTTCGATTAGTTCCACACCAGGCCGCAGACGCGAATCGAAATACCACAACCTTTCCAGCACCGGCGGAATATTCTCGACTGCAAGGGGAATCATCGCGTAGATCGACATGCAGATCGCGACTTCCGCGAGTGGGGAATGCATATTCCACTTCCATGGGAAAATAATCCAGTAGAAGTTCCATGGACGTCCGGCGTCGATGCCGAGTAGCATCAATCCGCAGGCATACGCGAGGAAACTGGTCAGCAGCGCCATTCGCATCAGCGAATGAAGTCTCTTTCTCCGGAATACCCACGCCGCAATTCCTACCGCGAACGCTCCCGAACCGAGAGCGGTCAGGACCATCACATTGAAGGTTTTCCAGATTCCCCAGCCGTACGCGTCATTCATGCCACTGACCGGTCCGAGGCCCGCCAGTTCCCGATAGGCGGTCAGCAGAAATGCAACCAGCACCAGCGCGAGCAGCACCAGAAAAAACCTATTGACTACCGGGAATCCGAAAACCGGCACATTGCGTTCCCAGCGACTCTTGCGCGCGTCATTGATTTCTATGGCTGCAGTGCTCATAGTTGCGCCCTCAATCCGGTCTCTTTCTCGCGCTCATGCGCCTCTTTTTCATGGCCGCTCAGATTCTTGCGAATCACTTGCACCAGCCCGGCGTAAAGGACGGCTGGCAATGCGAAGTACTGGTAGAAGCGCCTCTGCCAGCGCAGTGTCTTGGCCGGAACTGACTCCGGCCCAAGTTCCGGCAGGCCGAGCTTTTCAAATGGCACTCGTGACAAGTACAGGGCCTGCGTGCCGCCGTTGTCGGTCTCTCCATATACGCGGTCCTGGTAGTAGCGACCCGGGCTCTTCGCGATCCTCTGCTTCGCTTCCAGCAACAGTACGGAGCGCGGTCCAAAGATCACTGCACCCGTCGGGCAGACAGTTGTACACCCGGGCTTTAGTCCTTGTTGCAGACGATCGCTGCACAATTCGCACTTCGTCACGCGTGGATTGAAACCCTTCCACTGGAATCGCGGCACGTGATACGGACAGGTAATCGTGCAATACCGGCACCCGATGCACGCTTCCTCCGTCCAACTCACGATCCCGCTCTCCGGATCCTTGTGCAGCGCCTGGAACGGACATCCCGCGGCGCAGGCCGGATCCAGACAGTGCATACACTGCCGTTTCACAAAGGAGAAGACCGGGCTGTTTTCTTCCTTGTAAAGCTTGATTACATTGCGAGTCAGATCGTTCAGGTCCGATGGTGCTTGGTGTAGACCGTCTCCGCGGGTGTCCGGTGGAGTGCCATTGGCCTCGGCACAGGCAGCCACGCACGCCTTGCATCCGATGCATATGCTGGCGTCATACAGCAGTCCGACCGCAGCGTTCGGTACCGGGATCTTTTCCCCCGCCTGCAGAACATCAGTACCGACTGTGACCGCAATCGCAGTCGGTACCCCCGCTTTCGCGATTCCTGAAAAGAGTTGTCGCCGAGTGATGGCCACGTTATTCCTCTTTCTTCACCGCAGGCTTTTCAATTGCCGCCTTCGCTTTTTCGGCGTGCGCCCGATCCACTGCAATGCGCGTGACTCCAGCCTCCATGCTGCTGTGGAAACGCTGCGACGCCACCCAGGCTGCGCCTCCAACCGATCCCGCGATCAGTCCCACCAATCCGGCCGCTCCAACCTTGAGAGCTCCAGCCGTGCTGTAAATCGGCGGATATGTTTCCGGAGGAGTTGCCAAATGAATCGGGACCGTCTGGAACGTACCCATCTGCCACACGACTCCCTTTTCTGTGCAGCCCATGCAGGGAACTCCCGTTCCAATCGGCCATACACCTGGAATTTCATTGAAGTGCCGTGATGCGCAGGAAGCGTGGGTGACCGGGCCCTTGCAGCCCAGCTTGTATAAGCACCAGCCTTTGCGGTGCCCCTCGTCGCCAAATGACGCCGCGAACCGGCCTGCGTCAAAGTGGGCACGTCTCGGGCAGTTCTCGTGGATCACCCGGTCATACGCGAACTTCGGACGGCCATACTGATCCAGTTCAGGAAGGCGCCCCATCGTAACGTACTCGAGCACAACGGCCAGCAAATTGTAGGGATTCGGAGGACAGCCCGGAAGGTTGACGATCGGTTTTCCCGATATAACGGAATCGGCGCCCACCGCTCCGGTCGGATTTGGATCTGCCGAAGGAACTCCGCCCCACGACGCGCACGAACCCATCGCGATCACAGCCGCTGCTTGTGCCGCAACTTCTTTGATCACCTGAATCGCCGGCCGACCCGCCAGTTCCATGTAAACACCGTCATCTCGAGTGGGTATCGCTCCCTCGACCACCAGCACATATTTCCCGGCGTTCTCCTCCATCGCGGACTTCAGCGCCGCTTCTGCCTGCGCGCCTGACGCAGCCATTAACGTCTCGTGGTAATCAAGCGAGATCACGTCGAGAATCAGGTGAGCCACGTCCGGCGCCGAGGTGCGCAGCAGCGTCTCGGTGCATCCCGTGCAGTCCTGAAAATGAAGCCAAATCACTGACGGACGCCGCGCCTTGCCCACAAGTTTGGCCACCTGTGCCGCAGTGCGGTGGCTGGTCAGGCTTAAACCGATCGGCGCAGCGACGATGATTTTTGAACAGAGCTGTAGAAAATTGCGACGGGACACGCCGCTATTCTTGAGATGTGTTGCAATTGTCAGCTTCTCACCTGTCGACATAGACAGTCTCCCTGGCATCGTACGATCAGTGATTCGAGTACTCGCTTCCGAGAAGAAGAGCCCCCACTGCCGTACCGCTCTTCCTGCTTTCCCGGTTTGCGTATCTGGCGATTTCGGTAGGACTGTTAGGGATGTTTCTGGAAGGTAATAAAATATCGTTAAAAGTTTTTAAGATACGAATCGCAATCCCGCTCAGTCTCCCGCACCTCCATGGATGGACCTTTCCGGTCAGTGGTCAGGCCACTCCAAAGGAACGATACGTTTATGCTTGATTCCCGACAGGCCATCAGTGACCAAAATCACAAGTGAATGTGACGGAAACCGGCAGAGCCGCCGCTTAGTAACGCCGGACTCCACTGAGCCGAGCACACGAACGGCGGGACGCCGGTCAGACGGCGTCCTTTAGACAAGTAACGAGATCAAACAACCAGCGTCTTCAACTGCGAGATCTTTCTCGCAATCTGCACTGTATTCCTACACTTGGCAGTGCACGAATCGCATCTGCGGCATGCATTCAGCCCTTCACCGCTTTCCAAGGCAGCAACAGTTCGGCGTGCCAAGGATGCGTTCCGATATTGCACCGCGTACATGTGCGCTCGCATCAGTGCAGGGATATCCACCCGGCTCGCGCAATCCTCGCGGCATTCGCCACACTGTTGACAGAACTCCGCCGATGCGGAAAATGTCTTGTCGGCCAGAAACATTTTTTCGTCGTCGGTGTATGCCAGGTTTCTCGCGACAGTAAAGTCCTGTTCCAGATGTTCGTAGGTGCTGAATCCAGGGATCGCCGTCGTCACGAACTCGTGATTCAAGGTCCACTTCAGCAGTGCCGTCTGGCTGAAAACCGGAAGCAGTTTGGGAAGCTTCGCGTCCGGTCTCACCGTACCACCGGCTTGGGTCTTCATGGCAACAATTCCAATTCCACTATTCGCCGCCCGTTCGATGGTCTTCAACATTTCCTCATCGTGCGCCATGGTGTAATTGAACATCACCAGCGCGACATCGAACATGTTGAGCCGTATTGCCTCGTTCAGTACAGGCACTGTTTTGTGAGTCGAGATCCCGATAAACCGCGTCTTCCCATCTTTTTTCAGAGCCTGCAGCGCGTCGAGTGGCCCTTCAAATCGCGCGTCCTCGGGCGAATCAACGCCGTGGTAGTAAAGCATGTCAACGTGATCCAACTGCAGGCGCTGCAGACTGAGCTCAACTCCCTCCGTGAAGCGCTTCTTCGCCTCCCTACACCAGACTTGCCCCCGCGCATTCCCTGCTTGGTCGAGATGATCACGTGATCGCGCACGCCCATTTCCTTGATCATGCGGCCAACCATCTCTTCGTTCCGGCCCTCCTGATAGACGGCGGCAGTGTCGAAATGCCGGATCCCAAGCTCATAGGATCTGCGTATCAAGCCGGGAACATCGGCATTCATCACGCCCATGCTGACGATCGGCAGCGTGATTCCAGTTTTTCCCAGCGTACGTTGCAGAAGCGGCCCGGCCGGATCTGCCGTCCTAGCGAAAAGCGTCTCTGTCTTGCCCAGCACTCCGGCAGCGCCCGCCCAAACCAGCGGCTTTACGATGAACTCTCTTCGATTCCACTCCCCCTCTTTATTCATGTTCAGCTCCTACGAATGCGCTTTGTTTCTACTCGGCCGGTGTATGAAAAAGAATTGCCCCACAACTGCTTTGTCTCTCCGAAACTCGCTCAGAATCTCTCTACACTTCTTAGCGAAGCCCTTGCGCCGCGCGGTTCAGAATTACTGCGCCATTTTCTGGTGGATTCACCAATGCGATCAGATAGCGCCCTTGCGTCTTGGCGATCCAGTTCCCTTCAAAGCTATTCTTGGCACGGATTCCGCCTTCTCCCAGATCCTTCCCCTCCGAGCAACTTCCGGTCTGTTTGAAGTGTTTTACCAGTTGGTCGAGTCGCGACTTGGCACCTGCTGGGTCGTCTGCCACGGAAACGATCACCTTCCCTTCCTGCGAACCCCAGGTATATGTCCGCGATATAGGACGGGGCTAGAAACGAATGTCCGAGGGGATCTTTCCTGACGTACTGCTCCGAGCGTCTCGACCTTGTGTTCCTGTGGCAACTTGCGCAGCAATGACGGAGCCGTGCGTGCTCCTCCGATTCTCTGAGACAGTGTCGCGCGCCAACGGATCAAGCAGCGGATCCGCATTCGTCCCAGTTGCCTGCAGCTTCACGTAATAGTGGTCTTGAACGAAATTCAGAATCCCTTTGCTGCGATATCCTTCGATCCCGATCGGCACGAACTTGTACTTGGCGGACCGCTCTGCCGCATAGACACCAAACGCGTCTTCCCATCTTGCCCATTTCGTAGATATCCGCAGTCACCTCCGAGCTGCCGCTCTTGAAGTCCTGATGCAGCAGTACGCGAAAGTCGTACAGAAGATACACGTCCGCCCCACCATCGATGTACTGGTATAGACTGTCCGCCTTGTAAAACGCGGGCACCTCTTCCGGCGTGACTTTGCCCGGTAGCGGTGCACTCAAGTAAGCTCTGGATTTGCTTCTGGGAAACATCAGAGGATTGTGCGAAAGCGGAAGGCGCTCCGAACTCGAAGGTGCCGGCTGTGATGCAGCTAACAACAAGCACGAAACAACAAAAGCTACAGCTATATCTGGCCCACGCTCTCATCCAGACCTTCCCGGCTCTCCATCGGTTGGGAAGATCAAGAACGATGGAGGGCTTAAGTATGATTCACGAACCTCACCTTTATATGCCTCCACTCACCGGTTTGCATGTGACCTCGCATCACAAACCTGCATTGCCACCCCAGATCAACGACTTGCCAGTTCACGCCAATTCGCGGACGCGGACTCGCGCACCCGCAAAAGCGTAAATCGCGACCATTGCGTAAGCCAGCAACGGAATGAGATATGCGATCGCAATACTCCGCCCCTCCGCGACCAGTCCCATGAGCGGCGTCAACACCGCCCCGCCAACAATCGCCATCACCAGAAATGAACCGCCAATCTTAGTGTTCGGACCAAGCTCCTTTAGGCCCAAAGCAAAGATTGTCGGGAACATCACTGACATGAAGAAACTCGTAAGGAAACACCGCCCAGAGCCCGATCCAGCCGGGCATCGAGACTCCAATCGCTAACAAGAGAACGTTGATGAGTGCATAGGCTCCCAGTAGTTTGCTCGGCTGCAGGAAGCGCATCAGGTAGGCTGAACTGAACCGCCCGATTCCAAACGCTGCCAACGTTCCGGTCAGGAAATATCCTGCGATTTTCTCCGGTTGATGCGTGAACTCCTGCACATACTGGATAAAGTAACTCCACGTTCCGACCTGCGCGCCCACATACATGAATTGCGCTACCACGGCGAACAAAAAATGCGGATAGCGCAGCAGATCCCGAAACCGCCCGTGATCTTCTCTGCTGTTTTCGTGTTCGCTCTGTATTGCTGGAAATTTCGTGCGCAGAATCAGGATCGCCCAGAAAATCGCTACACTCCCTAAGAACAAATAAGGCTTAACTGTTCGCAGCTTCTCTGACCGAAGATATGCCTCGTAGAGATGCTGCGACTGCAATGACCCGACTTGCGCCGAGCTCAGCTCCACCCCGGAAAAAATGAAAACCGTCCCGATCAGCACACCACTGATGGAGCCCAACGGATTAAATGCCTGGGAGAAGTTCAATCGCCGCTCCGAAGTATCCGGATCGCCCAGCTGCGCGATGAACGGGTTGGCAGCCGTCTCTAGAAACGACAGACCACTCGCGATCACAAACAAAGCTAGAAGAAAAAACGCATACCTGCCCGAGAGAGCAGCCGGCCAGAACAAGTAGCATCCCGATCCATATAGCAACAACCCGGTTACAAAACCAGCCTTGTAACCGAGCCGGCGCATCAGCAGCGCCGCCGGAATCGCCAACAGAAAGTACCCCATGTAAAACGCCGACTGAACCAGACCCGCCTGAAATCGGCTAATCTCGAACGATTTCATGAATTGCCGGATCAGCACGTCGTTCAGGTTATTTGGAATTCCCCACAAATAGAACAGCGCGGTCACGAGAATGAAGACCGAAATGTGACCCTCTGGAAAAAGTCCGTGTTCAGATTTTCTGTCAGAAGATTGCATGCGCCCCCTCGACGATTTTTGTCCCACATCCCTTGATCCCACAACGACGCATGCATCTCACTCCAGCTTGAAAATCCGTTCCATCGGCAGCCACTTCTCCCCCGGCCTCGCTTGCGGAAGGGCCTGTTGAAACCTCCACATCAGTTCTTCCCACTCTTGGACTTTTGGATTCGCTCGGTCTGCTTTGGCTTTCTTCTCGAACGAAAATGACTCGTTCACTTCCATGATCATGAGCATCCTTGTCCCGAGCAGATAGATCTCCATGTCCTCGATCCCGGACTCCCGGATACTCTCCGTGATCTCCGGCCAGATCTTCTCGTGATACCCCTTGTACTCCGCGATGAGTTGCGGATCATCCTTCAAATCCAGAGTCAGGCAAAAGCGCCGCCTCATTCTCCCCACCTTTCAGGAAGCACAATCAATAGAGAAATGTCGTGAGTAACCATGATGTTGCGCCTAGTTTCCGAGCGCAATCCACGCCGCATCTTTTTTCGACGACTCAATGGCCGCTGCGATGAAGCGCATTTCCGCCACGCCATCCTCAACTGTTGGCACCAGCAAGGCCGCAGCTTTCGCTTCCCTGCCCTCGATTTTGGCTGCGATCTGCTCAGCCAGATCGGTATAGAGTTGCGCAAACGCTTCCAGATAACCCTCGGGATGCCCCGACGGAATCCGGCTGGCGTGCGCCGCCACCGGCATGGCAGCCGGTCCGCCTCTTCGTATCAGCATTGGTGCCCTGCCCAGTGGACGAAAGGAAAGATAGTTCGGATCTTCCTGCCCCCACTCCAGCCCGCCCTTCTCGCCGTACACTCGCAGTCGCAGATTGTTCTCATTTCCCGCGGCGACTTGGCTCGACCACAACACACCACGCGCTCCTTGGTTGAAGCGCAGAAGCATTTGAACATTGTCATCAACCCGTCGGCCCGGCACGAACGTTGAAAGCTCCGCCGCCAATCGTTCGCAACGCAATCCGGTTACGAATTCCGCTAGATTGAATGCATGTGTGCCAATGTCTCCCAGGCATCCGGCCTGCCCGCTTTGCACCGGATCCGTTCTCCAGACCGCCTGCTTCTGCCCCGTCTTTTCCAATGGCGTGGCCAGCCAGTCCTGGGCATATTCCACTTGCACCACACGAATCGCTCCTAAGTCTCCATCCGCAATCATCTGCCGCGACTGTCGCACCATCGGATATCCCGTGTAGTTATGCGTCAACCCGAACACCAGCCCAGTACGCCGCACCAGCTTTGCCAGATCAAGCGCATCCGCTACCGTGGTCGTTACCGGCTTGTCGCAAATAACATGAATGCCGGCTTCCAGAAAAGCTTTCGCTGCCGGATAATGCACGTCATTCGGAGTCACGATCGCGACCGCGTCGATTCGATCTTCCCGCTTCGCCTCCGCGGCCGCCATTTCCAGAAAACTTGCATAGCACCGCTCTGGCGCGATTCGCAATTCGCGTGCACCGATGCGCCCGCGCTCGGCATCGGATGACAACGCGCCCGCGACAAGTTCATACCGATCATCTATCCGAGCTGCAATGCGGTGCACCGCACCAATAAATGCGCCCGGACCACCTCCCACCATCCCCAACCGTAGCCGCCGATTCAGAGTTCCTGTTGCAGGCATGATTTCGAAAAGTCCTCCCGACCACTGTCGAAAATTATGAGGGCCTCAGAGCCGCCACCTTTTTGGTCCCGGCAATTCTACTTCGTGGATCAGTTCGGAGTCGCCACGGCGTCTTTCGTTTCATTGCGAGTCCTTCCGATATGATTTATAGTGTTCCGTTCCTATGGATCCTCATGAAATGGAATCACCACGCCGATTCGCGCCCTCTTTGGCTGCGACGTGCAAGTTCTTCGCTGTCGCTGCGCTTCTCACCTTGCTTATTTCATCTCGTGGCTTCGGAGCCACCACTGACGTCCTGACCTCCGACCCCGGACCAGCGGCCGCCGCAATCACCGGCCATCGCTTCTCTCTCGAGAACCGTGCCCTTATAGTCGAATGGACCACCGAACAGGGCAAACTCAGGTTCGACAAACTTCAGGATCTTTTCGGAAATGAGGCGCTGGTCGCTCCCGCCGAACTCTTCATCATCACCTTGAAGGATGGGACCGAGTTTCAAGCTTCGCAAATGTCAGTCGTGTCATCTCCGAAAATCGAGAGCCTCACCGCAAACCCGAACGCATCCCGGGAGTCAGACCGTCTTCCGGGCAAGAAAATTACGGTCACGGTTCAAGCATCTCCGAATCTGAATGTGATCTGGACCGCAATTCTTCGCGATGGCTCAAACTACCTGCGCCAGGAAGTCACCCTAAAAGCCATCGGCCAGGACGTTCCCATCTCCGAGGTGCGACTCATAAGTTGGCAAATACCGGGAGCAAAAGTGGTTGGCACCGTTGCTGGCTCCCCGATCGTGTCCAACGGCGTCTTTGCCGGATTCGAAAATCCGCTGTCGAAATGCACAGTCAACGACGGCCTCGCGTCTTGCTCACTGGCGCGAATCTTGCCTCTGCTCGGAGGCCACGAAGTAACCTACTCGTCGGTCATCGGCGTCACGCCCAGCACGCAACTTCGCCGTGGATTCCTCAACTATGTCGAGCGCGAGCGCGCTCATCCCTATCGCACGTTCCTGCATTACAACACGTGGTACGACCTCGGATATTCCAACAGATACGATCAGGCCGGGGTGCTTGACCGAATTCAGGCGTTCGGCACAGAGCTCAATAACCGCGGCGTCGTCATGGACTCCTTTCTCTTTGACGATGGCTGGGACGACCCAAAAACTCTGTGGCAATTCCATTCCGGTTTTCCGGATGGCCTGACTCCATTCGCCGAAGCCGCGGCGAAATACGGTGTCGCGCCGGGAATCTGGCTATCGCCCTGGGGAGGCTACGGGAAACCGCACGATGAGCGAATCAAGTACGGCAAGGAACATGGCTTCGAAACCAACAAAGTGGGATTCGAGTTATCCGGCCCCAAGTATTACAGCCGCTTTCACGAAGTCTGCCTCGAGATGATCCGCAAGTATGGCGTCAATCAATTCAAATTCGATGGCACCGGCAACGTGAACGAAGTCATTCCTGGCAGCCAATTCGACAGCGATTTCGATGCCGCCATCCATCTCATTGAGGATCTCCGCGCGACCAAGCCCGACATCTACATCAATCTCACAACTGGCACTTATCCCTCCCCGTTCTGGTTGCGTTACGCCGATTCGATCTGGCGCGGCGGGGAGGATCACGATTTCGCCGGTGTCGGACCGTGGCGCGAGAAATGGATCACCTACCGCGACGCCGACACGTATACGCACATAGTCACCGCGGGTCCACTCTATCCGCTAAATTCACTCATGCTGCATGGGCTGATTTATGCCCGATATGCGAAGAATCTCGGCACCGATCCCGGTAACGATTTCACCGCCGAGGTCCACGATTATTTCGGCACAGGCACCCAGTTGCAGGAGATGTACATCACTCCCTCACTTGCTGACAAAAGAGAACTGGGGCACGCTAGCCGAGGCCGCGAAGTGGTCGCGTCAGAATGCGGAGGTTCTTCGCGACACGCACTGGGTGGGCGGCGATCCCGGCAAACTTCAGGTCTACGGCTGGGCGTCGTGGTCGCCCAAGAAAGCGATCCTGGTTCTACGTAATCCGAGTGACAAGCCCCAGAAGTTCTCAGTCGATGTCGGGCTTGTCTTCGAAATTCCGGAAGGAGCGTCGTGCAGATTTCATGGCGAAGAGTCCATGGGCTGGTGATGGTTCCATGCAACCGATTGAACTCAAAGCTGGCACAGCGCATGAGTTCTCGCTGGCGCCATTTCAGGTGCTCACACTCGAAGCCATTCCTGCCGCCAAGTGAGTTCCCCGACGACAGCGGTTACGCTAAACCACCACCGTCAACAACCAGGCATGCACCTGTGATCCACTTCGCCATATCACTCGCGAGGAACAACACAGCGTCGGCAACGTCCTCGGGAGTACCAACTCGTCGCAGCGGGCGATTGCCAGCCTCCTTCATAAATTCCTCGTGAGCCGCTCCCAGTTGCCGGCATTCACTTGCCAACATTGGAGTGTCCACGTCGCCGGGGCAGACACAATTCACGCGGATATTATCTTTACCGTAATCAATCGCCATCGACCTTGTTAAATTGAGCACGCCTGCTTTCGCCGCGCAGTAAGCGGCCGCCTTCGAACCGCCTTTCAGCGACCATCCTGAACCAGTATTGATGATGCAACCTCGCCCTTGGCGTATCATATGTGGCAGCACTTCGTGTGACAGCAGATAAACGCTTTTGAGCGTTACGTCGAGCACCGCATCCCACTCGCTTTCCTCGAGCGCTGTGACTGCCTTTCGTACAACAATCCCGGCGTTGTTGCACAAAATATCCACGCGTCCGAACGTCTCGACAGTCTGCTCGGTTGCTTTTCGACAATCAGCCATCAAACTTACGTCGCAAGCAAGTGCCAAAGGTCGACCACCTTTTTCCGAAATTGATTCGGCCGTCGACCGTGCTCCCTCTTTATTCTTATCGAGAATGGCTACCGTACATCCCATCTCGGCCAGACGCATAGCAATGCCGCGGCCGATTCCTGACGCTCCACCGGTCACCATGGAAACTCGGCCTTGAAGAGAGAGCAGGCGAGTAGCCGTCTCACTGATGTTTACTTGATTCCTCTTTGACTGGTTTTCCTCGAACTGGCTCATTATCCTTCGAGCGCCCCTAGCGCTGTGTCGAGTGCGTTCAGCGTAAATTCCACATCGTCCTTACTGTGCGCAAACGTGGCGATCGAATGCAATCCCGCCGCGGGGCTTGTATAGACGCCAAACTCAAACAGTTTGCGCGACAGCTTTTGGTACGCAGCCCGATCCACCAGGCTGCAGAATTCGCGCGCATCATGAATGCTTGATGCCTTTGTAAACATGATCTGGAACATCGGGCCCACTCGCTGCATAATCGCTGGAACCTGCCGCTGTTTGAAGATTTGCGCAATGCCGGCGCACAATTGATCGGCGATCGTCCACATGTGGCGAAATCCCGCGTTGTTGTCGCGGCTGAGTTTTCGCAGGCCGGCCCGCGCTGCGTGCATCCCGATGCGCGAAGCATTGTGCGTTCCGTAATGCAGCACCCCGCCCCACTCCAGTTTGCTCATGATCTCCCGCCGCCCAACAAATGCGGCCACGGGCAGTCCACAACCCAAAGCCTTGCCGAAGGTCGCGATGTCCGGACTCAATTCGTAATATTCCTGACAGCCACCCGGAGCGATGCGGAATCCTGTCACCGCTTCATCCAGAATAAAAAGCGCGCCGTGCTTCCGCGCCAATTCCTGCAAGCCCAGCAGATATCCCTCCCCGGGAGGAATCACCCCCATATTGGCCATGATTCCCTCGCTGATGACGGCAGCGATTTGTCCGCGATTGTTCTCCAGAGCGCGTTCAAGTTCGGCCAAATCGTTCCAGGACACAACAACCGTGTCTTCCAGCGCATATCGATTCAAGCCAGAACTGTCAGGAATTCTTATTGGATCACTCTTAACACCCATCATCGTTGCGGGCACCACGTTTGAACTCACGGAGAGGTCGTCGTACCAGCCGTGATAGTGTCCCTCGAACTTCACGATCTTCGGCCGACCCGTAAAGCCGCGCGCCAACCGGATTGCGGCCATTACCGCCTCGGTGCCGGTGTTCGCAAAGCGCACAATCTCGGCGTTCCCAATCATCTTCTGCAGCATCTCGGCAACTTCCACTTCGATTTCCGTCGCCGTCGCGAAATGTGCGCCACTCGACGCAGCATCCGCAATTGCCTGCGCCACCTCCGGATCTGCATGCCCCAGCGGCAGCGCTCCGAACGCCATCATCCAGTCGATGTATTCATGACCGTCCACATCGTAAAGACGGGAACCGGATCCTTTCTGCATGAAGATCGGATACTCCCCGTAGTTCGCCGGCCCTCTCGATGACGAACTTCCGCCTTCGATCAGAACCCGCTTAGTCCTCTCGTAGAGACGCTTCGAAGTCTCGGTCGAGTACCCGTGTGTATCCTTCTTCAAGAAGCCTCCTGAAACATCGGGAAACTGCAAATTACAGCCTATTCGGACAAACAATAATCACGGCTCCGACTGGGTCTTCACAAATTCAACATTGCGAATGCGGGAAACGGTAAGAAACGCGCGCTTCGGGATACCTCCCTCAATTTCAAAGCGAAGAGAGCCGCCCTCAAGCGTAAACGTGTCCTGACTGATTGGACGCAACGTCAAGGACGGCGCATCGCTGTGCTTCACCTGCTCCGTAAGCTGACCATCCTTCACGCGCAACTGCCATGTAGCGTCCAGTTCGGCGCTGTAGTAGTCTCCAACGAATTGTCCCAGGTCTTTCGGCTTCTGCGTCTGAATCAGGGCAAACGTCACCGGCTTCTCGCCGTCTATTTTCACAACCATTTGTCTCTGCCTAAATGAAAAGGTCCCTTCGATCAAACTGGTTCGAAACACATTCGAGGATAGCGGAATCAGTTCGATTCCGTCGTTCATCAGCCAAAGCTTACCTTCCTTGAACTCGATCCGCTGATAGTCGTCCTTATCATTCTTGTAGACTCCCACATATTTCTGCAGAACGTCCGGAGGCACCGTTTTCCCAGCGCTTGTATAGTCGACAGCTGCCGGCAGAGGAGCCAGCACGTTCGCCATAACTACGTCCGCGACCCGGTTTGCACGTAGCGAGGGCGTCGCCTGCGCAACGTTGCACAGCACGGCAATCGAAGTATGCTGTTTCGGGAAACGTAGCAACTCCGCCCGATATCCCGCCCACGCCCCGCCGTGTCGCACAACCGGCTGTCCACGATACGTCATGATCTCAAGTCCCGCAGCGTATTCGTGTTCCTTTCCGTTGTTCAGTCTGCCCACGACCTGCATTTGCCGGATCAACTCCTCGCCGCCAAGTTTGGCTGTATAGAAGTTCTCGTCCCAACGCAGCAGATCTTCAACGCTCGTCTGCACCGAACCGTCGCCAGTTTGCTCGAAGTTCGACATCTCGACGCCAAACGCCTTCCGCTCGTCATCAAAGCTGTAGCCCGTCGCTCGATGCGGAATGATGAGGGTGTGATCGTTGAAAATCTGTGTGCTTCTCATGCCCAGCGGAGTGAATATGTTCTCCTGATCGAAGTCGCGCAGGGTCTTGCCCGTGACTCGCTTTACCACCTGCGACAAGAGGAAGAAGCCCGTATTGCTGTAATCCCACTCCTCTCCGGGCATGAAATTCAGCGCCTTTTGACGCACAATCAGATCCACGGCATCCTGATCGGTCGTGAGATTCTGTTCCGGAACTCCGGCTAGATCGAAGAGTCCTGCATAGTCGCGCATCCCGCTCGTGTGGGTCATCATATGGCGCAACGTAATCCGTTTGCCGTAGTCGGGAATCTCCGGCATGAACTTGCGAATATCGTCGTCCAGCGAGAGCTTGCCTTCTTGTTGCAGCAACAGGATGGAAAACGCAGTGAACTGCTTTGATGTCGAGCCGATATCGAATACCGTCCGTGGCGTTATCGGCACGCCGAGTTCTAAACTCGCAATGCCATAACCTTGGGCGTATGCAATCGCCCCATCGCGATACACGCCCAGAGCACAACCGGGGGAATCAGCCTTGGCGTAGCCCTTGAAAATCTCATCCACCTTGCTGATTTCTGCTGGAGTGAGAGTCTGAGCAGTACTACCAACGGACAGCAAAAAAAGTGAAAGACTCGCAACGATCACGCGGCGCATGGCTGAGCATTATATGCGCCACAATCGGCGACACAAGTGTTTCACTCACGCGTCGAAAGTAATTTTCCTCCGCTTAGTGCCCCTGCTTAGTACCCTTGCGAACCTTCCACCGGAAGAATGTCCTTCTGGTTAACTCTCCCCAGAGTCACATCAGCCAGCTGTGCGCTTCCCCGAACGCGGAACCCGTTCACATCCTGAAGCCGGAACACTGGCACGCCCGCGACAGGCTGTGTTTGCGGACGCGTGAACTCCGCATGCCCCACATCTTCCAGCACGAACGCAGGCCTCTCATCGCGACTAGCAGCGATGATCTTGACTCCATCCATCTCAATTCCTTGCACGTGCCTCACGAAGAAGCCATGCGCGGGCATGGGACCAAACATGTCCGGATCCGGGTATGCCGCCTCTTTTTCGGGTACACGGATGCTCGCCTGTTCCCGAGTCCCCCCACCCTCGTGCTGAATAATGATGTTGCTCAGTCGCACGTCCTCAATCCGGTGCCCAGGGATGCCCGTAATGATTGAGCAAATTGCGGAGTCTGCATCCGAGCAAACTACGTTGCTGATCAGCACGCGGCGAATACTCCCTATAGCAACTCCGGACGGACCGCGCATGCGCGACCCCAGCCGGATGAAAATCGGCGAATCGTAAACTCGACGCATTGTGATATTGGTGACGGTCACATCTTCGAGCTG
This sequence comes from Terriglobia bacterium, assembly GCA_963823085.1. Classification (GTDB taxonomy): domain Bacteria; phylum Acidobacteriota; class Terriglobia; order Terriglobales; family Acidobacteriaceae; genus Sulfotelmatobacter. The sequence continues at coordinate 280,523 of CAWGKF010000011.1, read as the reverse complement.
CGCTCCGTCTTCGCTTTCGAGCGCCAGCCCATGACAGCCGTCGAACACACAATTGGAGATCGTGATGTTCTTGAACCCACCATTCGATTCCGTACCAAACTTAATACGTCCCGTGCGCCACACCTCTTCACCATGCCCGGGCTTTCGCGTGGGATCGAAGTGGCGAAACGTGCCGTCCAGCAAACTCCCTTCTTCGTAATCGCCGGAAACCAGGCAATCACTGATCGTGACCATCTCGGTCGAACGCGCGAATCCAAGCGCATAAGAGCTCTTCAATACGATCGCGTCATCCCAGGGCGAGTTCACGCTGCAGTTTGCGATGCGCACGTTCCGGCAGCAATCGATATCTATACCATCGCGATTCGTATCGATCTGCACATTGTCGATCGTGAGATTGTCCACGCCCGTGGCTAGAACTCCGAAGTGGCCGCCATGCAGAATCGAGATGTCCCGCAGCAGGACATTGCGGCAATTCTTCAGAGCGATACTCTTGTTCCCCACTCCTAGAGTCTCGGCCTGTGGTGGCGGGCCTTCACCCCGGCTTAAGCCTTTTCCGCAGATTCTTCCCGGACCAACAATCGCAACATCATGTAGCCCTTGTCCCCAGATCAGGCTGTTGTGCCAGTGGTTGTGTCCGTAATCCTGATACTGCTCCCAAGGCTGGTTGGATTCGGCAGCGTCGTAGCCGGTGCCTTCCGCCGCAACCAGAGTGCATCCATGTCCGAGGTACAGACCAACATTGCTCTTCATCCGAATCGAATAACAAAGGTACGTGCCTGCTGGAAAGCTGACACTCCCTCCGCCTGCGTCGGACGCCGCATCAATCGCTTGGTTAACAGCCGATGTATCCAGAGTCCTGCCGTCGCCCCTCGCACCAAACGTAGTCACGTCGTACACGCGTTGTCCACCTGCAGATGCATTCGATGAATCACTCGTGCCAAAACGAGCCCCAATCAATCCGGCCGCGCCGGTAACTTGGCTTAGCCTCGAGAAAAAACCACGCCGTGTTGCAGAGGTGTAAATCATAAGAGCTCCAAACATTGTCGAAGCTTTGTATCACAGAACCCTCAAGGATGTGCTGCCGCTTACCTTGTGAGTCTCGTCACTGCATTTGCGAAGCTTGACGCAGACAATGCCTGGGTAACTTCCCGCTGCCCGAAGAGTACGCCCCAGGACAGGGACGCCAACTATCGAGGCGAGGGTAAGCAGGGTCTTCATACCTGAATCATTCTCTTGCAAACTGAAAGGAAACTTCATGAGCGACCCCAAAAAAGCCAGCATCCTGCGCTTGATGGAGGAGTGCTTCAACCAGCACAATCTGGATATCCACCCAGAGTTCTATTCGGAAGATTTTGTGCAGCATACTCCTGCCCTCGGCGATCTCCAACGGCCCGAACATCGCGAGCTTCTTGCCTCCACGTTCGCTGCTTTCCCAGATGCGCGTTGGGCCGTGCTCGACCAGATTGGCGAACGAGACAAGGTCGTCACCCGCTGGACATTCGCCGGTACACATCGCGGAACCTTCATGGGCATCGCACCCACCGAAAAGCAGTTGGTCTTCAGTGGCATCTGTATCGACCGCTTCGCCGACGCGAAAATCGTTGAGGAGTGGGAAGAGTGGGACACCCTCGGGATGATGCAGCAATTGGGTGTGGTCCCGGTGGAGACGAGCGTAGGAGACATGGTCGCCCCGTAGAGGGATGAATCGCGACTGTAGCCCTAACGTCACTCGCGCGTAGAACCAGCCTTCCCCTAGCGCACCGCTGCCGTGGTCAAGCGCTTCGGCCCGGCCTCCAATATATGCTCGGGACACTCCGCCATCATCAGTTTGAAGTTCTCGATGAAGCGTGCCGCAAGCGCATCGTACTTTCGGAAATACTCATCCCTGCTGGACCATGTGTTGGCAGGATCCAGAATCTGCGATGAGACGCCCTCGCACTGCACCGGCACGTCAAAGCCAAACACCGGATCCTTCTTATATTCCACTTTCAGCAGAGACCCGTTCAGCGCTGCATTGAGCAAAGCGCGTGTGTGATGAATGCTGATGCGCTTGCCAATGCCAAACGACCCGCCGGTCCAGCCTGTGTTGACCAGCCATACCTGCGCGCCATGCTTCTGGATTTTCTTCTTGAGGAGTTCGGCATAGGCCAGAGGATGGTGGACCATAAACGGACCACCGAAACAGGTGCTGAACGTCATCTCGGGTTCTACCCCGAGTCCGATTTCGGTTCCGGCAATTTTGCTGGTATACCCGGAGATGAAATGATAGATCGCCTGATCGGGACTCAGCCGTGAAATCGGCGGCATCACTCCCGAGGCATCACAGGTCAGAAAGATGACATTCTTGGGATGGCCGGCACGCTTCTCCGGCATGTAATTCTCGATGTATTCGAGCGGATACGCCGCCCGCGTATTTTCAGTTACCGAGTAGTCATTCAAATCAAGGCGTCGCGAGACTGAATCGAACGTGACGTTTTCCAATACCGTTCCAAATCGCCGCGTGCAGCCATAGATCTGCGGCTCAGCCTCCTCCGAAAGACGAATCACTTTCGCATAGCAGCCATCTTCGAAATTGAACACGCCATTGTCACTCCAGCCGTGTTCGTCATCTCCAATCAGCCGGCGCTTGGGATCAGCCGATAGTGTGGTCTTCCCGGTCCCGGAGAGTCCGAAGAAAATAGCAACATCGCCGCCCGCTCCCACATTGGCTGAACAGTGCATCGACAAAATGCCCTGCAGCGGTAAAAGAAAATTCAACACGGTGAAGATTGTCTTCTTGATCTCTCCGGCGTAACTTGTGCCTCCAATGATCGCCAGCCGTTCGCGCAAATTAATAATGATGAATGTTTCCGTGCGCGTGGCATCAACCATCGGCGAAGCCTGAAATCCAGGTGCTGCAATCACCGTGAACTCCGGAATGTGGCGCTGCAGCGCATCTTGACTGCGGATCTTCAGAAACATCGTGCGCGCAAAAAGGCTGTGCCACGCCTTCTGCGTAATGATGCGGATGGGCAGACTGTGCTCCGGGTCCGCTCCCGCAAAGCAATCTTGTACGAAGACGTCCCGTCCCTGCAGATAACCCTGCAGCCGCGCCAGCAGCGCGCTGAAGCTTTCCCCGGTAAACGGACGGTTGTACTGGCCCCACCAAATCCTCTCTTCGGTGGAATGTTCCCGTACAACAAATTTGTCCGCCGCGGCACGTGCCGTATGTTTTCCGGTCGACACGACCAGGGGTCCGAGATGCGACAGGCTCGCCTCCGACCGAAAAATGCTTTCCTCGTAAAGCGCGGGTGTCGGCAGATTCCAGTAGACTCGCCGCAGGTTTGTCAGCCCGTGATTCTGCAGGCCATAGCTCGAGGCCAGCTTCCCGGCCTCCTTCACAGCGGGCGATTGAACGTCGAGATAGATGTTCATACCCACTCCCTCACCAGTTTCCGGTCGCCCAGATAGAGTTCGTTTGCCGAATTCGTATCCAGCGCCCACTTAATGCGATCCAATCCCTCCGTGATGTCGCGGATGGTCCCGCAATAACTGATTCGCAGGTGTCCCTCAAATCCAAATTCCTTCCCGGGCACCGTCACCACCCGCACTTTGTCGAGCAGGAAGTTCGCCAGCTTTTGCGAATCCTTCATATAAGGACTGAAATCGGGGAAACAATAGAACGTCCCCTCAGGCTGGTAAACCTTCACTCCATCGAAGGCGCGCAAGCGGTCCATCATGATGTTGCGATTGTTCTCCAGAGTAACCTTCAGGCTGTCCACGGCCGACTGCACTCCGTTGAGTGCGCCCACTGCGGCCCATTGCGCCGGCGCCGAAGGTCCCGACGTTTGTTGCGACTGGATCGTCGCCATGGCCTCCACCAACGATTTATTCGCGATGGCCCAGCCAATGCGAAATCCTGTCATCGCATACATCTTCGAAACGCCATTAATCACAACCAGCTTCGACTCTTCCAACGGCAGCTTTGCCGATTCATAACAGATCGGAGCGCTCTTGCCGTCGAAAACCAGTCGGTTGTAAATGTCGTCCATCACGAGGTAGATGCCTTTTTTCTCGCAGTACTCGACCATCTCTCCGACGAAGTCCTTCGAATACATCGCGCCCGAAGGATTATTCGGGCTGTTCAAAACGATGGCCTTGGTGTAAGAGCTGACGACGCTCACAATTTCTTTGACTGTAGGAAAGAAGGTGCCATCTTCTGCGGTCACTGGCACAGGCACTCCACCCGCCAACTTCACCATCTCGGGATAGCTGACCCAATAGGGCGCGGGAAAAATTACTTCCTCCTTGGGATCGAGGATGGCGTGCAGAAGCACCATCAGGGCCTGCTTCGCGCCGCCTGATACGATCACGTTATTCGCCGAGACCAGTTTCTTGTAATGCTCCTCTGTGTACCGAATGATCGCTTTCTTCAAGGCCGGAATTCCGTCAGGCGCGGTGTAGCGGACCTCTCCCGTATTGAGCAATGCCGCACAGTTGATCACCGCATCCACCGGGCACTTGCTTTTCGGTTCGCCGCCTCCCAAATGGATTACCGGTTCGCCTTTGTCGCGAAGCAGGGCAGCCGTTTCATTCAGCTTCAGTGTTGCCGACTCTTTAATGGACCGGGCTAGCTGACTGAGACTCATAGGTTTTACCTTCTCTTTCCGCAGACTGGGCATTTCACGGATGCGAGTGCTATCGTCCACACCCAAGACTCAAGCCTCGTCCCACAACACGTTACCCAGGTTGCGCACTATTCTGCGTCCTCTCGACGCCTGAAGTAGTCGAGTCAAGTCAGCTTATCGGATGTAATGCTGTCCGCAGTGACCATGATCACGCTACACACTCGAAACACTTCTAAATTTTCCACAGGAAAATCGAGCAAGAGCGCAGCTATCGGCAGGGAGAGCCAGGTTCAGCTTTTTCGTACAGAAATTACAGAGGCGGTGTAACGGTCGGCCCGTAATAATGACAGGCTGTACTCGATGGCAACACTTTGCAGGTCGTACGTAGTCTCGCGAATGACGAGAAGAGCGCTGCCTGGAGAGGTTTGCAGCACTTCAGCTTCTTCCGCGCCGGCGATCATGGCTCCGATGATCTCCTCAGCCCATTGCAGTTCTCGTTTGTAAACACGCTCAAAAACTGCATAAAGCGATTGATTCTCCAGATCTTGTTTCTCGATGCCGCCGAAGATTCTGGCGGGAAGAAAGCTGGTGACCACTGCGACCGGCTCCCCATTGATAAAACGCAAGCGACGCGCCTGATACACTTTTTCACCCGGACTGAGTTTTAGCGCTTGCGCAACTTCCAGATCGGGATTTTCAAGACTGAGGCTGAGCACACGAGCGGAGGGCACCAGGCCCCGCCGCCGCATTTCTTCACTGAAACCACGCAGCTGCTGAAAATTCCACGGGACGCGTCCGGAGCCCACGACCGGCCGCTTTCCTTTCGCGATGATGAGCAGTCCCTCTGAACGCAACTTCTGAAATGCCTGGCGGACCGGCATTTTGCTGATACCCAGAGCATCCGCCATCTCACCTTCCGAACAAAAAGTCTGCCCCTGATTGAGTCTTCGTTTCTTGATGAGATCGCGTACCTGGTCAACGATCTGCATGTAGTAGGGCACGTAGCTGCCGCTGTCCAGTACAAGACCGAGTTTCGGGAGATCAATTGTCTGGGCTCTGTAATTGAGTGCATAGGTGTATTTCCTCACATATATACGTAGTATACAACGTCTATATGTTACTATGTAACGATTCCTGGAAAGTCCGTTTCAAGACCCCGTTACAAGACATAACCTATTGTTTAAACGTAGCTTACTGGCCGTCGCATAAGCCCACACAAACCGCTGATCTCTTATTTACTTGACATCGTTTATACATATGAGCTTTATATTCCGCGAACGAGCGGAGGCCTCTGATGATCGCCAGATCAGACTTTGGAAGTGATCGGTCCTTATTGATAGCAATACGTAGGATCGGATATGTCTTCGCGATCCTCGCTATGCTCTGTACTTCGCTTGAACTCCGCGCCCAGGTTGAAACCGGAAAGATCGTGGGCTCGGTAAAGGACCCAGCCGGAGCAGTAGTGGCCAATGCATCGGTGACGGTGACCGAAGTCCAGACCAATGTCGAGAAGAAGAGCACCACAAACAGCAATGGCGAGTACGTGGTCACTGAGCTGAAATCCGGCAATTACATCGTGTCGGTTGAGCACCCAGGATTCAAGAAGGCCAAGCAGACAGAATTCAAACTCGACGTCAATCAGGTCGTGCGTGTCGATTTCACCCTGGCTTTAGGCACGGTGAATGAGGAGATCCTGGTCACCGTGGCTGAGCCCCTAGTCGAATCCGAAACTTCTTCGATCGGACAGGTAATCGAGCAGGCCCGGGTCAACGATCTGCCGCTCGATGGACGCGACTTCGTGCAGCTGGCTTATCTGTCTCCTGGCGTGAACCAGGGCCCGACTGCCGGCTACACCGTGCAGCAAGGCGGAATTCCTGAAGACCAGCGCGGCAACGCGGCCATCCAGGTGAACGGCCTCACAGCTACGAATAACAATTTCCTGCTCAATGGTTTTGACAACAACGAGCAGCAGATTGGGATCGAAGTGATCCAGCCCTCGATTGATGCCATTCAGGAATTCAAAGTTCAAACCAACAACTTCGGCGCTGATATCGGCAGGGGCGGAGCGGTCGTGAATGTAGTCCTGAAATCTGGCCAAAACCAGTCTCACGGCAGTGTTTTTGAGTTTCTCCGCAATTCGGCATTTGACGCAAAGAACTATTTCGACAGCCCAAACCAGCCGATCGCTCCTTTCAAGCAGAATCAGTTCGGGGGAACTCTGGGCGGTCCGATCCGGAAAGACAAGACTTTCTTCTTCGTTGACTATCAGGGAACGCGTATTCGTCAGGCACAAACCTTCATATCCGTCGTGCCCTCGCCTTCCGAAGTAGGCGGGAACTTTAGCGATCTACTGACCGGCGATCCAGCAACGTATTTCCATCCATGCCCCGATGGCTCCGGTCCCGCATTCGATCCGGGAACCATCTTCGACCCGTTTTCAAACTATTCGTATACATGCGGAGACGGAACGCCGATCACACTGAGGAAGCCCATTCCGGGCAACATCATTCCGGCTTGTACGTCCGCAACGGGCGCGGCTTGTCTGGATCCGTCTGCGCTAAAGCTTGTGACTCTCTTCCCGCACCCCAATGTGTCGAACTCGGCGGGTAACTATCTGTCGAATCCAGGGAACAGGAATGATCAGGATTCATTTGATGTTCGCGGAGATCATCAACTCACCAGCAAAAACAGTCTTTCGCTCACATTCAGTTTCAACAACGTCGACGCGCTAGCCCCCGATCCATTTCCCGGACACGCCGGCGGCGGAACGTTTACCGGACACATCACAAATCTGGCCAGATCGGCCGGGATCAGCGACGTTCACACCTTCGCGGCGAACAAGATCAACGAATTCAAGATCGGTTATTCCCGCTACGTGGTGAAAGCGGCACAGAATTTTGCAGGCCAGGATTTGTCCTCGCAATACGGCATTCCCAACATCTTCAATCCGAGCAATGCCATTGCCACAGGAGGACTGCCTTTCATTCAGTTCTCGAATCTCAGTCCGATCGGAACCACGGACTGGTTCCCGGAGTTCTTGAACGAAAACAACTATCAGTACATGGACGCATTTACATACGTCCGCGGACGTCATTCATTTAAGTTCGGCGCGGACGTGCATCGCCGCCTTCACGGATTTTTCCAGACGCAGAACGCGCGCGGAGATATGAGTTTCAACGAACTGTTCACCTCTGACCTCAGCACGGATACGGGCGGGAGCGCGCTGGCCAGCTTCCTGATCGGTTATCCAGGCTCAGCGTACCGGGATGGCCAAAAGGGATCCTTCGGCATGCGCTGGACCGAGTTCAGCGCCTATGCCATGGATGATTTTCGCGCCACCAACAAACTCACATTGAATCTCGGTTTGCGCTACGACATCTTTACGCCGCCCGTTGAGCAATACAATCGGCTCGCCAATTTCGATTTCGCTACCGGACAGTTTGTTTCGCCGCAGATGCCGGGTGTCAGCCGGTCGGGCAATGTGAAAACCGATCACAACAACTTTGCGCCCCGGATCGGCTTTGCCTGGACTCCATGGAACGAGAAAACCGTATTACGTGGAGGCTTCGGCATCTTCTACGATGTTCAGGCGGATCAAAGCGACGCGGAACTAGCCTACAATCCCACTGGATTGATCTTCAGCCAAAACTACAATCCTGCCGCCAACGCGACGCCCAACATGCGGATATCCACGGGATATCCCACCCCCGTTTATTCCACCGTCTCCGATCCCGCGGGCCGAGCCAGCGCCTCGTTATTCAATAACCGCACAACCTATATTGAAGAATGGAATTTGAACATCGAGCGGGCCCTCAGCAAAAGCATGGCATTGCAAGTTGCTTACGTGGGAACGCGGGGCGTGAAACTGGCATTCCTCAGTAATCGCAATCAGCCCACACAACCGCTGGATACGAATTTCGAATCCTGCCCCACTGCTACAGATCCGTCTTGTTTAACGGGAGCGCCCACGAACTTCGGCCGGCTCTACTTCAATACAGTCCCGAATATCGGAGAAATCCGCACTCTCGATAATGGTGCTTGGTCCGTCTCGCACGGCCTGCAGGTGAAACTGGAAAAGAGATTCTCCGGCAACTGGAGCATGCTGAACTCTTACACATGGCAGCACAGCATTGGACAGACCGAGGAAGACGAATATCTGGAACCGCAGGATACTTATAACCTCAAAGCAGAACGCGGGAACAACGCTCCCGATTACCGTCACCAGTTGTCTTCTGCATGGTCGTATCAGTTACCCATAGGCCCAAAACAGAGATTCTGGAGTAACGACGGCCCCATCCACTGGTTAACAGAAGGCTGGCAGTTAAACGGAATCATCTCCATGCATTCTGGCGAAGCGCTGACTCCTTTACTTTCGCAGGATTACACCAACACGGATTCGGGCGCGCCCAGGCCCGACCTGGTCGGAAATCCTTACAACTTCTCGAATGCGGTCAGCCAAGGATGTCCTTCAGACAAGCAAACGATTCAGTGTTGGTATAACCCGGCAGCATTTGCACTCCCCTCCTTGGCTCCGGGACAATCATTTGCGCGCGAATATGGAGACGCTCGGCGTGGATCACTGCGCGGGCCCGCGATCTACAATGTCGATGCTTCCCTGTTCAAGAACCTGAACTTGACCGAACACGTAAAAATGCAATTCCGGGCAGAGGCTTTCAATCTCTTCAACACTCCCGAATTTGCGTTACCCTATGCGGCTGTCGACCAAGCCGGCTCACCCGGAACGCCGAGCCTCTCGGGTTCTATCACCAGCACAGTACATGCTTCGCGGGAGTTGCAATTGGCTCTGAAACTGTCTTTCTAGTCCCAGCAACGTGATGTTACGTGTGCGGGTCGTGATGAGGGTAATGATTATGCGCATCAAAGCTGCGCAGCGCAGCCGAGTTCTGCCATTGCTGTCTGGCGTGCTTTGTTTATGCTTTTCTACCGGTGCGGCCCAGCAGGCAGCGCAGACGAACACTGACCAGTCACGCTTGCCTGCGGTCCAACTGGACGGAAATTACTTCTCCCGCAATGGCCATCGATTTATTCCGGTCGGAGCGAATTGGGTTCCCGCGAAGGCCGCCATGCAATGGCCGACTCAATGGGACCCGAATGCGATTGAAGCCGATTTCGCGCGCATGCACGAGTTGGGCTTTAACGCCATCCGCCTTGATTTCGTATGGGCGTGGATCGAGCCGCGTCCTGGCGATTACAATCCGGAGGCGTTCCGCGCCATCGACTTCCTCATTTCACTGGCGCACCGCTATCACATCTATTTGCATCCAGAACTCTTAATCGGCGGTGAAGTTGGCGAAGCCTTCTGGGATGTGCCTTACCGGCAAGGGCGTCACCCGCATTCCGATCCCGATATGCTCCGCATCGAGACTGACCACGTGGCGGAATTGGCTCGCCGCTACGCCAAGGAACCAGCCATCCTCGGATGGGATCTGACCGACGAGCCTCCATTCTGGATCTCCCCGGAAACCACCGACGCGATGGCTATCAACTGGACGCGCTTGCTCTCTTGGTCGATGCGCCGTTATGACAAGCTTCATCCCATCGTCGTGGGCACCAGTATGGAAGATGTCGGCCGCGGCCCGTTTCGCCCCGACAATCTTCGCGAAGAAGTCGATTTCTTCAGCGTACATCCTTATTCCATCTACTCGCCGAAACTGTTTCCCGATCCCATGCTCTCCGAGCGCGGGACGTATGGGTCTGCATTCGAAACTGCACTCACCGGCAGCGCCGGACACCCTGTAATGATTCAGGAGATCGGCGCATCTTCGGCGCAATACTCTCCCGAAGAAATCGCGAAATTTCTGCGAGCCAGCCTTTACTCTGGACTCGGAGCCGGGGCCAACGGCTTCCTTATCTGGTGCTATACCGATGCCGCGCCGGAGCAATGGCACAAGGTCCCGTATCTGCGCTCTCCTCACGAAACCCAATTCGGACTCACCACCTGGGATGGCAAAGAACGTCCTTCGGCGCAGATGTTTGAAGAATTCGAAAAAACTCGTCGCCCAACTCGACCTCACGGGCATCGAACCCTCCCCGGCCGAAGCGGGCATTATTGTTCCCTACGAGTGGTCCAAGCCACATGGAGATTTCTCCCACTTCGGTTTGACTGGTCCCGAAATCGTTCCTTATGCGTCCACGTTCGAGGGAGCCAACGTCTCCGGCCAGTCGCAACCGACTTTCAGCGAAGAAAACGCCTGGATCACCGGCTCGTGGCTTTCGTCCTTCATTCTGGCGCGCCGGGCTGGACTGAAAGCCGACTTCCCGCGCGAGTATGACGAATGGCAAAAGCGGTCGATAACTCTGATGCCTTCGCCCCTGACCAGCACTGACAGTTTTCTGGTCCACGTGCATTCCGACTTCTGGGAAAAGGCCAGGCAGTACGTTTCGCAAGGTGGAGCGCTGTACGCGTCAGTTGCCGCCGATGCCGCGATCCCTGAGATGGAATCCTTGTTCGGCGCTCGCATGGTCGATGCCAATCCGAAAGACGATGTCACGATCAAAGTCGTAGCACAGTTCGGCGATCTCAAACCTGGCGACACCTTCCACTACTCCGTCCCAAATCCCGGCCCCCGTTCATGGGGATCCATTCTGGAAATCAAAGGTGGCACCATAATCGCAGTCGATCAAGATGGCCATCCTGCTCTGGTTGCAAACAAACTGGGATCTGGGAAAACTCTGTTGAGCGCGTACCCAATCGAGACTTATCTCGCGACTTCCCCCGCAGTCTTCAGCAAACCCGAGCCGACATACCGCGTGTATCAGGCTTTCCGCGAAGAGTCCGGTAAGAAGCCGCTCTTTCACACAGATCAGCCATCAGTAGAAGTTGCATCCCTCAGCGGCAGTTCACATGGGTATGCGATTGTGACGAATCATAGCGGAGAAAAGCACACGGTAACCGTGACTTCCTCTCTGCCGCTGCATTCGGTTTCGCGCGTGAGCGCACAAGGAAAAACTACAATCGAATTGTCTAAGACCAGCTTCAGGGTCGATCTGGACGCCTACGAAGGCGCCGTAGTCGAATGGAAATAGTGAACTGCATGGAACAAATCCATAGGGAGGCCGTTTGATCGCAGCAGTCGATATTGGCGGTACGAAAATCGCTGTCGGAATCATCAACGACTTCGGGAAGGTGCTCGCTCGTCGCGAGTGCTCGACCGATCCACAGCTCGGTTATGCGAATGCGTTGGGCAACATTCAGAGAATGCTCGACGCGACCGCGCACGAAGCCAATGCCAAGATCACTGGTGTCGGCATCGGCTCAACCGGCCCCGTCCTACCCCGAACCGGCGAGTTCGGGGACGTCAACTTCTTTCCCAATTGGAAGGGCGAAAACTTGGTCCACGACCTTTCCAGAATCTTCCACGTCCAGGTCGCGCTCGAAAACGATGGGGATGCAGCCGCACTCGGCGAAGCAAGCTGGGGCGCCGGAAAGAACAAGACTCGCCTGATGTATGTCACCATCGGAACCGGCATCGGCACCGGCTTCATCATCGATGGTCATCTCTATCGCGGTGTCGATTACTCCCATCCGGAAATCGGCCACCATCTTGTTGACCCATCCGGACCAGCTTGCGCCTGTGGCTTTCGCGGATGCTGGGAGTCCCTCGCTGCCGGTCCGGCCATGACGGCGTGGATGAATGAACAAGCTCCGTCCGGCTATCCTCACGGCCGCGATCTCTCAGCAAAGCGAATCTGCGAGTTGGCTGCGACTGGCGACGACCTTGCCGTGCGTGCCGTTGATCGCGAGGCCTACTATCTCGGCCTCGGCTTGGCCAATCTAGTGACTATGTTCTGCCCCGATGCCATCGTGCTCGGTGGCAGCATTATGAAGAGTGCTCCTCTGTTTCTCAGCCGCATCAAAGAGGTCATTCGCCAGAGCTGCTCTCTGGTTCCCTTCGACAAAACAGAACTTACCCTGGCCTCGCTCGGTGAAGACGCAAATCTCATTGGCGCAGCCCGAGTCTGGTATCACCGATTTCAGAATGATGGAGTTCAAGGTGAACCCTGATATCGCCGCACCCGATCTCAGAATCATCGAAGGCAAGTACCTCGATGACATTCTCGACCAGCCGCGAGCTCTGGACGCGACGCTCGCCAGTCTCGATACATCTCAGCCGCTTCTTGATCTGTCTCAACGTCTTTCCGAAGGGAAGTTTCACCGCATTGTTCTAACTGGCATGGGCTCTTCATTTCATGCTCTCCATCCTCTGAATCTGCAGTTGATCAGTCATGGATTCACTGCCGTGATGGTGGAAACCTCCGAATTAATCCATTACAAGTCACGATTCTTCGATCCAAAAACCCTGATCGTCGCAGTCTCGCAATCCGGCCAGAGCGTCGAGATGGTTCGCCTCGCTGAGGTAAATCGCAAACGCTCCGCCGTCATCGCCGTGACCAACACGCCACAGAGTCCGCTGGTTGAGCATGCAACCGCCACACTCCTCACCTATGCTGGACGCGAGTTCTCGGTCTCCTGCAAAACCTACGTCACTGCCCTGATGGTCTTGCAGTTCTTAGGCGATGTGCTTTGCCAGCGTGATCCCAAACAAAGCCGCCGCGAACTGAAGAGCGTCGCGCCTTCATCAGCCGAATACCTTAGCCGCTGGCGAGACCACGTCGAGACGCTCGCGGACAAGCTACGCAGCATACGGCACCTCTTCTTCGTCGGACGCGGGGACTCTCTGGCCGCCGTCGGAACTGGCGCTCTCATCGTCAAAGAATCCGACCACTTCCACGCCGAAGGCATGAGCAGCGCTGCTTTTCGCCATGGTCCATTCGAGATGCTGAGCGCAGATACTTTTGTGGTGGTCTTTTCCGGAGACAACAAGACCCGCGATCTCAACCATCGGCTGCTGACCGATATCCAGCAAAGCGGCGGCCATGCCGAATTCATCGGAGAGGATTCCTCTCTAGAGCCGTTCTCGCTTGCCCGTTCATGTCGATAGCGTGCGACCGATTCTCGAAATTTTGCCTGTGCAAATGATCACGATCGCACTCGCGGCGCTTGCCAGTCGCGAGGCCGGTAAGTTCGAACGAGCCGCAAAAATTACGACAACGGAGTAGTCCACGATGGCCCGAAGCCGCTACATGATTGTGTTGGTCTTCCTGACGTTCTTTGTCATGTCCTTATTGACCAACATTCTTGGACCAATCGTCCCGGATATCATCAGCAGCTTTCAGGTTAGCCTCGCAGCCGCCGCGCTTCCTGCCATTTTCCTTCTTCATCGCATACGGCGTCATGTCCATCCCTGCGGGCTTTCTGGTCGAGCGCTTTGGCGAAAAGCCTGTGATGATCGCAGCATTTCTAGCGGGGACCATCGGATCTCTGAGTTTTGCATTCCATCCTACCTATCAAGTCGCGGTAGTTTCGCTGTTCATCATGGGTTCGGGCATGGCAACACTGCAAACCGCCATCAATCCCCTGCTGCGGGTTGCCGGAGGCGAGGAGCACTTCGCCTTCAATTCGGCTTTCGCCCAACTCATTTTCGGATCTGCCTCGTTCCTCAGCCCTTACATGTACTCGTACCTGGTTCTGAATCTGGGAAAATCCACTTCCGACCCGCTGCTCAAGCTGTTGGCGCGCCACACTCCCCTAAATCTTCCCTGGGCGTCTTTGTACTGGATCTTCGCTGTGTTTACGGTCGCGATGATCATCGTCCTCTACTTCACAACTTTTCCTTATGTTGAGCGATCGAGCGACGAATCTGCCGGATCGTGGTCGATGTACGGTGATCTCCTCCGTCGCCCCATGGTCTGGATGTTCTTCTTTTGCGTGTTCGCCTATGTCGGATCAGAGCAGGGCACCGCTGACTGGATGTCAAAATTCCTCTCCGTTTATCACGGCTACGATCCGCACACCACCGGAGCAACCGCCGTCTCCTGGTTCTGGGGACTGCTCACTACCGGATGCTTCATCGGAATGGGCCTGCTGAAGCTTTTCGATAGCCGTAAGGTTCTGCTCGGCACGAGCGTCTGTGCTCTGCTCTGTCTGACAATTGCGCTCTTCGGTCCAGCGGGCGTATCCGTAATCGCATTTCCGATGATTGGCCTTTTCGCATCCGTGATGTGGCCCATCCTCGTTTCTTTGGGATTGAACTCGGTCGCCGAGCATCATGGCCCGTTCGCGGGAATCCTCAGTACCGGGATCATGGGAGGTGCCGTTGTTCCTCTCATCATCGGCCGGATCGGCGACCACTTTGGACTTCGTACCGGAATCGCATTTCTTTATCTGACGTTCGGATGTGTACTCACCGTCGGCTTCTGGGCAAAACCATTGATCGCAAACGCTACTCTCGACCTGAAGAAGGCTGTGCCCGAACCTACAACTTAGTACACGAATGCGGAGGCTTTATGCCCGACTCTCGTTTGCTTCTAGCAATCATCTTTTCCCTTGCGTCTCTTCCCTGCTCGCTCGCTCAGGCGCCCGATTCCGCTACGGACTCCGGCACTCCTTACCTGCAGCTCACAACTCCACGTCACGTTTTGCCCGAGGCTCAGCCGTGGGAAGGTAAAGAGTACCCTCACACGCTTTCGGTGTTGGAAATGAATCGTGACGGCTTCCGTTACTGGGGATGGTACGGTCTGAATGAAGGCGCTGGGATTGGTCTCGCGCGCAGCAATGATCTCGTGAACTGGACGAAATACGAGAAGAATCCACTCTGGACCGATGCCCGCTGGCCTTCGGTGCTGCAGAATGCCGATCGCAAGCATCCCAAGCTGCTTTACTATGCCATCACGCGTGGCTACGACACTCCCAGCAGCTACATTGTTCTAGCAACGTCTGAAGACGGCATTCACTTGACCCAGCAGAAAACGTTGGTCGCCGCCGTGCCCAATCAGCGCAACCAGAATCCAAACCTTTTTCGCGATCCGCGCTCCGGCCGTTTCTATCTCACGTTCTATCGCGGCAACGATCAGGACCACTTCGAGATCGTGAGCAGAAACGCTGCGAGCGTCGAGGATCTCGACAAAGCGCCCGATAAAATCCTCTTGCAGACGACGGAAACCGTCGCCGCTCCTACGCTGCTTTACCTGAAGAAAGCGCCTGGAGCAAAAAAGAACAACGGCGTCTACTATCTTGCGACGGAAATCTATCCCCACCGATATACCGACAATCCGGAAGGAGAATGGCAGGTCAAAGTCTTCTCCGCCGACGCTCCCGACGGCAACTTTCAACCTGTCGCCGGCAATCCCATTTTGCGAGGACAGCGCGCCTGTCTTTTCCAGCACGTCTTCAACAATCACTTCTATGGATTCGATTGCCACTTAGATACGCCAGATCATTGGGAACTGGAATTCACCGAGGCTCCCTTGCCGTGAGTGCGTGAACTCGTTTCCAACTCGGTCAATCGCGATAGGAAATTTATCCCTCTGATTTAGAGGGACTGCACCCGTTGCGTTCGCTGGCTCGAATCCGACATGAGCGCCACTGCCTGTTTAAAACCAGAAAGACACCCGCGCATCACCGAGAGGCTGCTGTAGTAGTCGTTGTATCGAAAAAAGCCCGTCTGCCCTCGCCACATGGGATAGAAATCGCACGCCTGCAGCCACTTTCCGTAGACAGGTTCGATGTTGACGTAGGTGTCCGGCACAAAGTTGGAAGCGTCTTCCCAGTTGTCTGCGTAGAAAAGTTTAGGGACCGAATGGGCGGGTCGGCTCCGGCTGAGCGTTTCCAATCCCGCGTAGAAAATCGCATCGCGGACGATCAGATGGCAATTCTGATGATCTTTATGCCAGCTTCCACTCCAGTGAGTCACCACAGTCTCTGGTCGCTGTTCTCGGATGCTGTCGCACACTTGCAACGCACTTTCCTCGTTGAACGGTATCTCGGCGTCGGGATATTGGAGAAAGATCGCCTCTGCCCCAAGCAATCGGGATGCATTCTGAGTTGCCGTCCGCTGCATCTCCCCATACTGCTGAACAGGGATACTTTTCGGGGCCCCCTTCTCTCCGATTGAAAGGTTCAGGAAAACTCCGGATCCTCCGCGCTCGACCTGCTGCGCCACGACGGCGCCCATGGTGAACAGCGCATCGCCCGGATGGGCTGCGATCGCCATAATCTTGCCTGGCTTTGTGCCTTCGGTTGGTTGCGCCCACGCGGACGAACTTGCCAAAGCCGACAATATCGCCGCACCTCCTGCTGACTGAGCAAAAGAACGCCGGTTCATCATTTCTCCTTCCCAGCCTGAGCTTCCTGGTCAGGCGCGGGATCTTTCGACAACACGCTGGTACTACGAATGTCGCTTGGCAAACTCCCATCCCAAGTGCGCACAACCTAACAGGTTCACTGTATCTCCGAGTTTGCTCACTGCAATTTTCACTTTCTTCGCGGCCAACGGTTGCGCCCGCTCAAACATCGCTTTTCGTAGCGAGTCGAGATACAGGTCCGCCACTGCTGCCATCCCTCCTCCCAGAACAATGATCTCCGGATCGAAGACGCTGACTAGATTCGCAACCCCAAATCCGAGGAGCCTGCCGGATCCATTGAATATCTCCAGAGCGAGTCGGTCGCCTTGGCGAGCGGCAGCGGCCACGTTATGAGCGGTGATTTTGCTGCGGTCCAAGTGCAAGAGGCTGCTCGGCTCTCCTTGATCTAACCTCCGTTGCGCAATTCGCGCGATGGCGGGTCCTGCCACCAACGATTCCAACTCTCCTGCTCGCGAAGTCTCGGGCACATCCTCCCGCGTTACAGTCAACCATCCGGCGCAGCCCGAGAGTTCATGCGCCCCTCGGATAATGCGTCCACCGCTCAGGATGCCGGCGCCAATCCCCGTACCGATCATCAATACAATCGCATCGGACTTGCCCCGTGCGGCTCCGCGCCAGCATTCTCCCAGCACCGCCGCATTGCGATCGCTTTCAGCCACCACCGGAATTCCCAGCGCTTGCTGCAGCCGTTTAGCCAGTGGCATTCGCTCCCACCCAGGCAAATTGGGCGCCCAAACTGTTCCATTCGGACGCACCAATCCCGGCACCGCGACGGCCGCAGCCACAAAAACATCTTTAAGCTTTTTGCCGTCTGCGAGATAGTTCGCCAGTTGAACGATCTGCTGGATTGGACCCGACGGCGAGCCCAGATCCACGGGCACCGTGCGGCGGGAAACAATGCGCCCATTCCGATCAATGGTAGCAACACCACATTTCGTTCCCCCCAGATCGACGGCCAAAACGTAGCGCACCTTGGATCCTTTACTTTTATGTTCTTGCCTCAGAATCTGCAAACGTATTCCACCAAGAAATGTCGAGTCATAAACGGGCCTCGCCCGCTTTTGAAACTGCCGCGCTGTTACGTTCGCGCCACATCACTGCGGCGGATAAAGCAACAATTCCGATTGCTGCAAGTGACGGCACAATCATGCCTGCGTGAATGCCCGCTTTCTGCGAAACGTGGCCGACGGCCCAGGGAAGCATCATTCCGCCGATCAGGGCGATCGAAAACAGCAATCCAAAAACCGTTCCCGCCCGCTTCGAATAACGGTCTCCCGCAATGGCCAGCGTCGTTGGGAAGATTGGCCCGTAAGACGACCCGATCAAAGCCGCCCCGGCGAATAAAAACCCCAGCGATCGCGCTGACAGCAAGATTTCGCAACCCGCTAATGACATCAATGCAGCGGCCACGACGAGTTGCGATTTGCCAACCACCCGTAGCACGCGTGCGGCTAACATTCTGCCCAACATCAGAGCGCCCCAATAAGCCGCCAATACCAACGTTGCCATCCTTGGAGAGTTCCCGGTACTGTCGACGTACGTGGAAGTCCAACCGCCGATACATGCCTCATTCCCCGATTCAAAAAACAAAATAAAGGCGAGCAGCAGGACTCCGTCATATCCGGCAACTTCCAGAATGTCGTGCAGTGAGAATGCCTGGCTGGCCTTTGCCGGGGGGAAGGAAATCACCGCGTACCACAGAGCGCACCCGGCGGCGAGAACCGCACAGAAAAGGAACAGCTGCGGAATCGTGAAATGTCCTTCGATACTCGCCGCAAACAGCGGAACACAAACCGCGCCGATTCCGAAGAAAATTCCTAGTAGATTCAGCATCGATCCTCTCTTGTCGCCATAGAGGTCCGACACAAGCACGTTGGTGCAAGTGTTTAAACCACCTCCGCCAAGTCCCAGTAAGATTGCGGCCACGCTTGCCGCTGCGAAAGAATGTGCACCCGCAAATAAGACCATGGCTGCGGCAACAATCGCGCTAGAGACGGAGAGGTTGACTTTGTTCCCCAGATGATCAATCAGCGGACCGACCAGCAACGAGGCAGCGAAAATACCCAGATAGAGAAGAAACAACAGATTCCCTTGGCGGGCGGCGTTCACCCCCAGGCGTGCGCGCATTTCGGGAAGACCGAATACTGTTCCCAGAACAGCGAGAACAATACCAAAGACAAGTATCCCGGCACATGCGCTGATAAAAAGCGATCGCGGCCGCAGGGTTTGCGTCACAGGTTATCGTTTCAGCAAGCGCTCGTATTCTTCATACACTCGGTTGTTGTTATTTGCCGGTATTCCTGGAACGTTGGGCGACACAAACACCGGGGGATTGCAACCCCTGGCAGCAAGATCGCTCGCTACCTGCGCGATAATCGCCATCCCGATCGTAACTGTTGAAACCGTCGATCCGGCAGCCACCGGCGCCTTCCAGCCTTTCACCGCCACCAACGCGTCTTCGGCGGGTACACAGTTGTCGATCACGTAATCGGCAACGTCCGCCAGCTTTTTTCCGGATGAATGTGTGGATTCACGTTTGCGATAGTTATCCAGCGACGTGATCGCTACCGTCGCCAATCCCCGCTTCTTCGCTTCCAGCAGAACTTCGATACCGGCGGCGTTCAGGCCGCCGTGGGAAAACACTAGCATCACATCCCCGCTTCGAATCGGCTCATTTTCAAACAGGACGGAAGCGTAGCCTTCGCGGCGCTCCAGCCACAGAAGCCCTTTTGCGCCCCCCGACCCGATCACGTTCGCCCACATGAGACGCATGTCCATGAGCGGCCGAAACCCAGGAAACGCGCCATAGCGCGGAAACATGTCTTGGACTGGCAGGACCGAGTGTCCGCTGCCGAATAGGTGCACCAGACCGCCCCGCGCAATACACTCGGCCATCACCGCCGACACCTTTTCAATATTAGCTGTCTGCGTATCCCAAATTTGATTTAGAACTGCCGTAATACGTTCGCGATACTGGACCACGCTCAAAGCTTCCTCCCCGGGGTGCAGAATTGAAATACGAAATATGAAATACGAAATATGAATTGCGAAATACAGAAAATGAATCAGTCGCCAAACGCGCTCGCTTCAGAAGTCGATCCTGAAGATACGTACGCTCTCTGCCGGCACATCCGCCTTCAGATCCAGACGCATTCCTGAAGGCGTGATCTGCTGACCAGTCACAATTTCATGAATGCCGGTAGCAGGTTTTTCCAGTTCGCGGACGAATTCCACTGCGGCCGCCTTATCTCCATGATTGAAGAAGAACACCAGGCGGCCCTTAGGCGCATCCATTTGCCGCAACTCCAACTTCTCCGGCGCATGGAGCTTAGGCTCGGAGAGTCCCGCCCAGCGAGCCAGAATCGCAGCCAGCGGATGCATCTCGACCGGATGCTCGTAGTTTTCCTGTCCGGCAAAACTGCCGAAGATGATCGCGCTTCCTTTATGAAAGCGGTTCTCGTACGCGATCGGCGATTCCATCACCTACGAACGCCACCGGGCGAGCAGATTTATTCTCCACTTCGAACTGCTCCTGAAATTTCATCCCCTTAAATTGCGCGCTTCCCCACTTCACGTCGAACTCTTTTCCGGGAATCAACTGCTTCTCGCGAACACTTAACATTTCATCCCAGCCGAAGCCCGGGACCTTGGGTTCGGCATGGCCCCGTTCGTCCACCCAGCCGGGACGCGCTTCGACAAAAAGATGCCCACCGTTCGACACATAGTCTTTTAGAATCCTGGCCTCCTCATCCGTCAACATCAGCGGATAAGGAACGATGATTAGCTTGTATTGCTGAATGCCGTCTTGCGCCAGTTCACGCGAACTGAGGACATCCACTGGAAGATTCCGTTCGAAGAACATTCGGTGATATCCGGCCACAGCCTGATGCATCGCAGTCCGGCTGCCTTCCTCGTCATAGCCGCCGACTAATGGCGCCAATGGACTGAATACGATTCCCACTTCCGCGCGCTCCGGATGCGCCCGTAACAACAGATCGGCATTCTCCTGGATGCGCTTTGCAACCTCTCCCGCGTGGCGGCTGCGTTCTGTCAGAGCTCCATCCAGGCTGATCATTCCGTAGCCGCCCGACTCATATCCCGCATTCATCGGATAAAAAGCGTAGTAATTAATGGCGCGGGCTCCACGAGATACCATCCCCCAAGTCCACATTTCCAGGTCGCTGGATGTAACCGGCGACCCAACCACTGTGCCATGCACTCCGTACCCGGCCTGCAGTTCACCCACGTAGAAACCCCGTCCCGCAGTCATGTTATTCGTCAGATCCAAGGCTAAGACGCGCCGCTCGAGCGTCCAATTCTGCTCGACAGCCGTGAGTTTCGGGTAAAAGCTGGTCCCGAAAAAGTCCACCGAATCTTTCATCAGGAAGTCATCGGTCGGATCATACGGATCAGCCAGTGTGCGCACCAGCGGTGACGGATTTGGCGCATGGCTTGTGGTTACGTGGCTTGGATCGATGGCTTTCACCGCATCATTGCGCATCTTCAAATCTTCGGCCAGTTTGTAGCCGTAATAAATGCGCCAGTCCATGAAATCTGTGTAGGTGAGAATTGTCCCGTATCGCGGAGGTTCCACCTGGCTCCAATCGGTGAACGTCCGGTGCCACGCTTCGTTGAGTTGATCAAGCGTCTTATACTTCCTTTTCAGCCACTCGCGGAAACGCTCCAGACTGCTGGGGCAATAGCAGAACATCGGCTCCGCCTTGTAGCCGATTCGAGCCCAGTTGAGTGCGGCCGGTTCGCTCCACAAATCCCATCCGTAAAACGCAGGACTCTTTGCCACATGTCTGGCCACTTCCTGAAAGAAATCGAGCACTGCTTTCCGCACTCCCATGTGGTCGAAGCAATATCCCGGTGCCGCTTGCGATACTATCGGCTGCCCATCCTGTGCTGCATAACGGCCCTCAGGATATTTTTTCCCAACCCACTCCGGAGCTGAATCGACATAAACCTGCACAATCACTTTCAATCCGGACTCGTCAGCCAGGCGCAATAACAAGTCCAGATTCTCCAGGTGATATTCGCCCTCCGCAGGTTCCCCGACATTCCACTCCACCCAAGTCCGAACTGTATTGAATCCAAGATCCTTAATCTTATGCAAATCTTCTTTCCACAATCGGGCGGAGTCCGAGGTAATCGTCTCCAGCATTGGCGCGCGCGCCTTGCCCCCGCTATACCAAACAGCAAGGGGAAAGAACGTCGGTTCGCGAGTGCTCGCCTTGGTGAATTCCGGAGGTCCTGCCGTGGGAGTTTCCTGCTCC
Organism: Terriglobia bacterium; assembly: GCA_963823085.1. Taxonomy (GTDB): domain Bacteria; phylum Acidobacteriota; class Terriglobia; order Terriglobales; family Acidobacteriaceae; genus Sulfotelmatobacter. The sequence goes on along the minus strand of CAWGKF010000011.1, from coordinate 258,412 downwards.
TCGGGTCGCTGCGTCGGAGCTTTCGTCGGCGCCAGTAAGGTCAGCACAATCACAACAGCGGCGGACGAGAAGAATACCTCTCGCATGGTTCGCTTCATCGGATCACTTGAGGAGAGCAGCCATTCTATCCTGCGGCTGACATGCCCGTCTTCGATTTCGCAGATTCAGCGTCATTTGTCGAAACTCGAATATGCCTCCCTAGACCCGGCTTTCTTAGATGATTCTTGCCGATCACTTCTCCTAATTCAGCCTGCAAGGATACTGTCGATGCGACTAAGTTCCTCGGAAGAAAAGCGGAGGTTGGCCAAAGCCGCAACGTTTTGCTCGACTTGTTCGACGCGGCTTGCGCCGATCAGGGCGCTAGTCATCCGCGGATCTCGCAGTACCCACGCAAGCGCCAGTTGCGCGACAGACTGTCCCCGCGACCGTGCCACCTCGCTTAGCGCTCGAACTTTCGTCAACGCGTCTGGCGTGACGTCGTTCTTCTTCAGGAAAGCATCCGGCTTGTTCGCGCGTGAATCGACCGGAATTCCATTGAGATAGCGATCGGTAAGCAGGCCCTGCGCCAACGGGCAAAACGCGATGCAGCCGATGCCTTCCTTTTTCAAAACGTCGAGCAACCCAGTCTCGATGTTTCTCTCGAACATCGAGTACATGGGCTGATGGATCAGACAAGGCGTTCCTAGATCCCGGAGCACGGCGGCGGCGGCCGCAGTCTGCCGCGCATCATAACTGGATATTCCCGCGTAGAGTGCCTTACCCGAGCGCACGGCCTGATTGAGCGCCGACATGGTCTCTTCAATTGGGGTCTTTGGATCCGGGCGATGGGAATAGAAAATGTCCACATAATCCAGCTTCATACGCCTAAGGCTTTGGTCCAGACTGGCCAGCAGGTACTTTCGCGAACCCCAATCGCCGTACGGACCGGGCCACATGTCCCAACCAGCTTTGGTGCTGATAATTAACTCGTCCCGATGCGCGGAGAAATCGGCCTGCAAGATGCAGCCAAAGTTCTCCTCCGCAGATCCGGGCAGGCGGACCGTAATTGTTCGCAAGATCGAAGTGCGTGATCCCGAGATCGAAAGCACGCCGCAGCATTGCACGACAGTTCTCCAAAGGATCGATTCCGCCGAAGTTATGCCAAAGCCCCAGCGAAATTGCAGGTAGTAGCAAACCGCTGTTCCCGCAACGGCGGTATTGCATAGTGTCATAGCGCGAACTCGCTGGCGTGTAGTTCATGTTGTCTCTTTTTCGGTTTCCGGATTGGACGTCAAAACTGGGCGCACGAGCTATGTCGCAGGCCACCCGCTAAAAGCTAATGAATAATCGCTCTGACCGAGACCGTAGTTGTGCCCGCTGGTGGCAACGGCACCAGATTCCCCGCGATGGATTTCGCCATCCACTTCAAGCGAGACAGCATTTCCATTCCCGGTCCGCTCGATGGCAATGTCGTAGGTTACTCCGCGGAATCTACGCCTGACTTTGAACCCCGCTCCATCCCTTGGGCACCACCGGAGCAATCAACAGGCCGTCGTAGTCTGTCCGGATCCCAAGAATCCACTGGGTGATGGCGTAGTAATTCCATGCAGCCGTGCCGGTGAGCCATGAGTTCTTTGCTTCGCCATGAGTCGAAGCATCGCGCCCCGCGATCATCTGTGCGTACACGTAAGGCTCGCACCGATGTACCTCGCTGATCTCTTCGCGTGCCGAAGGATTAATTCGTGAGTAGTAATCGTGGGCGCTGTCACCATTTCCAACGCGCGCCTCGCCGATCATCACCCAGGGATTATTGTGACAGAAGATGCCCGCATTTTCCTTGTAGCCCGGCGGATAAGAAGAAATCTCGCCAAGCTCGAGGTAATACTTCGAATATGCTGGCTGCTGTAGAACGATGCCGTGTTTGGTGGCGAGGTGTTGGCGCGTGGACCTCAACGCGCGGGCAGCCATGCCGTCTTCCAGGCCGACCCCGGCAAGCGTACAGAAACCTTGCGTCTCGATGAAAATCTTGCCTTCCACACATTCTTTTGACCCGACTTTGCGCCCGAAGTCGTCATAGGCGCGGATAAACCACTCTCCGTCCCATCCATGTTGGCGAATCGTGGCCTTCCATCTTTGCGACTTCCGCCAAATAAGTTTGGGCTTCGGCTTTGTGGCAGCGATGCCTCGCAATTTCCGCAAGTTCGCGCCCCGCCAGAACAAAAAGCCCAGCGATGAAAACAGACTCTGCCACCTTGCCATCTTTATTAGTAGTGGTCTGAAAAGATTGCCCCGGAGAATCCGAGAAACAATTTAGATTCAGACAATCGTTCCAGTCCGCCCGCCCAATGAGAGGTAAACCATGCGGCCCAAGTCGATCCAGCGTGTAACCGAAGCTACGCTGCAGGTGCTCATACAGCTGCGTTTCGCTGCCGGGTTCGTTATCGTAAGGCACGGCCTCATCCAGGATGCTCCAGTCGCCGGTCTCCTTCAGATAAGCAGCGACCCCCAAAATCAGCCAGTGAGGATCGTCATTAAACCCACCTCCGACGTCGTTATTACCCCGCTTGGTTAATGGCTGGTACTGGTGATAGGCGCCGCCCGTCGGCAGTTGCGTCGCAGCGAGGTCGAGGATCCGCTCTCGCGCACGTTCCGGAACCATGTGGACAAAGCCCAGCAGATCCTGATTCGAATCGCGGAACCCTAGACCTCTGCCTATGCCCGATTCGTAGAACGATGCCGATCGCGACATATTAAAGGTCGCCATGCATTGGTAGGCATTCCAGATGTTCACCATACGGTTGGTGTGTACGTCGGGCGTATCCACCTGGCAAAGACCGAGCAAGTCGCCCCAATAGTGACCCAGCTTTTCGAACGCGGCGTCAGCATTCCCCGAAACCAGATAGCGGGTCAAGACGCATTTTGCTTTTTTCTTGTTGAGGATCTGCGAATCGGGAGGATCGAACTTATGCTCTCGCGCATTTTCCTGATAGCCCAGAACGAAGATGATCTGGCGCGATTCTCCTGGCTCCAGCGACAACTGAACATGATGCGAGCCAATCGGCGCCCATCCATGGGCGAAGGAATTGCACGCCTGGCCACTCTCCACGACTGCAGGATCGTCCCATCCACGATATGAGCCAAGAAAAGTGTCGCGCTGCGTGTCGAAGCCTGTGATTTTTTCCGAGCAGGCGAAAAACGAATAATGATCGCGCCGTTCCCTGTACTCGGTCTTGTGATAAATCACGCCATTCTCGACTTCGACTTCGCCAATGCTGAAATTTCGCTGGAAGTTGGTGGAATCGTCTTGTGCGTCCCACAAGCAAAATTCAATCGCCGAGAATACTGATAGTTCCGCAGCCTGCGGACGATCGTTCGTGATAGTCAACTGCCAGATCTCAAGATTTTCGTCGAGAGGCACGAAGTACCGAGTGCTGGCCTCTATCCCGTTATATTGCGAGCCGATCGTGGTGTATCCCATGCCATGGCGGCAAGTATAGTTCTGTAGTTTGCGGCGAGTGGGCTGCCACGAAGGAGACCAGAAGTCACCGGAGGCATCGTCTCGAACGTAGATATACCGTCCGCCGAAATCGAACGGCGCGTTGTTGTAGCGATAACGGGTGATCCGGCGCAGGCGCGCGTCACGATAGAACGAATAACCGCCGGCAGTATTCGAAATGATTCCGAAATACGCTTGGCACCCTAGATAGTTGATCCATGGCAGAGGTGTGTCCGGTTGGGTGATTATGTACTCGCGCTTCTGATCGTCGAAGTACCCGTATTTCATGAAAGTGCCCCCGAACCGAGAACTGCACAAATTGCGATCGGGCTTAGTATAACGATTTTCTACTAGCGTTCAACAGGTTTCGGGTGTAGACATGTAGCCAGCAAAATGACAGGCTCGCCGAGGTGAGAGGGCCGAGTGTTGAAATTTACACCCTCATGTGAGGCTAGTCACACTCAGGAAGAAGATCACGGTGAGACGCTCGTAGCACTGACTCGAAGTGGAGCAAGAGAAACATGCGCGCCCAGCCATAAATTTGGAATCAATCTGTAGCTCGAAAAATGACGCGGGGCGTGCCATGGAACCCGATCGCGGGGCAGTTCGAACAAACTGAGGTGCACCATGCATCTGCACGGAATAGATATCGCCATCATCATCGCCTACCTGGTTTTGTCAGTGATGATCGGCTATTGGGTATCGCACCGCGCTTCCCGCGATATCAAGGCGTACTTCCTGGGCGGCAATGTCATGCCCTGGTACGTCCTTGGCATCTCCAACGCTTCGGGAATGTTCGATATCAGCGGAACCATGCTTCTGGTCTACTGGATGTTCGTCTATGGCCTGAAGAGCGTGTGGGTACCCTGGCTCTGGCCAACTTTTAACCAGGTTTTCCTGATGGTCTACCTCTCGACCTGGCTTCGCCGATCGAACGTAATGACCGGCGCCGAGTGGATTCAAACCCGTTTCGGCAAGGGTCGCGGGGCACAGCTCTCGCACATCATCGTCGTTATCTATGCCTTCATCAGCATCATCGGATTCTTCACTTATGGCTTCAAAGGCATCGGCAAGTTCGCGGCAACGTTCCTGCCCTGGCATCTCAGCGTCAATCAATATGCTCTCCTACTGATTGCCATTACCGCGATCTACGTCATCAAGGGCGGGATGTTCAGCGTGGTCATCACCGAGATCATGCAATTCTGCATTCTCTCGGTGGCGTCGTTCGCCGTGGGAATCATTGCCATGATGCGGGTTGCCCCCGGAACCCTGCAGCGCTTCATACCCGCAGGTTGGGACAACGTCTTCTTTGGCTGGCACCTGGGTCTCGACTGGTCGAACCTCGTTCCGTCGGCCACTGCGAAAATCGCTCAGGACGGCTACGGGCTCTTTGGATTTTTCGTCATGATGTTGCTCTTCAAAGGCATCCTCATCAGTGCCGCAGGACCTGCCCCGAACTATGATATGCAGCGCGTTCTGTCCTGCAGGAATCCGCGTGAGGCATCGATGATGAGCGCATGGGTGAATGTCGTTCTCACCTTCCCGCGCTACTTCCTCGTCACCGGACTGACCGTTCTCGCGCTGGTCTTCTTCAGCGACCAGATCCGCGGCATGGGTACGAACATGGACTTCGAGCGTATTCTGCCCTCAACCCTTGCTCTCTTCGTCCCCGCCGGATTGCTCGGCATCCTGATCGCCGGCCTCTTGGCGGCCTACATGAGCAACTTCGCAGCCACCGTCAATGCCGCCCCGCCCTATTTCGTCAATGACATTTACAAGCGCTTCATTAATCCGAACGCGAGCCCCAAGACCTACGTCCGCTTAAGTTATCTGAGCTCCTTCCTGGTGGTCGTGATCGGAGTGCTTCTCGGTTGGTATGTCACCAGCGTCAATAACGTTGTGATCTGGATCGTAACTGCCCTCTGGGGCGGCTATACAGCGTCGAACGTGTTGAAGTGGTACTGGTGGCGTTTCAATGGATATGGTTATTTCTGGGGCATGGTTGCTGGCATGTCCTCCGCGCTCACGATTCCACCGCTCATCTCAAAAAGCCAGCCGCTGCAGGCTTTCGCTCATTCCCACTCTATCAACCTCGACGTCTCTATCAGCTTCGGTATCGTATTTCTGCTTTCCCTCGTCGGTTGCTTCGCGGGGACGTGGCTGAGCGCGCCGGAAGACGAAGAAGTCCTGAAAGACTTCTATCGTCGAGTCCGCCCCTGGGGCTTCTGGGGACCCATCCTGGAAAAGGTGAAGCAGGAAGATCCTTCGTTCCAGCGGAACAAAGATTTCTTTCGTGACATGTTCAACATCGCCGTCGGAGTAGTTTGGCAGATTTCCCTCGTGGTCCTGCCAATGTATATCGTGACCTGGAAACTTGGACGCGCGGCAATTACGTTTGCCGTTGTAGCGATCACCTCACTCATTCTCAAGTTCTCCTGGTACAACCACCTGCAGGATCTCGAACATATCAACAACTTCGGCGACTCGACCTCACCCCATGCCCGAACTCAAGAAGTGACCGTCATTTGATTGCTTTCAACAGTTCGGCGACGACAACTTCCATCTGATGAGACGAAGATCTCGCGGCGCGCAGTATGATCGTGAGTCCTGAACGTCCTGGCCTTTGAAAAGAGAGATCGTTTGCAGCAGCCTACTATGCGGATTCTATACAAGTGCAGGTTTTATTCAATGATGAAGACGCCGTTTCTTTGCACTGTCATACCTGCCTTCCTTGGCTTCTTCCTATCCGAACCCTTGAGCGCTCAGCAGACCGCTCCCGCCATGCCAATGCAGGCGCGGTATGAAGACGGAGCCGAATTTCGCTGGTTGCATAAGAAAGTTCTCGATTCCCGTCTGTTGGACGATATGAAAGATCTCTCCTCCTGGTCCTTCGCAGGTGCAGGAGAGATGACGCTGGTCGAAGTCGACGCGAGCGAGCCGTGGACTGCTGCCGGTCAGCCCGTCTCCAAACACGTCATGCGACTTCGTTCTACCACCGGTATCGCTCAGGTAGATGGCAGCGGAGAATGGGAAGATCTTGTCGCAACCAGAAAATTCACCGGTGAGAACTGGACTAAATTCAACCGCATTTCTCTCTGGGTCTACCCCGACGTCGTCGGCGCACCAGCCATTTCCTGTTCCCTGGTACTTCACAACGATGGCGCCCACAAGCTCCCCGATCACTACAATGAAGGCCGCCACGAGTCGATCATTCTGAAAAACCACACGTGGAATCAGGTCGTGTGGGAGATCGCCCCACTGGATCGTGATCGCGTAACCGCTCTCGAATTTGCCTACAGCTTGCCAAAGAAGTTCCCCGACCCCGGCGATCGGACAATCCTCGATGTCGCTCACCTTGAGTTGCAGAGTGTCGTTGCCGACCACGTGGAAGGTTGGGACGTAGCCTCCGGCAAAATTGCGTTCAGTCACAGCGGGTATACGACGGGCAGTTCCAAATCCGCCATCGCCAGCGATCTCGCAGCATCGCAGTTCTCGGTGATCGACCAGAAGACTGGACAAGCCGTCCTCACCAAACCCGTTCAGCAACAGACCACACCGCTCGGAAAATACCAGCTTCTGGATTTCTCCGAGATTCGCCAGCCGGGTAGCTACGCAATCAAGGCTGGTGAAACACTGACTCGTCCTTTTCGCATCGGCGATGAGGCTTGGAAAAGCAGTATCTGGAAGGCAATTAACTTTATGTACAGCGAGCGCTGCGGAACCGAAATTCCGGGCATTCACGGCAGGTGTCACCAGGATATTTACACCACGCATGGCGACAAGCGAATTGTCGTCAACGGTGGATATCACGATGCCGGCGATTTGAGCGCGACGGGTCATACACCAGCCATGGCATATGCCTCTTTTTCCCTGGCCGAGAGCCTGAAGCGCGAAGGGGAAGATCCGGCCCTTTCGGATCGCCTGCTTGAAGAAGCGCGCTGGGGCTTGAACTGGGTGCTGAAAACGCGATTTGGCGATGGCTATCGCAGCACCGGACAGCTCGTCAGTTACTGGACCGACGGAATCATGGGCACAGCGGATGATCGCCATGGCGAAGCGGTGAATGATCCGGAGTGGAATTTCAGGGTAAGCGCGCTCGAAGCACTTGCGTCCCGAGTTTTGAAAGACAGCGATCCTGAACTCGCCAATCGCAGTCTCGTCATTGCGCAAGAAGATTGGAAGTATGCGGTCGACGGCTTGAAGACAGCGCCTCCACGTCCCGAGGTGTACGGCGCAACCGACGAGTTGGAGCGAATCTCTTTCGGAGTGGTCGCGTCCGTCGAACTATTCGAGTCAACGAGGGATCAACAATACGCCGATCAAGCTATCGCTCTGGGCGATCAAGTACTGGCATCGCAGGAACGCCAACTGCAGCCGTGGACCATTCCCTTGACTGGATATTTTTATACCGGGCCGAAACGCGAGAATCTATTTCATCGTTTCCACATCGGGCAGGAGCAGGAGCCCATTCTCGCTCTCGTGAAGTTGTGCGAAGCGTTCCCCGACCACGATAAGTGGATGAAATGGTATTCCGCTGTGGTCCTGCATTCCGAGTATTACCTCAAGCCTGCAACGACAGTAGATGAGCCTTACGGAGTTTTGCCTGCCGGCGTATATCTCGAATCGGAAGCGCGGCTGATCCCGGAAGCAAAAAACTGGACTCCTCTTCGCGCTGCGGATCGCGATGCTTATATCGAAGAAGTCCGTCGCGGCGTTCGATTGGGAGAGGGCTCGTATCTGCGCCGTTTTCCCGTCTGGTTCGACTTTCGTGGAAACTCGAGCGTCCTGCTGTCGCAGACCAAAGCGCTCTCGACGGCGGCAGAACTGCGCCGCGACCTCGACGCAGAAGACCTAGCCCAGAAGCAGGCGGAGTGGCTGGTCGGGCGCAATCCTTTCTCTTCCAGCCTGATGTACGGCGAAGGCTACGATTGGACACCGCTCTACAGTGTCCGCTCTGGCCAAATGGTGGGTGCCCTTCCCGTCGGTATCGAAACCAAGGGATACGACGACACGCCCTACTGGCCCACACAGATCTGCTGGACCTACAAAGAAGTTTGGACGGCGCCGGTCGGCCAATGGATCTGGCTCATGGATGACATTAGCGTTCCGGCAACAGTTCGCGGAGTCACCGATCCAGCAAACCACCAATCAATTGAGTTCCGTGAACAAAAAACCGGTCAACTGACCACCGTCGTGCCCGCCTCGCTGGACGGCGCGTTCACCATCCGCCTGCCCGAAGGACGCTACGAAGTTCGGCACGGGTCTGCCCACACCAGCCTCACGGTTCTTCCCGGTGGCGTGTACTCTCTCGATCTGACTCCCGACCGAGTTCTCGACTTCAAAGTCTCATCTCTGGATGCCGGGCAAAATCAAATCACCGTGCAAGTCTCCGTGACTGGCGGAGGAGATCACAATTTTTCAATTCGCAGCGACAATCTCGCAATATCCGACGCCGGACCACAGAGTGTTCATCTGACTTCCGGAACAACAAAAGAAATCGTCTGGCACGCGCACATCGTCTCGCCCGAAACGCCGTGGGTCGCCCTGGTTGTGCCCGATGGCGACCTGGGCAAACGTGCCGAGATTACGGGAGTGGACTCTGGGAGAGGAAAGACGAAGACCCGGTGAGCGGTCGGTATCGTCGAAACTGAGAAGGTGAAAAAGAGAAAGGCTGCGACTTTGGTTATGCTCCAGCTTCTTGCTCCTGCGAGGGAGCCTGAAGCGTGGATACATGCACCGTCGCAGCCCTTGATGCGACCACCGCTTTCGCGGTTCCAAACCCCAACTGCTCCTCGCTGAGTCAGTCGGTTTTTTCGGGTCTGGTTGCTCTTCAGGTCGCCCTGTTGAGCAGATCACTCAGCCTACTTCGGATCGACAAATTTTACTTCGCCAATCCTTTCAGCCGTCGACGTCAGTCAAACTAAATAGTTGCTCCAGCGGTGTCAATACAATTTTGATGTGAAAACAAAATATCTGTGAATGAGTCTGTGGAAAACATGGCAGCGACATCGTGTTGGCCAGAAATTCATACGCTGTCCGCCCGATCAGGCACGCTCGTCAAGGGAGTGTTAGTTTGCGGTCCGGCAAACAGCAGCAGATTCCCATCCGGATCCTTGACGACGAAATTCTTCGCGCCCCAAGCCTGCTTTTTCAGCGTCTGGTGAAAGGCAACACCAGCGGACTGAAACTCAAGAAACAGCAGCTTGATCTCCGCCGCTGTAGCCACCGTCATCGATACCGACAACAGCTCCTCCCGATCGCGGACCGTCGACTCGATTACTGCTCTTTCGACGTGCCTTAGATTAAGACGCGCCGCGTCGCGGCCCACCTGCGCATAATAAGAAGGCCTGCCGTAACTGAATACAAGCGAAAAGCCTAACTTCTCAATGAAAAATTCGCACGATCTTTTGATGTCGGTGACGAACAGTTGCGGCTCTGCACAGACAATCGTTGCTTTGGGTGGCGATGATTTAACGTTCGTCGACGTGGTCGAAAGTCCGGTTTTCAGGGCTTGCCAACTCTCGAAGCCCTGCTGTCTCGCCACCGTTTCCTGCGCATCGCCGAGCTTAAAGCTCGCCGCAAGAATCTCGGAGTCGGGCATGTTCAGGAAACGAGGCAAATGTCTGCGGATTTGTGCGGCGACAGGATAATGGCCTTCGCGATGCCACCGCAATATTAGCTTGGCTTGTTTTTTGAGGTTCTCTAGATTGGGCATGTAGGCCTCCACGATAAGATCGTAGGTGGGCATTGCCCTTCGGCGACTTGCCGTTGCATCCTACATGCGCAGATTGCAGTATCCGCGACGCCTTCAGCCGTTGTCAATTGAGAACGACGTCGCGCTGCAATGGCCGGGCCCCAGCTACACACTTTGTCACATAACAGGCAAGCAGGAAATGTTAATAATCCGAGAACGAACATAACGTTAATGAGTTAAAGAATATAGTGATCAATGCACACACTCCGATTTCGCTCGGCTTCGTTTTGATCTGATTCACCAAAATGGGGAACACGTCTGACCGATACCTCACCAGAGCGGCAGTTGGTGACCCGCCTTCTAAGAGAATGGGGCGGCGGAAATAAAGCAGCGGTCGACGAGTTGATGCCGGTGGTGTATCAGCAACTTCGCTAACTGGCGTCGATCTGCCTTCGTTCAGAACGTCCCGACCACACTCTGCGTGCGACTGCTTTGGTCCATGAGTGCGCAGCGGATCAAGCGTCATGCCGCAAAGCGATCTTCGGATACACTTCGGCCTAGGCAAAGCGCCATTTGTCGACCTGATCGAGGTCAAATGGCCCACGACGCAAAAGATTGAACGCTTCGAGAGAGTCAAACCGAATCAGATTCTAACGATTCGCGAAGGCAATGGGATTGTCACTCCGACAGACTGGCAAGTGAAAGTCTCACGATGAAAGCCTTGCTGCTGTCCGCATACCGAAAGCTCGAGTTCGCGGATCTCCCGACACCTGAGCTCGGGCAAGACGCATTCCGCACCTCCTGGTAGGAGTATGCTTTAGTGGCCCGAAGTTCCGTATCTTCGTTGACTTGCTCTTCATCGCAACCTAAGATTTCACCGCTATGATTGGGCGGACTATTTCTCACTACCGCGTGCTCGAGAAAATTGGCGGAGGAGGAATGGGTGTCGTCTACAAGGCAGAAGACACCGACCTGGGCCGCTTTGTCGCACTCAAATTTTTGCCCGACAATGTAGCCCAAGATTCGCAGGCTCTCACCCGCTTTCAGCGCGAGGCCAAGGCCGCGTCGGCGCTGAATCATCCCAACATCTGCACCATTCACGAGATCGGCAGGCACGATGGGCATCCGTTTATTGTCATGGAGTTTCTCGACGGCCTGACCCTGAAGCACCGCATCGGCAATCGCCCGATGGATCTGGACCCGATCCTCTCCCTCGCCATCGAGATCGCCGACGCTCTCGACGCAGCCCATGCCGAAGGCATCATCCATCGCGACATCAAACCTGCAAACGTCTTCGTGACCAAGCGCGGTCATGCCAAAGTTATGGATTTCGGACTGGCGAAGGTCGTCATCACATCCAGTTCCGCCAGCCGCATTGCCGCTGCCGGCACACAGACCGGCTCCCTTGAGGATCCGCACCTGACGAGCCCCGGCTCCGCGCTCGGAACCGTCGCATACATGTCGCCAGAACAAGCCAAGGGCAAAGAACTCGACGCCCGCACCGACCTGTTCTCGTTCGGAGCGCTGCTTTATGAGATGGCGACGGGCGCCCTGCCCTTTCACGGCGAAACCTCCGCGCTTATCTTCGACGCCATCCTGCACGCTGATCCACCTCCGGCGATTCGCTTCAATCGCGAAATTCCGCCCAAGCTCGAGGACATTATTGGTAAGGCATTGGAAAAAGATCGCGCTCTTCGCTATCAGAGCGCAGCCGAGATGCGAACCGATTTGCAACGCCTGAAGCGAGACCTGGAGACCGGGCGCGCACCGTCGGGCAGTTCCAACAGAGCAGTCACACAGGAAAGCGAGACCCAGGCTGCGGTCGCACCAGCGACTCCAGTATCGGCTCCTGCTGCTGTAGCCGTGCCGCCGTCATCCGCGACGGTGAAACCTGTCCGGCTTCCTGCAGCTCGGAGGAAAAATCTTTGGAAGATCCTTATCCCCTCAGTCGCAGTCACGGTCGCATTGATTGCAGGCGGCCTCTATTATCGTTCGCATCGCCCCAAGCCGCTGACGGAAAAAGACACCATCGTTCTCTCCGACTTCGCCAATACCACGGGCGATTCGGTATTCGACGATACGCTCAAAACGGCGCTCAATGTTTCTCTGAACCAGTCGCCGTTTCTAAACGTGCTCTCCGATAGCAAGGTCTCTAAAACGCTAAAGCTGATGACGCGGCCACCGGACACGAAACTCACGCCGGATGTTGCCCGCGAACTTTGCCTGCGGGCGGGCAGCAACGCATACATTGCCGGATCCATTGCCAGTTTGGGCAGTGAGTACGTGCTGGGGTTGAAAGCAGTAAATTGCCAGAGCGGCGACACGCTGGCTGAAGAGCAGATCACGGCCTCCACTAAAGAGAAGGTCCTGGATGCGCTCGGCACCGCAGCTTCCAAACTCCGCGCCGAATTGGGTGAGTCCCTGGCAACGGTGCAGAGGTTCGATGTACCACTTTCCGAGGCCACCACTTCCTCCCTCGAAGCCTTAAAGGCGTACAGCCTGGGCGTGAGAATCGGCCACGAGAAGGGTGGAGCGGCCGCCTTGCCTTACCACCAACATGCCATCGAACTCGATCCGAATTTCGCGATGGGATACTGGGCGATCGGCGCCGCGTACAGCGGCCAGAGTGAGATCGGACGAGCCAACGAATATTACTCCAAGGCATTTCAGTTGCGAGAACATGCCAGTGAGCGGGAATCGTTAACCATCAGCGCTCTCTACTATGCCAGTGTCACCGGAGAACTGGACAAGGCCGCGCACACCTATCAGCAATGGATTGCCAGCTACCCGCGAGACAACCGGGCACACCTCAACCTCGGCAACATGTACGCCGAACAGGGACAGTACGAAAAGGCTATGCAAGCATATCGCGAAAGCCTCAACCTTGCCCCGGAGAATCTGGGACCATACGTGAATCTAGCCTACATGCTGCTGGCCTTGCAACGTTTCGATGAGGCGCGGCAGACCATTCAGCAGGCCCAGGCGCGAAATCTCGACGACTTCTCGTTCCATACCCTCCTTTACGCTCTGGGTTTTCTTGGGGGCGACTCTTCAGCTATGGCCCGAGAGCAGCAATGGTTCGCAGGCAAGCCTGAAGAAAACTTCGGGTTTTCTCTGGCTTCAGATACAGAAGCATACGTGGGCCATCTCGGCAAAGCGCGGGAACTCACCAGGCAGTCGGTGGATTCTGCAATCCACAATGACAGCAAGGAAACTGGTGCCATCTGGCTCGAGAACTCGGCTTTGCGCGAAGCCGCTTTCGGCAAGCTGACTGATTCAAAGCAAGCCGCAGTCGAAGGGTTGAAGCTGGTTCCAAACAGTCAAGGAGTCGAGGTGGAAGCCGCGCTGGGCTACGCAATGGCGGACGATTCGGCCAGCGCCGAATCGCTGGCGCAAGATCTGAACAAACGATTTCCTCTCGACACGCAAATGCAGTCTCTGTGGCTGTCTGCGATTCAGGCGCAACTGGCGCTCAATCGGAAGAATGCGCCTCTCGCCCTCGATGCTCTGAATGCCGGATCAACCGGCGAACTTGGGGAAATCCTGTTTGTGGCGAATCTTTCCTGCCTCTATCCAACCTATATTCGCGGTGAGGCGTATCTCGCGACAGGACAAGGCACGCAAGCTGCCTCGGAATTCCAGAAGATCCTCGACCATGGCGGCATCGTCTGGAATTGCTGGACGGGAGCCTTGGCCCGCCTTGGCGTGGCCCGCGCGAACGCCTTACAGGCTCGAACGTCGCAGGGAGCAGATTCCGACGCCGCCCATGCTCGCGCATTCGCTGCTTACAAAGACTTCCTCAATCTCTGGAAAAACGCCGACCCCGACATCTCCATCTTGAAGCAAGCCAAGGCAGAATACGCGAAGCTGCAATAGGACGAGAGAGTGGTGCTAGCCGCATCCTCATCGAAAGCGGCCATCACGACCCTCTCAGAAATAAAACTTCAGGGCAAATTGCACCGACTCCCTGAATGACCTCAGTCGGCTGACGCAGCGCGTGTTGCTTCGGTCGAGGGCTCGTAGCTGTCGATTTGCCCGGCGCCTGTAGTCTTCAAGGTGTCACGCGCTTTTGCTACTTCCTCGGCCGTTCCGTGTGCGACAAGAACGAGACCCACGTTCGCGGTTTCACAATCCATCCGAGTTCGGGTGCGGTGCATCCTGGGACGTTCGCTGCTTTAACGGAAAAGATACCGTATCTCCTGGACCTGGGAGTGACCGCCCTCGAATTAATGCCGGTTCTTGAATTTAATGAAAACGAATCCAAGCGACTGAATCCAATTACAGGAGAGAGACTCAAAAACTACTGGGGATACGATCCCGTCGCATTTTTCGCTCCGAAGCAGTCTTACTGCATTGGAGGAGCGCATGGTCAGCAGGTCCAGGAGTTTCGAGAGATGGTTAAGGCTTTTCACTGCGCAGGGATTGAAGTGATCCTGGATATCGTATTGAACCACACCGCTGAGAACGATGGACTTGGCCTCACCATCTGCCTGCGCGGTATCGAGAACTCGAGAACATGAGAGAAGACCTTTCCGCTAGCCAACTTCGCGTGCAGATACTCTCTCCAGCCCAGAATTAATATGTTGCGGCGAGCGAACCGAGCATCGACGCATCTTGGGGATGACGGTTTCAACCAAGCGGCAAATACTGAGAACCCTGAAAAGCAGCAAGCACCGATACCGGTGCAGCCGACGAAAGATCGCTCCTTTTGAGAAGCACCGGACTCAAGTAATTCGCGTTTGAACCATTCTCTCGTGTGATTCTCTAGAGTATTTACACCTCACAACAGAGATTAGGGCCGTCAACCGTTCTCTAAACCTCGGGAAAAGAATAACAACGCTGTGGATTCCACAACAACTTGTCATCTATTCGCCACGTCGAATTCATCCTGTAGCTGATAATCTTTCCCTTATGGAACGTTGTGACTCTGAGCGCACTAAGAGTTGCCGACACCTCGCGATCACTTTGCTGCTCGCCACCTTGAGCTTGGTTGCAACTCTCGCCCATGCTCAAGACAACTACGAAATTCAGGTGTACGGATCGGATCTGGTCGACCCTGGCCACACCATGGTCGAACTCCACAGCAATTTCACGATCGACGGCTCGAAGACGATTATCGACGGAGTTTATCCCACCAATCACGCCGAGCATGAAACCGTGGAAATCACTCACGGCTTCAACGATTGGTTTGAGTGTGGCTTTTATATCTTTACTTCCGCCACTGAGGGCCAGAGCTGGCAATGGGTGGGAGATCATATTCGGCCGCGAGTTGCCGTTCCCAAGAAATGGCACTGGCCCGTGGGCGCAAGCCTCTCGAATGAAATTGGCTACCAGAGGCGGCAATATTCTGTGGACACGTGGACATGGGAAATTCGTCCCATCGTGGATCAAAAGGTTGGACCCTGGTACTGGTCACTGAACCCTACGCTTGATCGGTCTTTCCACGGCAAGACCGTGAACCAGGGCGTGGTATTCTCACCGAACTTCAAATTCAGTTACGATTTAACGCCGAAGATTGCGGGAGGCCTTGAATATTACGGCTCGGTCGGCCCGGTCACAGGGTTCGATGCGGTCTCACAACAGCAACATCAGATTTTCCCCGCAATCGATTTGAATATCGCGCCACAATGGGAAATAAATTTCGGACTTGGGGTGGGCCTTACAGGTTCGACCGACCACCTCATTGCGAAGATGATTCTGGGTTATCGCTTTAATTTCTGAGCGACGACAGAAGCGAGCGGTTGATAAAAGACATCCTAATAGAGCACATGGCTCTTCTGATTTTCCGAGCTGTTCTGCTTGGACGCGCTGGACTCGAACATCGAGAACACACTTTAACGTTTGTGGCGGATAGCCGTCTAAACCGGGGCCGAAGCTCGCGGCAACGAGCAGCGTAGACCGAGATCGCTCTGGAGGAACTGCCCTGTGAAATCAAAGTTGCTGGGAGCCCTGTTGCTCTGGTTCTCAATGAACGCTTCGCTGTCGTTCGCTCAGGAACCGCCCGATCTGTTTCAGGGATACGATGGCGAATGGCATCACGTGTCCGAGAAGTTAATCGCGCTGGCCGAAGCGACGCCACCAGAAAAGTTCGTGTGGCGGCCGGCGACTGGAGTCCGCTCTACCAGCGAAGTGATATGCACATCTGCGCGCAAATTTTCTGATGCTCGACGCGACCGGGTCCAAGATGCCCGCCGATCTTAAGAGTGGGATGGAAAAGACGGTGACTTCCAAAGCCGATGTCATTAGCTGGCTGAAGCGCTCGCTCGAGGCCGTAAAACAGGCCCATGCCTCCGAAACGCCTGCAGACATGCAGCGAAAAACGAGATTCTTTAATACCGACGGTCGATGGTATCTTTCTGCGAATCATTGTTCACAACAACGAGCACATGGGACAGCTCGTTGCGTATGCGCGGATGACTGGCGTCGTGCCGCCGTGGTCACACTGATTTGAGGCCCGGTGAACGCTGGCGATGACGTCATCATGCCTCATGCCCCAGATTCGCGGCAAGGTTTGTGGGCTCGTTATGAGTCCACTCCGGCCACGTGCCACTCGCCCGAGCGCATCCAGGAGAATCGCGTTTTTCGGACAATTGGAATCGTTAACGTCTCTCAAGTAGAATGCGGGCTTCTCCCGGAGGGTTCCATGAAAGTTGCACGGATTGTCGTGTTCTTTCTTTTAGTCACTTCGTTTTCCCTTGCGCAGACAGGAACGACCTCGGTCCGCGGAAATGTTCTGGATAAATCCGGCGCTGCAATCGCTGGAGCTCACGTCACAATTAACAATGCGAGTCAGGGACTGACGCGCGAAACCCACACAAACGGCGCAGGCGAATATAGCTTTCTTGCTCTGCCTCCGGGGACGTACACGATTGCTGTCGAAATGCACGGCTTTCGTACGTTTGAACAAAAAGACCTGCCATTGCTGGTCAACGTGCCTGCGACCACCAACATCACGCTTGAGATAGGAACGACTTCCGAGAAAGTCGAGGTTTCTGGGGAAGCTACGACGGTAAACACGACGGATGCTTCGCTTGGAAACGCCTTCAGCGAAACACAAGTAAAGGAGTTGCCGCTCGAAAGCCGCAATGTTCCCGATTTGCTTAGCCTTCAGGCGGGAGTACTGTATACCGGCAACAGTCCCGACATTGACTCCACCGTCGATACCCGGAGCGGTAAGGTTAACGGAGCCCGCAGCGATCAGAGTAATGTCACGGTCGACGGCATTCCGGCCAATAACAAAGGGGGAAGCGCGTTCACCTCGGTGCTGCCAGTGACTCTTGACTCAGTGCAGGAATTCAGAGTCACGACCACGAATTACGGCGCGGACCAGGGAGTTTCCTCCGCAGCGCAGGTCACGCTGATTACCAAGAGCGGGACGAACAACTTTCACGGCTCTGTATACGAGTACAACCGTAATTCTGCGTTCAGCGCCAACGATTTTTTCATCAAGGCGGCGCAACTCGCCAGTTCCGAGCCGAACAAGCCGTTGCAGCTGAATCGAAATATCTTTGGAGCTTCCTTGGGTGGTCCTGCGGTGAAGAACCGCTTTTTCTTTTTCCTTAACTTGAGGGGTATCGTTCGGCCGAAGCCGTTGATGCCGAACGAACGGTACCCACCGCTGCATACAAAAATGGCGTCGTGCAATATCTCTGCCTGGAGACAACATCCGGCCAACTGAATACAGCCCAGTGTCCAGGAAATTCGGTCACGGTCAATGGTGCGACGTATACCGCTCCTTCCGGATACAAAGCGGTTTCTGCTGCGACTCTCACTACGTGGGATGGCACGAGTCAGGGCCCCCATGGGCCGGACCCAGTCGTCGAGCAGTTCTACGGCACCTATCCTCTGCCTAACGACTTCACGGCGGGGGACACTCTGAATACTGCCGGTTATCGTTTTCGGGCATCGACGCATACAAAGAAGAACTGGTACATCGGCAAACTTGACTACAACCTCACCGCGGACGGCAAACAACGACTCTCGTTAAGCGCAGCACTTGCCAATGAGAATGCTGGCGGTGCGCCCTTCCTGCCTGCTCAGCCTCCTGAACAAACGAATGTAAATTTCAACAAAGGTCTTATCGCCAGCTACACGGCGGTCATTTCACAGAACCTGCTGAATAACTTTCATTATGGCTTCATCCGTGAAAGCGCGGGAATTGTGGGAAACTCAAATCTGCCGTGGAATTATTTGTACGCGATTAACCAAGGTGTAACCCGTTCGTCTTCCTTTCAGCGCCCGGTAAACAACTTTACCGACGATGTTTCGTGGGTTCGAGGAAAGCACAACTGGCAGTTCGGAGTGCAGTTCGCGTTTCTTCGCGATCCCGAAAGCAACCTGAATAATTCCTTTAGTGTGGGCGCCGCCAATCCGAACTGGTTCGTTGACTCAGGCATTTCACAGTCAACGAATCCTGACCCGTTGAATCCGCTCAATCAGGGCTTCGTAGGAGTAGACAGTTCCTTCACCAGCAATTACGACAATGCCGTGACGAGCTTGTTCGGCATGATTCCTCTCGGCAACGCCGTCTACAACTACAACCGGCAAGGGGCGACGCTGGCGCAAGGCGCCCCCGTGACTCGGCGTTTTGCGGAAGACTCCTACGAAATGTATGCGCAAGGCACCTGGAAAGTGAAGCCTAATCTCACGCTCACTCTGGGGCTGCGTTATTCCTTGTTCTCTCCGCCTTGGGAAACGAATGGACTTCAAGTCGGCACAAATATAAATCTGGGAAACTGGTTTGCTGCGCGCCAGGCGGGAATGTACGCTGGCGTTCCTTCCAGTGCTCAACCTCTGATTGCATATAACTGGGCTGGTCCGGCCAACCACAAGCCGGGCTATTACGGATGGGACACTAAGGATTTCGGGCCGCGGTTAGCGTTCGCGTGGTCGCCCGATTTTTCGGACGGATTTCTCAGGAAGATGACTGGTGGTCCCGGCCACACTAGCATTCGAGGCGGCTTTGGTATCGTTTATGATCGCGCGGGGGAGAATCTCGTGGACACCTTCGATCAGAATGGGTCCTTCGGTTTGAATACGCAGCTCAATAATCCGTCGGCAGTTGAAAATTCAACAATCGCACCAAGGCTCACGAGCATGAATGTAATTCCGCCCAGCGATTACGCGGGTAATCCGATTCTTGAGCCCGCCCCGGCAGGAGGTTTTCCCCAGCAATATCCAGTAGGTCTGGGCGCGATTTCCTGGGGCCTTGACCCAAACCTCAAGACTCCTTATTCCTACACTGTCGACTTCGCCATCAGCCGCGAACTTAAGTCCAATTTCACCTTGGATGTCGCTTACGTCGGTCGGTTCTCTCACCGACTTCTGGCCCAAGACGATTTGGCTATGCCTTTAGACATTCACGACGCGAAATCCGGACTCGACTATTTCACGGCAGAGAAGTCCCTCGCAAAGGTCTTCAGACCGCAGCTGGTTGCCGGAGTTTCCGCTCCGACACAGTCCTTCAATCCGAACCAACTGCCGACAAATGTGCAGCAATTCTGGAAGGACCAAATCCAGCCACTGGCGCCAGGAGGAGCCTACACGCTGAGCGGTTGCACCGGGGGAGCGGCGATTCCGACAACGAATCCTGTCGTATTCGCGTTCGATCAATTCTGTAGTACTGCGTTCAACGACTCGCTGGCGCTTTACGTCCTCGACTACTACGGCAGTCCCGATTTCAACAATCCGAACCAAACTTACTTTTTTTCCGGCGGACAGTACTCGTATTATTCGCCGCAATTCAGTTCATTGTTTGCGTGGCGCTCGATCGGATGGTCGAATTACAATGCGGGGCAATTTACGCTGCGCCACCGCATGACGCATGGCGTACAGTTTGATCTGAATTACACACTCTCGAAGGCTCTCGACATTTCTTCCGACGCCGAGCGCGTCGGCCCCGCCAGCTCCGGTAGTTTCCTCGGATTGAACAATAACATCATCAACGCTTGGAACCCGCGCGCACAGTACGGACCGGCTTCGTTCGATGCCACTCATCAGATCAATTCGAATTGGATCTTCGAATTGCCGTTCGGCCGCGGTAAGTTGATGGGGCGCCAGGTGAACCGTGCCACGGACGCAGTGATTGGAGGCTGGCAACTCTCCGGACTATTTCGCTGGACCAGCGGATTTCCCGTCACCGTGGATAACGGCGTCACAAACTTCCCAACCAATTTCGAAATGGAAGGCAATGCTGATCAGATTGCGCCCGTGAAGACCGGCAAGTACATCGTGAACGGCCTGCCGAACATTTTTGCCAATGGTCCGGCAGCGATCAGTTCATTCGCTCCCGCCTATGCGGGAGAATCAGGACAGCGCAATGAGATTCGCGGCGAAGGATATTTCGGAATCGACCTCGGTTTGGCGAAACGTTGGCATATGCCCTGGCGAGAGAACCAAAGCCTGCAGTTTCGCTGGGAAGTCTTCAATGTGACCAATACACCCGTGTTCGATGTGCAGTCGGCGCTTCTAAATCAAACGCTCGGTTTGACGAGCGGAGGAACCTTCGGCAACTACACCGGACTTCTCAATAACCCACGCATCATGCAATTTGCCTTGAGGTACGAATTCTAGAAGCTGCCTTCAATGAACTCGCGCAGTCTTTTCGACCCAGAACCGGTGGCTTGGCTCTGTCCCCTTGCCAACTGGTCGCGTGTTAGAACATTGTGCTGCCACCGAGCGGCAACGAGTGGGTCGTTGCAGATCACAGCGCAAGTGTCATCTCCATGCGCAACTGGCTTTGTAATTCTGGCCCTGCTTAGTGGTCGATTGTGACTGATAGAACTCCTGGAGTTCGGCGGCATGACCTGGTGCCAGCAGAATCTGGCGATCTCGCCTTGCGATCAACCTTTCTTTCGTCGCGGCCTAGTAAAATAGCAGGAGTACTCCTGCGCGACCCTCCCGCTTTACAGATATGAGATCTGTTCACGAGCCTCCCAAATGAGCAAACGCGCGATAGGCATCGACTTTGGGACAACGAACAGTTCAATCGCCTTTGCCGATTCCTCAGATGAGGTCCAGCTCGCCCAATTCCCATACTTGGGTGGGCTGACTGATGCGTATCGGTCTCTCCTCTATCTTCAACAAGTGAAGGAAAATGGCGTGAAAATACTGAAGTCGTGGACTGGTCCCGAAGGCATTGAGCAATATCTCGCGGCTGATGTGAAGGGTCGGCTGATCCAGTCGCTCAAGTCGTTCCTAAGTAGTCGGAGCCTTCAGAGCACGGAGGTTTTCGGCCGGAGGCTCACACTTGAGGACCTGATCGCAAGGATTCTCAGGGACTTGCGAAAGAATGCCGAACATCAGTTCGGGATCAGCATCAGGTCGGCAGTAGTCGGAAGACCGGTCCATTTTGTGGGAGCCGAGAACGAGGAAGGTGACACCTATGCGGAAAGTCGACTTCGATCGGCCTTCGAGTCCGCAGGCTACGAATTCGTAGAATTTGAGATGGAACCCGTAGCAGCAGCGCACTACTATGAGTCTACACTTGATCACGACGAACTGATCTTCATCGGGGATTTTGGAGGCGGTACAAGCGACTTCTCACTCGTTCATGTTGGTCCTACCGTCCGTCGAAACAATGTATCGGGCTCCGGCAGCATCGTAGGCAACGCCGGCGTGGGTATAGCAGGAGATGCCTTCGACGCCAAACTCATCAGGCATCTCGTCTCTCCGGCCCTCGGAGCCGGCTCGCAACTGCGTTCACTGGGCAAAATCCTGACAGTTCCAAACTGGGTTTACATAAAGCTTGAGCGTTGGCACCATTTATCGCTGTTGAGAGGCAGAGAAGTACTGGAGATGTTAAGAGGAGTCCACGCGCAATCGCTTGAGCCGGAGAAAATCGGAGCACTCATTCACTTCATAAAAGAAGATCTCGGGTTTCAGCTCCACCGCGCCGTGCAAAAAGTTAAGAGCGACCTGTCGAATGCCCATCGAGCCAAATTCCAGTTTTCAGACGGATTTGTGGATCTGCAGGCGACGGTGGAACGGGCATCTTTCGAGGAGTGGATTTCTGAAGAACTTGGGCAGATCGCACGCTGTGTCGATTCTCTTCTTACATCCTCCAGTGTTCTGCCCAAGGACGTCGATATGGTCTTCCTGACGGGCGGTTCTTCTTTTGTTCCGGCGGTGAGGAAACTCTTTGAAACACGATTTGGCCGAGAGCGAATTCGCGGAGGAAACGAATTTACCTCGGTAGCGCGCGGCTTGGCGTTGAAAGCGAGGGAAGTGCATTTGTCACGGTCTTGTTCGCAGTGAGGCAGAGAACACGCCCGCGACTGGATTAAAAGCCAAGCCTGAGATAAAAAGCGATGTGATAGCTTAACCTGAGAAAACCCAGGAGCTAAAACGATGTCGTCTTCATCGATCGGAAAACACGCAGGCACCGGACCGGCGACGGACCGGCCTTCTATTCCTGAGCCTTCGTTTTCTGAGCGGGCGCGCACGCTGATGCACCTGGGCCGAATCGGCAGCCTCTCGACTCACTCGCGCAAGCAGCCGGGATTTCCTTTTGGGTCTGTGATGCCGTACGGACTCGACGATCACGGCCGTCCCATCTTTCTTATTAGCTCAATGGCCATGCATACGCAGAACCTGCAGGCGGACCCACGCGCCAGCCTGCTCGTGACGGAACCTGAGGTCGGCGGCGACCCTCTTGGCGCAGCCAGAATCACTCTAGTTGGAAATGTTCAGAAAATCCCGCATCCCGAACTATCAGAAGCACGTGACCTCTATCTCGCTCGCCACGCCAACAGCAAGTATTGGGTTGATTTCGAAGATTTTTCTTTTCACCGAATGGATCTGGTCGACGTTTACTACGTGGGCGGCTTCGGAGTGATGGGCTGGGTATCTGCGGTGGATTATGCCCAGGCACGGCCCGATCCTCTCGCTGATTCAATGTCCACGATCATTCAGCACATGAATACTGACCACAAAGATGCAGTTGGCTTGCTTGCTCGTAAGTTTGCGGGCATTGAGTCAGAGGAAACATCGATGACAGCGGTCGATCGCCTTGGCTTTCATGTGCGAATGAAGACCTCGCATGGTATGCGTGGCGCCCGCATCGCATTTTTACGGGAAGTAGCCAACGCGGCAGAGGCTCGAAAAGTATTGGTCGAAATGGTGCAGCAGGCCCGCTCCCAAGCCGGGTGAATACCTTTCACCTCGCACATCTCCCGCCACACTTGCCTGAAAGCCCGAGATGGCTCGGCTCTATTTCAGTAAAGATCGGATTTTGCTTTCCCAATCGTCCTTGACCACCATTCCCGTGTGAGATGCAGCGATGCGTCCCTCTCGATCAATCAACAACGTCATGGGCATGCTCGTGAGCTTATACTGCTTTGCCAAAGTGTCACTTCCAATTACAACTGGATACTTCATTGCCGTGTGTCCGCCAGTTTCCGGATCCTTGTCCAAAGCTAGAAATGGCTTCACGGTTTTCCATCCGTCCTCATCCATCGACACGCCAATCACGGCGAGACCGCGATCCTTATACTTGGCGTCAAATTCCATGTACCACGGGATTTCCGTTTTACATCCGCCGCACCATGTCGCCCAGAAATCGAGAAGAACAACCTTTCCCTTGTATGTCGACAGATTGATGGTGTCTCCCTTCGCATCTGTAAGGATGAAATTGGGTGCGGGTTTCCTCTCGCCCTCTGGAATGAGTAGCTCCTGATTGCCCGAGTTGCCGTGTGCCTGAGCGAATGCGTGCTGCAACAGCAGTCGGCCACCTAGCAGCAATGCCACAAATAGAGCCGGAACTGCAACGACTCGATCTAGGCGCATTAGTTCCTCCGCCGCGATATTATTTTATTCCTTGAGCATGTGGGGCGTTCAGTTTATCGAGAGCGCGCTTTAGCTCCTCCAGTTTCTGTCCCGCTTCGCCGAGTTTGCCTTCTGCGGTCAGGCGCTGGTAGTCGGCGAGGTCCTTGGCGGCCTCCGAGATCTGCGCATTGAAGTTCGGTGCGGACTGAGCCGTTGCTCCCGGTGGATGCTGCGACTGCGATGCTGGCACCTCTGTGATCGCGTTCGCCGTTAGCGACGAGGCTGCTCCACCAAACAACGACGCCATCGCCGATTCGAAAGTTGGGCCGTACGCTAGGCGATCCTGCAACGCGAGTACGACGAGCCGCAGCTCCGGCATTGGACTGCGCTCCGCCTGCAAATAAATGGGCTCCGCATATAAGAGCGCTTTGCCGATCGGGATGACCAGCAGCGCTCCTCGGCGCACATGCGAGCCTTGCTGGTTCCATAGAGTCAATTGTCCGGAAAGTTGTGCGTTCTGATCGATACGCGCTTCAATTTGCAGCGGTCCGTCGACCAGCCTTGTTTTGGGGAAATTGTAGACAACCGACGTCCCATAATGTTCCCCGTCGCTGCGCCCGGCGATCCATCCGATGAGATTATTGCGGTTGGCCGGCGTGAAGGGCAGAATTTCCACGAATTCCTCGCCATCTTCTCCCGGAAGTTTCATCAGCACGAAGTTCGGCTGCATGGTTTGCGTGACTTGCTCCCCCGTGTCGCTCAGGACGACTTCGGAAGCGACTGTCCAAAGATCCTCACGGTTGTAGAACGCTTCCGCATCCGTCATGTGATAGAGGCCGTAAACGTTCGCTTGCAATTTGAGCAGCAGCTCGGGATAGCGCACATGCTTGCGTAATCCGGGTGGCATGGCCGAAGCGTCTTTGAACAAGTCGGGAAAAATCCGGCGATACGCCGCGATAATCGGATCCTCCTGATCGAAGACATAAAACGTCGTGGTGCCGTCGTAGGCATCAATGACGACCTTCACGCTGTTGCGCATGTAATTTACGACACCATCGCCGAGCGGGTAGTGGGTGGAATACGGATAGTTGTCGGAGATGGTGAACGCATCCATGATCCACGAAAGCCGCCCATCGTCGCCGAGCACGATGTACGGATCCGGATCGTAGGTCAGAAAGGGCGCCAGCGTGGAGACGCGGACGCGCAGGTTGCGCCGCATGAGCAGCCGACTATTCTGGTTAACGTCATCACTGAATGGAAGTTTGCCGAGATCGTCGCGATCGAACGCAATGATAGCGCGGCGCAGAAAACCCCCAATCACGATCCCACCCTCGCCTTCGTAGGAGTTTAGGTTGTTCGTCTGGCCTTGAGGGTAGTTAAACTCTTGCTGGCGGGTCTTCACGTAGACATCGGTATTGGTCAGCTCACCGAAATAGATCTCGGGGCGCGTGACATTCAGGCTCGGGACCGTGCTCTGCACTGGCATGTTGCTCAAGAACAGAGTGGGTAAGCCTTCCGTAGTGAATCCATTCACCGGATTCATGGTGAGCCCGTAGCCGTGCGTGTAGATGAGCTTCTCGTTAATCCAGTTGCGGCTGCTCTCGGGGAGTTTGTCGACATTCATCTCGCGCGCGGCCAGCATAACTTCGCGAGTTGTGCCATTAATGTTGTACCGATCAATGTCGATGTCGGGAAAGTCGTAATAGGTACGAATTTCCTGGATCTGCCGCAGCGTATCTTGGAGGGCACGCCAGTCCCACAGGCGAACATTCTGAAGAGTAGCCTGATTATTCGCTGCATCCGCCGCCTCAACCGTGGTCTCTGCGGGGAACTCGCGCTGCGTGACGCGGCTCAATCCGTATGCCTGGCGCGTGAACTCAGTGTTGTAGGCGATGTAAGGTTTCTCACGAACCAGTTCATTGGGCTTTACGATAAAGCTGCCCACATACCAGGCAATTGCCTGGAAACCTAGATAACAGACAACCGCTGGAACAATCGATGCGACCACCCATGACCCGCGGGGTCCGCGCACGGCATTGACGAAGTTCGTCAAAGCGCCAACGATGAGGGCAACGCAGACGACGAGCAACCCCATCAGCGAGACGTGCGCGTCCGTGTAGGTCACTCCACCAAAGATAGTGTGATCGCTAAGCAATCGATCGAACCGGCTGAGGTATGTATTCGCGGCGAGGATTAACAACAGAAATCCAAATGCGATGGAAAACCCTCGCCATGGCAAGATCACTTGACGGCTGAGGCGCCCGGCGAGCATGCGTGCCCCGCCGCTGGCGAAAACGAAGAAAATGGCGACTACACAGAGAATGACCGCCAACGTGAGCAGCCAGCCGAAGATGATCTCCCACGCAGGCAGCGCAAACAGGAAGAAGTTCAGCGGTTTACCAAAGATCGGATCTACCACCTCAGAGGTGTGAGGTGCGTACCAAAACAGTGCCAATGTTTGCCATTCGGAAGTGAGGGTGGCAGCGCTCACCAGGGCAATAGCGAGCGAAGCGACCAGCGCGATGAACTTCAACACAGGTTCCACCGGCAGTTTCACCGGCTGTGTGCCGATAAAAATGGTGTGGCCGTCCGGCAGATCGTCAAGATGCGCCCGCTTCAAAGCCAGGAAAGATCCGTAGAAAATGACGAACGTGGCCGCCGCCACCGCAGCGAATACGCCCCACTGGACGGTCAGCGTCTTCCAGAACACGTCTTCATAGCCAAGCGACTTGAACCAGAGCAGGTCCACGTAATAGGACAACGCGGCCCGAGTGCCGAAGAAAAGAATAGCCAAGGCGAGAAGAATTAAGAAGAATCGGCGACGGCGGCCGGGACGCGACTGACGCGCCGGCGGCCACTCAATCGACTGCGGCATCTGACACTCCGTTTCTGTCTATAGCTTTATGTCTACTGGAATACTACTCTACGATGGTGTCCGAGCAGCGACACCTCGATGAGGTTCCTCCGTGTCAGGATCGCAATGGTAAGTGCCGCGAGTCAGCCACTGTCCACGATATCCAGGAAATGGCGGACCCTCAAAGTCACACTAAAGTCACGCAGCCCGATGCCGCTCCATTTGACGGCTGCCACGCTCATGTTGGATAGTGAAACGGAATGGACGTTGAACGCATCATTGACGAGATTGAGCAGCTGCAGGAAATGTTCGAAGCGCCGGATATTAGGCCACTCAGCGCGAGCGATATCTCTGCTGCAAATCGAAGGCACGACGCAATGCTCGCGCAGAGCCCATGGTTTCGGCTGTGGCAGCAGTTCGGCATTTGTCGAAGTGAAGCCGAAGGCGGGCCTCGGATTCAAAGCTAGAGCCGCCCTCCTCTAGGCCGCCAAACATCCACAAGTCATTTCGCATACCTATCCGACTCCTTTCCGGCTTCGATTACCAATGTGGACTTTACTACTACAATGTAGGCGAGGGCGATCACCGGAATTGGGATGACTATGTCAAATATGGCTTCATTTCTGCCGGCCAACGGCGTCCGCTTATACCACGACACACATTCGAGCTTCCCTCGACGGTCAGCCTGCCACGATTGCTTTTCTGGAGCAAGCCTTTGGAGTAAACATGTGTGAATATGTGCAGTGAATTCAGCAGAGTTGTGCCCTACTCCCTGGGTCTTGGTCCATAAAAGTTCCTCGCATTCAGAAAAACAGGAGGGAGACTCAAAATCCGCCGTGTCTCCGGCGATCAGGGGGCAGAGCGACGGAAGCATGCCCTAAAACATCTGTTTTCGGGCGAGCCGAACGCTCGTTTTGCAATCTACTAGATTCAAGTATTTGCAAACGCCCCTGGCGAGGGGGGATTTTGGGCAGCACGGGCAACGGTGAATGGGATGAATGAGTGGGCCGGTGATTTCGCGACAGCCGGGCTGGCGCTACTTTCAGTTTCGTCAGGCCGTTTTCTTTGCGGCTTTCACTTTCGCCCAGCGTGCGCGTTGTGCAGCAGCAATCCTCCTGCGCGCATTAGCAGACATTGTTCGTTTCTTCGGCATCGAGACGACGGTCGCCTTCCCGTTCTCTGCCTTAACTTTCGCCCATCTCGCTTTCTGCGCCGCCGCTATTCTGGCTCTGCCTGCGTCAGACATCCGGCCATTACGCGCTGTTACTTTCCCATATGCCGCCCCGAAAGCTGAGAGCGCGGCGCTAATTGCCTTCATTTCCCTGGTCAACCGCTCATGCTCTTTCTTCAACACCTGCACTACGCCACTTAGGTTCGTCATTGAATTGCCTCGCAGGGATTCTAGCAGGCCGCGCCGTTAATGAGTGCAATCGAGGATTTTTCGCTAAATTGTCCGTGCCCTCGTGTTGCATGTCACAGATGCCATCTGACTTCCCGTCACTGACAGGGCACGCGAATCGGTGTCGTATTAGCGCGAGGTTTTCTCGCCTCTGCATTTCCCGACGTGATCAACGGTCGGTCCCGTTAATCTTCAGCCCCCCGCAGCCGCATAAGCGTACAAGCTGCGTGCTGCCGATTACGGAGGCGGTGCCAAACCCTGTCACCCTGCGCTGAGAAATACAAAGGGCGCGATTAAGCAATTTCGCCGGCGACGCTGACCACCTCTATATCAACCCGCTGTGTCCCTAAGGTTGGGTGGATTCCGGTTAGTTTTACGCTGCCAGGCTGCTCTTGCGCTCGAATCCAGATTGCGCCCGTGCCACCGATTAACGAAAACGGATTATCCCCGATGATCGCAGCCGGGCCCTCCAGTTCGAACTTGATGGCATCGTTCGCAAATGGACGAATTGCATCGAACTCATCCGTCACACGCAGCACGACCCGGGTAGAATCCGCGCCGTCCGCGGCCAAATGCGTGTCGTCGGGCATCAGCATGAATTTCGTGTCGACGCCCCGCCCCGAAAGGTTCTTCACGATCACCTGCTTGCCTTGAATGTATCCTTCGATTCGCAGGTCGCCCCATTTGTGGAACAACTCTCCGAGCTCCACCACAAACGGAGCGTAGCGCAAATGCGCAAACTGCTTCCGGTCCGGATCGACATCGGCGACCAGAGTGTTATCGATGTAGAACTTGAGATGATCGCAATTGGAACACACTACAGCTTTCGAAAACCCGATTGAAGCATCGCCGCGAGCCCAGTGGAATGCCGGTTCGAGCACGATCTCGTCCGTAGGGTCGCATTGAGATTTATAGAACCCAGCCGCCGGTTTCGGTTCGCGGAAGATGTCGGTCACGCCGTGATAGCAGATACGATCGCCTGAACCAAAATTGCCGTGCGTGTTGTAATCGAAAGCACACCAGCCAATTCCACCAGCGTACTGCGGATTCGAGGCGAGTTGGTCGTGCACCCGGGCATGGCGGATTGTATGCTCCGTAAGCCGCTCCACCTGGTCGATCGTTTTCGTGGGATAAGTATGCCCCACAAATTCCGTGTTCAGATAACGTGGATGATTTGGCGGCTTGAGCGGCCATCCGAAATCATTCATCGTAAAAACATCCTCCAGGAATTCTGAACTCTGGAAATATCGGATCCCGCCTGTCTGACGGGTCGGGTCGAGTTGGTGAGCAACCGCATTGGTGCGCGTGTAGAAATCGTGATCGTCTTTGGACTCGTTGATGCGGACTCCCCAGAGAATGATCGAAGGACGGTTCCAGTCGCGCCGGATCATGCGGCGTACATTGTCGATCGATATTTGTTTCCACGCTTCGTCTCCGATGTGCTGCCATCCGGGGATTTCTTCGAGAACAAGAAGCCCTATCTCGTCGCAGGCATCCAGAAAGTGTCGCGACTGTGGGTAATGAGATGTGCGCACGATATTGCATTTAAGTTTGTTCCGCAGAATTTGCGCATCACGCCGCTGAACACGCCCTGGCATGGCCTGCCCGACCCAAGGGAATGTCTGATGTCGGTCGAGGCCGCGAAGCTTGATGATCTTCCCATTCAGCTCAAAGCCGTGGTTGGTAAACTGCGCCTCACGAAATGCAAATCGCCGCGAGTCCTCATCCAAGGGCACCGTTCCGCGCAGCAAGCGAACGCGGACCGAATACAGATTCCGCTCCTCCAGGCTCCAGAGTTTGATTCCGCTCAGATGCTCCAGGTGAATCGTATGCGCAACAGGCTCACTCTCTGCACTTAGCTTCGGCAACTTTTCAGAGCCTTTCGCGATAACGCGATCCCCATCGAGCAGTTCTATTTCGATGGTCAGAGGCTTCCCGAATGTCTCGAGAGTTTGAACAAAGCAGTCAACATCGACTCCGGGACTCGTGGTGAGAACATCCTTTGGCCGAACAAAAATGTTTTCAATGAAGATTGCCGGAACAACACGCAATGAGACTTCGCGATAGATGCCGCCGAATGTCAGGTAATCGATCTCGTATCCGAACGGCGGAATATCAGGGCGTTCAGTGGAATCCACGTCGACGGCCAGAACGTTTTGTCCGTCGAAGTCAAGATGGGGTGTCAGATCAAACGAGAATGGTGTGTATCCGCCCTTGTATTCTCCCAAGCGCTGCCCGTTGATCCAGACTGTCGACGCCGTCATCACGCCTTCGAAATCGACGAAAACATGCTTGCCGCGGGCTTCGGGCGGCAACTTGAAACGCCGACGGTAAAGCGAAACGAACTCATACGTCTTCTCATCAAAGCCATGCCACGGGAGAAGAATGTTCGTATGTGGCACAACGACTGAATCAAACGCGGAGTCGTCAAATTCCTTGGAGTGTCCTCCTTCGACGAACTTCGGACTGTAACGCCACTTCCGATTAATCGGCAGAATCAAGCGTCCGGCGGGGTCCGATGAATTGGAATCCGCGGCATTCTTGGGAAACGCATAGGGTGTCATTGCGGCACCCGCCAAAATCGTTCCTGTTTTTTTGATGAAGTCCCGTCGATCCATGTAGTGTTCGCTCTCCCTTTTTCCTTGATGAATTCTTCAACGCAAAATGAATTCAATCGTGTCGCTCACGTCGTCCAATCCAGCAACTGCCTAAGATCTGCTGGCGATTTTGATTCGGTTCCCCTCGGCGTCCCAGGCCCGATCGCTACGGCCTGATTGTGTCCTTCAAACCAGACAATGAATGACGACTGTTCCGCTCCCGGCAGGCGCCGCTGATTGATCCAGTTGTAATACGCACCAATATCTCCGTCGATCAGAGAGCCGATGAAATCCAATTCCGGTTGTGTGACGTTTGCGGACAACAGTTCGTTCATCGGCCTCTGTCTCTGTCGTGGAGCGAATCGCACCAGCAATGTAACTGGCTGAGCGCGGCGAAGAGCCTCCCGCGCGGCCCATTGTGCGAAGACCGTGCTGAAAATCTGGGTTCCCGAACCTTCCGTCAGCAGCTTCAGTTCGAAGCGCTCCAGCACTTCGTCCTTTGAGTTCTTGGGAGCCAGTCGCACCATCTCGATGTCAGCCGGACGTAACTGTGCCAGAAATGTGCGCAGCGACTCAGGGCCCATTCCCGGACGATCGAGTTCGCCCTGCATCTTGCGCAAAAGCGCGACGCGCACCGGCTCTAGCGCCTTGTAAGAGACACACGTAAGTTCAGGGGAACAGTCCGTCGCTTCTCCGCCGTCGATGTACCAATGTCCATACGGCAAAGAATGCGCTTTTGCGCGAGCACCAACCGCATCCAGCAGGATCCGAAGACCGTCCTCAGGATTGATCGCGCTGTAGTAAGCCCCATGAGGCCGCAATTTGCGAAACAACGCAGCGTTATAGTCAGCCACGCCTTGGCCGATGATGGCGACCCCAAGTCTTGGAATTTTCGGAGGTTCCGGCGGGACCGCAGCGCGCAATCGATCTCCATACTCTTCCGAGGCTCCGCGGAAGGCGTCCAGTTGATGCGTGCTCCAAAGATGCGCCGAGAGTTGCTCCATAAACTGCGCGGGCGCTTTCACCCAGTCGAACCTCTCTAGCTTGGCCGACAGCTGAATTCCGCCGAACGCTTCAAACCACTCTTTCAGTTGTGCACTGGTGAGTGACTCCAGATGCGCCAATTCTCGCTCGTGCGCCCTCCGTTCGGCAGGGAATTTGAAATCGTAGTCGATGAGTTCTCTTAACAATCCAGGGAGGAAGCTGAGAGGCAACTGCCGGAGTGTTCCCAAATAATTTGTGACAAGCTTTCGCGCCTCGGGAGGATACCCGGCGAAATGCTCCGTTTTCAGATCCTGTGGAAACATGGCGCTATAGCAACTCGCTTATGGGCTTGCCTTGGGCAAACCTCGGAGAAAATCCCATCATCCGCCCCAGCGTAGGAGCCAGGTCCGTGGATTCCATCGCCCGGTCGTAAACGACTCCTTCACGAACTCCAGATCCCGCTACGAGCATCCATGTAGTCCGGGAAAGAACGTCACCTGTACGGTGGTGCTGAAACCCATTGCCTCCTGCATCTTCGTCGGAGTCGCGACCAAAGTCGGGCAAGATGAAAAACGTTGTCTTGCCCGCATATTCCGGCTCGCTTTGAATCGTCTTCCATAGCTCGACGCAAAGCCGGTCCGTGCGCCGGATTCCCTCGATGTAGAGCGAGTAAGCTCCCGCATGCGCGACGTCAATGTCATGCATCGTGACCCACAACAGGCTTGGGGCTACCTGGCGCATCAACTGGCGGACGATGTAAAGCGAAAGCTCGTCAGGGCTCGATAGCGTTTGCGCGTGGCTCCTGAAGTCGTCGACTGAGAGCTTCAAGATCGACTCCAGTTGCTGCAACTGGAATTCGCTGCCCGCCAATTCCGGCGCGTAATAAGGAGTTTCGTAGTTATCGCGCAATAGATACTCAAAATCGGTGCTACGGCCCGAATTGGCAGCGGTCAGCAGATGCTTGGGAAGAATTACACGCGCGCCCAATTCCGAGCCGTAAGACCGGTGGCTGCTTTCGCCAATTCGATTGAATCCGTTACTGGGGGCCACTACCCAGGCATCAGAGGATGGACGCTTCAGGTCTTTGCGGAAGTATTCAAATACGGTCGGCGACTGGGGCGGCAGCGAAGCGAAATTATTGATGGTCTCGTAAACCCCGGTTGCGAGGCTGGCAGTAGCCACATAATGGCCCAGAATTCCACGATTCACCACCTGCGTGAAGAACGTAGACTGCGGAATCAATTCGCGCATGAGCTGCGGAATATTTTCCTGACCTTCGGGCGCAAAAGTTTCCTGATCGCGAGCCCCGCCTCCAAACGTCACGACGACAACTTTCTTTCGTGGCGCCGGAGCAAGCGCCCCAGCCCATGATGAATGCAGAACCGTGCCGCCTAGAGTCAGCCCAGCAGCCTGTCGCAGAAAGTCACGGCGGGTCTGGGCCAAGGCGGCGCAATTTCGACGAGCATCCGTCCTACCCCGATTCCAACGACCGCCTAGGTCTTGTGCCGACGCAATCACCTTGAACTCGCTCTCAAAACGCTCCTAGTCTCACTGCTTCCCCGTTACATCCTCTTTTTCTGAATAAACGAACTGACGGATGTCTGCGATCTGCTTGTCGAGATCCGCAAGATGTTGCGCTCGTAATTGCTGGTACAGCTGGAACTGTTCCTGCGCCTTGTCCTTCTGTCCGGTATGCACATACGCTTGCGCTAACCGGTAGTGAGCATCAGCAGGTTTGGAACTCCCATTCAAAGCTTGCTCATATTCGGGAATGGATTCCGCATACTTGCCTTGATCCGAGTACAAATTGCCCAATTGCAAATGTGCATCTGCAAGTTTAGGATCGAGTGTCACGGCCTTCCGCAGCAACGACTCAATCTGCTGGCGATCAAGGCTCGGGTCCTGCGCCCGCTTCCCCTTCCAGAGGCTCATCGCATAATAGTAATAACCGTGTGCATCTCCCGGCTGCCGTTCCGAAAAGCGGCGAAAACGATCGATCACCTCATTGGCCTGGCTCGGCGAACTATCGTATGCCTTGGAGAGGAAGAAGTAGCAGCGCGGATCGTTCGGGTTTAAATCCGAGGCTCGGAGCAGCGACTTGATGGCATCGTCATAGTTGCCGCGCGAATAAAGAGCGATGCCGAGGCCGATCGCCATGCGCGCCGAATCAGGATAGCGTTTCGCCGACGTGCGAAATATCTCAATAGCCGGCTCAAGCGTCCGGTGCATTAACAACTCGCTCGCCCAATCGAAGAGGTTGCCTTCACTCGGATCCTGGTGGGCTGCAATTTCAAACTCATTCGCCGCAACCACGAAGTTTCCGTCTTTCTCTTCAATCTGCCCCAGAAGGTTATGCAGTTCGGCCGTGTTCTTTTCTTTGAGAAGGTTATGCACAACTTGCCGCGCCGCACCGGTCTGTGCTGTCAGCAAATATGCAAGCGCCAGATCATACCCATTGTCGTATGAAGATGGAGTGATGTCCTGAGCTTGCTTCAGAAATGGGATCGCGGAGTCGAGCTTCCCCGTGCGAATGTATAGTTCCCCGAGATTGTGATTAGGATCAAAACTGTGAGGATCGAGGATAACGGCTTTCTTCAATTGCTCTTGCGCGCTGTCCAGCTTTCCCAGGCGAACCAGATTCATCGCAAGATTCGTTCGCGCAGCGGCGGAATTCGGCTTCAAGCGCACTGCCTTTTCCAAGTGCTGGTTGGCCGCGTTGTCCTGAGACTCTCCTGAATAGACCATTCCTAGAAGTTCGTGCACTTCGAAACTGTCAGGAACCTGCTGCAGAAGTTGCTCCAGTTCGCCTGCTGCTTCCGAGAGCTTTCCTTCGTTGTAATGGGCAAGTGCCATCTGGAATGCACGGTCGAGTTCGGGTCGTTTTTGCTGACTGACTGCCGCGATGGGCGCGCAGGCCAAGGCTGTCACGAGGAAAGCTGCGGGCCAATAGTTCCGAGTCACGTACTTCGAATGCTATCACCGCGAGCAAAAATAATGCCTGCCCAGCAAGGAATAATCGGGAGGACGCTGGCAACATCCTCCCGCTTCATCCAACCCTAGTAGTAAAGCTTCAGAGCAAACTGGATTTGCCGCGGATCATACGGAGCATCGCGCGTGGATCCGATTTCACCAAAGCTGCTACTGGTAAAGTTCCCCGAATTCGGCACGGCCACAACACCATTTCCTCCGAAATTCGGAGCGTTGAAGTTCGGATGGTTGAAGATGTTGAAGAACTCCGAGCGGAACTCCAGCCTGAAGCGCTCGGTCAGTGGGATGGTCTTGAATAAAGAAAAATCCATGCGCTTGAACGTAGGTCCTGCGATCTGGTCCGGCGGGCCTCCAAGAGCAGATACAGGGCACGGTAGAGCCGTGCAAGGCGCAGGCTGGCTGAAGGCCGCAGGATTGCCGAAGAAGCTCAGCTTTCCATTGGAATCTATATGCAGCCCTCGCTTCGGGGACTGCCCGGGAACTATCAGGTCATAGCAATTGGCCCCTGCAGTTGTCGCAACCGTGTTTGTAGGACAGGTCAATGTGATCGGCTGCCCGCCTTGCAGCACCGCGGCTAAATTGACACTCCAGCCTCCGACGATCTTGCTCGCCACTCCATTGTTGGCCACGAAACGCTTCCCTTTGCCAAAGGGGAGCTCATATTCGCCGCTGGCGTGGAACACGTTGCGAATATCAAATGGCGCCAATCCGTAATCGTAGTGGATGCCGAGTCCAGGTACATCAGGAACCCGGTATCCAGCATTGCTTCCGCCGTTGAGCAAATCGACAGCATCGGTCCGTGTCTTCGAGTACGTGTATGTAACCAGGAAATTCAAACCATTTGCAAAGCGTTTTTCCGCCTTGGTCTGAAGGCCATGGTAGTAACTGTTGCCAGCCGTCGCAGCATAGCTGTTGTTGCCACCAAAGTCGGGGAATTGAAGGCCGCCTTTAGAAGCAGGGAACCCGCCACTTCCCGGCGTGCCGTTGGGACCCGCATTGTTGGTGAGCTGCGTTCCGGTGGGCAAAATCGCAGTTGGATTATTGGATCCCGGGAACACCTCCAAATGGCGGGCCAGCGACGTTACATAACCGGCTTGCACGGCTAACGTAGGCGTCAGTTGATACTGCAGCGTGAAGTTCCCGCTCATCGTATACGGAGTCTGGTAATTGAACTGGATTCCGCGTAAACCCAACCCGTTCGCCAAGACAGCAGTCGGATCCAGTGGAGTGCACGCAAATCCAGTTTCGAAAGTCGCAGTCCCGCCCGGTCCCGCTGCGGCACAACCCGGGAACGTACGAGGCGTCCAATCATTCGGTTGACCGTAGTTGAAGTTGAACTGGAAAGGATAGTTCTCCCCCAAATTCGGTGAATATCCCCGGTTCTCAAACCCGTTATAGAACATCCCGAATCCGCCTCGAACCACGAATTTGGGTGTGGCCTGATAAGCGAAACCGACACGAGGTGCGAAGTTGGATTTTTGGGAATTACCCAGACCCTTGCCGTACTTGTTGGTGATGCCTAGCGTAATACCATCCGCTGCCAACAGGTTTGTGAAGCTGGTTGAAAGAGTCGCAGGATTCGTTCCAGCCGGAAGTATGTACATCGGAGCGCCCGTTGGCGCGCCTCCGGGGACGAAGTTGGCTTGGGCCCCGTGGTGTTCGTACACCAATCCGAAGAAATCCCAGCGCAATCCTAAGTTCACCGTCAACTTCGGAGCGACCTTCCAGTCATCGTTGAAATAGGCGCCGTAGTAGTTCTTGCCGTTATCGGTCAGTGAGATGTTCGAGGCATAGATGTTCGTCGATCCGCCAAGGTAGTCGACCGTTCCTACCCCCGGCTTCGCCACCATCGGAGTCAGCAAGAACGCAGCACGTCCAGTGTTGCCTTGATCGCCATTCGGTATCTCTGTGTAATTTCCGTTGTAGTCGAACTCACCGTGAGACCATGGTGGCTGCAGCGTGGAGAACTTTACGTGCTGCCACTCTAATCCCATCTTGAATGTATGCTTGCCGTAGATCTTCGTCAGGTCATCTGTCAACTGGAACGTTGAACTGACTTCATCGGAGGGCAGAAAGGCGTTGCTGCCCAGAGTGGACAAGCCGCTGATCCCGAATGCCGGAAGCCCGCCGTTCTCCTTGCTTTGCGGTATGCCCTGAATACCATATTGGCCTGGAATGTTGCTGAGATCGCCAGATACCGGTCCTGAACGGGTGGTATGCAGGTAATTCAACCCGGCGCGCGCAACATTCACCAGGTTCGGCGAGAAGATGTGCGTATACGCAAGTGCGCTTTGTTGCGCGAGCGCTGTCTGATTGCCCTGCTGGAATGCGCCGCCATCTGCCACCCCTCCGAAAATACCCGGGATGAATTGCGGATCATCGACATAGCTGAAACGATAAAATGCCTGATCCCGCTGGCTGAAGTTAACATCCAGCCGCGTATCAAATGCATTGCGGTGTTCGTCCAGCTTCGGCGAGTTCGCAAAATTCGAGAACAGCGCAGAATTGGTCGCGTTTGGATACAGATTCAGCAACTTGATCGCGTTCGGATCCAAACGCCCCGTGGGAAGCTGATTCAAACCGCACGCTCCCAAGGTAAATGCCAGGGTGCTGGCTGGACACGATCCGAAGGGATCGCGAACATAGCTTCCCGCCGGTCCGCTGAGACCACTGACCAGATCAACTCCACTCAGTGGGATCTGGCGCGTGGTGGCTGGATCCAAAATCGTCCCGTACGGCATCGTCCGGCCTAACTGATCTGTCAACGTCCCCGAACTCGACTGCAAAGTGATCAGATCCGAGAAATTTGTATACCCGCTGCTCCGTTCCGCAGCCGTGGGAACATTGCCCGTAAGGATGGTTCCCTGAATTCTGCGCAGTCCCTCGTAGTCACCGAAAAAGAAAACTTTGTTCTTGATGACTGGCCCACCGATGGTGCCGCCAAACTGATTCTGGCGGAGCTCGCCCTTCTTGATGCCGCCGGCGTCCTCGAAATAGTCCGGCGCATCAAGCTTATCGTTACGGAAGAACTCCCATACCGCTCCGTGAAACTGGTTGGTTCCGGACTTGATTGTTGCGTTCAGTACGGCCGCACCTGAGCGCCCGTACTCTGCGCTGAAATCCGAGGTTTCGACCTTAAATTCTTGAATCGCATCGACAGGGGGAAGCACGACGAAGTTGGTGCCATTGAGAAAATCGACAGTGTCGGAATTGTTATCGACACCGTCAAGCATGTAATTGTTCTGTGCCGGGCGATTTCCGTTGGCAGTAAACGCTCCACTTGATGCGTTGCCACGCGTGTCGGACTGCGGAGTATTGACGCCTGCGGCAAGCTGCGCCAGAAAGGTGAAATTCCGGCCATTCAGCGGAAGGTTATTGACGCTGCGTTGATCCACCACCTGACCGACGGAAGCGTCTTGGCTCTGCAGGACCGGTGCCGAAGAGGTGACCTCTACCGTTTCAGTGACAGCGCCGGTTTGCAGTTGAAAATTCTGTAAGACCCTCGCACTCACGTCGACCACTACGTGGATTTGAACTGCGGTCTTAAACCCCTGGGCGGAAACGTCGAGCTTGTAATTCCCGATCCTTACCGGGCTGAAGTTGTACACACCGTCGGCGCCACTGACAGTCGTCAGACTTGCGCCTGTCGCTTCATTGGTCATGGCCACCTTGGCGCCGCTCAGCACGGCGCCACTGGCATCCGTAATGGTGCCCGTAATTGATCCGGTATCGACCTGACCCCAAGCAAGACTGGCGCCCAGAAAGGTAACGAGCAGCAGAAAACAGCGAATACAACGAACTGCGTATCGGCTCATGAGCTCTCCTTCGAGCTTGCCGGCTTAGCGACGGTGCAAAGCCGCTCACCATGAAAGCTGCGATCGCTGAAACGGAATTTCCCCATATGCAGGCGCTTCGTCAGCGCTTGCCCCGTTTCCCACAGATCTAATTAACCGCTTAACCCAAAAATACTAGTGGGTCGGAGATATCACGGTACTCAATATATTGTCAAGATTTTTTTCTTGCTTTACACTACGCCCTCGCTCATCTTCCTCGGAGAGCGGGTTTTGAGCAGACCAAAAGAGTTGGGCCGCAACCCAGAAGACCAGCCATGAACGTTACGATCCGTGATGTCGCCAAAGCGACCGGAGTCTCGACAGCAACCGTCTCAAACGTACTCAACAAGACTGGCAAGGTCGGATCGCATACTCGTCGCATCGTGCTCACTGCCGTCCGCCGCATGGGCTATATCCCGGACGTCCATGCGCGTCATCTCGCATCCCGCGAGCGACGCACTCTTGGAATCATCGTCTCCGATATCGAGAATCCTTTTTTCCCGGAAGTGGTCAAGGGTTTTGAAACCCGGGCGCGCCAACTTGGGTACGACGTCATCCTGAGTGATACGAACTACGATCCGCGTAGAACGCGGGAAGCCGCCGATCGCATGATGGAGCACAAGGTCCGCGGTGTCGCCGTGATGACCTCTGAGATCAGCATCAAGTTGATAAATCAGTTAGCTCGTCGGAGAATTGCAGTCACATTCCTTGATCTAGCGCCCCCGCGGAAGCATATCAGCAATCTTCGCATCGACTATGCGTCCGGAATCAAACAGATCGTTGAACACTTGTACGCGCACGGACACCGCAAGATTGCATTCGTGGCCGGCCGTCCGAACCTGAAATCAAATGTGGCCCGCCTGGAGGCATACCAAAACTCAATGCGGAAGCTTGGACTCGAACCCGGCCCGATTCTGGCCGGGAGACCTGCGCTTCGAAGGCGGCCTCGCCGCCGGTATCAGCATCGCCAAAGCTTCTTCGCGGCCGACCGCTGTTGTCGCCGTGAACGATCTCACTGCGATCGGAGTCGTGAAAGGATTACTGAGATCTGGCTGCCGCGTCCCCGAAGATATTTCCGTCACCGGCTTCGATAAGACTCGCCTCGCCGAATATAGCAACCCGTCCATCACCACGGTCGATGTACACCGCGAAACTCTTGGCCAAATGGCTGCCGATGCTCTTAACACTTTGACCGGCTCTGATGACTCAGAAGGGCGCGAATATCAGATCGGAGCGGAACTGGTTCTTGGCGGTTCTTCCGGTCCAGCTCGGCACTGAACTCGCTTCCAGTTGGTAGACTGGCAACACTCCTACGCTTGGAGTGCCCATCATGCAGCCCGAGAGACCACGGTGACACGATCGCCTCGCGAAGAAAATTCCTGAAGCAAATGGGCTGGGCCCCTGCACTCTTCCTCCCCTCGTCGCTAAGGAATCCGCTGCTTCTTGCTTCGCCATTGCGCATTGCTCATGATGCGCACTTTCCGTTTGCCGAAGTTCGTCTCGAATCGCATTACCCGGTCAGCTCTCGCCTGGACGAGATCATGCGTCTCGCCGCTCCTGGAACCGACGAATATGCCGTGGAGGGACACGTTGCTGCGATCAAATCCGTCTTATCAGATTGGGGCGACAAACTGAAGGAATCTCCACCCGCAACCATGGTACTCAGCCAATTCCTTGAACCCTCGATTCAAGCGAATGCGCTCTCGTCTGCGCGCGAAGTCGCATTGCGTCCCGGCGACGCGATTCAAGCGGTCCGAAGGCAATTCGATGGTTCGTTGCTGCCAGGCCGCGAACGTTTCTTGCAAGACGTCAGATCGTACTTTTCGCTCTTTCGAATCGGGTAGAGGTTGCCGATTTCGAAATCTACAGTTGTACTCCGGCAACTGATTCGTCTGCAGCTCTGGACACTAGCATTCGTTACGAGATTGTTGGCACTGGAAAGAATGACACCCGAGAACAACGAATCGGCTCGTGGAAAATTCGTTGGTTGCGCGATGACTCCGGCCACTGGAAGGCGACGCAATGGACCGCGATCGAAGAAACCTTTAGCCGTGCGTCTGCGCCGATTTTCTTGGACATAACATCCCATGCGCTTGGGCATACACGCTCATATCAGGAACAACTGCTCCATGGGGCGGATTATTGGCGTACCGTTCTCGATGGCGCGATAGGCATCGACGTCTACGGAAACAACGGCCTGGCAGTTGGCGACTTCGACAACGATGGTTTGGACGACCTCTACGTTTGTCAACCTGCTGGATTACCGAACCGTCTCTATCGCAATCGCGGAGATGGCGCCTTCGAAGATGTGACGGAGAAGTCTGGCGTTGGAGTGCTGGATTTTACCGCTTGCGCGTTGTTTGCCGATTTCCAGAACCGCGGTCTACAGGATCTGCTAGTGGTCTGCGCGACCGGGCCTCTGTTATATGCGAACCAGGGTGACGGGCGCTTCTCTCTGCAACATGATGCATTCCAATTTGCACGTGCGCCGCAGGGAGCGTTCACCCACGCAGCGATTGCTGATTACGATCACGACGGACGCCTCGACGTCTATTTCTGCCTCTACAACTATTACCAGGGCCTCGATCAATACCGCTATCCAGTCCCCTACTTCGATGCCCGAAACGGGCCTCCAAATTATCTTTTCCACAATCAGGGGAACGGCACTTTCCTCGACCGAACCGAGTCGGCCGGCCTGAACGTAGAAAATGATCGCTACAGCTTCGCCTGTTCCTGGGGAGATTTCAACGGTGACGGCTGGCCGGACCTATACGTCGTCAATGATTTTGGACGAAACAATCTTTATCGCAACAATGGCGACGGAACTTTTTCCGCTGTTTCCAAAGAGGCCAAGGTCGACGAGGTCGGTGCCGGAATGAGCGCATGCTGGCTGGATTTTGAAGCCGACGGCAAGCAAGATATCTACGCTGCCGGAATGTGGGTCGCGGCGGGAATGCGTATCTTCGAAGACCCTCATTTTCATCCTGCAGAGCCGGCCAACACTCGCGATCTATACCGCCGTCATATGGCAGGAAACTCGATGTATCGCAATCGAGGCGATGGTACTTTCGAAAATGCAGCCACACCAGCAGGCGTCGAAATGGGGCGCTGGTCTTGGTCCACCGATGCATGGGATTTCGATAACGATGGCTATCCGGACTTATATGTTGCCAACGGATACATCTCAGGCCTAAACGATCTCGACATCTCGAGTTTCTTCTGGCGTCAGGTGGTGGCGAAATCGCCCGCGGACTCCACTCCTTCCCCTGCGTACGAACTCGGATGGGGAGCGATCAATGAACTGATCCGCTCGGACGCAACCTGGAATGGCCATGAACGCAATGTATTTCTTCGTAAACAATAGAGACGGTACGTTTTCCGACGTATCCGGAGTGGTTGGCCTCGATTTCCGCGATGATAGCCGCGCCTTTGTTCTGTCGGATTTTGACGGCGACGGCAGATTGGAAGTCGTTCTCAAAAATCGCAATGCGCCCCAGATCCGAATTCTGCGGCTCGCAATGGACTCCATCGGAAACTCCATCTGTCTCCGGTTGCAGGGAGAGAAAAGCAATCGCGACGCAATCGGAGCGGCTGTTACGGTTGAGACCGGAACACTTCGTCAGACGAAGTTCATCCAGGCAGGCTCAGGATTTCTGTCCCAACACACGAAAGAACTTTTTTTTGGTCTGGGAAACAATTCCGCACCGATACGTGCAACTGTTCGATGGCCAAGCGGTCTGACGCAGGTCTTCGATT
Organism: Terriglobia bacterium; assembly: GCA_963823085.1. GTDB lineage: Bacteria > Acidobacteriota > Terriglobia > Terriglobales > Acidobacteriaceae > Sulfotelmatobacter. Next base: position 216,068 of record CAWGKF010000011.1, on the reverse strand, counting down.
CGCTGCCAGTCAACTGCCGCATTCAGATACGAGAAAGCTCCGCCCAGTTTCGGGCGAAACCCTACGCCGCATCTCCGGCAGTGTGGAAAGATGAAGGCAGTACACCGAAACCCGAAATCCCGCCAACGAATGTGCAAACCTGGCTGGTGGATCCGGTAAGGGCGCCCGATTTCTCTCTCCCCGACTTGGCGGGTAACCTTCGCCGCCTGCGCGATTTCGAGGGCCGTCTTGTCCTGCTGAATTTTTGGACCTCAGAGGCTTCGGCTTGCCTCGAACAACTCCAGATTCTCCGAGAAGTCCAGTCTCAATTCGCCTCCGATCGCCTATCCGTGCTCGCCATAAACCTCGACATCCCCTCCGACGTTCCTAAACTGAAATCGATTGCCGCACTCCGCGAACAACCCTACTCAATTCTGCTGGCCGATTCCGACACTGCGGGCATTTATAACATCGTGTATCGATACTTGTTTTCCAGGCACAGAAATCTTCCGCTCCCCATTTCACTTCTGATCGACGGTGCCGGGAACATCGTCCGCGTGTATCAGGGACAAGTCACGGCCCAACAGATTTCCGCAGATCTGAAAGGCATTCCTGAAACAGCCGCAGACCGCCTTCGCAGCGCGCTTCCCTTCCCCGGCAATCTGGTTCAGGATGCATTTCAACGCAATGCGTTTACTTACGGCGTGGCCTTCTTCCAGAATGGCTTCCTCGAAGAAGCCGCCGAGGCGTTCCGGCAAGTGATTGCCGCGAAGCCTCAAGATCCAGAAGCTTTTTACAATCTCGGCACTGTCTATTTGCGTCGAAATTCTCTGATCGAAGCCAAACAATATCTCGAACAGGCAGTGAACCTGCGGCCGGACTATCCCGAAGCATGGAACAATCTCGGGATGATTGCCGCGCAAAAGGGCGACGATCCCGAGGCAATCTCGAATTTTGAAAAATCATTGGACCTTCGCCCCGCTTACGCCACCGCTCTGTTGAATCTGGCAAATCTATACAGGCGGCAGGGGAATTTTCCGGAAGCCGAAAAACTGTTGAATCGCGCCCTCGCTGACGAACCGGCCAATCCTGAAATTAATTACAGCCTTGGGATGGTTTATGCCCGAGATAATGACGAAGAAAAGGCGATTCTATTTCTGCAGAAAGCCGTCGCACTTCGACCGGGCTACGCCGATGCTCTCAACAATTTGGGTGTGCTATTTGTGAAGACTCGCCAGTACCAGGAAGCAAAACAGAGTTTCGACGAATGTATCCGTGTCGCTCCAGAGTTTGATCAGGCCTACCTCAACCTCGCTCGTCTTGATCTGATGCAGAACCAAAAGGACGAGGCACGCGCCGTCCTGCATGCTTTGCTGCAAAAGCAACCGCAACACAGAATGGCTCAGCAGATGCTCGAGATGCTATATTGAGGACCTTCGGAGAGGCATTGCAGATGTGGGGTTGCCCCTCGAATTCAGCCCGGAAGCGCCATTCAAGTGGTCGAGTGCTTGTAGTTCTCACTCTCGCATTGGCAACGGCCAGTTTTAGCCAGTCGCCTCAGCCACATCCCGTCAAACGTCACACCACTGATTCCGCGGCTTCGGTTTCTCCAGAACTTCGGCAAGCCCAGGAACTCATTCAAACCGGCAATTTCCAAAAAGCGGTAGACATTCTGCACGAGCAACTCGGGCTGAATCCCTCGCGTATTGAGGCTTATAACCTGCTCGGAATTGCTTACACGAATGAAAAACAATTCGGCCCCGCCGAGGACGCTTTTCAGCAAGCCCTGACGCTCGCCCCACGCTCCGCGAAAACTCGTGTCAACCTCGGAAATCTGTACGTCGCAGAACAAAAACTCGACCTTGCCGAAAAAGAATTCACCGAGGTTCTGAAGACTTCTCCCGCTAATCGGGATGCAAACTACAACCTCGGCCTGCTTCTTCTAGCGAAACGAGAGCCCGCGGCCGCAATCTCGCACTTTGAACGGGTGCATCCGCAGACAATTGAAACTCAATTCAACCTGATTCGCGCATATCTTCAGTCGGGAAAAACGTCAGACGGCCTCAAAACCGCCCGCGATCTTTCATTCGCACACAAATCTGACATCCAGCTCCATTTCACGCTCGGCGTTCTGTTGGCCGAGGCCAAGCAATACAAACAGGCTCAATTCGAACTCGAACAGGCAAAGGCTCTCCAACCGGGAACGTTTGAAATCCTGTTCAATCTTGGACAGACGTATTTTCGAGAACACCTCTACGACAAAGCCGAGCTTTCACTCAATCGCGCACTGAAGCTGAAGCCCGACTCTCCCGATGCCCTGTACTTGCTGGGGCAGGTTTACTTCGACCAATCGAGACCGGTAGACGCATTGGATGCGCTCGTCCGCGCTCACAAACTCGCCCCGGAGAATACGGATGTCATTTTCCTGATGGCCCGCGTTAGCATGACGCAGAACTATTTTGAAGATGCCATCCCGTTGCTCGAATCCGGCTTGAAGATCGCGCCGAATCGCCCGGATCTTCACGCGGCGTTAGGTGAAAGTTACTTCATGTCGGGCAAAACAGAAAATGCCATCCAGCAATTCAAAAAGCTCATTGAGCTAGATCCTTCGGCAGCATCCTATGCATTCATGGGTCTCTCGTATCGCCACCTTGGACGATTCGACGAAGCGTTGAAGTACTTCGATCAGGGCCTCCAGAAAGATCCCCACAACGTCTCTTGCCTGTTCAATGTGGGCTTCATTCAGGAACGGCAAGGAAATTACGTCAAGGCGGAAGACTTGTTTCAACAGGCGCTTCGGTACAATCCCGATTTCCCCGAAGCTCTCCTGGAGCTCGCGAACCTCCGCCTGAAAGACAAGAAGTACTCCGAAGCGGCGGACCTCCTGCGACGGTTCGTAAAACTCAGCCGTAACCCTGCCGACGGCTACTACAAGCTCGCGATGGCTGAGCGCAGTCTTCATCAAACCGCTGCCGCTCAGCGAGACTTGAATACTTTTCAGACTCTCTCAAAAAACACCGCAAACGGCACGTATCCCTATCAACATCTGTTCGACTATCTCGACAACCGCTCGGCACTTTCCCCGCGGGAACGCACGCAACTTGATATTTCTGAACTGAGCGACGAAATTCAAAAGCACCCCGGGCAGCCACAGAATCTTTATCTTCTCACCGAAGCTTACCTCAAGCTCGGACGGCTCGAAGATGCACGACAAACGGCTTCGCAACTCGATCAGATCAGCGCCAACGACTTTCGCACGCAGGCAGGCATCGGGGTTCTGTTTGCGCGCTATCACCTCTACGACGACGCAATCCAGCACTTCCAATCCGCGTTGCGCGCCAATCCGGATTCCGATGACGCCAAGTTCGATCTCGCCAGTGCCTACTTGCACCGGGGACGCTACACCGACGCCCTTCAAACTGCTCAGAACGTTTCTGCCGCCGGTCAACAGGACGACAGTTTTCTCTCGCTGCTCGGCGAAATCGAAGCGCACGTCGGCGACACGCCGAAAGCGATCGATATTTTCCGCAACGCGATTCAGCGGAATCCTGACAATGATCAGTATTATCTGTCTCTGAGCCTCGTCCAGCTTCGCGCCAATGATGTGGACGGCGCCGAACAGACTCTGCAACAAGGTCTCGCGCGTACCCCCGGCTCGGGTAAGATCGTCTGGGGCTTGGGACTGGTTTCCGTCTTACGCGGAAATTCCAAACAGGCAGGCGAGCGGCTACAACGAGCCGTGGACCTCCTTCCCGAGTGGGCCGGCAGCTATTCCACTCTTGGGGTTTTCTATTACCAAACGGGCCAGATCGAAAAAGCGCGCGAAGTGCTGGATCGTTTTAAAGGAAGTAGCGCCGGCGGACTCGATGTAAACCGCATCGAAGAAGCTCTCGCGAAGGGACCCGCCAACACAGTCGCGGCAGGTCAGGCAATTCCAATTCCCGCTCGGCAGCAGTTGCTCCAGTTAGCGCTGCTGATTGCTGAATGGAGCTTGTAAGAATTACTGGATGCAGACAACTCGTAATGCCGATGCGGCCCATGCGCCGCATCACTGCCAGCGAACAATGGGGAAACTCACCACTGCCAAACGGACTTTGATCCACCTCGTATTCAGTGGACTACTCCTCGCTCTCGGTACGACAATCGGATCAGTCATTTGCATGCGAGTTCTCGCTGAACAATCCTCTTCGGATGCAACAATTCCCGTGCACTTCACGGACGTCCGCGAGCAATCCAAAATCACATTTCAGCAGGACTCGACGCAAACGGACGAGAAGTATTATCTAGAAACGATGGGCACCGGCGTTGCCTGGATCGACTACGACGAGGATGGACTCATGGACCTCTTCTTCGTCCAATCGGCAGCAACAGACATCTATAAACCTGCTCACCCGCTGCGCAGCGCTCTCTACCACAACAATGGCGACGGCACTTTCACCGATGTCACGGAAAAAGCCGGCGTAGGCGGCGAAGGTCACTACGGTCAGGGTGTTGCCGTTGGCGACTTCGATAACGATGGCTACCCGGATCTGTACGTCACCGGTTATGGCCGCGCGATTCTCTACCACAATAATGGCAACGGCACTTTCACCGACGTCACTGCGAAGGCTGGAGTTGCCGACGAAACTGGATGGTCCACCAGCGCCGGATGGTTCGACTACGACAAAGACGGATGGCTCGATCTGGTTGTCACGAACTACATCGAGTGGTCCCCCAAGAACAACTTGTGGTGCGGTGAGAAGCGTCCGGGATACCGTTCCTACTGTCATCCCGGAAACTACAAGGGCCAGCACATCAAGCTCTACCACAACAACCACGACGGGACTTTCACCGACGTGAGCACTTCATCCGGCGTAGGCAAGCCGGAAGCCAAGGGCATGGGCGTCGTTCTCGCTGACTTCAACAATGACGGATGGCCCGACATCGCTGTTGCCAACGACTCCTGGCCCAATTTCCTCTTCCTCAATAAGCATGACGGCACTTTCGAAGACGTGTCGCTGATGTCCGGAATCGCCGCCAGTGAAGACGGCCGCTACGAAGCCGGCATGGGCATCGATGCCGCCGACGTCGATGGCGATGGATGGCAAGATGTCTACATCACTCACCTCGACTTCGAATTGAATCGCCTCTATCGCAACAGCCACGACGGCACTTTCACCGACGAGACTTTCCGCTCAGGCCTGGGCAACAAAGCCGTCCTGCTCAGTGGCGTAGCTATGAAGTTTCTCGATTATGACAACGATGGATGGAACGACATCCTGCAGCTCAACGGCTCGATGCTCGATAACGTCGCTCTTTATCACGAGCAGGTCGCTTACAAAGAACCCTTACTGATGTTTCGCAATACTGGCGCGGGTCATTTCGAAAAGGTATCCGACTTCCTCGGCCCCGACTTCGTCCGGCCTATCGTCGGACGCGGTCTCGCGACTGCCGATTACGACAATGACGGTGATATCGACATCGTCACCAATAATCGTGGGGATTACCCTTCCCTCCTGCGCAATGACGGCGGAAATGCGAATCACTGGCTCACGGTTCAGTTAGTCGGCACCAAATCCAATCGCGACGGCATCGGAGCATCGCTCAAGCTAACTTCCGAAGGATTCGTCCACGTTGAACAGGCAAAAGGCGGCGGTAGTTACATGTCGGCCAGCGATCCTCGGATTCACTTCGGGTTGGGAAAACGTGGGAAAATCGAATCGCTTGAAATCACATGGCCCGGCGGACAGATTGAAAAACTGTCGAATGTGCCGATCGACAAGATTATTACGGTTAAGGAATGTGCCGGGATTGTCTCTCGCCCGTTCCCCAAAATCACGACAGCCAACTTAAAATCTGATTCACAACGACACTACTGAGCCATGAACTTTCCTCGTCGGCATTTCATCGGCGCTTCGTTCGTCGCTCTCGGCGGCAAGCTCGTCGACGCGCTCACCACTCCGCTCTGGAAGTGGCGGCTCCTCTGCTTCTTGATTCCAAATCGAGTGCCACCACCGCCTCGCCTGTTCAGTTCATCGACGTCGCACGCGAAGCAGGACTCACGGTGCCCAACGTATGGGGAGATCCCAATCACAAGCGCTACATCATCGAAGCCAAAGGCAGTGGAATCGCCTTCTTCGACTACGATCAGGACGGCTGGCTCGATATCTACCTGACGAACGGTTCACAACTTGGAAAATCCTGGCCTGCCGGGCAGGCGCCCACCTCCCATCTGTACAAGAACAATCGCGACGGTACCTTTACCGATGCCACCGCAAAATCCGGTCTCGCCCGCACCGGCTGGCAAACGGGCGTATGTGTCGGCGACTACGACAATGACGGCTGGGACGATCTCTTCTGCTGTTTCTGGGGACACAACATCCTTTTTCACAACAACGGTGACGGCACATTCACCGATGTCACTCGCAGGGCCGGCATCTATGACGAGCATGTGCGCTGGGGCGCCGGCTGCACATTCCTCGATTATGACCGCGACGGCCACCTCGATCTTTTCGTCTGCAATTACATCAAGCTAGATCCCGCAAAGACGCCCTCGGCCGACGCCCCCGCCGCCTGTCAATGGAAAGGCATCCCAGTGATGTGCGGTCCGCGTGGCCTCACGGGCGATACCAATGTTCTCTTCCACAACAACGGCGATGGCACATTCACCGACGTTTCGGAAAAGTCTGGCATCCTTAAGCCGGGTCCACGCTATTCCATCACCGCACTGTCCGCGGATTTCGATAACGATGGTTGGCCCGATATTTACGTCGCAGTCGACTCTGAACCCAGCATCCTGTTCCACAACAATCACGATGGAACATTCACGGACGTTTCCGTTATGTCGGGATGCGCCTACAGCGAGAATGGCCACGAGCAGGCCGGAATGGGGGTTGCCGTCGCCGACTACGATTGCGACGGCTGGCTCGATATCTTCAAGACCAACTTCGCTGACGATACCTGCAATCTTTATCACAACAACGGTGACGGGACGTTTAATGACGTAAGCTTCGCCTCAGGAATCGGCATCAACAATCAATATGTGGCTTGGGGCTGCGGCTTCGTCGATTACGATAACGACGGTTGGACCGACCTCATTCAGGTCAACGGTCATGTCTATCCCGAAATCGGCGGCCATGAAATTGGACAGACCTTCAAGAATCCACGCCTTGTGTATAAGAACATGGGCAACGGACAGTTTAAGGACGTATCTTCCACCATGGGCCCCGGCATCACCGAGCGATTCTCCAGCCGCGGTGCGGCTTTCGGCGACTACGATAACGATGGTGACATCGACGCCCTGGTGCTGAACATGAGCGACGTTCCGTCCCTCTTACGCAACGATGGAGGTAACCAGCAGAACTGGATCAAGCTGAAATTGATTGGAACCAAATGCAACCGCACCGCCATCGGCGCACGCGTCCGCGCGATCGTCGGCAATCATGCGCAGATAGATGAGGTCCGCAGCGGATCAAGCGTCATGTCGCAAAGCGATCTTCGGATACATTTCGGCTTGGGCAAGTCGCCATTCGTCGACTTGATCGAGGTCAAATGGCCAACCACGCAAAAGATTGAACGGTTTGAGAAAGTCAAAGCGAACCAGATTCTAACGATTCGCGAAGGCAATGGAATTGTCACGCCCACAGACTGGCAAGTGAAAGCCTCCCGATGAAAGCCTTGCTGCTCTCTGAATACCGAAAGCTTCAGTTCACGGACCTTCCGACGCCCGTACCCGGGCAAGACGAGGTGTTGATCCGCGTCGCCGCCTGCGGCATCTGCGGTAGTGATGTCCACGGCTATGACGGCTCCTCTGGACGGCGCATTCCTCCCATCGTCATGGGACACGAAGCCGCCGGCACAGTTGCAGCAGTGGGACAACGAGTAAACCGCTTTTCTGCAGGCGATCGCGTCACGGTGGATTCGACCGTCTATTGCGGCGATTGTCCCAACTGCTCCCGTGGGGATATCAACTTGTGCGACCGGCGCGAAGTTCTTGGCGTCTCTTGTGGAGACTACCGCCGCGCCGGAGCCTTCGCCGAACTGGTCGTTGTCCCTGCCCGCATCGTCCATCGCCTGCCCGACAATCTTCCCTTTGCCGAGGCTGCCATGCTCGAAGCAGTCGCGGTCGCACTCCATGCGGTGTCACTCGCGCCCGTAAAGTCGGGCGCTACCGCCCTCGTAATCGGCGCCGGTACCATTGGGCTTTTGCTGCAGCAAGCTTTGCGAGTCGCCGGATGCTCGCGCGTGTTTGTCACCGATGTCGACCCAACTCGACTGAAACTGAGCCTTGAACTCGGAGCCACCGCGACCTTCGCCGTTGATAACCTCACACCACAAATTGCACATCACACCAAGGGAGTCGGCGTAGATATCGCCATCGAAGCTGTCGGAAAAACCGAGACCGTCCACTCAGCCATTAACAGCATCCGCAAAGGTGGAACGGTGGTTCTTGTAGGCAACATCGCACCGGAGATCACTCTGCCGCTGCAGAAAATTGTCACCCGTCAGATTCGTTTGCAGGGTTCATGCGCCTCCGCAGGGGAGTATCCCCGTGCCATCGAACTTCTTTCCACCGGCGCCATCCGTGTAAAGCCTCTGATCACAGCCACCGCGCCACTGGCCGAAGGGCCCGCATGGTTCGAACGTCTTTATGCTCGCGAACCTAATTTGATGAAGGTGGTTCTTACACCGTAATTCAGAGCATCTATGAGCGACCGGCCCAATGAATACGCACTCTTCGATCTTAGCGGTCGCGTCGCCCTTGTCACCGGAACCAGCCGCGGCCTCGGCCAGCAGTTTGCTCGCGCACTAGCCCGCGCCGGAGCTGACCTGATACTGACCAGCCGCCATCGCGAATCTCTGTCGAGCTTCGAATCAGAAATGAAGTCTCTTGGCCGCCGTGCAATATCTCTGGAACTCGATGTCCGCAATCACGAAAGCATTCAGCAAATGGCCGCCACAGCGGACGAGGCCTACGGCCACATCGATATCCTCGTCAACAATGCAGGCTGCAACATCCGCAAGCCTGCGCTCGATGTGACATGGGACGATTGGAATCAGATCCTCGACACAAATCTGCGCGGTAGCTTCTTCGTGGCTCAGGCGATCGCCCGCCGCATGATCCCGCGCGGCTACGGACGCATCATCAACATCGGATCCGTCACCAGCGTCGCTGGATATGCGGGTCTTGGCCCCTACGGTGCCAGCCGCGGCGGCATCCGCCAGCTCACCATGAGCCTCGCCGACGACTGGGGAAAGCACGGAATCACCGTGAACTGTTTGGCTCCCGGATGGTTTCGCACCGATCAGAACAAGATTTTGTATGAAGACCAGGAATGGGTTGAGTATCTTTGCGACCGAATCCCCCTCAAGCGTCCCGGCGCTCTTCCCGACCTTGATGCCGCCGTAGTTTTTCTCGCCGCCGAGTCGAGCCGTTATATCACCGGACAAACGCTCTTAGTCGATGGCGGAATTTCAACGGGCGCATTACGCGCCTTACCAAAATTACGCTGACCTCGCGCTATTGATGAATTCGTGCAGCCCATCCCCCGCCGCTCGCGAGCGGAAGCGTTATCTTCGTGCTCCGGCTGACTTGCATGCTGATCTTTTTGCAATCGCTCGCGTTCCGATCTGCGTTCACTCCGTCCTGGTACGCTTCCATCGTGAAGCTTCCTTCCGGCAGAAACGACAGATCGACTTGCAGACTGCGTGGAGTCCAATCGTTCATCGCTCCGACATACCACTCGCGCCCATTTCTCCTGGCCACCGCAACGTAGTCTGCAATGCGCGCGTCGAGCACTTTTGTGTCGTCCCACTCGGTGGGAACCGGCCCCAGAAATTCCATCGTTTCGGGCTCGCGCAGGTAATTGGAAGGACTGTCCGATAGCATCTGTAACGGAGCGTCGTAAACCACATACATCGCCAGCTGATGACAGCGCGTACCCATCGCCATGGGCTGGCTGTTGATCGCGGCGAAGGTGGTGCGAGTCGCATTCCGCATCGCCCCGGGCGTGTAATCCATCGGTCCCAGAAACATCCGCGTAAACGGCAGGGTCACGTTGTGTTCGGGCTCCGATTCCCTGCTCCACTTACTCCATTCCATTCCTCGTACGCCTTCAGCGTTGATCAGATTCGGCCATGTCCGTGTCATCGTGGCCGGTTTTTGGTCTCCGTGAAAATCCACCATCATGTGACGTTTCGCCGCTTCGCGGCACACCCGATAGAAGTAGTCGATCATGATCTGATCGCTTCTCTGCATGAAGTCAACCTTGATTCCCTTCACGCCCCACTTCTCAAACTGATCGAGCGCGGGAATAAGCTGGTCATCCAGCGTCTTCCACGACGCCCACAGAATGATTCCCACGTTTTTCTGCTTGGCATAATCCACCAACTCCTGCATATTGAGATCAGGAGTAACTTCCAGCAGATTGCCCAGCTTGTACCAGCCATCATCCAGAATGATGTACGGGATGCCATACTTCGCAGCAAAGTCCACGTAGTACTCGTAAGTTTTCGTGTTGATCCCGGCCTTAAAATCAACTCCGTAAATGTTCCAGTCATTCCACCAATCCCATGCCACTTTCCCTGGATTGATCCACGACGTGTCCTCAAACTGCGAGGGACGCTCCAGCAGATATACGATTTGATTCGTTAGCAAGTCGCCGTCATGATCCGCGATCCCGATCACTCGCCAGGGAAATGTCCGCGTTCCAGAGGTGACAGCTATGTAGTCGGCTGTCTCGACCGGCTTGTAATCCCGATCACTTGTCTGCTCCAGTTTTGTTGGGTACGGAGGAAACGTCGCCGCGAACGCATTTCCGCCGGTTCCCCGCAGCCACAATCCCGGATAATCCTCCAGGTCCGACTCCGCAATCGCAAGCTTGGCTCCCTGTCCAATGTCCACCACCCCGGGCAGGGTCGCAATGAATGTGGGCGCGATCTCACTTAATTTTTGTGGCAGATACTTGCGCTCGTTGTGCGAATAAAAGCTGTCTTCTTGTGGATAGTAAACAATGAAGTTCGAGGGAAAGTTGAAGTCCGACTCTTCCCCGTAAATCTTCACCTTCTCCTGCGGCAGTGAGGTTTCGAAGCGGTACGCTGCGCCTTCGTTGTATGCGCGAAAGACAACGGCGTATCCGCCTCGCATGTTGCAATCGCAGTTCGTTGTAGCGATCGCGAATTTCTGCGAATTTCTGGCGCACTACCGGCTTGGTCACCTCATCGTGCGAGCCGGTCTTGGCATCCATGACCTTCGGCTCGGTCCCAAGCTTCTGGTGCTCGACGTCGAGAGAGATATTGCAGTTCTCCAGAACCGCTCGGCCTTTCAAAATGACGTCATATCGCAGCTGTCTCGCCGTGCGGATCCTGATTTCAATTCGCTTGTCGGGAGATTGAACGTCGTAGCTGGATTGTCCGAACGAATTCGCGACAGGAAAAGTGAGCAAAACGAGAATGAGCGAAGCAACCGTTTTCATAGTGTCAGCCCTGAACCACAGTTCGATTATGCTGTTCGATGGTGTGGGAAAACGATACTACTCGCCCATCCTCCTCGGATTCAAATCCTTCAACGTCTGGACGTTTTGCCTGAAGGAAAAAATCGCGAGACAGGCGCAGGCACTACAAAAGCATTACAGAATCTGGATTCGAAGTAAGCGGTTGGAAAATGGGGACGGTCGGCAAACGGGGCAATAAAACGGCTCGACAGGTAGGATTCGAAGTACCTGACTTCAGTCATTTTCTTGCCGGACTCGGGCAGAACCAAAATTCCGGCGGGGATCCCACAAAAGGTCCCCAAGTCTCCCGAGGTGCAATGTGTGGCTCTGCAGTAACCCCAAGAAAAGAAATGGCTCCTCAGGTAGGATTCGAACCTACAACCCTCCGGTTAACAGCCGGATGCTCTGCCATTGAGCTACTGAGGAGTGTGGTGAAGAACTAGTTTACTTCAGTCAGCATCATAACATTTTGGCTCTGCTTCTGAAAACACGACGGTGATACGCTTATCGTTTCCAGCAGTCGTTTCAGCTGTCGTTTTCAGCATTCATTTTCAGCCAAGCTTTGAGGTGCTCATGGCAGGAGGCCGGTTCTTGTTCTTCTCTCTCATATTTATGTCTTCGTTCGTGCTGATCGCGGCTGCGGTGTTCGCCGGCGACGCGCAATCTTCCGCCGCCAAAGTTCCCGACGCCCCGCCTGCGGCGCCCATCAAGCCAATCATGGACATCTACCACGGCACCAAAGTTGTCGACAACTACCGCTGGCTTGAGGACGGCAACTCTGCTGAAACGCAGAAGTGGGTCGCCGAGGAAAAGTCCTACACCCGCTCCATCCTCGATCCCCTTCCCGGACGCGATGCCATCCACAAGCGCCTCACCGAACTGCTCTCGATCGGCAGCATCACCGCGCCCTTCCTCGCCGGCAGACATTATTTTTATACCAAGCGCGAAGGCATGCAGAACCAGCCTGTCCTCTATGTGCGCGACGGACTCAACGGCCCCGACCGCGTCCTGGTCGACGCTAACCAGCTCGCCGCCGACGGCACCATCGCCCTGGACTGGTTCCAGCCTTCCGACAACGGCAAGTATGTTGCCTACGGAACTTCTCCCAGCGGCTCCGAGATGTCTACGCTCCACGTCATCGAGACCAAGACCGGCACGATTCTTCCCGACACCATCGAGCGCACGCGCGCCTGCTCCATCGCCTGGCTGCACGACAACTCCGGGTTCTACTACACGCGCTATCCGAACAAAGGTGACGTCCCCGCCGGACAGGAGATGTACAACCGCCATGTCTTTTTCCACCTGCTCGGCAGCCCGGTGGATAGCGACGATCCCATCTTCGGCGAAGGACGCGACGCGGAGGACTGGCCCAACGTATCTCTCTCCAACGACGGGCGCTGGCTCCTTATTAATGTCGAGCAGGGATGGACCAAAACCGAGCTCTTCCTCATGGATTTGAAATCCAACAAGGCTCCGGTGCGTCTGACCACCGGAAAGAATTTTCTTTACAAGGCCGACATCTACGAAGGCAAGGTCTACATCACTACCAATGAAGATGCACCGCGCTACCACCTCTTGGTCACCGACGCGGGAAACTTTGAGCGCGACGCCTGGAAGGAAATCATTCCGCAGACGGACGCCGTGTTGCAGGGCGCCGCCGTCTTCGGCGGAAAACTGTTCGCGCAGTACGAGCAGAACGCGACCTCGCAGCTGAAACTTTTTGATCTCGACGGCAAGAAGTTGTCGGACATTATGCTGCCTGCTCTCGGCACGGTTTTTGGCACGGGCGGAAAATGGAATCGCGACGAAGTCTTCTACGCCTTTCAGTCCTTCACGGTTCCTCCCAGCATCTATCGGATTGATCTGACCCAGATAAATCACGTAAGCATCCTGGGGACCGATGGTAAGCAAACCGATATTGGCGATATCCCCTCAAACCTCTGGGCCAAGGTTGACGCGCCCTCGATCGATCCCTCGGCGTATGAAGTCGCGCAAGAGTGGTTTCAGTCGAAAGATGGCACGCGCGTGCCAATGTTCGTGGTGCACAAAAAAGGTCTCGCGAAAAACGGCAAGAATCCCACCCTGCTCACCGCCTATGGCGGATTCAACATCAGCATGACGCCCACCTTCAGCCGCACGGCATATCTGTGGATGGAACACGGTGGCATCTATGCCGTAGCCAACCTGCGCGGCGGCGCCGAGTTCGGAGAGGACTGGCACCGCGCTGGCATGCTCGAAAAAAAGCAGAACGTTTTCGACGACATGATCGCCGCGGCCCAGCATCTGATCACCGAAAAATATACGGATAAAAATCATCTCGCGATCCAGGGCGGATCGAACGGCGGCCTGCTCATGGGCGCGATGATCACGCAGCGTCCTGACCTGTTTCGCGCGGTCGTCTGCCAAGTGCCGCTGCTCGACATGCTGCGCTATCAGGATTTTCAGATCGCCAAGCTCTGGATTCCGGAATACGGCAGCGCCGACGATCCCGCGCAGTTCAAGTGGCTCTACGCCTACTCGCCCTATCACCACGTGAAGGCGGGCGCGGAGTATCCCGCGATCTTGTTTATGACGGCGGATACCGACACGCGTGTCGATCCGATGCACGCCAAAAAGATGGCCGCGCTGATGCAAGCGGAGGCGAAGAATGGTCAGAGCAAGACGCGTCCGATCTTGTTGAGGATTGAGTCAAAGGCCGGTCACGGCGCAGGAAAGCCGGTAACGAAGCAGATCGAAGAGTTCACAGATATTTATTCGTTTTTGTTCTGGCAGTTGGGAGTAAAACAGTAGGGGCCGGGGTCAGCGGCCAGGGGTCTTGCCATCCTGAGCGAGGATTGGTCTTTGCGCGGCAAGCGCAAAATGCTTCGCGGTGTTCGAAGCGTCGGTACCGCGGGCGATGGCGTTAGGAGACTTTTCTTGCGTCCCTCCGGGACTTTGGGTCTTCTTTCTCGTACTTACCCCGGACTTGCGTCCGGGGCTGCATTCTTTCGCCGCTTTGCGGCTGGGTGGGAAAACGCGTGGAGCGATCGGATGTTGCCAGTTTCGTACAGACGCGACACGGTGGCCCTCAGCGGCTGAAGCCGCGCTCGCTTGTGAAGCGACACGGCGGGTTCAAGGCCACTTCTCGATGAAATCCTCACTCTAAACGTCGCAAAACGCGCGACGTTTAGAATGGGCTACCCTCTTGTCGAACTGCAACCTGCTACCTGTGTCCTTCAATCCTTTGAGAACGCATAGTAATACCAACGAGTACTGTACTCGTAGCCCCTGTTGGGATAATTCTCGGGCAGTGCTTGCAGAAATCTGAAACCGAAGTGGCTGAGTTCGGCAACTACCCTGGCAGGAATCCCGTGGTGTATCACCACGCCGTATACCGGGTCCGCAATGTAGCCCTCCCCGCGCCAGAAAGCTGCAGTTGGCAGTCTTCGGCTAGCACGTGGGATGGCCTTCGCGATCGACCTTGCGATACCGAGCGACACTCTCCCGCAGGTCAGGGCTGCCAGTGTCAGATCGAATAAAACTCCTTCTCCTTTTGCTACTCTCTTAGCTAGCCTTCGTAAGCGATCCCGATCCCATTGCCAATCAATGAACAGAGACCGCGGGTTGTGTGATGAGAAGATATAAATCCCACCTGCTTTGAGAACCCTGTGACATTCGCGCAAACACTTTTCCCGTTTTTCATCCGGCACCAAGCAGTCAAGTCCGTTAAATGAGAAAACGACTGAGTCGAATGAAGCATCCGCGAATTGCGAGAGATCGGCAGCATCCGCAACTGTGAATTGCCGCTGGGGAAACTTGCTGCGGCAGATGCGAACCATCTCTTCTGAATAGTCAATCCCTATGTAGCAGGAAGCAATCGAGGAAAGATAAGGAGTGGTGCGTCCGCCGCCAACTCCGAGGTCCAGGATGGCCATCCCTGGATGGAGGTAAGTCTCGAACAGCAATTGCTCAGAGACCGTCAGGTAATCCAAACGTGCGTAGCGAGCGACAACTTCAGGCTTGCTATAGGCGGCGCGATTGGCAGCTTCATGGCCTGCAGACATATCGAGAATCAACTCAAGGCTTGGTGGACCAGCGTTACTCGGCGGTGACGGCTCTCAGGGCGTAGCTCATTACCGCGAAAACAAACTGAGTATAGCGGGTTCGATCCGGATGGCTCGACGCGCAGTTGGACGAATGGCATCGACAAAGATCACGTCTGACCGCTGATTTTCGAGATTACACGAAAGATGTTGTACCGCTTCGATTCGATCACCCTGCGATGCGAACTGACCAGATGCACAGGTGTGCCTCCAAAACCTTCTTTAAACCATGCTGGACCGGATGTTGCTCCGGGCGTATAGCCTCCGAAGTCGTATTCGGTGCAACCATGAGATTTTGCCCATAGAAGAGCCCGCCACTGCAGAATGTGGCCGACACTCATATGCTCCTCTCTGTCACTCGCTCCCAAGATGTACCAACATCTTCGGCCAGAACGAGCAATCACTGCTCCACCGTGAACGATACTGGCAGCGCGTCCAATCACGAGCGCCCCCCTCGATTCTGAACCAATCAACCACTGAATGATGCGACGCATGTTGTCGATCGGATTCGGAGTGAATCCTTTCCGGACTGCCATGCGCTGGTATAAATCCAAAAACTCATCGATGTCTCTATCACTGGAAGCTGTGCTGACGGTGGCTCCGGATCGTTCAGCGCGGCGCACTTCATATCGTGAAGTCTTTCGAAAATTCGAGAAGATTTCATCCTCAGGCGCTTTGAGATCAAGACGCAGTGATGCTCGCGGCTTTCCTATGCAGTGCCACTTGAAGTGGTTCGCAAACTCTGGATGGTCGCCATCGATCTGCCGGATCCACTCTGGGAGGACATCCAGGTAAGCGAAACTCTCCTGTCGCAGATTTTCAGCGAGTTCTTCGGCAGCTGCCTCCCAGAGCCGATGATCATCACACACGGGACCTCGATTGGCGATGAGCCCTCGAATCCACGGAAATGTGCGGCCCAGCGGCGTCTGCAGTCCGAATGTACCCAGCCAACGAATTCTGCCATCCTCGCGAGCCAGCATAACTCTTGATCCTGAGCCTCCCCATTGCGGAAACTGAAACGGGTGTCCAGTATCTTGGGTGTCCAGGAAGTCCTCGACCTCTCTTAAGAGAACCGGTGACAATTCGTCGGTGGGAACAGATTCCAGAATCATTGTGAGGAGTTCATCAATCTTATCTCAGTTGTCGATTGTCATCGGTCGCGAGGGCGGGCGAGCTTTGAGTCTGCTGTGAGGGTACATCGATTCTGAAAACTATTTTCAGTGACTTCCGTAGAAACACCGTCCGAGAAGTAAGTTGCCCGTTCGAAAATGGATGCGAGCCGGCGCCAAATTCGAGGTAAATACGCAAAGACGCGCAATGAACTCCCACCCTTCGACGGCTCTGGCAAGGCGGCGAAAGGTGGGGCAAGTCGAAAGAGGTTATCGCCGGTTGGCGGTCTCGGCTGCAGCCTTCAGTTCATTGTTGACCTCGACCAGAAGCTGTCGGGCCTTTTCAGCATGGCCATGCATGTCCCAATGGTTATCTTTCTGAGCTACAGCAATCGCTTGGTTGGCCTCAACCACATGCCGCTGGGCGGCAGCCAGGTTGGGATGGATTCTTCGGGTTGATGTCCTGTACTGGCTCTTGCGCCAAGGTGGCACCGCACAATAACAGAGCGGCCAACAGCGCGGGATATGCGAAAGGCTTTCTTCTTCATAATTCTCTCCTGTTTGGGGACTAACATCCGAGTGCGGACGAAAGTTTATCATCCCGGGCCTCAATCTCGTCTGCGTTCGAGAATCAAAGGTGCCGAATCGGACACCCGCGGTGATTGATCCTGCGCGCTGGTTACGCATAGGCTAGCCACGTACCGAAGCAATTTGCCTGCAGAGGAGGCCCTGTGATCTTTACGTTTCGAAGAGTGCTGCTCGTGGTTGCCGTGTGTGCCATAGCGATCGTTGTCACTGGTGGCAGAAACGTATCGGCGGATCGCGCTATGGCAGATCGTCCGGTCCCAGATCATCCTGCGGTAGATCGTTCGACGAACGACTGGCTCGCCCATTTGAATGATGAACTGCCGCTGCTCGGTCATCGCAATTGGATCGCCGTGGTGGATTCTGCGTATCCGCTGCAGACGAGTTCCGGCATCGAGACGATCGAGACGAATGCCGATCAGATCGAGGTGGTGCGAACCGTACTCGCACAGATTGGGAACACGAGGCACGTCCGGCCAGTTGTTTTCACCGATGCGGAACTGCAGGCTGTGCCGGAAAGTGATGCCACGGGCGTGACCGCGTACCGTGAGGCGCTGAGCCATTTGCTGGGCAAGAGCGGGTCGCAGTCTTTGCCGCACGAGCAGATCATCGCCAAGCTCGATGAAGCGGGCCAGCGATTTCACATTGTGGTTCTGAAGACGCGATTGACGATTTCCTACACGTCGGTCTTCATCCGGCTGGATTGCGGTTATTGGACAGACGACGCGGAACAGAGGCTGCGTGAAGCGATGACGAAGTGAGGCTGCTCCACAAAGCTTTCTCGCGAGGTTACGAACCGGCAGCCTGAGCCATGGGCGGACGCTCATCGCGCGAGATGCGATTCGCCAGGCGAATCAGCTGGCGGCAGCGAGAACAGGAACACTTTAGGTGGGGTTCATCCGGGATGGCTTTGTGGCCGCAGGTCGCACAAACGTAAGACGTCCTGGACCGCCGGAACATAGGCCGAAATTCGCTGTCGAGCACACAATAAGGACAGCGGACAATCTCTTGCGACATTCTTTCCCGCACTCCTTCCCTTTCGGCTAGCGCACCAGTTGTCCAACGTTGGCAAGAACCAAACGATGGTGGACTAGGCGGGGGAGGCACGGAATGGACAACGCGTCCAATTCAAAATCCTGCCTGCGCCGTTAAAGTTACCTTAGAGGAGTTACGCCACGAAAGGAATGGCCCGTTCGTTTGAGGGGAATAGCCCATTCGTGACCGTGGCCGCCCGAAAGTAATGCATGCTGTCTTAGCAATTTCGCAGGCGCGGAAGTGCTGCGACATTCAAAACGCATTGGTGCGACACCGGCTGAAAGGCCGCAGTCGATTTCAAAAAAGGCTATACGGCGCGTCGTTCGTGCTCTGACGCCTTTGCGGACTCCGGCTCGGCTACTGGCAGCCGGGCAATTACGGTGGTCCCAGTGTCGCTTGAACTTATGTCGAGAGTCCCGCCGAGCTGGACCACGCGCTCGTGCATCCCGCGTAGGCCGACGCCCGACGATGTCGTGCCCTGGATAGGCTTAGGCATGCCGCGGCCGCTATCTCGAACCACGATCTGCAATCCGTTCTCATGGCGCGTCAGTTCCAGCGAGCACGAGTCACAACCAGAGTGCCGGTACACATTGGTTAGGCATTCCTGCACCATGCGAAAGACCGCAATCTCAACATCGGTGGAAAGGCGTCCGAGATCGGAAGGAAGCTGCACATCGACTTTGATGCGGCTTCGTTGGGCGAATCCATCGACATACCAGCGTATGGCTGATGAAAGTCCGGCAACGTCGAGCAACGGAGGATGAAGTAAATGCGAGATGGTGCGAATTTCCTTGCTGACCTGAGAGACCATGACCGCGCTGTCGTCCAGCAGCGCAGAATGAGAAGGACTGAGAGTGGTGGCTTCTTTGCGAAGAGCAGCGAGATTCATTGTAATCGCGGCGAGAAGCTGTCCCACGCTGTCGTGCAATTCGCGCGCGATGCCGCGGCGCTCTTCATCCTGAACGCGTTGAATGCGCGAAGCCAAGTCAAGGTTCGACTTCTCTGTCGTGAGGTCGGTGATCAGGACGCCGGTTACCGATTTATCGCGCGCCAGAGTCGTGAAAGAAAATCGAGCAGGAAGAAGACTGCCATCGGGCCGTCGGAGCCAAAGTTCTCCCTCGCTAGCGCCAGCCTGCGCCTCTTGGATGAGTCTCTGCAATACGGCCTGATCCTCCTGCTGCACAAGGTTTTTCAGTGGCACCGAGATCATGGACTGGGCACTCGCGCTCAAAAGCTTGGCCAGGCTGGGATTGCAATAAATCACTTCGCCACGCGCGTTGAGCATAGCCGCGCCCTGCTGCATTTGCTGCGCGAGCGTGCTATAGGGCAGGTCGGCGTTCTGCAAGGTATAGACGGCATGGCCTTCGTGGTCCTCAACGACGAATGCATCCACGCAGCCGGTGCGGATCGCATAGAGTATTTGTTCTTTGTCGTCGGCGTCGTCGGACATAAAGTTCGTTTCATCGGTCACAGCTTTGTTCACCATGGTATGCCTCTAATCGGAAACCTGAAAATAACTACTAATTTTTCCCTGGACGCAATTGCAATCCGACCAGGGCGCGTTCTGTATCGCGCAAATCGCCGACGATTTTGCGGATCGGCTGCGGCAGCTTTCTGACCAGCGTTGGGATCGCGATGATCTGGTCGCCTGCCGCCAATTGCGGATGTTTCACCAGATCGATCACCTCGATGTTGTAGCGGCCCGCCAGATGCTCCTCGCACAAACGCTTCAAGTTCGCGAAGGCAGCCACAGAGCGCGGAGTCTGTCCGGCAACATACAGGCGAAGATCCCATTTCTCGGTACTATCCTCACCCGGATCGCTAGCGATCTCCGCCAGAGAGCGCGGGGTTTTGGATTCCTCTTTCGCGTTCTTCTTCATCGAACTCCCTGCTTTCTTTTCGTCCCAACTGTGGAGGTGGACCCGTTGCCGTCCGCTTGACGACTCATTGCCATGGTTTTGCGTTCCAGTTTTTCGGTCTGAGCCCGAGCAGCTTCCGCGCTGGCCAGAATAGCGACTTCGGCATCCTCGATTTCAAATTCCTTGCGCATAGCGGCGATCTTTGCTTCCAGAGCCTCACGCCGGCGAAGCAGTTCCCGCTGCTTGCGCTCGTTTTCCTGCTGAACGGCGAGCGCGGCCGCCGTCTCCCGAGCTTCGAGAGAGACGCGAGAGGAGCCGGTGAGAACGCCTTCTGGCCCAACGTAGGCGTCGAGCAGATCGAAGCCATGGTCCGTGAGGAGGAACTCACGCAGTTGATTCGAATGATGCATGCCGCGAGACTTCAGGACATACATCGCGCGATTGCGTTCGCCGCCCAGCTCGATGTCGCGCAAGAGCAGCCATGTGTCAACAATCGAAGAGATATCAATTTCTGTCCTCTCCAGTGCCTCCCCGCCGGAAGTCAGGTTGGTCATCACGGCAGTAATCTGACGGACTTTGAGAAAGTCGATGAGACGTATCACCATGGCATTGGCGTCGCGGCGAGTCCCCGCCTGGATGAGTGCGCCAATGGGATCCAGCACAACGACGCTTGGCTTGGCCTTCTCCACCGTTTTGTGAATCATCGCCAGATGCAGTTCGAGTCCATAGAAACTGGCGCGACTGGAGTGAATCTCAAGTAGGCCGCGGTCGACGTACTTGCTTAAGTCGAGGCCTATGGAACGCATGTTGCGGGCAAGCTGCCCGGGAGATTCCTCGAAGGCGAAGTAAAGGCAACGTTCTCCACGATCGCACGCCGCTTGAACTACCTGGGCAGCGATGCTGGTTTTGCCAGTTCCTGCGGTACCCGAAACCAGGATGGAACTGCCACGATAAAATCCCTGGCCCCCCAACATGGTGTCGAGGCGTGGGATACCGGTGGAGATGCGCTCATTGCTGACTTCGTGTTGCAAAGCGAGTGAAGTGACCGGCAGGACAGTAAACCCGTCTTCATCGATGAGGAAGGGGTATTCGTTGGTGCCGTGACTGGTTCCGCGGTATTTGACGATGCGCATACGGCGCGTCGAAACCTGATCGGTGACGCGATGATCGAGCAGGATGACGCAGTCGGAAACGTACTCTTCCAATCCACGGCGCGTGAGTGTTCCTGTTCCCCGCTCGCCGGTAATGATCGCGGTTACACCTTTATCCTTTAGCCAGCGGAAAAGGCGTCGTAACTCAGCGCGCAGAATACCTTCATTCTGCAATCCCGAAAACAAAGCCTCAATCGTGTCCAGCACGACGCGCTTGGCCCCAACCGAGTCGATAGCTGCGTTCAGGCGGATGAATAGGGCTTCAAGATCGTATTCGCCGGTTTCCTCAATTTCATTTCTTTCCACACGAACGAAGTCGAGAACTAGTTTTTTCTGCCGGACCAGTTTGTCGAGATCGAAACCCAACGACCGTACATTCTGCGTGAGTTCTTCGGGCGTTTCTTCGAAGGCCATAAAAACGCCCGGCTCACCGTACTGTATCGCTCCGCGAACCAGAAACTCCGTGGCAAGCAAAGTTTTCCCACATCCGGCGCTGCCGCACACTAACGTTGGCCTGCCTAGCGGGAGGCCTCCGCCGGTAATCTCGTCGAGTCCCTGAATTCCGCTGGGAGCTTTCGGCAGAGAGCGATCAATTATCTTTTCTGCACCCGTTGGTTTAGCCATGTTCCTAAGGACACAGAGTCTAATACATCACAGACTCTCAAAGCACAGAAAACGAGCCACAAGGGCCGTTGGATCCGCCTCATGCGTGTCTTTCAAGACAGCTTAGCTTTATAGAAAAGAAATTATGGGGCGAGCTCCAACCATCGCATTATTGTGAATGCTAGGGAAAGCAAGGAATACAGTGTTCCCTCTATTTACTAATCGGTTAACTAACTTTTAACGGACGTTTTGTACTCCGCACCTTTCGGCTGTGGTTAGATGGGCCCAACCGTTCGTAGTTCACCTTTCAGGAGAATCCCATGTCGCGAAAATCATCACTTGCCCGGGTTGCCGCTGCGACTGCGCTGTCGTTTCTTTTTCCCGGCCCAATCCTTGCCGATGGCAATTTACAAAAGGTCAACCACATCATCATTGTCATGCAGGAAAACCACTCGTTTGACAACTACTTTGGAGCGCTGGCCTATGCCCCGGACAGTCCCTACCACAATGGCAACGGCTCGTGTGCAAGCACGGACCACAGTTGCGTTGACGGGCTGACATGCACCGTGAGCGGAGGAGTCTTCAACTGCACGAATTCAAACGTGGACGAAAACGGCGCGACCATCTATGCCTTCAAGGCGACCACAAGGTGCGTCATCCCCGACCTGGATCATTCGTGGGTAGGCACGCATTATGAGATGAACTTCGAGAATCCGAACAACACGCTGAAAGATCCTCTGAGTGACGGATTCGTGCGGCAAAACTACCTCACCGAGCAGCACAACAACCTGGACGACACTATCTCTTTCTATGACCAGGAGGACTTGCCGTTTTATTACGGCCTGGCGCAGAACTTCGCCATCAGCGACCGGCAGTTCGCACCGGTACTGGGGCCAACGTTCCCCAATCGCTCGTACCTAATGGCCGCGACCTCATTCGGACATCTGACCACGAGCGACAGCGTTCCGCCCGTTGTGGGATACAAACCGATCACTGGGACGATTTTTGATCGCCTCAACAAGCATGGAATCTCGTGGGCCGATTACTGGGAGGATGTGCCGCAGGACTCCAGCTTCCGTCCTTACGACACGACTCATAACCTGCCGCTGGCGACTTTCCTGCTGCAGGCGTCGGGAGTTGCGGAGCTGTCGCAAGTTTCGTTCGTTGATCCGAACTTTGGAACTGTAAGCACGGCGCTGGAAGATGACGAACATCCGCCGACCGATATCCAGCGCGGGCAATACCACGTTTCGAACATAGTGAACGCGGTGCGAAATGGACCGCACTGGAAAGATTCCGTCATCTTCATTCTGTACGACGAGCATGGCGGTTTCTACGATCACGCCCAGCCGCCGCGCGCTCAGCAAAATGGGACCCGCACCCCGGATGGAATTTTCCCCGGGCAATGCGAGGATCTTTCCTTTTCTCCATTCAGCAAATATCCGGGTGGAGGTGCGGAATGCTCGTGGAACTTCACCAGCAAAACGGATACGACGCTGCGGGATGCCGAGGCGTTGTGTCCGGCACTGAAGAAGAATCCGACCGGTCCGTTTCCGGCGAGCTGCGCTGCGTTCGATCAGCTTGGAGTCCGGGTGCCGCTGATTGCGGTCTCGCCATTCTCAAAACCGTCGTACGTTTCGCACACGGTGGGCGATCACACGTCGATTCTGGCGATGATCGAGAAGCGCTTTATGCCCGGCATTCACCTTACCCGCCGCGATCAGTATGCCGACGCCCTGGAAGGCATGTTCGACTTCGATACTTCTCCGTCGCTCAATACGGCGGTGGGATCGGCGCAGCCTCCGAAGGACGACTGCACGCCGACGGCCGCGAGTAAGCAGGATATAAGATAGGATTCGCTTTATCTGGTGGGCGGCTCTGCTGGCAAAGAAGCAGGGTCGCCATCTTTGTAAAGTTTCTTCAACCATATTCCTTTCTGCGAACTTGGGCCTGGGTTTGCCAGCATCGTCGACCGAAAACCTGCATCCAACGGTGTATCATTCGGGAACGTGGGCGAAGGGATGACCGAGGCTCAGAATCGACTTAGGATTTCGCGGCGCGCCTTCTTGGGCGTGATGCGTCCGAGGGTATGGATTCGCGTGGCGGTCGTCTCGTCGGCGCTCGCTGGGCTTCTGGTTGCCCGCAGCGGGCCCCTACGGCTTTTGGCCCTCTCGTCGGGGCATTCTGCGGTTACACATTTAAGCCATGATCAAAGGCCCCGTTTCGATAATACTGGCTCGCAATGGAGCATCCCGATTGCTTCCTTCGTCGGAACGCCCCCTGTAGCCATCCATGCCGGTGTCAGTCTGGCCACGGCCCTCGATGAGCCCCTGCGCACGGAAGGCGCGCACTATAACCGGCCTCCTCCCTGTAGTTAAAACACCTCCCCACATTGCGGAGTACGAGCTTTGTCTTGAGCTTGCAGGGCCGCGCATCAGACAACGATCGCGATATCGGCATTCGTGAAACAGGGCTATCCGGTAGGCGTTTAATCAAAATTCGCCGCAACTGCGGCATAAAATAATAAAGGACAGATTCATGACGAAGAGAGAATTCAAGGAATTAAAGGAGAGGCTGGAGAAACAGCTTCATGAGGTGCAGGGATTTCTGGGTCGGCTGGGGCAGGAGACTCGCGAACTCGAGCTGGACGTTCCGCAAGATAGCGCCGACCGCAGCGTTGCCAGTCTCTCGCAGGAAACCTTGTTTGAGCAGGCCAGCCAGCGACGGCAGCAACTGCGAAGAATCGAAGGCGCCCTGCGTCGAATGGACGAGGGATCCTTTGGAACCTGCCAGGTTTGTGAGAGAGAGATCGCCCGGCGACGGTTGGAGGCGCTGCCCTGGACCCAGCACTGTCTGGAGTGCCAGAAAATGATCGAGCAGGAAACCCTGCAGCCTACGTCGGCGGCGAGTTGATTAGTATTGAAGGGCAGGGAGCCCGGTCGGAGATGCCGGAATTTTGGTGCCTCGTCCGCAACTTTATTAATTGGATCGTTTTTCTTAATCTCAGGAGGGTAACTTGAAAAAACTGTATTGGATTGCGATTGTGTTGTGCAGTTTCACCCTGACCTTGCCATGCTGGGCACAGCAGATCGACGTGGCCATTGCGGGCAGTAGTATCGCGTCCTCTTCCGGAAATTTCGTCGGAAATCCGGCCACTTATGTGCCCAGCGAGAAGGGCGGAACGTACATAGGCTTCAACGGAGATGTTCTCTTCCATGGAAACCTGGGCGTGCAAGCCGAAGTGAACTGGAGGGCAAGCCAAGGGAATTATGCAGGACTTGGACTGGGATATCGGCCGGTGTTCTATGACTTCAATGCCATCTATGCAAAGCGCTTCAGCCAGAGGGTGGGAGCAGAAGTGCTTGGCGGGATTGGAGGACAGAGCCTCCGTCTCTATACTGGCCAATCCAACTGCGACTACTACGGAAACTGCACGAACTATGTGAGCAGCAATCACTTCCTTGTGGACTTCGGAGGAGGAGTACGCCTTTACGTCTGGCACAACATGTTTGTAAGGCCTGAAATGAGGCTCTACATCGTGCACGGCAATCAGCAATATTTCAGCTCCGACTACCAGGTTCGATATGGCGCGTCGTTGGGCTACACATTTGGGGGAAGTCACTGAGGACTGTGCGGTTACGTCGTAGAGGGGGCGGGGAATTCCCGCCCCGCACCCCGCGAAGAAATTGCTCCTTTTGCTGCTTTTTGGCAGACGAATTTCCCGCCCATGCATCTGAATTCAAGGACTGAGCTGCTTGGCATCCCGCCTGCTGTTTTGGCAGGGATCGAGAGGGAATCTATGACAATCGGGTTGCGCAACAGGTATTTCGCCGGATGGCTGTTGACCGTTGTGGCTGGGTTGTTGTTCACTCCGCTGTTGTATGCCGGAAACCAGATCATGGGCGAGATCACCTTCGAGGGCAAGTCCAAGGTCGAGAAGACCTCGGGCGTGTGGATCGACGGACAGTACGTCGGATACCTCAAAGAGCTGAAAGGATCGAAGAGAGTATTGCTGCTGCCGGGAGAACACACAATCACCGTGCGGCAAGATGGCTATCAGGACTTTGTGCAGAAAGTGACCTTGCAACCCGGAGAGAAGCGCGTGGTCAGTGTCGCGATGGCGCGGGCGGCGACTGGCGTGATGCCTTCGGTCACGTCGACCGTAAAGATTTCTGTGAATCCAAATCGAGCCGCGGTTTTTCTCGATGGACTGTTTGTGGGACACGTGGGAGAGTTCGAGGGAGCGGGGAGGGGATTACTGGTGGCGCCCGGGTCGCACACAATCAAGATCGCGCTGCCGGGATACGAAACTTTTGAGACGCAAATCACCCCGCAGCCGCATCAAAAAGTTGAGGTCAAGACCGACTTGATCAAGAGCGAAAATCCGGGGAACGATCCCTTGCTGAATGGAAAATCCAGTGATCGTATTTCCCCGTCGGAGCCGGCGAGTTCGACGCAACGGATGAATGGAGGTGTGAGCAATCAAACTCCTTCTGCTCCGCCGGTAAGAAATGGAAGTGTGATCGATAGCAGTCCGCCGCCTCCGCCGGAGCCGGCGAATCCGCCGCAACGGCAATGAAGTGATTTGGTGAGTGGTATGGTGCGCGCATTGATTTGCGTGATGTTGTTTGGCGCCGCGTTGTCGGCGCAAGAAGTGATTCCACCGGGCACGATTTTGCCGGTCGAACTCAACACTTCCCTTGCGCTCTGACAAGATGCATTCGGGCGAAATGGTGACGGGACGAATCATGCAAGACGTCCCGCTCACGAGACATACGAAGATCCGCGCGGGCACAAAAATCATTGGGAAAGTGGTCGACGTGACCTCCGGTACCCGAGAACAAATTGCTGTTCGTTTCGATACCCTGAAAACGCGCAATCGGCGGATTGCGCTGACCACGGATCTACGAGCTATGGCGACTGCCGTGGATGTTGAAGCAGGCGATGATCCCAACGTCCGGTCCGGATCGCGGCACGTCGGAAGCCGATTGGGTGACCGAGCAGATTGGCGGGGATACGGTCTATCACGGGAGCGTCGTCACGCATGGACCCGAAGTCGTCGGTAATTATGTCAGCGGCGGAGTGATGGTCCGCGTCTCTGCAAAACCGGAGGACGGGTGCCGCGGCGATGTGTGGGGATCACGGTCGTCCGCAGGCGTTGTGGGTTTTCTCGTCCGATGCCTGTGGTCTGTACGACTTGCACAATTTGAAGCTCGAGCACGCGGGCAGAACGGATCCGATCGGCGAGATACGGTTGCAATCCACAAAAGGGCCAGTTAAGGTGCCATCCGGCAGCGGCATGCTGCTGCGGGTGCTGCCGTCAAGGTAAGTTGGTGTGGTGGATCAGGCCGAGCAAAGTTGCTCGAAAGTCAACAGAATCTGAAAGGAGGCTGTGATTCCGATGTCAAGTTTCCGATGGTTTTTCATTCTACTGCTGTTCCTGCCTACGATGGCGAGTTCCTCGGCGAAGCCGACGCCATTTCACATCAAAGTGCTGAGTGCGGAGAGCCAGAACTTTCAGGCACCTCCACTCGCCCCGCCCAACTGTAACTTTGAAGATCTCAATGCCTATTGCTCCAGCTCAAGACCGGAGACCTACGTTGCAAAAACTATGGTCGTTCAGGCGAGCAACGGCAAGTCTCTCACGATCGGTTGTACCGTTTACAACCAGTGGTCCCATTGCGCTGCTTTGCCGGTGAATCAGACCTTTGAGGCGAGACTGGAAAAACGCGGGCTGGAAATCAGCTATCTCGATCAGGACCACAAAATGCGAAAGCAGTTGTATGAAATCCTGCAGGAGAATTGAGTCAAGACACTGATACCTCTGCAAAGTCGCTCCGCCTCATGAGCGGAGAGCATTGCCAGACGCGTTCAGAGCCATCGAGAGTCATGATCCAATGCGATTGGGCAATGGATCATGACTTCGAGCTCAGTGATCAGAAGATCACTTTCATGCCGAACAGCAGACGCCGTCGGCCGATACCGTCAGTATTGATGTTACCGGCAAACGTGAGTCCACCATTGCTGTTGAAATTCGTATTCTGGAAGCTGCCTCGGGTCACATCGTCCAGAATCGGATCAGGCACTCCACGGAATTGAACATTCATGACGTCGAAAGCCTGGGCCTGGAATTGTGCCTTCACACGTTCGGTGATGGCGATGTCTTTAAAAAACGCAAGATTCGCGGTGCTGATGTCCTGACCGCGAAGAGTGTTGCGGCCGACGCCCGCATACGGGGTGCCGTAAACGAGGGCGGCTGCCGGGCTGTTCTGAATCCAGTGCACCGCGCTCGTCGTGGTTGGCGCACCTGTCACGAAGTCGAAAAGGCTGCATGTGGAAGCCGTTGCACCCGTGCAGGTATATTGGCCGACGGTATCAAGTGGTGCCCCTGCGTTCGACACGATCGGACGGCAGGCATCGTAGGTTCCCCCGAAGTCTCCTGCCGGATCGCACAGGCTTCCGCTTACATATCGTTGAATGGTCGTATACGGCTGACCACTGGTGTAGCGATATGTCGTATTGGCCTGCCAGCCGCCAAGCAGATGACCCACCAGGCCATGTTGTGACTTGTAGAAGGGTAAGTTATAAACAACGGCCACACCGACCACATGCGGGAAATCGATTCCCGAGTTAGCCCGTTCAGCCGCGCTCGTATCGAATGGATTTTGCGCATAGGCCAGCGTATTCCCGCCTCCGATTGTGCTGAAGACTTCGCTGGCGTTGTCGATCGTCTTACTGAAGGTGTACGAACCGGTTGCCGTCAGTCCGTGCCAGTTCGCAATGCGGAGTTCGCTTTGCAGGCCGTTGTAGTTTGACGAAGCCGTGTTGGCATACTCGATGACATTGGTGAAGTTGCAGTTCGAATATCCTCCGGCAAATCCCGGGGCAGTCGGGTTACTGCATGGTTTCATTCCGGCAGGAATCACATTCTGAAAGCCAGCGTTGATGAGTGGCGTAAGTTCTGGATTCCCGTTGAGCTCCTGGAATTGCCCGACGGCGTGATTACCCACGTAACGAACTTCCGCTACCACTCGCGGAGTAAACGAGTGCTGGAGTCCAAAGTTCCACTGTTCCGTGTACGGATTGCGGAAGTTATGCGGTACCTGTGTCTGATTCGCAAACCCAGGATTTCCACCCGCTGCCAGCGGCTCGAGGAATGGAATCACCTGGGTTCCGAATACACCTGTGGAAGGAATACCGGTTGTCGGTCCGCCCACGAGTGGTCCCAGACTAGCGAAGTTCACCTTTGGCGCCGCAGTGGCGACATTGAGGAACATATTGTAGAAAGCGGGGTCATAGGCAATGCGGAAGCCGCCGCGGATGACGGTTTTGTCCACGCCCAGCAAGCCATTAAGAATGTTCGGAGTCCACGCGAAGCCGACGACGGGAGCGAAGTTCTTCAAGGCCTCGGGAACAGATGGAACGGTCGTCTGACTCAGGGGTAACGATGTCGACCACAGCGGGGTTGAGCCGGTTTGTTGCCGCACGCTCTGGTCATGCAACAAATTGATTGCCTGCTGATACCAATCCCATCGCATGCCCAGATTCAAGGTCAGGTTATGCTTGACTCTCCAGTTGTCCTGGAAATAGAAGCCAAGGTCCCATTCAGAGAACGGCAAGGTCGGATTACCCAATGCGATCTGAGTTCCGAACGGATTGTTGGCGACCATGTCGCTGAAGGAAGTGAACAGGAATATGCCATTGTTCCCGGGAAGGAACACGTTCGGCGAACGCTGCTGGTCGATCTCGGTGCCGAACTTCAATGTGTGCTCGCCCTTCTGCATCGACGCGTTGTCTTGCAATTGGTAAACGTTAATGATTCGCCCTTGCGGGAAGCCGGCTGAAACGCCAAAGCTCACGCTGTCCTGCGGCGCTGAGCCAATCATTACCATGTCGGCAGGACACGCCGTTGGATTGTTCGAATTGCAGCTGGAAAACGATTGCTCGTCAAAGAAGCTGCTGGCACGCGAGAAGCTGAAGCGAACCTGGTTGACGAAGGCATTGGTGAAGGTCCGTGTCCAGTCCAACCCAATCTGCTGGCTCAGTCCGGGAACACTCTGCCAATCCCCGACCTGGATTCCGTTGCCGAAGTTTACGCCGCCGCTAAATGTCTTTTGGTAGACATAGCGTCCAAAGAAATTGTCTTTCTCGGAGAGCTTAAAGTCCAGACGACCCGTGGCTTCATAGTCATTGAACGGCCCGGGAACAAATCGTGTTAATGAGCCGAATTCAATGGGCGTGCAACCGTTCACCCCTGCCGCAGTACAAGGAAACGCGAGCCCGGTGCTCGGGTCGATCTGATTGGTTACGAGCACGTTCTGCACATTCGTAAAAGTGGGATTTCCGGCGGTAACGGCATTCGGTCCGACCGTGCTCTCGATGAGATTAATGGGACTGTTTGGAAAAGCTGCCGCCAGTTGAGCGTCGCCAGTCGGCGTCGGCACCAGGCCCCCCGCTGTTGAGGCAGGAGAGCCTGCGAACCGCTGGCGTTCAAGATTGGCAGAACCGAAAAACCATATACGGTCCTTTTTCACCGGTCCGCCAACGGTTCCCCCGAAACGATTGTCGACGAAACCGGGAACTTTGGGTGTGATGCAGCCGGATGACGCAGACTGACCCGGTAAGCAGAATCCCAGCAACGGATTTTTCTCGTTGTTTTCCAGCGAATCAAACGTGGAACCCTGCCAGAATTCGTACGCCGTGCCATGAAACTGATTGGTACCCGCCTTGGTGACGTAGTTGATGACCGCGCCGGTATTGCGTCCAAATTCCGCGTCATAGTTGGTTACGACCTGCATTTCCGAGATGGCGTCCTGATTTCCGAAGAATATCGACGGACCCGCAATCGAGTTGTCATTGTTGCTCTGGCCGTCGATTTGAAAATTGTTCGCGCGGGCCCGAAGGCCGTTGACCGACATCTCAGCGCCATTGTTGTTGCTGAAACTGGCATCGCCGACTGTTACTACCCCGGGAAGAAAAAGAGCCAGGGAGTCAAACGTATTCCCCATCGGCAGGCTGGTCACTTTTTCTGAGCTCAGAGTGTCCGAGATCTGATCTGTGGTGGATTCGATCAGCGGCGCGGAACCTTCGACGGTAACGGTCTCGGTCGATGCACCGAGCAATAGCCGCACGGTTCCTAACCCGGTGTCTTTTCCGACGCTTACTGTCAAGTCCTTCGATTCGAAAGCCCGGAAGCTCGGAGCTTCGATTTTCAAGTTGTAGGCTCCCGTTGGCAGATCGCGCAGAGAAATAATCCCCGCTGACGTGGTCTGGGTTTTGAACACACGATCGGTCGTCAGCTGTGTCACTGTGACGCTGGCGTTGGGAATCACGGCTCCCTGCTCATCTTCGACTACGCCGGAGATCGAGCCGGTCACTATTCCTTGTGTAAACGCGAAGGTGGCGCTGAAAAACAAAACCGCGATCGCTACTGCAGACCAAATCCTCCCGCACAATGCAGATGTCATCTGTTTCTCCTTGATCTTGAATCCAGGCGGAGGCGCTTGAAACACAAGTGTTTTCCCCCTGGCTTGTGTTCAAGCCCTGATTCCCGCAGAACATCTCAGTGCATAGATCAAGGCAAATTCACTTCCATAACACGCAGATGTAAGTCCCAATCCCGTAACAGCTAAAAAGAACTGTTCATCGTTATGTGTTGGCATTCCGATGATTTCTTGAAGATGAGCTACACAAAGAAGTAGATGAGACGGGAATCGCACTTTCAAGCTGCAAACCTCTCGACGTTGGCTGTTCGGTTTGCAACTTCAATGTCTCTCAGGGCTGGATGCACGGGCCAGACGCGATTCGCGTAGTTGATTCTTAGTAGTGATCAGGCGCGGGAGGCTCACTAGAATTGGCGGTCGCCTAGGATTCTCCGGCTATGGCCTTTCGCACAAACGCGCGCGCGCTGGCTCTCCTCTTATCCATGGTTGGCTCGGGCCGCGCCATCGAGCATCCCGGAGTTGTGCCGCAAGGCGCGGAGTGCGGATCGTGTCACGCGGACAAGCTAACGGGAAAATCGGTGCATTCGGCTATGGCGACAACGTGCACGGTCTGTCACGTGGCGATGACGCAGGGCGACATGATGACGGTCAGCCTCTCGATGCCCAAGGAAAAGATCTGCTCGGCTTGCCACGACGAAACGGCGGCGCTGCGTCAGCATGTGCCGTCGGTTAAGGGATCATGCATCGACTGCCATGATGCCCATAGCAGCGATCGCAAGATGCTCTTGCGACAGGTGGCAGCGCTTTCCCCGCCTAAGAGGAAGTGAGCAGAGCGAACCTTCGGGAGTTCGCCGGTTGCCGAGTCTCACCTGTCTTTTTCATCGCCGACGACTTCTAGTTAATCATTTCATTATTTCTCGCTTACCCATTTTTCGGACCGTGGACGGGAATCTTGATCCTGATATAGTTCCGCGGAATGATCCGGCGATGAAACGCGTGACTCTGAAAGTAAGCTGCGGAATTGAGACGAAAGGTACGGTGGAACAGTCGATAGAAGGCTTGCAGGTGCCATTTGAAATACATAGGCAAAAGAACTTCGCGTCCTCCTGGCGATGGCACTCGGAGAGCGAAAGACCGGTCGCAATCGCGACCATTAGGATGCCTTGCGGCGCATACGGGTTTAGAAATCGGGATTAGAAATCTGGCGAGTGTGCGGTGTTGCTGGCACCGAAATACAGGATTTCTGGCAGCACTTCATGCGGAGTTTGGACCGGGCGTTAAACGCCCTTCCGCTAAGAAAACGTCAAACCCAGCGGCCGGCCGCCACACGCTTGAGACGACGACCTTACCAGATGAAAACGCAGTCTGATAAGAAGCTCTGGCCGGAGTATTCCGTGATAAGCTTCTGGGGCTCTGAAAGCTGAAGGGCCCGTCCCACGGGCTGTTCCACCTTCTTCCGGAGGTACTTCTCATGGCCTTTCCCGTCCGTTCTTTTCGTCTTCGCCTTCCTCTTATCGCAGCCGCCATCCTGGCTACATCCGTTCCGTTGGCACTCGCGCAATCGGCGCTGCCGAACCATCTGACAAAACGGGTGGTCGGCGATTACGGATACTGGAGCAAGTACCAGACTCCGCCGTATGGCGCCGGTCAGATTCCCTATCACAAGCTGACGCACATCAATCATGACGGCGTTTCGTTTGACTCCACGGGCACGCTCTCGGTTCCGGATGGATTTGTCGAGCCGGAATTGAACATCCGATCCCACGCCGCGGGCGTGAAAGTCATGTTGCTGCTCGGCGGAGACTTCCCCGGACTCGAAGCAAGCGGAGAGAGTCAGACGCTGGTCGACAACATTGCCGCGTTCGAAAAGCAATACAGCTACGATGGTGTCGACATCGACTGGGAATATCCGGTAACGAGTGGCGACAGTGCCTTTCTGGTAGCGTTAATGTCCAGCTTCCGGCAGTCGAACCCGGATTATGTTCTATCGGTAGATGCACCTCCGTGGGGCAGCTCTGCCTATGACTTGCAGGATCTGAAGTCTTCCATCAACTACGTCAACATCATGATGTATGACTGCGCCGGACCATGGACGGCGCATGGCCAGCTCAATTCAATGATCTTCTGGGATCCGCGCGATCCGGCTCCATATGAATGCCAGCCGGGCGGGAGCGCGGACGGCGCGGCGACCATTTTCCTGAAGCAGATCCCGGCCAAGCAGATCAATATGGGCACGCCGTTCTATGGTTACGTTTATGCCAATATTAACCAACTGTTTGGGCTGTGCCCGAATTCGAGGTGGACCCAGGACCACGAGTGCGACAACTCCGTGGGAAGTGCGACCTACGGAACGAATTTCAAGCCCAATATCAATAAGAACGGCTGGCACACGCTCTACGACCCGATCGCGCTCGTCCCCTACATGCTGCGCGTGGATGGAAGCAACGGGTATGTCACGTATGACGACCCCTACTCCACCTACATGCGTGTGTGGTATTCGGATTGGCAGCGCGGTCTGGGCGGGACATTTATGTGGGCGCTGGACCAGGACTACGACGGACACTCGCAGGATCTGATGGACGCGATGTATAACGCATCGGTCCTGCGGTAAGCGTATCCCCCCGGCCGTCCGGTTGCGACTTCTCGTCCAGAGTCCCTATCCTAGCTGCAGGATACGCGGCTGGGATAGGCCATCCGCAATCCCTCCGGGTCTGTAAGATCGTTTCTTTGCCCGATCTGGGAAGGGCCTGTCTTTCTATGTCGGCCCTTACGCTAACCTTCGATTGACCATGTCTATCCAACGTGTTATAAATGCCCGTTTTGCGCTGGTCAGCCGTGACTAGAGACCTATGTCTCTAGTCTTTTTGCAACGGCAAGCTGCTGAGTACGATCCAGCGCGAACTCCGACGCGGCCAAGCTTCATCACTCCTTAGGTCTTGCGGTGGAAGCGTGTTCGGAATTCCGAAAAAGGATCAGCCGTAAGATGGTGGCCGCCCGTTCCGCGGTGCATGAGGCTGGGCTGTTTCGGATTCAGCACAAACACGTTTGTAATCCTTTAACCGTT
Source organism: Terriglobia bacterium (assembly GCA_963823085.1). Classification (GTDB taxonomy): domain Bacteria; phylum Acidobacteriota; class Terriglobia; order Terriglobales; family Acidobacteriaceae; genus Sulfotelmatobacter. The sequence continues at coordinate 181,687 of CAWGKF010000011.1, read as the reverse complement.
CTAATTCGGAGGACTCTTTATGCGTACCTGTCTCGCCACTGCTGCGTTCTTCAGCCGCCGCATGGTCATGAAAATGTCGGCCGTAGTTGCGCTGCCTACCCTCGGCGCGGCCGCGGCGTTCGCTCAACCCGAAGGTAAGCCTGCTGGCGGAGAAGCTTCACTCAAGCTGCCCGACCTGTCGCAAGTCAGTTTTCTCAATGGCGCCATTGACGGCCACAAACTGTTGCTGATTGGAATTCTGTTTTGCTTGTTCGGACTGGGATTTGGTATGGCCATCTTTCTGCGCCTGAAAAACCTGCCCGTCCATCGCTCGATGCGCGAAATCTCTGAACTGATCTACGAGACATGCAAGACCTACCTGATAACGCAAGGCAAATTCATTCTTCTGTTGTGGGCATTCATTGCGGTCATTATCGCCGCGTATTTCGGATGGTTGGCGCCGGTGCCCGGCAAGCCTGTGGGCCTGACGCTTCCAATTATTCTGGGGTTCAGCCTGCTGGGCATTGCGGGCAGCTACGGCGTCGCGTGGTTTGGCATTCGCGTAAACACGTTCGCGAATTCGCGGACGGCGTTCGCGGCGCTTCCGGGCAAGCCATTTCCTGTTTATCAGATTCCGCTTGAGGCCGGCATGAGCATCGGCATGATGCTGATCAGCGTAGAGTTGCTGATGATGTTGATCATTCTGCTGTTCGTCCCCGGTGACTATGCGGGTCCGTGCTTCATCGGCTTTGCGATTGGCGAATCGCTAGGCGCTGCGGCGCTGCGCATCGCAGGCGGCATTTTTACCAAGATTGCCGATATTGGGTCTGACTTGATGAAGATTGTATTCAAGATCAAGGAAGACGATGCGCGCAACCCGGGCGTCATCGCCGACTGCACAGGCGACAACGCCGGTGACTCGGTTGGCCCCTCCGCGGACGGCTTCGAAACCTATGGTGTGACCGGCGTGGCCTTGATCGCCTTCATTCTGCTCGGCGTAAAGGATCCCAGCGTGCAGGTGCAGTTGCTGGTGTGGATCTTCGTCATGCGCGTGATGATGCTGGTATCGAGTTCGTTCTCGTATTTCCTGAATGGAGCGATTGCGAAAGCGAAGTATGGCTCGGCCGCTGAGATGAACTTTGAGGCGCCGCTCACCTCACTGGTCTGGATCACTTCGATCGTGTCGATTGCGCTGACGTACCTGATTTCCTACTTCGTAATTCCGGTTCTCTCCGCGGACCCCACACACCCGGACCCTTCACAGTGGTGGAAGCTCTCCACCATTATTTCCTGCGGCACACTTGCGGGAGCTCTGATCCCGGAATTGGTGAAGGTGTTCACCTCGACCGAGTCGCGGCACGTGAAGGAAGTCGTGATTTCGGCGCAGGAAGGCGGAGCGTCGCTGGGCATTCTGTCAGGATTCGTCGCGGGCAATTTCTCCGCCTACTATCTGGGGCTGGCCATGATGATTCTGATGGCAGTCGCCTACTACATGAGCACCATGGGCTTGGCCCTCGCGGCAGGCATGCTGGCACCGGCTGTCTTCGCGTTCGGGTTGGTCGCATTTGGATTCCTGGGCATGGGTCCAGTTACCATCGCAGTCGATTCTTACGGTCCGGTGACCGACAATGCACAATCCGTCTACGAACTGTCGCTGATCGAGACTGTGCCGAACGTACAGAGTGAGATTAAGAAAGACTTCAACATGGACGTGAACTTTGACCGTGCCAAGCACTTGCTCGAAGCGAACGATGGTGCGGGAAATACTTTCAAGGCGACAGCGAAGCCGGTGCTGATTGGAACGGCCGTTGTGGGGGCGACCACGATGATTTTCTCCATCATCATGGCCCTGACCAACGGACTTACCGATGCGGAGGGCGTGGCCAAACTCTCACTGCTGTATGCACCGTTCTTCCTGGGACTAATCACGGGCGGAGCAATGATCTACTGGTTCACCGGCGCTTCGACGCAGGCCGTGACCACGGGCGCCTATCGTGCGGTCGAATTCATCAAAGCCAATATCAAGCTCGAAGGCGTGGAGAAGGCTTCTGTTGCTGACAGCAAGAAGGTGGTGGCCATCTGCACCAAGTACGCGCAGAAAGGCATGCTGAACATCTTCATTGCGGTGTTCTTCGGGACGCTGGCCTTCGCTTTCGTCGATGCCTTCTTCTTTGTCGGCTACCTGATCTCGATCGCGATCTTCGGGCTGTATCAGGCGATCTTCATGGCCAACGCTGGCGCGGCCTGGGACAATGCCAAGAAGATCGTTGAAGTCGAACTGAAGCAGAAGGGTACTCCACTGCACGATGCAACCGTGATCGGCGATACAGTCGGCGACCCGTTTAAAGACACGTCGTCGGTGGCACTGAATCCGGTGATCAAGTTCACTACCTTGTTCGGACTGCTGGCGGTGGAATTGGCCGAGAGTCTGAAGCCGGGCGGCGCACCGTCGACGCTGACAATTGTGCTGGCCATCGCGTTCTTCCTGGTGTCGTTCACATTCGTATACCGTTCGTTCTTCGGGATGCGGATCAAGCAGGGCGCGGAGTAGAAGCCGTAAAATACAACGCCATCCAGTCAGCTCTGGATGGCGTTTTTCTTTCTGGAGAGCGTTTGCGGATTTGACTTTGCCCTCTCGATTTGCGCAAACGAAATCCTATTCTCCAACCGACGCACTCTTTTTGGATGTGATTTAGAACGACTGTTTCATTTTTGATTTCACGCTGTGGGCCAGTTTTTCGATTTCTTCAGCCTTCTTGATGGCGTCGACTGACATCACACCTCGATCGCTCCTGGCGAGATAGCCTCTTAGCTCCTGCATCAGTGCGGCCATCTTTTCTGCGTCGCGGCGGATTTCGACCTGCCGCTGCAGATTCGCGGCGATGGCTTGCTGCCGTTGAATCTCGTCGTCGGAGCCCGTCGGCGCGGTCGAAGGACGGCTGCCAACCGTGAGATTCTGCGACTGCGGTATATTCTGCGGGACGGGAACGTGAACACTCTGCGCCAAAGAATAGCGCGCGGCGCTCAGTGATACGAACAGGCAGAATACAAGTGGGATAGCTCTCGGCATGACAACCCCCTTGGTGTTTTCACCGCGAACGAATCCGTAACCCAAATGAGCGAGCCGACTGAACCCTAAAAATCTTTGCGGGCATTATGGCGCGAATAGGGCGGGGAAACAATAGAGGGGGTTTTGTTACCAGAACAACGCTACAGCCTATATCTGCGGAGTTACGGAAGGCCTGAGTCAACCAATATAAAGATGTGCTCCTGACGACTCCCTTTGATGTGCATGCCAACGTCTGGACGATCCGGCTGAAATAATCAGTTCGGACCTTTCATTTTGTCTTTCACACTCTTGGCCAGCTTCTCGATTTCGTCGGCCCTTTTAATCACGTCGAGGGAGAGAACATTCTCGTCAGACTTGTCGACGTACGACTTCAGTTCGACCGAGAGTTTCAGGAGCCTGTCGGTATCGCTCTTGAGCGTGGCGAGGCGTTCCTTTGCAGCCTTCTTCTCCATGTCGTGGGCGATGCGCTCACGGGCTTCGTCTGCATCGGTGATGGGAGGACCGTTGATGTCGTGCTGTGCGGCGGGCTGACGTGCCGACGGAGTCTGTGCTAACAGCAGACTGGAGTATGTCGCAAGGAAGAGGATCGCTATGTACCGTTTGTATCGCACTGGGCCCTCGCAAGAGTCGGCGGGCACTACTACTCCACAAAATTATACTTCGGCGACATTCTCGAAACGAGGGCGCAGAGACCCTTTGGCGACAAATGGGTAATCGGGGGGAAAACAAAAGCCAGAGCCCACGGGCTCCGGCTTTCAAAACGGATTCTCTCTGTTTACAGCGCGCTCATATTCGCAAGGAATTCCGAGTTGCCTTTGGTCTTACTGAGCTTGTCGATCAGCAATTCCATGGCTTCCACCGGGGAGAGCGGGTTGAGCACCTTCCGCAGAACCCAGATTCTCGATAGATCTTCCTTCGGAATCAGCAACTCCTCCTTACGCGTTCCAGATCGTTGAATGTCGATCGCCGGGAACACGCGCTTGTCGACAAGCTTGCGCTCGAGAATGATTTCCGAGTTGCCCGTGCCTTTGAATTCTTCAAAGATCACGTCGTCCATGCGCGATCCGGTATCGATCAGGGCCGTAGCGATGATCGTCAGCGAGCCGCCCTCTTCGATGTTGCGGGCCGATCCGAAGAAACGCTTTGGACGCTGCAGTGCATTGGAGTCGACTCCGCCTGAGAGCACTTTGCCCGAGGGCGGAACGATCGTGTTGTAGGCGCGAGCCAGACGAGTGATCGAGTCGAGCAGGATCACGACATCGCGCTTGTGCTCAACCAGGCGCTTCGCCTTTTCGATCACCATTTCCGCGACTTGCACGTGACGCGCGGCAGGTTCGTCGAAGGTCGAAGAAATAACTTCGCCCTTCACCGAGCGCTGCATGTCGGTGACTTCTTCCGGACGCTCATCGATCAGGAGCACCATCAACACAACTTCGGGATGATTTGTCGTAATCGAGTTGGCTACGTTCTGCAGCAACATCGTCTTGCCGGCGCGCGGCGGAGAGACGATCAGTCCGCGCTGGCCTTTGCCAAGCGGAGTGAGCAGATCCATAACACGGGCGCTGGCATTGTCACGTGTAGTTTCGAGCTTGATGCGCTCTTGAGGATAAAGAGGTGTGAGGTTATCGAAGAGAATCTTGTTGCGGGCTTCGTCCGGTGATTCGAAGTTAACGGCTTCAATCTTGACGAGCGCGAAATATTTTTCACCTTCGTGTGGAGGGCGTACCTGTCCGCTGATGGTGTCGCCGGTCTTGAGGTCAAATTTGCGGATCTGGGACGGGGAGACGTAGATGTCGTCTGGGCCCGGGAGGTAGTTGTAGTCGGGCGAGCGAAGGAAGCCGTAGCCGTCGGGCAAGATCTCCAGGACGCCTTCGGCAAAGATATGGCCTTCTTTTTCACTCTGCGCCTGCAGGATTTTGAAGATGAGATCCTGCTTGCGCATACCGCTGGCACCGGGCAGATCCAAGGTCCTTGCGATCTTGGTCAGCTCGGTGATGTTCTTTTCTTTCAGTTCAGCTATGGTCATGATTCACCTGAACCCGTGCACTAGCACCTATTCGGTAGTGTCGACGGGAGATTTTCAAAAAGGAGGGGACTCAGGAAAGATGCACTCGACAACGCCAGGCGGGAAGGCGGGGCTGGTGTTACGCAGCCCGCCGTTGTGCCTCGGCAACGTTCTCTGGTTCCGACAATACTGCTTGCCGCTCCGAGTCAGCGATACGATCCAGCACGCCGTTCATGGTTTCCTGGATTCTGGTACTGGGCCGATGGAATTTCCGCGTGGCCTTAGAGGCAAGCTGGCACAGCATATAACGATTCCGCAGAGTCTGTAAAGCATCAAACACACGATCAGAGCGCATGTGCTTTCTATCTCCTTACTGTATGAATTTGTGGCCTTCCGCCTTGTCCTTTGCCATGGGAGGGTGACCGGAAACCCCAGCTTCCGACCTAAGTCACTGATTCCGAGTAGGTTGTAAAGGAGTTAGCGCAAAACTCACTCTTTATAGATAGATGCGTGACGGAACCCCGAAGATGCTCGATTTTCTGTGCGTCACTTCACGGGAGCTGCTCAACAAGACACGTAAGCAGCGGTCCTAGGGTCCCTTGGAACTCGTTACTCTAGCTGCAAAGCGAATTTGGGTCAAGTAATTATTTGTAAGCCGGGTATTGGGTGGTTCAAAAATGAGAGATTTGCGCCGTAAAGGTGCAATCAAATCATAGACTTGGCGACATGATACTATGCTTGGGCCAGCCGGCCGCTAACGCTCAGAGTTGACCAGGCATGCCGTGAAAATAGGACATATAGAGGCGATCTTCCGCTATCCCGTGAAGTCCATGGCCGGCGAACGACTCGAGGCCGCCGACCTTGGCTGGCACGGCCTTCAAGGTGACAGACGCCTGGCATTTCGGCGCATGGACGATCGCAGCGGGTTCCCTTGGCTAACAGCAGGCAAGCTTCCCGACATGGTCCTGTTCGTGCCGCAACGCCGGCAAGACAGCGCTCTTCTTTCTCCAAGCCAGGGAAACCTTCCCACGCATGTTCGCACGCCCGATGGCCAGGAGCTGGATGTCTTCGGGGACCAACTGGCCACGGAGATCGGGCACCGGTATGGGGCTCCCGTGCAGATGATGCAGTTGAAACATGGCATCTTCGATGAGGCGAGCATCTCTGTGATTGCGATCGATACGATGCGCGAGATCGCACGGCTCGCAGATGTGAGTCCAGACGTGCGACGATTTCGTCCGAACATTGTGGTTCGTTCACTGCGAACGGTTCCCTTCCAGGAGGACGGGTGGTTGGGTGGCGTGCTCTCATTCGGAGAGGGAGACGACGGCCCTGCCGTCACCGTCACAATGCGCGACGTCCGCTGCTCGATGCTGAATCTCGATCCCGATTCAGCAAGTCCGCAACCAGAAGTGCTGAAGGCGGTTGTGCGCGTGAACCAGAACAATGCGGGAGTTTATGCCACGGTCACTCGCGCCGGCCGTCTTGAGATCGGCCAGACCATATTCTTCCATGCGGCGAATGAGAAGAACGGAGCTGCGAGGGAAGCATGACGGGAATCCGGATGGACGCCTGGCTGTGGGCGGCGCGGTTCTTCAAAACGCGCACTCTCGCCAAAAAGAGCTGCGATCTGGGACGGATATTGTCGAACGGACAGGTAGCGAAGGCTGCACGCGAGGTCCGCGTTGGAGATATGCTTCGCATCACGAACGATGGCGGGGATTTCGAGATCGAGGTACTGGGTGTGAGCGATGTGCGGGGTCCGGCGTCCGAAGCGCAGAAGCTGTATCGCGAAACTGAGGCCAGCATCGAGGCCAGAAAGAAAGCTGCGGCGGAACGTCGCGCTGCACGAGAATGGGAAATCCTGCCACCGACCCGACCGTCAAAGCGGGATCGAAGAAGAATTATTCAGTTCCGCGGGAGAGTGTAAGTCCGAAAGCACCGACGGAAAACTCACCTAGCTCCCGCGCTGCCCGAACGATAAAAAGGGAGAGTTTTCGTTCTATTCATCGCGCAGGCTGCGGGCTGGGTCGATAGTAGCGGCTCTAAGCGCGGGGCCTAGAGCGGCCATCATCGAGACGGCGAATAGGAGCAATGTTACCGATACGAATACTGAACGATCCAGCGCCGCAACATTCACTAACAGATCGGCAACAAATCTCGTCGTGAAGATGGAGGCAATCACTCCAAGCGCGACTCCGAGCGCCGCGAGGATTGCCGCACGGTTGAGTACGAGCCGCAGGATATCGGAGCGGGATGCTCCGAAAGCCATTCTCAAACCTAGTTCCCGCATTCTTTCGCCAACCACGTAGGACAACACGGCATACAGGCCAAGGGCCGATAACAACAGAGCGATCGCGGAAAAGCCCGAAACCAATAGAGCTTCGAAGCGCGACTGAGCGGCCTTGATGTCGGTCTCTTCGATAAAGGTGCGATAGCTGAACACCGGCGAATCGGGATCGAAGCGCGCGACGACCTTGCGCACAGTTTCCTCATAGCCTTGGGGATCGCCAGCGACCTGCATGACGACCAGCGGACGCTGGTGCGATGGATCCTGGGCGTAGGGCAGAAAGAACTGTGGCTGGTAAGGGTCAAAGAGGTCATTGACTCTGGTGTTGCCCACCACTCCAACAATCAGGCGCGGAGCGACGGGCTCGGTCGTGTATGGGAATGTGGGGGTGATGTACTGCCCCATCGGATCTTCGCCTGGAAAGTATCGCTGAGCCAATGCCTGGTTGATAACAGCGACGCGCGTGGAGTTGGCATCATTGTCGCGCGCCGCAAATGTGCGGCCGCGTATCAGCGGAATCGAAAGAGTTTCAAAGTAGCCGGGCATCGCGACGGTTGCCATGGCGTTCGGAGTTGCATCCGGCTCGAATGAGCGATGCGCGATGGTGAGGTTGGTGCTGCCGCCCTCCTGAAGGATGGGCAGTGGATGGGCAGCGCTCACACGCTCGACGCCGGGAATGGCCGCGAGTTCCGGCATGAGCTTGTCATAGAAAACGGCCTTGCCCGGAACCGGATAGCGCTTGTTGGTTAATGCGATGTCGAAGAACACACGGTTGTGAGTATCGAAGCCGGGCTCGATATGAAGAACATTCACTAAGCTGCGAATGAGAAGTCCCGAGCCCACGAGCAGCGTGAAGCCGAGCGCGGTCTGTCCGACGACCAACACCTGATGAAGGCGGTTTCGGCGGCGCCCGGAGGTCATCTGCAAGCCGCCCTCGCGAAGGGATTGGACCGGATCCTGGCGCGACATGAACCAAGCCGGCAGAAGTCCGAAAGCAACGGCGGTAGCAACTGAGAGCCCTACTGCAAAGGCCAGCACGCGAAGGTCAAGACTCGCGTTGTAAAGGCGCGGCAAATCTTCCGGAATAAACCGCGGGGCAATCCGCAGCAAGGCGTAGGAGAGGATGATTCCGAGCACTCCTCCTCCAATCGCCAAGAGCAAAGCCTCGACCAACAACTGACGCACGACTCGGCCTCGACTCGCGCCTAACGCGGTGCGCAGAGCTAGTTCCGGGCGGCGGCGGTTGGCCCGGGCAAGCAGCAATCCCGCGACGTTGGCGCATCCGATCAGGAGCAGGATTCCCACCGACGTAAATAAGAACCAGAGATGAGAACGCGCGTCAGAGACAACTTCGTCCAGCAAGGGCATCACGGCGACGGCGGATCGCAGGCGATCTTCAGAATATTGCTGCGCGAGCCCCCGCTGAATTGTGTTGAGATCGGCCAGCGCCTGCTTCATGTTGACGCCGTGTTTCAGTAGGCCAACGATGCTCAGATCATTCTGGTCGCGCAGTTTGGTTAAACCGAATGGACCCTCGCTATCGATCGCGTACGTTGACCAATAGAAGCCGGGATTGCCGACCGGGTAGTGAAAGCCTGCGGGCATGACTCCTATGATGGTGTAGGGCTCGTCACTGATTTTCACTGTTTCGCCGATTATGCCCTGCGACGAGCCGAAGTCAGAAGCCCAGAGTTCGTGGCTGAGAATGGCGACGCGATGCCCGGGCTGCTCTTCTTCGTCAGTAAAGTTGCCTCCCGAGCGCAGGAGCTGACTCCGATCGTAGGGAAAAAGTTTGCCGATACGCGGCCACCCACAAGGATGCGCGCGCCAACCCCATCGTTCCTGCTGAAAAGCCGCGTGATGTCGTTGTAAGAAGCAAGGGACTCAAACGTGCGATTCTGCCGACGCCAATCGAAATAGTCAGGATAAGAACTCTGAAGATAATTGGCTGCGGCGATATTGGTGGGCGCAACGCCGGGAGGAAATTCCAGAGTTTCAACGGCAACCAGACGCTCAGCGTTCGGAAACGGCAGCGGGCGCAGGAGAATGCCGTCCACCAGACTGAAGATGGCTGTGGTTGCCCCGATGCCAAGAGCTAGAGTCACGATCGCAGAGGCGGCGAAACCGGGACTGCGCCGAAGCTGGCGTAACGCGAAGGTTAGGTCTTGGCGCAGGGCCGACAGCATAGCGTGATTATTACAAGACGCAAGTCCGGCCGTTAAGTATCGAATGTGTACATCCGGTCGAGCGCCCGACTGCGCCCTGGACGCAAGCCATCCTCATGTTCCGGATGAGAACGCCCTTTGGTTGACCGTGAACGACGAACACCCTAGTATGTCGCTCGATGGGAAACCCGCCTCAACTGATCGGCCAGACCATCTCACACTACCGCATCGTCGAGAAACTGGGCGGCGGCGGGATGGGAGTGGTCTATAAGGCTGAGGACATCAAGCTGGACCGATTCGTCGCACTCAAGTTCTTGCCCGACGCCGTGGCCAAAGATCAACAGACACTCAGCCGCTTCCAGCGCGAGGCCAAGGCCGCATCGGCGCTGAATCATCCCAACATCTGCACGGTTCACGAGATTGATGAGGAGAACGGCCGGCCCTTCATCGTCATGGAGTTCCTCGACGGTGCGACCCTGAAACATCTGATCGGCAATCGCGCCATGGACCTGGAGCGCGTGCTGGACATCGGGATCGAAGTCGCTGATGCGCTCGATGCGGCGCACGCCCAGGGCATCGTGCATCGCGACATCAAGCCGGCCAACATTTTCGTCACCAAGCGAGGTCATGCCAAGATCCTGGATTTCGGTTTGGCGAAAATGACTCCACAGCGGTCCGGGGATGTGGGGATTGCGCCGACAGTGACCGCCTTGAATGAGGAGCACCTCACCAGCCCGGGCAGTACTCTTGGCACCGTCGCCTACATGTCGCCGGAGCAGGTGCGGGGCCTCGAACTCGACCAGCGCACCGACCTGTTTTCCTTTGGCGTGGTGCTCTATGAAATGGTAACCGGCACTCTTCCCTTTCGCGGCGACACGTCGGGCACGATTTTCGATTCCATCCTGCATAACCTTCCCGTCGATCCGGTGCGCCTGAATCCCGACCTTCCGCCGAGAGTTGAGATTCTCATCTCGAAGGCGCTCGATAAGGACCGGGAGACACGGTATCAGTCGGCCGCGGAGTTGAAAGCCGATCTCAAACGCCTGAAGCGAGACACGGATTCACAACGGCTGCTGGCAACTTCGGGAACCGGCACGCCTTCGCCTGCAGCGCGATCGAACCGCAAAGTGTGGATGACGCTGGGCGGAGCACTCGTTGTGGCTGTTTTGGCGCTCATGGGATTCCGCGTTTACGAGAATGCAGTGCGTAAGTCCGGGACCGCCAGTATCGAGGGCAAGTCGTCCCCAGAAACGATCGCGGTGCTTCCCTTTCGCGACATTTCAGCGGCGACTAGCGACAGTTGGGGGATTGGGATCACCGACGCAATCATCAGCCGTTTAACTTCGTTGCAGAACCTTGCCGTGAGACCGACCACCTCGGTTCTGAAATACGCGAAGGAGAATGCAGAACCGGCAGAGGCAGCGAAAACTCTGGGTGTGGAGAGCGTGCTGGAGGGAACCTATCAGCGTGCCGCTGGAGTCACGCGAGTGACCGTGCAATTGATCGATGGCCGGACCGGAACAACGAAATGGTCGCAACGCTACGATCTGAAGAACGCCGACATCTTGAGCTTTGAAGATGAGGTGGCAACGAAAGTCGTGGCAGGACTGCAAATCGAAATCACCCCGAGGGAGCAGCAGGCCATTCAGAAGCCCGTGACGACCAGCGTTGAGGCATACAACGACTATCTGCAGGCGCGGTTCTACTTCAACGAATATCTTGTGAATTCGCAATTGGCTAGCCTTGATGAAGGAAAGCGTCTGCTTCTGGAGGCGATTTCGATCGATAAGAATTTCGCCGATGCCTACGCACTGCTGGCGGATTTCTATTCATTTCAGGCGGCGAACTTCGTGGAAGGCGCAGAGGAGAACTTAAAGCGCTCGGAAGTAGCCGCCGAGAATGGCCTGAGGATCAACCCGCAGTCCTCTGAGGCGTTGCTTGCTCTTGGCGCAACTTATGGTGAAGAAGGGCGGGAGCGGGAGGCCATTCGCAATCTTAGGCAAGCCGTTGCCCTCGCGCCAAACAACGAAACGGCTTGGCAGATGCTGGGGTATGCCTACTACTATGCCGGCCTTGGCGAGTTGGCGGAGCGGGCCTATGAAAAGGTCGTCGAATTGAATCCGTCGACGCCGCAGCCTCACTGGATGCATGCCCGCATGCTGTTGTATCTCGGAAGGCTCGACGAAGCAGAGCAGGAGATGCGACAAATCCTGGCGAAGAATCCAAATCAATTCAAAGCGTTGGCGTACTTTGGCTGCGTGCTTTATTACGAAGGCAAGCTCGATGAAGCCGAGGTGCCCCTTGCCCGAGCCGTTCAGCTCTCTGGCCAGTCGGACGACTATTCCGCGGGGATCATGGCAGCCTTTCTATACGCTTCGCGGAAGCAGAAGGAGAAGATCGATCCTCGGATCCTGCAATCCGATCCCGCACGCGTCGTCGATGGCGACCAAGCGTATTGGACCGGCGGGATTTATGCGCTGCTGGGCGACAAGCAGCACGCGCTGATCTGGCTGAGACGGACGGCGGAGCTGGGAAATGTGAACTATCCCTGGTTTCAACGAGACAAGAACTACGACAACCTGCGCTCGGACCCCGAGTACCAGGCGATCATGGCCGGGGTGCGGCAACGCTGGGAGGCGTACCGGGATGAGTTTGCAACTCGTCCGTGAACACCGCCAAAGCGGCTTCTGTACGCGTGGTCCGTTCGACTTGCAACCGGCTGACACTTTTCCGGCGACTCTCGCCGCTCTTCTGTACGCTTCCGTGTGATTGAAATCACAGACCGCCCAAGGCCGTCCAACTACGTTAGAGGGTAACTTTTTTCATATATGTGAGGCAATCTAATGTCTATTGCTGCGCCTGCCACACGCGTTTTGAGCTCCAAGCTGGAACGAAAAATCATGAGCGCTGATACCGCAGCCAGCCTGATCCAGTCGGGCGATCAGATTGGAATGAGTGGATTTACCGGCTCCGGTTACCCGAAAGCCGTACCAGTGCAACTGGCCAAGCGGATTGCCGACGCGCACTTTCGCGGCGAGAAGTTTCAGGTGAGCGTGTTCACCGGAGCGTCGACCGGTCCGGAGCTCGACGGAGCCCTCGCAATGGCCGGGGGAATTCATCTGCGGCTGCCTTATCAGTCGGATCCCGAGACCCGCAAGCGCATCAATGCCGGCGAGATGGACTATATGGATATCCATCTGAGCCATGTGGCGCAGTTTGTCGAGTACGGATTTCTGGGCAAGCTCGATGTAGCCCTGATCGAAGTTACGGCGATCCTGGAGGACGGTCGCGTAGTGCCAAGTTCGTCGCTGGGCAATAACAGGACATGGATCGATTGCGCCGAGCGCGTGATCCTCGAAGTGAATGCATGGCAGCCGGCAGCCCTCGAAGGCATGCACGACATTTACTACGGCCTGGAACCGCCACCGAACCGCAAGCCTATCCCGCTGGTGAAAACGGGAGATCGGATCGGCACGCCCTATCTCAGAATTCCAGCAGACAAAATCGTGGGTATTGTGCAGACGGACTCGCCCGACCGCAACAGTCCGTTCAAAGCTCCGGACGACGCTTCGAAGCGCATTGCTGGACACATCCTCGAATTCCTGAGCTGGGAAGTGAAGAAGGGACGCATGCCGCAGAATCTGCTCCCGCTCCAATCCGGCGTCGGCAATATTGCGAATGCAGTTCTGTTCGGGCTGGAGGAGGGCCCGTTTGAAGGGCTGACCTCTTATACGGAAGTCATTCAAGACGGGATGATCCGCCTATTGAAGTCGGGCAAGCTGACCTGTGCGTCCGCTACCGCCTTTTCGCTCAGTCCGGAGATGCTGGACGAAGTTAACGCTGACATGGCGGCGTATCGCGAGAAGATCGTGCTGCGCCCGCAGGATATTTCCAATAATCCAGGGATCATCCGGCGACTGGGCGTGATCGCCATGAACGGGATGATCGAGGCCGACATCTATGGCAACGTCAACTCGACCCACGTCATGGGATCGCGCATTCAGAATGGCATCGGCGGTTCGGGAGACTTCGCGCGCAATGGATATCTGTCGATCTTCATGGCGCCATCGTCGGCGAAGAAAGGAACAATTTCGACCATCGTGCCCATGGTTTCGCACGTGGATCACACCGAGCACGATGTACAGGTATTGGTCACCGAGCAAGGACTGGCTGATCTGCGCGGTTTGTCGCCGAAGGAGCGCGCGAAGCTAGTCATCGAGAAGTGCGCGGCACCGGAATACAAGTCGCTGCTGAAAGATTATCTATCGCGATCGGAGCAGCTTTCGTACGGAAAGCACACACCGCACCTGCTGACGGAGTCGCTCGGCTGGCATAACCGGTACCTCCGCACCGGCAATATGCGCAAGCAGGAAGAGAACTAGGGCGAGACTTCGCGGCTCCGAATCCGGGGAGGCACTCCTAGTTCTAGCCAAGCTCACGATCGCGCCAGCGGGCATGAACGACACGGGCATGAACCACAAAGGACACAAAGCAGCACTAAGGAAAGCCAAGACAAGAACCTTCCTTAGTGATCCTTCGTGTACTCTTGGTGGCTGAAAACCCCTTACCGCGCCCAGAGCCAGCCGAACGTTCCCGCCATCAGCAACGCGAAGATGAATCCATCAATCGCTTCTTTCAAAACAAAGCCCCAGGGATAACCTTTCCAAATCACGTTTGCCACCGGCCCGAGGCCGAAGGCGAGGAATCCGGCGGTCCCGACCACGCGGAACACAACCAGATAATTTGCGCCCTGCGGAATCGTGTGCGCGGCCAGATACGCGACAAAGAAGGCAATGAGCAGGCAATAGCCGAACCATAACCCGAGAAACTTCGGAATGAATGGGGTCCCGTTGGGGAATACGATCATCATGCCCACCGGGCCTTGATTGTATTTCTCGACGGCGGCAGGCGAATTCATTTCTTTGTGCGTGCAGAACGGAAACACGTAGAGACCGCGCTTCAGGCCAGCGGTGCGAAGACTCGAGCGAAGATTCTCTTCATCGGGCAGTTGGCCATAATCGCCGTGATGGTACGGCAGCACCATGTGCATGATGGAACTGGCGATGAAAACGATCACCGCGGAAAGGACGATCGGCAGCCAGAGAGCGGCAAGTAGCGTCATGAGATAGCCTCCTGGGCGAAGCTGATAGACGGCTAGGGCGTCTCCGGGAGGCTATCCTCGAATCGGCAAGCGGTCAAGAGCGTGACGAAATTTTGTAAAGCTTTTCATGTATAGCTTCGCAAGAGTCGGGCTGGCCCGCGTTCTTATATAAGGATTACGGCAACAACCCCGGATTGCAGTGCTTCGAACTGCCTGTGTCCTGCATCCAAACGAGGGAGATGACAGCCGAAGGAAATCCAACACGCGTCCAGCCGATTCACGAAAGCCGTCCTCAGGAGTCTGCCGAACTCAAACAGTGGCTCAGCGAGTTGGTCTCGCGGAACGGCAGCGATCTGTTGTTGGTCCCACAAGCGCCCGCCTCGATTCGTTTCGAAGGCGCTTTATCCACGATAGGAGACCGGCCCCTGAGCGGCGAAGAGATCGAGGCCGCGGTCTTCCCTGCCCTGGCGGCCCATGCACGCGAAGAGTACCAGCAGTATGGGATCGCCGACTCGTCCTATCGTATTGAGGATCTCGGACGCTTCCGCATCAATCTGCATCGCGAGCGCGGACGCGCCGCCGCCACGGTACGTGCCTTGCCGTCAACAGTTCCGACTCTGGACGAACTGCACTTGCCGTCGGGTGTCAGCGCGCTGGCTGGGTTGCAACGCGGATTGGTGATCATCGGCGGAGCAACCGGATCCGGCAAGACGACGACGCTGGCCGCTCTGGTGAACGAGATCAATCAGCGGGACGCGCGGCATATCGTGACCATTGAAGATCCCATCGAGTATGAGCACGCGCACAACAAAAGTGTGATTGAGCAGGTGGAGATTGGGGTCGACGCGCCAGACTTCCCTACCGCACTGCGCGCGGCCATGCGCCAGGCGCCCGACGTAATTGTCGTCGGAGAGATGAGAGATTCCGAGACAGCGCGCATCGCGCTGTCCGCTGCTGAAACGGGGCACTTGGTATTTACCACGCTGCATACCACCGACGCAGCATCGACCGTGTCCCGCATCGCCGACTCCTTCCCGCAGGAGCGCCAACATACCGTGCGCGCGGAGATGGCAATGGCACTCGCAGCCATGCTGACGCAGACGCTGCTGGCGAAGCGGACTGGCGGACGAGTTCCTGCCGTAGAACTGCTCATGGTCGGATACGGTGCGCGGCAGCACATCCGCAAAAATTCCCTGCAGCACCTGCATCAGGAGATCACTATCACCCGCAAGAACGGCTCATTTACTTTGGAAGAGTCGCTCGCCCAACTGGTCTTTCAGCAAGACCTGCTTCGTGAAGAAGCCATGACGCGTGCGATTCACCCGGACGATCTCGACACGCTGCTCAAGGCCAAGGGATTCTAGGGTCACTGGAAGTCCCCACCTTCTTGCAAAATCCGCGAGAACGGTGGGGCAACCAGCAGCTAATTTAGTTTTCACCACGCCGTCAGGTTCACCTCATCCAGCCACACGTTATAGGGAATTGGCGGCTGCTGCAGATCCATCTGAAATGCCGTGTCGATTTCCTCCAGCGTCCAATCTACCTGGTTGTTGTAGTAGGTATCCACGTTGTAAGTCTGATCTCCCACCTGCAGGCTGATGTAGTGCACCTGATTTCCCACTCGCTCGAACTGCCAGACGAGATGAATCCAGGTTTTGGCGGGGAACGTGTTGCACGGAAAATCGGTCTCGCGCCAAATGCCGGAGGCGTCGTCCCAGATATCCCAGCGCGGAGGAGTCTCACCTTTGAAGTTGCACTCCGATCCCCAGACCCAGCGATATCCGCCGAACGTCTGGTTCGTGTCGAATTCGAGCGCCTGCGGCGCCGCGGGGTTATCGATGTAGAAATACAGATCGTAAGTGAAGTGGCTCACGTTTTTTCCGCCGGCAATGGCATTGAAATAGAGTTCGTTCGAATATCCGTTCGGCCCGCTCATGCTGAACTTCGCGGACTTGCCGTCCATCGCCGGAGATGTCTGCCCTTCGGTCATCGAAGAAGTCGGCGGATTGGGATTGCCGGAGGCGCAGACTTGGCCATCGCGCCCCGAACCCGCAGGAAAGTCGGCAGCGCAGGACTGCCATCCCGGCATGTTTTGAATTCCGCTGATCGTCGTTTTCGCCGCTTGCGACGTCACCGTTACATTCATGATCGTGGCAGAGATGTAACCGCTTTTATCCTCGGCCATCACTTCGATCGTGTGCTTGCCAGGCGCGGCAAAGATCTGCGTGTTGATTGAATCCGTGAACGTGAAGTATTCCGCGATCTGATCGACGTAAACGCGCATGAAGAAAATCGGATTCTTGGGAGTGGCAGTGGCGGCAATATTGATCGGCGATGTGACACTCGATCCGTCGACCGGATTCGAAACCGTGAGTGGGAAATCGTTTGAACCATTGGGATCCGGAGGAGTGCAGGTCGAAGTCGGAGGCTCGCACGCCGGAGGCGCCGGCATAGAGCTGGTGCTCGGCGACCACGTGATCGCTACCGGAGGAGTCGAAGGATACGTTGGTTGCCGGGGAGGCGGCGTGGTGCTGCCCATGGTTGGGTTGGTACCGCAGCCAATGGACAAGGATATGAGCGTTAAGAAAACGAAGAATAGGGATTCACACAGTAAAGAACGACGCAAGCCGAACCGAACCATTCACCAACCTCCACGGATTCCAGGTCCCTACGCACGAATCTGGATCGGAAGCGGCGAACCATTTCTTTAGAGATAAAGCGCAGGCTCTCAAAATATGAGGTTTGCGGCTTCCAGCGGCAATCAGGGAGAACCTTAATCCGACAGGAAATCCTTGGTAGCCGTGTTCGGGCAACCGGGACCCATGATTTCGTGAATCGCCACGAGTCCTGTACGATCAAGCATCAGTACAATCTGGGAATGCAGAAAAAGATCTTCTGGGTCGTCTTTGCGATTCTGGGTCTGCTGGCGGATTTCCTGCTGCCGTTCTGGTGGGCTTTCGGCGCGACCATTCCCATCCTCTTCCTCTCATGGTGGATTGCCTACCGCAGCGACTGGTTCTAAGGGCACGAATGAGGAATGCCCTGGCCTGTTTTCCCGGCTACCCAGCCAGGTTGACCACTCGCTCCCGACAGAGGATAATCTTCTCGGCGCTGCTCCCTGCACCTTCCCCCCTTTGGCGCCAGTCTGCGGAGTCAACTACGTTTTTGGTTGTAGCACGGCTTTCGAGATGACCCCAGAAATCGTGTCGATTCAATAGGAGAGAAAGACCTTGGACATTTTAAAGATCACCCTCGGCACATTCCGTAGTCGCAAGAACTTCTGCGGCGTCATTCTATTTTGCGCCGTGACTGCGATGGCCTCGCAGGCGCAGACCTTGACTACACTCGCGGATTTCAATGGGACAAATGGTGCCGGTCCTAGAGGGCTCATTCAGGGCTTTGACGGAAATTTCTACGGTACGACTCTAAACGGCGGCTCCCAAAATTGGGGTACAGCTTTCAAGATGACGCCCGCTGGTGTGCTGACAACAGTTCACAATTTCTGTTCGGAAACCAATTGCCTCGACGGCAGCTGGCCCGAAGGTCGAGTAACTCAGGCAAGCAATGGGAATTTCTACGGTCCAGCCGACAATGGTGGGACCGGCGGCGCGGGCGTGATCTACAGCATTACCGGTGCAGGCAAATTTGCTGTCCTTTACAATTTTTGCGTCACATACCCCTGTTCTGACGGCGTGATCCCGACCTCAGTCGTGCAAGCGAGGAACGGGAACCTTTACGGCACCACCTTTGGCTCGCACATCAGTTATTCTCTGCTCGGCACTGTGTTTGAACTGACGTTGGGCGGTACACTCACGACCCTGCATACCTTCAATGGCACGGACGGAGCATACCCCGCGGGACCGATGATGCAAGCCTCGAATGGAAACTTCTACGGAACGACTCAGGGAGGCGGGTCATCTACAAATTGTGCCCTCCCCTTGTTCGGAGGCTGCGGAACAGTCTTTCAAATAACCCCGGTGGGCACCCTGACGACTCTGCACAGTTTCGACGGAAGTGACGGTTCATTGCCGGGATATGGAGGGACGCTGATCGAGGGCGCTGACGGGAGCCTATACGGGACAGCTACTAATGGCGGCAACAGTGCCTTCGGAGGAACGATCTTCAAAATAAGTCCGGCGGGCAAGTTTACGACGCTGTATTACTTCTGTTCCCAAACAAACTGCGCTGACGGAGCTGGCCCGGTCGAGTCCCTGGTGCAGGGTACCGATGGCAACATCTACGGAACAACCGGGGCCGGTGGAAATTCAGGCGGCGGCACGATCTTCAAGATCACTCCGGGGGGTGTCCTGACTACCCTTTACGACTTTTGCTCACAGCCGAACTGTGCTGATGGTGCGGGTTCCGAAGCAGCATTGGTGCAGGCCACTGATGGGAACTTCTACGGGACCACGACATATGGAGGATCGGACAATAACGGCACCGTTTTTCGCTTCTCGATGGGCCTAAGTCCATTCGTAAAATTGGTAGCGAATTCCGGCAGGGTAGGGCAGGCTGACGGCATCCTAGGCCAAAGTTTCACCGGAACCACAGGTGTCTTCTTCAATGGCACTCCCGCCAACTTCAAGGTCGTATCTGACACCATCATTCGAACCACCGTTCCCGCAGGAGCGACAACCGGGCCAGTAACGGTGGACACGCCAAGCGGGACCCTCAAAAGCAATGTGCCTTTCCGGGTCATCCCATGAACCAGAAAGCGTTAATTCTGCCGCGTGGGGAAGGTTCTGCATAGCGGTCCCGAGATGGGGACTTCATTTTCTTGACTCCGCCTTAGTTCGCCGACCCGATTTGTGCAGGGCTGGCCCCGCCTTCACGCCCAATACGTCCGATCCAGACTTCTGTACTGGATCGCTTCCGCAATATGTTTGGGTTCGAGATTCGCCGCACCTTCCAGATCCGTGATGGTGCGGGCGACTTTGAGGATGCGGTCGTGGGCGCGGGCGCTGAGTCCTTGCTGCGTCATGGCACGCTCCAGCAGGCGCTCGCAGTCGGCAGAGAGTTCGCAAAAGGCACGGATGTGGCGCGAACTCATCTGCGCGTTGCAGTACAGTTTTTCGCGGCAGGCGGCGAAGCGCTGCAGTTGCGTCTGACGGGCGCGAACCACACGCTCGCGAATCTTCGCCGATCCCTCGGGCTCCGCGGCGGACCGCATTTCTTTGTAATTCACCGCCGGAACGTCAATATGGATGTCGATGCGGTCCATCAGCGGTCCTGAAATTTTCGAGATGTAACGCTGGATCATCGGCGGACTGCACTGGCAATCGCGCGTGCGATCGTTGTGAAAGCCGCATGGACAGGGGTTCATGGCCGCAGCGAGCATAAAGCGCGCGGGAAACGTGAGCGACATTGAAGCCCGTGCAATCGAGACCGTTCCGTCTTCGAGCGGCTGCCGGAGAACTTCGAGAACGTTTCGGGGAAACTCCGGCAGTTCGTCCAAAAACAGCAGCCCATTGTGGGCGAGCGAGACTTCTCCGGGACGCGGTATCACTCCGCCACCAATCAGCCCGGCATCAGAAATCGTGTGATGCGGAGAGCGATACGGACGCGTGCCGACCAGTCCCGTGCCTTGATCGAGCACTCCTGCCACGCTGTGGATCTTCGTGGTCTCCAGTGCTTCTTCGAACGTGAACGGCGGCAGGATGGTGGGCATCCGTTTCGCCAGCATGGTCTTGCCCGAGCCCGGAGGGCCGATCATCAGAATGTTATGGCCGCCCGCACAAGCAATCTCAATCGCGCGCTTGGCCGTCTGCTGCCCACGAACATCCTTGAAATCGACAAAAAACTGCTGCGATTCGCGCAGCAGCGACTCACTATCGGCTTTCATGGGGACGATGCCATTCCCCGTGTTCACAAAGTGAATGACGTCTAGCAGCGAGCGTACGGGATAAACGTCGACTCCGCCGACCATGGCCGCCTCTTTGGCATTGGCTTCCGGCACCACCATGCGGGAGATCTTCCGGCCGCGAGCTTCGATGGCGATCGGAAGTGCACCCCGAACACTGCGCACGCCACCATCGAGCGAGAGTTCTCCGACGAACAGGCAGTCGCCAATCTCCTTTTTGGTCAGCCCACCATAGGCTCCCACGATTCCCAAAGCCATGGGCAGGTCGAATCCGGAGCCTTCCTTCTTAATATCGGCCGGAGCCAGGTTGATCGTGATTTGAGTCGGCGGGATGTCGTATCCACAATTCTTTAGCGCGGCGCGAACCCGATCGCGGCTCTCACGCACGGCGGCGTCTGGCAAGCCGACCGTGTGGAAGTGATCCTGGTCGGTCTTAATGCCGGAGCAATCGACCTCGACCTGAATGATGTTGGCATCGATGCCAAACACGGCCGCGCTGAGAGTTTTATAGAGCATAGAAGTACTGCGTCAGAGCGCCTCCTGCCAAACTATTGAGGCCCCGGGCAGATCCCAGGCGAGTTCCGGATTTCGTGACTCCAGGCACACGTATTCCGAAACCGAGGTCCTGATCCTCCAGATAGTCACGTTACGCATCTGCCGGGTGCGCTGGCTGTGATGGATGTCACCAAGGACTGTGGAAATCCCGCCGGCAACAGCGATTCCCTGTTAGACGAAGGGTCATTGTCCCCCAGTAACAAAAAGAGCAACAATCTGGTTGTTGACGGGAGCCGATCCAATTAGGATGGGTCGTTCAATAACAAATAATGTCCGCATGAGCTCAGATATCGACACCCCGCCTCGACCTCCCCGACAGCCCGGCAACCTCGATCAGGAAGAATCGCAACTCTGGCGCTGGGCGCTCATGTTCATGATTCTGCTGGCCTCGGCGCTGGCAGCACTCATGTGGGAGCGCCTCGAGAATATCCCGTTTCAGCTGCGGGCGATTCCTGTTGGCATTCTGGTTCTGTCGATTCTCTTTGCGGTTTACGCCTATGGACGCCGTCGAGAGGTCCACGAACTGAAGGGACTGCTGCGCGGCCTGCAGGAACACGTTGGTGCCGCTCCTTCCGAAGAGCAGCTCGATCAGCTGAGCCAGGTCATCCTGCGCTCCCAGCGCAATTTCAAGGAACTGATCGATTCCATGGACGACCCGGCTTGCGCAGTTTCGCTCGACGGCACGCTGCGTACTGTCAACCGCCGCGTTAGCGAATTGACCGGACTTAAGTATTCGCAACTCGTCGGCAGTAACATCTATGACCTGCTCGAAGAACCCGCCCGCGAAGAGGTGCAACGTGGCCTCGGACGCTTTCTGGAAAGGAAGCGTTGGGCTGGGACGGTACGCATCCGGCTGAAGAGCAGTTCTCGGCCTCTGTACTTCGAGGCTGTGCTGAATGGGATCGTCAAAGGGGATGAAGTCGTCGGTGTAAGCGTCCTCGGGCGCGATGTAACCGAGCAGCGTGAAAAAGAGCTGCGCTTCACCGAACTTTTCGAGACGCTGCAGGAAGGCGTCTATTTCAGCACACCCGAAGGTCAACTGCTCGATGCCAATCCCGCGTTGGTCAGTATGCTGGGCTATACAGATAAAAAGGAACTGCTCGCGGTGGAACCCGCCGCGCTGAATTTCGATGCCGGTCCGCCCGTTCTCGGACGAGCGGTCGATGATCGCGGGGGCGTTCGCACCCGCGAGATCAAGTTGCGGCGGAAAGATGGCAACGCCGCCGTCTTCCTCGATTCCTCGCGCGCGGTCTGGGATACGTCAGGAAATATCATCCGTTACCAGGGAACGCTGGTCGACATCACGGAAAAGCGCAGCATGGAGCGGCAACTCGCGCAGCAGGAAGAATTCCGCAGCCGCTTGCTCGAGAGCTTCCCCGACCTGATCCTGGTGGTCGACCTCGAAGAGCGGTTCACCTTCGTCAGTTCGCGTGCGCCGCAGCTCCTCGGCTACCGGCCGGATGAAATGCTTGGCAAGAAGATTTCGGAACTGGCTGATCACTCGCTCGACATGCTGTCGCTGTACCAGACCATCGTCTCCGGGGATCAGGCCTTCGGTTCAGCCGAATACGGTGCGCGGCATCGGGATGGAAACTCGCGCACGATGCGGGCCGCTGCAAGCCAGTTGGTCGATGGCGAGGGCAAGATCACCGGAGTCATCATTTCGGTCCGCGACATTACCATCGAACGTAAACTTGAGCAACAAATCGTAGAGAGCGAGCGATTGGCCGCCATGGGCGCCATGATCGGCGGCGTAGCGCATGAGTTGAACAACCCCCTGACCAGCATCATGGGAGTCAGTGAACTACTGCAGGATACCGAGAC
Organism: Terriglobia bacterium; assembly: GCA_963823085.1. Taxonomy (GTDB): domain Bacteria; phylum Acidobacteriota; class Terriglobia; order Terriglobales; family Acidobacteriaceae; genus Sulfotelmatobacter. The sequence goes on along the minus strand of CAWGKF010000011.1, from coordinate 158,838 downwards.
CAACGAAACCGCGCGCAAGCAGCTTGTGATGTTGCAGCAGCAGGCGCGCCGCGCTGCCGAGATCGTGCAGAACCTGACGTACTTCTCGCGTCCGCCGGCCCCCGGCAAGAGCCGCATCAATCTTGTCGAGGTGGTAGAGCGCACGCTGAATCTGCATGCCTATTCACTCCGCAAAAACAACATCACCGTCGACTTTGTGAAGGAGCCTGGCGTGCCCTACGCCTTGGGCGATCCCCACCAGTTGATGCAGGTATTCCTGAACCTTATTGTGAATGCCGAGCAGGCGATCCGCGAAGCCCGCGACCGCGGCACGTTGCGCATTCGTCTGGGGAAAAGCGAGCGAACCGTATGGGTCAGCTTTCACGACGACGGGCCGGGCATTGCCAAAGAAAATCTCGCCAGCATCTTCGATCCGTTCTATACGACCAAGCGTCCGGGCCGCGGGACCGGATTAGGCCTGAGCATCTGCAAGTCGGTGATGAAGGAGCACAACGGCACCGTAGAGGCAGAGAATGCTGCGGATGGTGGCGCGGTATTTACCGTAACGCTACCGCTCGCGCGAGTGAACTAGGTTTGGGAACTCCCTTGCGAACCCCAGACCTCTGTAGTGAATCGAGCTTAAGTTAATCCCGTTCCACGGCCATCGCCACCGCATTCCCTCCGCCAAGGCACAGTGCGGCAATCCCACGCTTCACATCGCGGCGGATCATTTCATACAGTAGCGTTACCAGCACGCGCGCGCCGCTGGCGCCAATCGGATGTCCGATCGCCACCGCTCCGCCGTTCACGTTGACCTTCTCCGGATTCAACCCAAGTTCACGCATCACTCCCAGTGCCTGCACGGCGAACGCCTCATTCAGTTCGTAGAGATCAACATCTTCATTCTTCCACCCGGTCTTTTTCCAGATCTGCTGCACCGCGCCGACGGGAGCCATCATCACCCACTTTGGTTCGACGCCGCTGGTCGCCTGTGCGACGATACGCGCCATCGGTTTTGCTCCGAGTTCTTTAGCACGCTGGGCACTCGTGACGATCACGGCAGCCGCTCCATCATTCACTCCCGGCGCATTACCCGCCGTCACCGTCCCATCTTTCTTGAACGCCGGCTTCAGCGAACGTAGAACTTCGATCGTGGTGTCCTCGCGCGGGCTCTCATCCTTATCGAAGATCGTCGGAGGTGCGCCTTTCTTTTTCGCTGGAATCTCCACCGGAAGAATCTGCGATTTGAAGCGGCACTCTTTGATGGCTGCGACCGCTTTGCGATGTGAATTCACTGCGAACTCATCCTGCTCCTCGCGGGTGATGCCGTACTTCTCCGCCACGTTCTCGCCCGTGATGCCCATGTGGTAATCGTTGTAGATGTCCCAGAGTCCGTCGTGCACCATCGAGTCGATGACTTGTGCGTTGCCCAACCGATACCCTTTGCGCGCTTGCGGTAAGAGATACGGTGCGTTCGTCATCGATTCCATGCCGCCGGCAACGACGATTGAACTGTTTCCCGTCTGCACCGCTTGCGTGGCGAGCGCGACTGATTTCAATCCCGAGCCGCACACTTTGTTTATTGTCATGGCACCTGTCGTCGGAGAGAGTCCGCCGAAGATTGCAGCCTGTCGCGCAGGATTTTGTCCCAGCCCCGCCGAGACCACGTTGCCCATGATGCACTCGTCGACCAACGCTGGATCGATGCTTGCGCGCCTCACCGCTTCGCGCACAACCATGGCGCCCAACTGCGGAGCGGTGAAATCCGAGAGGCTGCCTTGAAATTTTCCAACAGGAGTGCGGCACCCGGAAATGATGACAACATCGTCGAAAGTAGGCATGAATCGCGGCTCCAGCGAAGATTTCGCTTCTTCATTATAGATGAGCCACGCGGCAACATCGGTTCATCGCGCATCCGCCTGCAATCTGCGGCATAGATCTGGCGAGGCGGCGACTTCTTCTGATTCACAACTCACTTGCGACGTGATCTTGCATTGTGCGGAAGAGTTCGCACACGAAATCGATGCGCATGCGAAATATTTTGGTTGACATTCGTCATTAAAATTCCTCCGGCGTGACTTTGGTGTCACGACTTGCGCCGCTCAATCATCATTTTTTTCTTGACTTCATTTTTCAATAACTCTATACATCAACTAGTTGCAGTAGAAGACCACTGCAAATTTCCATGAAGAATGGAAGGGAGAATAGAACACAATGGCAACCAAGAAAAAGGCAAAGAAGAAAAAGAAACACTAAGCAGGTTCAGTACGAAGTAAAAAAGGGGACGCAAATTGCGTCCCCTAAGTTTTTGGTGTGCTGGTACAAAAGCGCCAACGAATAAGCCATCGCACGCTACCGTGCAGCAGTCTCCGCCAGCCTCGGAATGCGCTTCTCCTTCTCAGGGCACAGGCTGCGGTAGGCGCAGAAATTGCAATGCTGCCCAGGCTTCGCTTCGAATACATTATCGGCAATTCCCTTTGGCAGCCGCCTCTACGCAGACCCGCGCATCCAGCAGCTGCGACTCCGACCGCGTGGTGATGACCGGAACGTTTTCTTCCAGGTTGTGAAAGATCAGCGCGCCCACCTTGTATCCCCACTTTTCTTTCGCGGCGATCGCATAGAGCGATAGCTGCAGGCTCTCGTCGGCCACTTCCTGATCGCGGGCTTTACCGGACTTGTAGTCGACAATCGCCACCGTACCGTCCGCGCGCTGATCGATGCGGTCGATGCGCCCTGCAACGGTGGTTTCGCCGATCTTGATCTCAAACGATTCTTCCGCGTGCAGGACCTGCGAAGCTGGAATCGCGCGGGCCGAAACCAGGAATTCCTGCAACTGACGCACTCCGAGATTTTCGTAGAGCTCGTGCTGGTACGCTTCCTGGATCTTCGCGCTCGCCAAATCGATCCGGAAGAGCTCAATCAGTTCTTCATCTGTCTTTGGCCGGCCTAGCCGAATCGAATCGAAGTAGGTCTTCAGCACGCGATGGATCGCCGCCCCATATTGCATGGCCGCCGCCGGTCTTGCAGCGATCCGCCAGTCGCGCTCCAGCTTAAACTGCAATCCGCAACGCTGGTAGGTATCGACGGCAGAAGCACTCAGGCGTTTGTGCAAACCATCCAGCACCGGCAGTTCGAACCACGCCGTGGTTCGAGACTCATCCGGATACAGCGCAGACGCAGCCGCTGCCAGATCCAACGTTGCCTGCGCACCACCCGCCTGCATCGCACGAAAATATGGCGCGACGCTCTTGTTGCTGATCAGCTCGCGAAGATACCCCGGAGGAGTCTTGTCGATCTTCCCGGTGCCCTCACGCGCATAAATGCGCAGCGAGTCTCGCGCCCGGGTCATGGCAACGTAAAAGAGACGCCGCTCCTCCTGCTCGTGTAGGACCTTGTCATCGGCAAGGTTGGAGTCCGAATCCCGCAGTTCTCGCGGAAATGCCACGACCGTCTCGCGGAAAGCATTGGGGAACGATGGTTTCAGCGCTCGCAGAATGAACACATGCGGGAAACTCCAGCCCCTTCGCCCCGTGGACCGTCATCAGGCGAACCGCATTCTCGTTTTCGTTCGCCTGCAGCGGAATCACTCCACCGGCCTCGCGGAAATATGCGAGATAGTCGACCAATTCCTCGAGATCGGTCGTCTTGTTGATCTTCTTCCCTTCCCAAGCCTCGACAAATTGCAAAGCACCCTGCAGGATCGGCGAACTCCGATCCAGCGCAAACTGCCGGACCACGATCTCCAGCGCCGCACGTCCCTTTGCCCCACGCCGGCCGATCTCCTCGCGAGCCCGCTGCAGCGCCTCCAGAACCTCCGCTCCGCCTTCGATTCGAGTGAGCGCCGTAGAAAGCGGCACGACCTGCGCGTCCCGACTCTGGCGGGCGATTTCACGCATCACCTGACGCAGTTGCTCGGGGTTCACCCGAAAACACGGCAAGCCAGAGACGCGAACCAGGCTGACGTCGTCACCGCTGGAAACAATCGCATTCAGACAAGCAAATAGGTCCCGAACCTCTGGAGTGTCCGAGATATCGAGGCTCTCGATCACGAACGGAATCCCGGCTTCCCCCAGTTCTTGCACTAGATCGTCGCGATGCGAGTGCAGACGGTACAAGACGCCGAAATCTGACCACTTGCACTTCGATTTTCGCTGCGACTCGCGCAAATAGCTGACCAGGTCGGGCCCCTCGGTGCTTTTATCCTTGAGGATGACCGCCGTGACCGGCGAACTTGAGCCGTGCCATCCCCGCCCTGGCCGCTTCTTCATCCCGCGCCGATTGCAACGCCACTCGCTGGTAGGCAAACGCTCCGCCTTTGGCGAAGATCGGAGGGTTTTCACGGATCACTGCAAACGCGGTCTGCAGGATTGCAGTGGTCGAGCGCCGGTTCATCTCCAGCACCACTCGCTTGGCGCCTGGAAAATTGCGATGAAAAAGTTCGAATGCCTCGCTCGAGGCTCCGCGGAATCGATAGATCGACTGGTCAGGATCGCCCACCGCGAACAGGTTCCCATCAGCGCCCGCGAGCCGGGCAAGAATCTTGATCTGAGCGAAGTTGGCATCCTGGAACTCATCGGCCAGAATGAAACGCGCTCCTCGTCGCGCCTCAGCCAACACGGTCTCATCGTTCTGAAGAAGAGTGTGCGCGCGAGTGATCATGTGGCTGAACGTACCCAGATTCTCTTCCGCCAACCAGCGCTCCATGGTGGAAAAGACCTGGGCAATCTCGCGGCAACGGCCGAGCACCTCTTCGTCGTCGAGCACTGTCTTTGACTTCATGACGCGCGGGACTGGCACTTCCCTACGCTCCAGGCGTTCGACGTACTGCTGGTACTTTTCCGGAGTGACCAGTTCATCGTGACAGCGCCCAACAAACTCGATCAGATCATTGAGGAACTGGCCAACATTGGCTGCGCGGATGTAGTGCTCAAGACGAAGATCGCGAATCCGCCGCCGCAGATAGATCCAAAGATCCTTTTCGTCCAGCACACCAAAATCCCTGCCCACGCGTTTCAACAACTGCAGGCAGTAATCGTGAAATGTGACCGCCTGGACCGTCTGGCCGCCCAGAAGTTTGCGAACGCGGTCGCGCATTTCGTCGGCCGCATTCACCGTGTAGGTAAGCGCGAGAATTTCCTCAGGGCGCGCGTGACCTTCCTTGACGAGGCGCTCGACGCGATGCGTCAGAACTGAAGTTTTACCCGTACCGGCGCCCGCAACCGCCAGCATGGGACCGTTGACGTGCTCGATGGCTTCTTGCTGGCGCTCGTCAGGAGTAAAGGGCGCAGGACGGAAAGTGGATTTTGAGACCGGCACTGGGGCTCAGCATACCACTTGGTGGATTGAGGAAAAGAATCAATTGGGATCGACGCGACAGGGTCCCTCGCGTTTCCCCGTTTTGGAGAAGTGGAACTTTTTGCCGAATGTTATCAGCCGAACTGCGCCGTCGTAATCGCTACGGCGGCAATCGCCGCGGTTTCAGCCCGCAGTATCGTCGGACCGAGAGAGACAGAAATCCATCCTGCCTTTTGCAGGAGTTCCAACTCATCTTGAGTCCAGCCGCCTTCAGGCCCGATCGCGAGAAGAACTTCGCTCGCATTCTGATTGGCAGCCACCGCATCCTTGAGAGATGTTTCCTGTTCTGCTTCGGAGAGCACAACGCGCAACCCTCCCTGAAGTACGGCGGCATCGCCCAACTTCATCGGATCGTTAAGTTCCGGTGGATAGGTGCGACGCGATTGCTCTGCAGCTTGCACCACAATGCGCCGCCATCGCTCAGCCCGTTTCATCGAGGCGGACGCCAGATGCGCGTCCGTGCGGCGGGCGATTACCGGGATAATCCGCGCGACGCCAAGCTCGGTTACCTTCTCGATCGCCCACTCCATCCGATCGAACTTGAACACTGCGAGCAATAATGTGAGATTTACCGACGCACCTTCCGAGGAGACTGCTTCGCCCAGCGTGAAGGTGACGCGCTTTTCGCCGATCCCAGTAACCTGACCGCGGCGAACGACTCCGTCCACCACAATATCGAATTCCTGTCCCATGCGCGCGCGCAGCACGCGAATGAGATGATCCGCGTGGGCGCCGGTGAGTGCGGCTTGGTTTCCCGATACTTCATCGGCAATCCACCGGCGACGTGTCATTCGTGAAAGAGGGGAGTTATTGCCCGCGTCAGCCTTACTGGAACATGTCTTTCATCTTGTCCAGTAGCGAACGCATAAGCGGTTGGTTGTCAATCTTCGACAAGGCATCGAGTTCCTGCAACAGTTCTTTTTGCCGCTTGTTGAGCTTGCTCGGAACTTGCACGCGAACTTCGACGTAGAGATCGCCCTTGCCGTGTCCGTTTAGCACCGGCACACCTTTGTTGCGAATGCGGAACACGGTTCCGGGCTGGGTGCCTTCAGGAATCTTGAGATTGTGCTCGCCGTCCATCGTGGGAACACGAATCTCCGCTCCCATTGCTGCCTGCGCCACAGAGATTGGCACCACAGCGTGTAAATCGTTTCCCTCCCGCGCGAAGAATGGATGATCTTTCACGTGCAGCACGACATACAAGTCGCCTGCTGGCCCGCCGAACTGCCCCACCTCTCCACCGCCGGAGAAACGAATGCGCGTTCCGTCTTCCACTCCCGCCGGGACTTTAGCATCGACCGTGCGCTGCCGCAGAACTCGCCCTTCGCCCTTGCACTTGGGGCACGGATCGGTAATCACGCTGCCCGATCCCTGACACGTCGGACAAGTACGCGCTATGCTGAAAAATCCCTGCTGGTAACGAACCTGACCGCGACCGTTGCACGACCGGCATGTTGTAGCCCCTTTGCCTGGAGCCGAACCCGATCCGTGACACTCTTCGCACGCCTCATGACGGCGAACCGTGACCTGCGACTGCGTGCCGAAAAATGCCTCTTCGAATTCGAGTGTCAGATCTTCGCGCAGATCGGCTCCGCGCTGCACGCGATTACGCCGGCGGCCACCGCCGCCCCCGCCGAACATGTCGCCAAATCCAAAAAACTCGCCGAAGATGTCACTGAAGTCCTGAAAGACTGTCGGATCAAATCCTGCGCCCTGCGACGCCGCACCGCCCAGACCCGCGTGGCCAAAGCGGTCGTATACAGACCGTTTTTCAGAGTCGGCGAGTATGGCATAGGCCTCGCTGACTTCCTTAAACTTCTCTTCCGCATCCGGATTATTCGGATTCCGGTCGGGATGATACTGCAGGGCCAGTTTGCGATAGGCGGACTTGAGCTCCGTCTCAGTGACCGTACGGGTCACCCCGAGTACCTCGTAGTAATCGCGCTTTGCGTTGGTCGTCAAATATACCTTTCGTAGATCCAGCGAGCGCTCGCTGGACCGATCATCTGAAACTTAGATCACAAATCTATTTCCCGGGATTCCGCGCGACCTTCACCATGGCAGGACGCACCAGGCGATCTTTATACTTGTACCCGCGCTGCCATTCCTCGAGGACTTCATGGTCCGCCGCGTCCGGAGTCTCCACCATTTCAATCGCCTCGTGCACATGGGGATCGAACTGCTCGCCCTTGGCGGCAATCGGACGCACTCCCAATTTCGCCAGCACATCCTGCAACTGCTTGTAGATGAGTTCGATGCCCGAACGGAATTCCGCCGCATCCGACTTCGACTGCAGAGCTCGCTCGAAGCTGTCGATCACGGGCAACAGAGACTTAATGACTTCCATGCTGGCAAAGTCGCGGAAATCCTGCTGCTCCTTGGCCGCCCGTCTCCGCGCATTCTCAAATTCCGCCTGCGCTCGCGCCAACCGGTCGAGCAGCGAATCGCGTTCCGCTTTTAATTTTTGTAATTCAGCTTTCGCCGATCGCACCGTCTCCCGCAGGCGTAGCTGCGCTTCCCGACGCATTTGACGAACTCTCATTGCCGTCCCCGGCAGGCAGTTCATGCTCCACATCAAGTTCCGTCGTTTCTTTTTGTTTTCCGTTTGATTTACCCATAACTGCTTGTCTTACTCCGATTCATTCAGGATTTTGTCGAAGAGGCGCGCGATGTATGACACCGCAGTGATCGTGTGCTGGTAGTCCATACGCGTCGGCCCGATCACGGCCAGTGACCCCATGACCTCATTGCCCGCATGCGCCGGTGTGCCGATCAGCACGAAATTCCGCATCGAAGGCAGCGCTTCGTCCAGGCCAATCACTACACGCACCGCTTCCTGCTTCACGTCAAGATATGCGCCCAGCAACTGCACAACTTTTTCCTTTCTCCTCGAGCGTCTTGCAGCATCTCCTGCAGTCGCTGCCGGTCTTGCTCGCCAGAAAGCAAATTCGCTGCGCCTTCCACGAATACCATCTGCGATCCCTGCTCGGCTGCGAGCGCTCCCTGCTTGTAAAGCGCCTCAATGGAATTCATCAGGCCGTCGTACTCGCTGCGCTCCTGATCGATTCTGCGCGACAGTTCGCCGCGCATCGCTTCCATCGTCCATCCGCGGAAGTTCTCATTGATGTATCGCGCCGCCAGATCCAGATCCGACTGCGGCAAATCCATCCGCAGCACGCGATCTCGCACCAGTCCCGACCGCGTCACGACCACGGCCAACACCTTCTGATCCCCCAGCCGTGAGAAGTACACATGCTCCAGCGCGTTCTTTGGACCGCTGACCGCCACCGTGACGCCCACATTGCGCGATATCAGGGACAGCACGCGCGACGTCCGCTCCATGAACTCCTGCACGTCGCTGATCCCCGCCAGCGAGTCCGAGATCATCGTCTCTTCCTGCGGCGCCAGCCGTGCATCACCCGAAATCTGCTCGACGTAATATCGATACGCTTCCGTCGTGGGCACGCGGCCGGAAGAAGTATGCGTCTGCTCGAGGAACCCAGCGTCCGACAGATCAGCCATCACGTTGCGAATCGATGCCGGACTGAGCCCCTCTCGGTTTGATCGCGCGAGCGTGCGCGATCCGACCGGCTCACCCGTCGAGATAAACGTCTCGACGATGGCGGTCAGAATTTCGCGTTCGCGATTCCCGATATTGGGGTCAGCTGGCATACGTAATCTGTCAGTTATCTCAAACCGAGCGGCTCGGGCCGGGGGAGCAACTGCCTCTGGATCATTTCTTAACTATCTTGGATGCAGAAGCTTAGGTTTTGGATCGTAGTTTTGATCCAGTCTGGATTCTAGGAACCGCGCCGGATAGTGTCAAGACGCAAGGTTTCAGAGTTTCAAGGTTTCGCAGCTCAAAGTTTCGGGTTGCACTCTGACGGCGTCATCCCGAAGTCCCCGCGCTTTCACAGCGGGGCGAGGGACCCGGCGTGCGGCTTGTCGAGTGAGTAGGCACTCCACGCAAGATCCTTCCCTCCGCCTGAAAACCGGCTCCGGTCAGGATGACGCCCGATGAAACTGGTATCCTCTTTTTCTTCACTTGAAAACCAAACCACACATTGCCGTGATGGGCGCCGGAGCCTTCGGCGGATGGACCGCCCTCCACCTTCTGGAGCGCGGCGCCCGTGTCACCCTCGTAGACGCCTGGGGTCCGGGTAATTCCCGCTCTTCCTCCGGCGGCGAGACCCGCGTCATGCGCGGAACCTACGGCCCCGACCAGCCCTATACCGAACTGGCCGCCCGCGCTCTAAAGCTCTGGTCAAAATACGAGCGCCAATGGAAGCTGCAGTTCCTTCACCGTTCCGGCGTCCTATGGATGGCTTCCGGCCCCGACGACGTCTTCGAGCGCGGCTCCATCGAAATGCTGCGCGCCGCCAAGATCAAATATCAGGAACTCTCGGCACCCCAAATGCGAAAGCGCTGGCCGCAGATCAACTTCGAAGGCATCGAGTGGGGCATCTTTGAGCCGGAGTGCGGATATCTTGATGCCCGCGCCAGCTGCGCAGCGGTCGTCGACGCGTTCGTCAAAGCCGGAGGAAACTACCTTCAGGCCGCAGTCTTGCCTGCCGATCTCGATATCGGCAGTACACATGTGGGGACAGCCGCCCAGCCTGTCCGCTCGAGCGCAGCTCGACAATTCGCCAACCGCTCAAACGAAGTGCGGAACGTCTCACTTTCCGACGGCTCCCGGCTCAAAGCTGACTTCTACGTCTTTGCCTGTGGACCCTGGCTCGGAAAGTTATTCCCGCGCACGATTGGAGATCTGATTCGTCCCACCAAGCAGGATGTCTTCTTCTTCGGCGTTCCGCCCGGCGATGCCCGATTTCACGATCCCAACACTCCAGTCTGGGCCGACCATCGCGATCACTTCTACTACGGCATCCCGGGCAGGGATCGCCGTGGATTCAAAATCGCCGATGACACACGAGGTGCCGACTTCGATCCGACCCACGGCGAACGCATCATCACGCCCGAAACTCTGAAAAATGTTCGCGAATATATCGCCTTCCGCTTCCCCGCTTTGAAAGATGCTGCGCTCGTCGAAACTCGTGTCTGCCAGTACGAGCAGACTCCCGACAATCACTTCATCGTGGATCGTCATCCAGCTAGCGAAAACGTCTGGATACTCGGTGGAGGCTCAGGGCATGGCTTCAAACACGGCCCGGCCATCGGAGAGATGATGGCAGAGCTGATCCTGAAGGGCGGCGCGCCGCCGACAACATGGCGGCTGGACAGGTTCAAAAAAAACTGACCATAGGAGCACATACGGTCGCATATTCGAAATCCCCCTGTGAACCCCTGTGCCCTCTGTGGTGAACGCTTTTACTGGATCTGAATCACGTTCGCCGGAGCGTTCGCCTTAATCTCGCTCACGCGTTCAACCACCTTCCGCGCAAACTCATAAATCGACTTGGCATGCGGCGAATTCTCGCCCTCCAGCACAATCGGTTTCCCGCCGTCGCCTGATTTGCGGACTTCTGGATCGAGCGCGATGTTCCCCAGGAATGGCACGCCGAACTGCTTCGCCATGTTTTCCGCGCCGCCGCGCGAAAAAATATCCACCTCATGCTGGCAATGAGGGCAAACGAAATAACTCATGTTCTCCACCACGCCTGCCACGTCGACCTTCATCTGGCGAAACATCTCAATCGCCTTGCGCGCGTCCTGCAGCGACACATCCGACGGAGTCGAGACCACCACGGCGCCGGTCAGTGGCACCGTCTGCACCAGTGAGAGCGCCACATCGCCCGTCCCCGGAGGCAGATCGACCACCATATAGTCGAGCTGTCCCCACTCCACCAGTCCTAAAAACTGCCGGATGATCTGGTGCAGCATGGGTCCGCGCCAGATCACAGGCTTGTCGCCGGGATTGAGAAATCCGACCGAGATGACCTTCAACCCAAACGCCTCAATCGGCTCAATGCGGTTCTCGCCAACCATGCGCGGCTGCGCATTCGTGCCCAGCATCAGCGGGACGTTCGGCCCATACACATCGGCGTCGAGCAGGCCAACCTTATGTCCCATCTTGGCGAGCGCCACAGCCAGGTTCACCGACAGCGTGGTCTTGCCAACGCCTCCTTTGCCTGACCCAACGGCGATAATGGCGTCCACCCCCGGAAGCGGTTGCGGACCCTGCTGCGCGGGACCTTGTCCATGCTGATGCGGCATATGTGCGTTCAAAGAATTACTCCTGGTGCGGATTAAGAAGACTTCTTGAGGAGATGCTGCAGAAGCCCCAATGCTTGATTATACAGGGCTGGCGGAACGGCCTGAGGCCGGTTGAGACTTCCCCCGGAGCCGGTCAGTCGATGGCCAGAGCCTATCAGATTACGGTGTAGTCCTGGAATCGTCGAACGCTAAGGTGATCTGCGAGGTCTTTTTGCAGTCGACCGTGACGGCCTCCAGTTTGTCCGGCGGAGTGCCGTAGATGCCCATAGGCTCGCCTTGCGAAAACGAGCCCACGTGCCCGTTGTACTCTCCGTGTTTGTCGAACAACACGACCACATACACCGTCGGGGCATGAACATCGTGGAACGTGAGCGTGCCGTTTCTGTCGGTCGTGCCCTGAACCGCCAGAACGTGCGCCACATTGACTTCGGCTATCGGAGGAATGGGCTGCGAGGTCGCGTCCACCATCGCGGTTGCGGTGAAGGGATTCGCGTCCATGAGTAACACATAAATTCTGTGCTGCTCGTCGACCACTCCCTTTCCCGTATACGTGGCCGTCACCTTCAGCGTGCCGTGCCCCGCCGCTTGCAGTCTACTCTGTGCGAACGTCAGGATCAGCGCGGTAATCGCCAGCAGCGCCAGGAATAACGCATCCTTCCTTTTCATGCCGTCCTCCGGATCGACGGCTGCTCTCACCCTCGCAGCGCCTTCCGGTCACACTTAATTCTGCAAAAAGGATGCCTCCCTGCGCAGTGAGCGCTATCACGCCCGGAAGCGGGGCGCCTCGGAAGTTGGCCGTCCTATTTCTCGCGCGTCCTTCGCGAGACCTGAACTTTTCCACAGCTAAATCGTTCGGATGTGACGAACAACCTTTACTGAGAAAAACGAAAGAACCACACTGACACCATGTTCCCCTGCCTTCACGACCCGTTTCAGGCGGACGTCAGATCGCACTATCGACGGCCGACAGCTAAACCCATATTATTCAATATTTTACGAGTAAACTACTTGGAATCAATATTTTACGGGGAGCCAGATCTCGATTGTACCCGCAAACCAAAGAAAACAGAGGATTTCCGTTGAGGGTGAAAGCGTTCCAAACTCGGCTTCGGACGCTAAGTCTTTATTTTGCAGGATTTTACGTATAAGCCATTTGGAATCAAGATTTTGGCGGGATTTAGAGCGATCCAGTACTCGTAAGTTACAGAAAACAGATATTTTACGTGAAAGACCGAAAAAATGAAGTTCGATCGAACTCCGTTAGTATCCTTCTCCTTCTCCTTCAAGTCGCACTTTGCCGCGGAACATGCGATACACAAAGAAGAAGTAGCCGAGGGCGAGAATCATCCCGACGGTCCACCAGGCAAATCCCACGCTCAGACCATGATGTCCAGCGGCAGCGTTATAGATGGTCAGGTTGTAGGCGGGATCCGTGCTCGCCGGCAGGACCACCGGATACAGCGCGAAAGCCGCTCCGACCAGCATACCCACGATGTAGAGGGCAGAAGCGACGAAAGCAATCTTCTCCGCCTGCCTGATCATTGCGTGCATCATGACCGCAAGCGAGCCGAAGACAAGCACGGGGATGATGAATCCGATGGCATGGGCCTTGTAGTTGTCGAGAACACCCGGGCGGATGGAGACGGTCGCGATCAATCCGACGACCGTCAGGAGCACTTGAACTGGCCAGATCCATTTCGCAGTCGTGAGGACGCGGCGGTTCAGATCGCCTTCTGCCTTCGTGGCGATGTAGAGCGCGCCATGCACGGTCAGCGTCACCAGCGCGATGACGCCGGTCAGCACCGTGTACCAGTCGAGGATTCCGTTGTTCCGCCCCACGCGGAAATTAGTCCACAGCGGCTCGAAGAAATATTGGTCAGCGCCGAGCGGCACGCCCCGCACAACGTTGCCCAGAGCCGCGCCAAAAAAGATGCAGAGCAACGCGCTGGCAACGCAAAAGACGAAATCAAAGAATCCCCGCCACACAAGATTGTCCATGTGCGCGTGCAATTCGATGCCGATGCCGCGCAGCATCAACAGCCAGAGCACCATCATCAGCGGCAGATAAAAACCGCTGAAGCTCGAAGCATAGAGCAGCGGGAAGGCGAAGTAGAGTGTTCCGCCTGCGGCGAGGAGCCAGACTTCGTTACCGTCCCACACCGGGCCAATCGCGCGGATGATGGTTTGGCGCTCCGCCGGAGTTCGAGCCGCGCTCAGATAAATGACACCGGCGCCGAGATCGAACCCATCGAGCACCACGTAGGCTGCGACCATGACAGCGACAATTGCGAACCACAGAGTTTCCATATCAGTGTCCCGTCTCGATCTGCGCTTCCGGCCCGCGCTCGATCTCACGCCGTACCAGGAATAGGAACAGAATGCCCAGCACGGTATACATGCCCATAAATCCCAGCAGCGTGAAAATGCCATTGCCTGCGGAAACCAGCTTCGAATATCCGTCGGCGGTGCGCATGAGCGAGTACACCAGCCATGGCTGCCGGCCCAATTCAGCGGTCATCCAGCCAGCCGTGTTCGCGATGTACGGAAACGGCAGCGTGAGCAGCAGGATCCACAAGAGCCACCGGCTGGAAAACAGTTTGCGGCGCGAGAGCTGGAATTGAGCAACCAGCGCAATCGCGATGAACAGCGTCCCCAGCCCGACCATGATGTGGTAGCTGTAATAGAGCAACTCGACGTTCGTCGGCCACTGGTCCTGCGGAAATGCGTTCAGGCCTTTCACCTCGGCCTTCCACGCGCGGTAGGTCAGAAAACTGAGTGCGTTGGGCACCTGGATCGGATTGTCGATCTTCCGCTCGTTCACGTCCGGCTGGCCGATCAGGACGATGGGTGCTCCGGGCTGGGTTTCGAAGAGCGCTTCCATCGCGGCGAGCGTAGCCGGTTGATCGAAAGCAACCATGCGTCCCTGACCATCTCCGGTGGGAAATACTTGCAGCACGCTCGAGATCAACGCAGCTGTTACTCCGACTCGCAGAAAGATTCGGCCGTATTCTTCAAACTTGCCCCACAGCAGATAGAACGCTCCCACCGATGTCATGACAAACGCGCCAGTGATGACCGCGCCACTCATGTTGTGCGCGTATTGCCACCACGCCCATGGATTCAAGACCAAAGCCCAGAAGCTCGAGAGCTGCGCAGAGCCGTTGGGAGCAAGCGTGTATCCGACGGGATGCTGCATCCAGGCGTCGGTCACGATAATGAAAAAGCCGCTGACCCACGATCCAAGAAAAACCGCGAAGGCCGACCACCAGTGTCCGCGTGGCCCCAGGCGCTTCTCGCCGTAAAGAAACAGCCCCAGGAACGCCGACTCCAGAAAGAAAGCGAACATGCCTTCCATCGCCAGGGTCTGGCCGATCACGCCTCCGGCAAAGCGCGAGAAAAGCGACCAATTGGTGCCGAACTGGAATTCCATCGGGATGCCGGTCACAACCCCGAACAAAAAGTTGATACCGAAGATCCTCGCCCAGAAGCGTGCCGCCCGGTTGTAAGCTCTCGTCGTTGCGCCGCAGCGCGATGCTCTTGAGAACGAGGATGAGGGGCGCGAGGCCCATGGTCAGCTGCGGAAAAAGGTAGTGGAAGGTGACGGTGAAGGCGAAGTGAAGGCGGTGAACTAAGAGAGCACTATCCATGAATTCCTCTAAACTGCCAAAAGCCTAACGTGGCGGAATTTTTCTGGATGTGATGTCAATCACAGCTTGGCAGTCGCTACCGTGGTAAATGGCGATGCCTTTCAAACTCCACACGACGGATTTCACGGCGGCGGCCGGCGTCGTCGTAACGACGCCGCTGCTCGTCGGTTTCGGGAATCACAGGAGCGACCTTCAAACGGTTCCCTTCCTTATCGATGGCTACGAACGTCAGGTGCGCGGAGGCGACGTGCTGCGCTGTGTCGGCAATATAGTTCTCGACGAAAACCTTCACGCCTACTTCCATGGAAGTGGTGAAGACACGATTCACGGACGAACGCAGAATGACGAGATCCCCGACACGAACGGGTACCAGAAAATCGATGTGATCCACCGAGGCTGTCACTACATGATTGCGGGAATGGCGGTGCGCAGCCATGGCTCCGGCAAGATCGATCCAGTGCATGAGGCGTCCGCCGAGAAGAGCCGCCAGCGGATTGGCATCGTTGGGCAGAACGATTTCCGCCATTTCCGATTGCGAGTCGCGGACGGGACGCGGGGTAAGGCTATCTTCCGGCATGGTCGTGCCTCGATCAGTTCAAATGAAAGCGCAAAGTCATTTCAGGATTTCTTTTTCAAATACGATTCCAGAAAGCACTCCGCCATCTTCTGTATACGCGGATCCGAGTGGCGTTTGAACCACGTGGCTTGCGCAATGTCGAACTCGAGTTCCCCGTGCTCCACGGGACGATGCCCGCGTTCGCAAACGTACGTCAGGCGCAAAACTCGTGCGGAGGCGTCGCTGGAACGAAGAGACTTGTCGCGGGAGCCAAGCGGGCGATTCACGGCGAAGCGCACGGCATCCCAGGCACGCTGCGGCGGGGCCCAGGTACAACTGCTGGCGTATCCCAGATTACAAAAGGCTTCGAGGATATCCTGCGATGGAACTTGCAACTCATGGCCCGGAGCCGTGCAGTGGCCACTCCAGCCGCAACCGAGAGGCAATCGCGCGGGATGTGGCCAGTTTCCATTTTCAATTTTCTCCACTGGCATAAAGTACGGGCAGGTCAACTGTTCCTCCTCGCGCAAGAAGTTCGGGAAGTGCAATTGTAATCGAAGGCAGCGCTACAACAGCCTCGCCGTCGAAAAATCGGTTTGCGCAGGTTTGTAGTAATCTCGATGACAGGGACGACTCGACCATGGATCGCATCGCCGCGCTCAACGACATTCTTACCGAGAATCCTAAGGACGCCTTCGCCCGTTACGGACTCGCGATGGAGTATTCGAAGCAGGGCGATTTTGACCGCGCCCTCGCCGAGTTCTCAATTCTGATTGAGCACCATCCGGACTACACCGCCGGCTATTTCATGGCGGCGCAAACGCTGGTGCGCGCCGAAAGAGCAGAAGAAGCCAAGAAGATGTTGCAGAACGGCATCTCTTCAGCGCGCCGGACCGGCAATCTGCACGCGCAATCCGAGATGGAAGCGATGCTGGGCGAACTCGGCTAGCTACTTCGCCATCCGGCTCATTGCCCATTCCACCAAGCCGGGGAACAATTGATACAGCTTCACGGGAATGTGCATCGTCCAGGGAACGATGACTTCACGCTTTCCCTTCAAGTAGCCCTGCAATGTGGCACGAGCGACGCGCTCTGCCGGAATTCCACGAACGGAATTCGGTCTGACGTTCTTCTGTTCGTTGCCTCGGACAACGTTCTGGCCGAAAGCGGTCGCCACGTACCCCGGGCAAACGGTAAGAACGTGAATGCCGTCGTTCTTCAACTCCACTCGCGCGGCTTTGCCAATAGCGTTGAGAGCAAACTTGGTCGCGCTGTAAGCAGCATGAAATGGGAGCGGAATGTGTCCGGCCACGCTTGAGATGTTGATGATCGTGCCGCCGCCCTGCTGCCGCATCACCGGAATGACCTTCTGCATCGCGGATACGGCCCCGAAAAAGTTCGTCTCAAACATATCGTGACAGGCTGACATGTTCATCTGCGAGACGGAATCGACCAGGCCGTGTCCGGCATTGTTAATCCAGACATCGATTCGTTGAAAGTGATGCAGCGTGAGCGCGAGGACGCGATCAATTTCTTCCGCGTGGCGCACGTCGCAGGAGAAAGCCGCCGTACGTTCGGCAAACCCGATTCTGACCCGCGCCGCTTCCGAGCGAGTGGCATCCCGCGACAAAAGCACGACGCTTGCGCCTGCTTCCACGAATACTTTGGCGATCGCCTCGCCAATTCCCATCGACGCGCCCGTGACCACTACAACCTTGCCGGCAAGTTCCATGCTTGGGTTGTATTCAGACAGGCGATGCAAGTCAAGATGTGCCAGATGCTGTCGTAAAATCGATTGGTTGAATTCGGAGATCGTGTGGCTCTTCTTCCATTGTTCCCGCTGGAACTGGTTCTGCTTCCTGGTACGCCGTTGCCGCTTCACATTTTTGAGCCGCGGTATAAAGAGATGATCGGGGAATGCCGGGCGAATAGTGCGCCGTTCGGTATCGTTCGCGCGCTGGAAGAAGGCATCGCGGAAATAGGATGCACCGCCGAGATCGTCACCGTGACCAAAGAGTATCCTGACGGCCGCATGGATCTGGTTTGCGAAGGACGCAAGCGGTTTGAAGTGCTGGAGGTCAATCGCGACCGGCCGTTCCTGCAGGCGGAAGTGCTGCTGGTGCCCGACGAACCGGCAGTTGCCGCGCAAGAAGAGCGGGCGAAAGCGATTCAACTACACCTGGAGATCTTGTCGCTAGCGGGGGCCGTGCAGGATCTGTCAGCGGCCGATCAGAGCCAACTTTCGTTCCATCTCGCAGGTTCGCTGCCACTTGATCTGGATTTCAAGCAACAGTTGCTGTCTATGCGCTCCGAAGGACAACGCCTGCAGGCGGTGTCGGCTTACCTGGAGGCAATCTTGCCCAAGCTGCGCCGCGCATCGCGGGCGCGTGAGAAAGCTGGTGGTAACGGGCACGTCCATTAATGGTTAAATCGTTCTCCTTCATTTCACGTTTCATCTCTGAAACTCCGCTCGGCGCGCCAAACTGAGCCGCGAAAGCGGGCGTATAATCGGTCCATTGCAGTTTGTGGGGGTTCCTTTCATGAGTGTTCCGCGCACGTTGGGTGAACTGCGCCGTAGTGACTTCTCCGAAGAGCGTTTAAGCAGCCGCCGGGTAAAGGACGAATTGCGCGACAATCTGGTTGCGCGTTTGCGGCAGAGCGATGACGCATCGGTGTTCCCAGGGATTGTGGGATACGACGATACGGTCGTGCCGCAGATCATCAATGCCATCCTCTCGCGCCACAATTTCATTCTGCTGGGATTGCGTGGTCAGGCGAAAAGCCGGATCCTGCGGGCGTTGACGACACTGCTCGATGCGGAGATGCCGTATATCGCCGGATGCGAGATTCATGACAATCCGTACGCGCCGATTTGCCGGCGTTGCCGCGAGGAAGTTGTGCGGCTCGGAGATCAGACACCCATCGCGTTTCTCACGCGCGACGAACGCTACGTGGAAAAGTTAGCGACGCCAGATGTGACGATTGCAGATTTGATTGGCGACATCGATCCGATCAAAGCAGCGCGCGGCGGACACGAGTTATCGAGTGAACTGACGGTGCATTATGGACTTCTCCCCCGCGCGAATCGCGGCATCTTCGCCATCAACGAACTGCCGGACCTTGCCGGGAAGATTCAGGTTGGTCTGTTCAACATCATGCAAGAGGGTGATGTGCAGATTAAGGGATATCCCATCCGGATGCCGCTGGACGTTGCGCTGGTGTTCAGCGCGAATCCGGAGGACTACACGGCACGCGGCAAAATCATCACTCCGTTGAAAGACCGCATTGGATCGGAGATTCGCACGCACTATCCTGCGACCGTGGAGGAAGGAATTGCGATCACGGCGCAGGAGGCCTGGACGCGGCGCAATGGCCACACGCTGCATCTGCCAAGTTACGTGCAGGAAGTGATTGAGCGCGTCGCCTTTGCGGCACGCGAAGATAAGAAAATCGATAAGCGGTCGGGCGTGAGCCAGCGGTTACCAATCTCGGCCATGGAAAACGTCGTGTCGAACGCAGAGCGCAGGGCGATTTGCAATCAGGAAAAGGCCGTGGTGCCACGCATCAGTGATGTTTACGCGGCGCTCCCGGCCATCACTGGCAAACTCGAACTCGAATACGAAGGCGAGATGAAGGGTGCAGACCACGTGGGACGCGAACTGATTCGCACCGCGATCGCCAAGACCTACGACGAGTACTACACGGGCGCGAACGTCCAGCAAATTGTGCAGTGGTTCGATCTGGGCGGAGAGATTCAATTGGCCGATTCGGTTCCTGCCGCTGAAGCCCTGGAGAATCTGTGCGGCATTCAGGGATTGATCGACAAGCTGGGACCGCTGGGCATCTCGTCGAAAGACGGCGCTGAACAGCAAGTTTCGGCAGCGGAGTTCATCCTTGAAGGGCTGCACGCTCACAAGCGCATCGGCCGGAGCGAAGAACGTGTGTTCAAAGCAGGCGAGAAGAAGCCCGAAGCTGTACGCGAGAAATCGTTTGAGGCCGAAGATCGCCCATATCGGCAGAGAAGACAGTTTAATTAGGGCATCGGCTTCCGGCTTTCGCCTTCCGGCAAAAGTGTCATCGATGGACCGGAAGCCGGACGGCCGAAGCCGAAAGTCGCGTTTATGAAACGCATCCGTTATTCCAAATACGTACCTGATCCGGCGGGCGAGATGAGCATGGAGGACTTGCTCAGCGCGCTGTCGGACTATCTGCTGCAGAGCGGGTTTCAGGATTCCATGTGGTACGAGATGCCCGAAGGCGAGCAGACGCTCGATAATCTCAAGCGCGCGATCGAAGAGGCACTGCTGAATGGCGAGAAGTTCGACGAGAACCTGCGCGAACAGATCGAGCAGATGATGGCCGATGGTCAACTTGACGAACTGATCGAGAAACTGATCGAGCGCATGCAGCAGGAAGATTACATCTCGGTCGACGAACCGCACGATCCCTCGCGGCAATCGAATGTGGGTGGACAGACGGGGGAAGCGCAACAGGCTCGATTTGAAATTACCGATAAGAGTCTCGATTTTCTCGGTTTTAAGTCATTGCGTAATCTGCTCGGGTCTCTGGGGAAATCGAGCTTCGGACGCCATGACACGCGCGACCTGGCCACGGGAATCGAAGCAAGCGGTTCATCGAAGACCTACGAATTCGGCGATACGTTGAATCTGGACATCACAGCGACTTTATCGAACGCGATTCAGCGCGAGGGGCTGACACTTCCACTCAATATCGAATATTCCGACTTGCAGGTGCATCAGTGCGAGTATCAGTCGTCGTGCGCGACCGTGTTGATGCTCGACTGCTCGCATTCGATGATCCTGTACGGCGAAGATCGATTTACGCCTGCAAAAAAAGTGGCTATGGCGCTATCGCACTTGATCCGCACGCAGTATCCGGGAGACTCGCTGTCGCTTGTGCTTTTTCACGATTCGGCGGAGGAGATTCCACTCTCGCAACTGGCGCGCGTGAAGGTTGGGCCTTACTACACCAACACGCGCGAAGGATTGCGGCTGGCGCAGCGAATTCTCCAGCGGCAACGCAAAGACATGAAGCAGATCGTGATGATCACAGACGGCAAGCCTTCGGCGCTTACGCTGGAAGACGGCCGCATTTACAAAAATGCATTCGGTCTCGATCCGCTGGTGGTCAGCCAGACGCTGGAAGAGGTTTCGAAGTGCAAACGAGCCGGGGTGCTGATCAATACTTTCATGCTGGCGTCGGATTATGGCCTGGTGCAGTTTGTGCAGAAGGTCACGGAAATGTGCCGAGGTAAGGCGTACTTCACCACTCCGTATACGCTGGGGCAGTATCTGCTGATGGATTACATGTCACGAAAGATGAAGACCATTCACTAGATCGCCCTGGGGCTGAAAGCCCCGAGTAGCAAGCGATTGGCACGGCGCTAAAGCGCCGCTCTTCCACGGTGGTACCAACGGTATTCTCAGGGATTCCACGGAAAGACTTCTCACGCAGTCTCTAAAGCCCAGATCCCTAGGCACGATCCACGCGGCGCTGAAGCGCCGCTCTCCCACCAAACCGTTTAACGCCGCGACCCGAAGCATAGCTGCGTCGCACGACATCCGTCACTCCTGATAGTCTTTTAGTACGACATGGCGAACTGTATTCGATGCGGACGGCAGCTTCCTCCCTTGAGTTTCGGGAGGAAAATCTGCCAATGGTGCGTGCAACATGAGGCTGCGCAGCGCGGTGAGGTTGTCGACGAACCCCGGCAGCGCGTGATGCCGGCGCCTTGGGTGCGGCGCGGCGAGTCCAGCATCAGTCTGACGCATATTCTTTTTGGGGCGAACGTGGCCGTGTTTCTGGCCATGCTATTGGCCAGCGGAAATCCAGCTGCATTTCTGGATCCGATGCATGAGTTTCCTCCCGGAGTGTCAATCCATTTTGGCGCTAACTACGGCCCGCTGACGCTTTCCGGAGACTGGTGGCGGCTGTTCACGTACATGTTTCTGCACGGAAGCCTGCTGCACATCGGCTTCAATATGTGGTGCCTCTGGGACCTGGGCAAACTCTGCGAGTCGCTCTATGGGCGCTGGACCTATCTTTTCATTTATGTAATCACGGGCGTTGCGGGCGGGGTTGCCAGTCTAGGCTGGAACCCTGGAGTGTGGAGTGTGGGGGCATCGGGCGCAATCTTCGGTTTGGCAGGCGCGCTGATTGCTTCGTTCTACCTTGGCGAATTTTCGCTGCCGCAAATCGCAATCCGAGGCACGTTGAGAAGTCTGCTATTTTTTGCCGGTTTCAACTTGCTGTTTGGAAGCATGTTCCCGGGCATTGATAACAGTTGCCACATTGGCGGGTTGGTAAGCGGCCTGGCGTTGGGTGCGGTCATCGCACGTCTGGCCCCGCAGCAGGATGCCCCCTTGCGTCGCGCGAGCGTCGTGGGATTTGTGGCACTGGCGGTGGTTGCGGCGGGATTTGGCGTCCGCGAGTGGCGTGGCGGTCCCATGCGCATGGCGCGAGAATATCAGGAGCTTGGTGGCAGGACCGATTCAGTAGCCCAGTTGGAGAAGATTGTGCGGCAGCAGCCGAATCTTGTACCGGCGCACTTTGCATTGGCCCAAGCTTATTTGACGCGCCAGCAGTTCCCGCAAGCAGAGGCCGAATTCAAGAAGGTATTGGAATTGCAGCCGAATAGTCAGGCGGCCCGCTTCGACCTGGGCATGACGTACCTCAGCGAGCAAAGGCCGGAGGATGCGAAAACAACTTTCAACGACATGCTCACGCAGGACGCCAACAGCGGCGACGGGCATTATGGGTTGGGCATGACGCTGGCCTCCGAGCAGAATTATCAGGACGCCATTGCGGAATTCAAAAAGGCGGAATCGTCGGGGACGCAAGTCTCCGGGCTGTATTACGAAATGGGGAATTCGTACGCGAAGTTGAAGAAGTATGACAACGCCATCTCGGCGTATCTACAAGGAAGGCAGAAAGACGGAGATGATCCGGATCTGGAGAGCTCGTTGGCAGATGCGTACGAGGCGAAAGGAATGGCGCAGCAAGCACAAGAAGCGCGGAATCAGGCGTTGCAGTTAAGGGGACAGGCTGGCCATTCCAATTAGAACTTGCTTGGAAAGCTCGCGTTCCAACGCCCGGGGCTAACGTCCCAACTTAAGAGTGACCCGTTTTCGTCGCGCTGAAGAGTTGCGCCACCCACGGGTCCTTCGTTCCCGCAAAATCCAGTTGGTGAATTGCCTAGGTTTTTGTCAGGTCTTTTACGGCTCGATACGCCTGATTGATGGCTTCATCGGTGTACGCATAGGCTCCAGCATCGGCATTTGCGATGGCGATGCGGCCGAATGTTTTGCGGGCAACTTCGCAGGGTGTCTCGCCGCCTTCCAGCCAAAATGAATCGAACAGCGAGTTGTACTCGTAGGCGTAGCCGTGAGGCCAACGGTTCACAGTGATGGCTGCGATGTCGCGCGCGGGATCGAAACCACCGGGACCGAGCGTACGCGCTAATTGATCGCGAATGTTGCGCTCCATGGTTTCGAAGGTAGTCGTATACAGTTCGATGCGGCCATAGCTATGCTGTTGACGCGCGGGCAGCCCCGGATGGCATGCGGCTTTCATCATGTGCACGACGATCGGTTGCTCCGGATTTTTCGCACACTCGTACCCGCCGATGCTCACTGGTAAGTCAAGGTTCACGTACGAGTGATACATGCCCGGAGCGTAAATGGAATTCGTCCCTACCTTCTCGAACGCCGTCCAGTTACGAACGGCGATATTGCTGTAGAGAAGAGGAACTTTCTGTGCGGAGGCGAGCGCTTCTTTTTGCTTGTCGGGCAGCTCTTCGCAAATATAGGGGATCATGACGTGCCAACAAGCGAGAACCGCATTCTTCGAGCGAGCGGTATAGGCCTTGCCCCCTTTGGCGTAGGTGACTTCCACTTCTTTCGCACTCGCCGCATCGCCAACGTGATTTACGCGCACCGCTGTGCTGTTAAGGCGAATTCGCACCGCAGAGGCGGACTCGTCTAGCTTGGCATAGTTAGCTTTTGCGAGAACTACATCGGACGAAGTTTTACCCGGGATCACACCGGGAATCAGCTTCCGGACCATCAGACGGGCAATGGTCGCGTTGCCGTCGGGAAAATGGAAAAAGTATTTTTCCGCTTCTTCGTTGGGGATGGCGTCACGATTCATTCCCTTGCCCGGCGTAGGATCGAGTTTCAATCCATCAAAGCCGGGAAAATCGAAGCCCCATGCGTCCTGGGCGGCAATTGCATCGATTCCGACCCCAAAAAGCCCGTGAGGCAGCGCCTGGTACAGCTTAACGAGATCCTCGTGAACACCGGCCACATCTCTTAGATAGTTGGCGTAACTGATGCGCGCCAGCTTGGCCTTCTTCTCATCTGAGCTTAGGCCGGGAAAGTAATCTTTGGGCTCGTCGTAAAGGCGCTGGAGATCGCGCTTGGCTTGTTCGGCGATGGGAGCTTCTCGAATAAACCGCTTCAACAGCTCTCGGGATTCGTTGCTGGCATCTTCGCTTTCGCCGCCGCCCCGAGGATGGAAATTGATAACTAATTTATCAGCACCGAAGGTTTCCTTATCGAAGAAGATTTTTGAGCGCAAGCCGCGCGAATGGTAGACACCTTTGTCGACATACTTTGGGTAAGAAGGAACGTCGATGCCGAGTTCCTCGATCATCGCCTTGGCGACCGCACTATAAGGAGCGGGGCTCTCGATGGAGAACGTTCCTCCGAATCCGAGGCGGAATGCATTGCCCACGCGAAATTCGTTGCGTTTCGCGTGTCCACCAAAGTCATCGTGATTGTCGAGGATCAGGACGCGAGCGTTGGCTCCCGCTGCTTTGCGGTAATAGTGGGCCGCAGCGAGCCCGCTGATGCCGCCTCCGACCACGATGAGGTCATAGGTTTCCCCAGTGTCCTGGGGCTTGCCGACAGAATCCCAGAAGGTGCCATCGCGCACACTGTGCGCCGTCTCAAAGGAGCCCGGATGGCTGCCTCGCATTCCGGTCAGACCGGGAGGATAGTAGTTGGGGGACTTCTCCGGATCTGCTGAATCACTCCCGAACAACTGCCACGGCATCATCGCCGCACCTGCGGTCACAGCAACACCGTTGATGAAATCGCGGCGCGTAATATTGCGACGCATTCCCAATTCGCGGTCCTGTGAATCCACGTTGTTCCTCCGGAACTCTTCCCGAAACTCTAAGCTGCGCAACTAAGGGCACGACGGAGGCCGTGCCCTTTTCTGATCCTTCGAGAAACTTACGCCTGGCCTTCAGCTTTCTTGACGGCCAGTTCTGCACCCTGGAAGCCGATTTTGCTGTGAGTTCCGTCGCAGAAAGGTTTGTTGACGGAACCGCCGCAGCGGCAGAGAGAAAATGCGGTCTTGCCGGTGAGATCAAATTGGTTTCCGTTGACGTCGACCAACTCGACAGAGCCTTCCGGTGCTTCGACGCGTAACGGGCCATTCGGACGGACAGTGATCTTGACTTGAGCCACGAGAGAATCCTCCAACCTTACGGGTTTCTAGTAAGCCTTAAGAAGATACCACTAAGCGAGGGAAAACGTCTTGTTAGCCGGAGGATGGCTACCGCAGAGGTAGAACTTCGATGCAGATTCTCTTCCCGCCGAGATCCTTCACGGCACCTGAAAGCGGATCCCCTGGAGCGTGACACCTTTTTCGCTTCGAATTATGCGGCTTTGGCCTTGACGGAAATCAGGCTCCGATAAAGCTGCAGATATTGGTCGATCATGCCTTTAGTGGTGAACCGCTCGCGGGCCCGGGTATAAGCGAGTTCCGCATAGGCGCGACGCATGGCGCGATCTTCGTTGAGCAGCCGGATATTTTCGGCAAGGCTGGCGGCGTCGTTGGTGCGGAAATACAGCACGGCATCGCCCCAGATTTCGCGGTAGCTGGGAATATCGTTGGCAACGATGGCGCAGCGTGAGAAAGCTGCCTCGAGAGTCGCCATCCCCAGAGGCTCGTAACGCGAAGTGGCCGCGTAGATTGCCGCGCGGCTGTAAAGCGCGCGCAATTGGGCATCCGTCTGAGGGCCTCGAATGGCAACAGAATTTTCCTGGGTAGCCACTTTCACATCGGCACGAATCGGAACGCGAGGCATCGGCACGGTCTGCTCTGCACCCACGATGCAGACGGGCAGAGGATGCTGCTGCTGAGTCAGCAAGAAAACCTGTTTACCGGCGTCGACCAGCCTTCCAACGGTCAGAACGGAGTCGTCCTTGCTGACGTAGGGGTTGAAGAAGATCGGGTTCCGACCCGGATAGATCACTTCTCCGCGACGCGGCTGCATGTAGCAGTCGCAGATGCGATCGAGCATCCAGCCGGACGGTGCAACAACCGCATCAGCCCCGGAAAGGCCGTTCAGAACCATCCTGCGATACCAACTCATCGAGCGTGGCGTCTGCTGAGGCCGGTCGTGCACGGCCTCCGACCGCGTGATCAGGTCGCCGTGGACCATCACAACGCGAGGTATATCCACTGGTAAGTTGCCGTAGCAAAACTGATTCAAGTGCAGAACATCGGGCCGGAGTTCCTGAACCAGCGAGAGAAGAAATGCCGATGACTCCGGCAGGTCTTCTTCGGCTTCGTGCATCCATTCCAGGCGGAAGGCAGTGGGGCGGTAGTCGAGGCCGTGGAGATGGTCCATCCACGAGGTCTGGTCTGGCAGTGGAATCTCGCCGAAAGTGACGAGGGTGACGCCAACCCCGCGGGTTACAAGTCCGGTCACCAGTTCCCGGGCATAAGTCCACGAACTCGTCATGGAATCGGCAGTGACCAGGACGTGCACAGAACCTCCGGGAGGCGAAATGCCGCGGGTGACGCGACTTTCGCACGTGCACCATTTTAATCCAATATCGGATGAGGGGAAGCGAATTCCCGCCCAAGTTGGCCACTTACGATAGAAAAGAGGTTCTTCAGAACTGGAACTTCAAGGCCAACTGAATCAACCGGGGAGGCTGCGCGGCCAGGATCTGGTTGAAAGTCGGCGAACTGATGTCGCTGTCGGGCAGCCGGAAGTTGGTGTGATTCAGGAAGTTGAAGAACTCGGCTCGGAACTGGAACTGCTTGCCTTCGGTCACAGGGATGTTCTTGAAGGCGGAGAAATCCCAGTCGGCGTATCCGGGGCCTTGGGCGATATTACGGCCCGCAGTCCCGAACTGCTGGACGGGGGAATTCGGATCTGGGGTGATGCGCTGAAAAGCGGCCGCATTGAGCCAGGCGGCCGGCGTTTTGGGGCCGGTGTTGGGGTTCTGTCCGGAAACGAGGTTCGGACGGTTCGCAGAAAAGCCGGTTATTTCCGGAGCGCTGCCCTGCTCCGATACGTCGACGGAATCAAAGACAGTAAACGGAGTTCCACTCATGACGGTGACGATTCCGTTGAGTTGCCACCTACCCAGAATCTGCTGATACCAGCCGTGCGGCTGCTGCCATACCGGGAGAGCCCACTCATAACTCAGCACGAGGCGATGGCGGGAATCGAACAGTGAGCGTCCGCGCTCCGCCGCAAGATTGAACGGGTCTTGGGCGAGATCGTTCTCTCCAGCAACGGGCTTGGACGCGGACCCTGTCATGTTGAACGAGGACGCGTCATCAAGCGTTTTCGAAAAGGTGTAGGAAGCGAGAAATGCTATGCCATGGCTGAATCGCTTGCGCAGGCTGGCTTCCAGAGCGTTATAGGAAGAATTGGCGATGCCGGCGATTAATCCCGTGGAAGAAAAGACGCAACTGCTGGGCGGATCGTTCAGCGTGCAGCCGGAATAGAGGCGGCGCTGGTCGGCGTTGCCAGATGTCGAGTTTGGCTGGCCAGTGACGGAATTTATTCCCGGCACATAGACCGCTGGATTGCCTTCAATAAAGCGCGGCAGCTTGGTGCCCTTCGTGCCGACGTATCCCACTTCGAGCAAGAGATCAGAGCCGAGGGCGCGCTGCACATTCAGATCCCAGTCCTGTGAATACGGGAGCGGGAGGTTCGGCGTCAGCGTGAGATTCGTAAGTGGCGTGGCGAAGGCGCCTGGTGCCGGCGGGTTCCCGTTAAACGGGTCGGCGAAATTCGGCGTGCTGACTTGTGCGGTTTGCAAATACGGTGGCGCGCTGATAGGCGACTGCAGCGGTCCACCCTGACCGGTGTAGTACGGCTCGTAGAAGATACCGTAGGAGGAAGTGACGAGCCACTTGCCTTTGCCGGTGGGATCGAAGGCAACTCCGAAGCGCGGAGCAAAGGCCTTCTTGAACGTCGGAATTAAGCCGGCAGGAACTCCGGGATCGCCGGGATAGAGGAGTCCTGTGGGAGCGTTTGGCATGACCACCGATTGGCGGCCGGGAATCCAGAGTGTTTGGCGATTATGGATCTCGGTATAGGGAAATGGCAATTCGTAGCGAAGGCCGAAGTTCAACGTCAACCGCGAAGTGACCTTGTACGTGTCCTGGCCGTATCCGTTCAGGCCGTTGCCGCGAATGCCGCGGGAGAAGTCGCCGCGGCCCTGCAAGAAAACCACCGGCTGCCCAAAAAGGAATGCGGCGAAGCCGTCTCCGACAATGGGAAATCCGGGATCGAATAC
Organism: Terriglobia bacterium; assembly: GCA_963823085.1. Classification (GTDB taxonomy): domain Bacteria; phylum Acidobacteriota; class Terriglobia; order Terriglobales; family Acidobacteriaceae; genus Sulfotelmatobacter. The sequence goes on along the minus strand of CAWGKF010000011.1, from coordinate 130,552 downwards.
AAAGAAACCGTTGGTCGCGATGCCCTGCAGAGCGTTCACATTGAGGTGCTGGTATCCGCCGCCGAACTTCAGTTCGTGACGTCCGCGAATCCAGCTGAGCGAGGCCGTGGTGTCGTAGGCATTCTCGTAGGTGTTCCGCGGGCCGGTGATCGGATCGCCGACGGTGGTGTAGCCGTTCACCTGAATAAAAGGAGGTCCCTGCGCGAGAGCCAGACTGGGCGAGTACTGAAATCCTAGGCTGGTCGGGCTCTGGTGATTCAGATGTTCGTCGAAAAGAAACTTGTATCGCAGGTACGAGAACCGGGCCACTCCGATCACCGTCGGAGAAAAAGTGTGCGTCTCTTGCGCGACGAAATTCTGTGCGCGGTGATTTTCTCCCACGGGAAAGCCGGGCACGCTGGCGCCGGACGGGGAAAGCGGATCGATGCGCGATTCGGTGCTGAACATATAGCGGAAGTTCAGAGTATCGGCGTCTGAGAGATAGTGGTCGACCCGCACTCCGAACTGATCGGTATCGTCGTGCAGCGTCTCGGTGGCGTTGTAAACATTCGTACCCGAGTTCGGCTCCGGAAAGAGACTCAGCAGATTCTGCGATAGCGGGTCGATGAATGGCAGCTTGTTATAAGGAACCGGCGCGTTCGCAAAAATATTGAAAAGCTGATGCGCGGGGTTGTTGCAGATGCCACCGCCGTTAAAGCCCTCGGGACATAGCTGGCCGAAGTTTCCCTGCCGTTCCGGGAGTGATGGAACGGTGCTTCCCTGCGTCTCGCCCTGGCGGTTGCGGAAGCCCTCGTAGTATCCAAAGAAGAAAGTTTTGTCTTTGCGGACGGGGCCGCCGAACGTGCCCCCAAACTGGTTTTGCTTCAGAGGCTCCTGGCTCGTCGCAAAGTAATTATTCGCATCGAAGGCATCGTTGCGAATGAACTCCCAGAGCGACCCGTGGTAGCTGTTGGTCCCGGAACGCGTGATGATGTTGGTGGTTGATCCCAGAGCGTCTCCGAATTCAGCATTAGCGTTGTGCGTCAAAATCTTGAATTCGATGATGGAATCGAGGGGTGGCTTGAGGACGAAACCTCCATCGACGCCATTGAAGTTGTTGGCACCGTCAATCAGGAAATTGTTGGACTCGGGACGCTGCCCATTGACGGCGTAGGCTTGGCCATCGCGCAAGGAGCCTCCAGCTTCAGCGAGACCGGGCGTGAGCGGGACCACTCCCGGCTGGAGAAGACCAAGTTGGGAAAAGTTGCGACCGTTGAGCGGGAGTTCCAGGACATCGCGCTCGCTCACGGTCTTGCCCATGCTGGTTACGGTGGACTGAATCAGTTGCGCGTCGGCCTGTACTTCCAGTTTCTCCATCTGGGTGCCCAAGGCGAGGTGGACAGGCACGGTCGCCGTCTCATTCACGTCGAGGACAATACCCTGCTGGATATACGCTGAAAAACCTCGAGCGGTGGCCTGTAGTGTGTAATGACCGACGGGCAATTCCAGAAGGATGTACTCCCCGGAATGATTGGTTACGGCACTTCGCGAAAATCCGGTTTCGAGTTGAGTAGCGGTAACGGAAGCGCTCTGGACAGCGGCGCCCGTAGGATCCGAGACATTGCCGCGTATGATTCCCGAAATCTGTTGAGCAGCGGCAGAGCAGACGAGCAGAAGAAATAGAGAGAAACTTGTCCAGCCAATTCGTTTGCCCATGATGCCCCCAACGACTCGCAGATACACATCTCCGAGCACACGGATCGTCCGCCAAATAGAGAGGCAGCCGAAGCGTGCAGGGGGATGCGTTCAGATTTTCCGGGACCCCACGTCCACAGAATGATGAGCAGCGAAAAGTTACCGGAGCGCGGGGCGCGACTCAATAACGCAAAAACACTAGCTCCAGGAATTCAGGGGTTGAGGCCGTCGCAACTCCCGTAATTGTCCCTGGACCTGTTCTTCCACAGCAGGGCGGGCATGGCTACACAGCACGCTCAGTTCACTTCGAGCCGCAACCGCAGTTCGCGGGCCAGCGTGTCGATCGTGCGAATCTTCTCTGCGGCGAGACTGGGAACATCGGGCACCGACATAGCCAACTCGCAAGAGAGAAGCATCATGGTAAGGGTTTCGCGCATTTCGCTGTGCATCTGCTCGGCGACGGCGCGACGCGCGGTTAATTCTTCACGATTGCGGCGATGCAATGCCGAGCGCACCTCGCGAACGAGACGATCGAGCCCGGTCACGGCAAAATTGATGTATACGGGAAATGCGGTGCCCAAATGTTCGAGCATGTCGTCGCCGTCTTCGGGCTCGGTTTCAAGCAAAAATTGATCGATGATGGCGGCGGAGTAAGTGTGTTCGCGGAGCCGCGTGGAGGCCTCCGGCACACTCTGGGCCCAGTGAGTTTCCTGACTCGTCTCAGCATGCATAAGTGCGGCAAGCTCAGGTCCGCGGGATTGGGGAGTAATGAGTAAGATCATGGCCTTTCACTAGCACGTGCGCCGCCAAAATCTACGGATTGAAAACGCGATAGTTAGCGGAGTCTGTGCTTCGTCAGTTTCCCGTTGCGGTACGCGATCGTGATTTTGCAGTTCGCAATTGGTCCGTGTTCAGCATCCGTGGGCCGCGTAATCTTTCAGCTTGCGGTACAAAGTGGTCTTACCGATGCCCAACAAGCGCGCAGCCTGCAGCTTATCCCCGTTCAATTCCGTGATGGCTTGCAGGATGGTTTGCTTCTCCAGTTCTGCGATGGGAACAATTTTCAAGTGTCCATTTCCATTGCCGTTTCCGTTCGAAGCCTCAGCCATGGGCAAGTTGGCGATCTCGCGTGGTAGATCGGCGATGTGGATCGCTGGGCCGCTGGTGAAGGCATAACTCCGCTCCAGACAGTTCTCGAGTTCACGTACGTTGCCCGGCCAATCGTACGCCAGCATACCTTTGAGAGCATCGTCGCTAAGCACCTTTTCCACGCCGGAGGTGCGCGTCATGCGATCGAGGAAATATCCGATGAGAAGGGGAATGTCCTGCCGACGCTCACGAAGAGCGGGGAATGCGCAAGCTGAGAACATTCAAGCGGAAATAAAGATCGCGGCGGAATACGCCCTGCGTCACCGCCAGTTCGAGATCACGATTCGTTGCCGCCAGAATGCGAACGTTGATCGGCACGCGGCGGGTGCTGCCTACGGGCCGGATTTCCTTTTCCTGGATTGCACGAAGCATTTTCGCCTGAAGATCCACGGGAAGTTCGCCGACCTCGTCGAGGAAGATGGTCCCCCCTTCGGCCATGGCCAAGAGACCGTCTTTGGACTGATTCGCCCCGGTGAAGGCGCCCTTCACGTATCCGAAAAGTTCGCTTTCGATCAGCGTGGGAACCAGAGAACCGCAATCCACGGGGATGAAGGGCTTGTCGCGAAATGGTCCTGAATAATGGATCGAACGCGCGACTAACTCTTTGCCGGTTCCGCTCTCGCCCAGGATAAGTACAGGATGAATGCTGTTGGCTGCTTTGGCGATGATGCGGTAGAGCTTTTCCATTTCGGGAGCGCGGCCCACGATTCCGCCGAATCCTTGTTTCGATTTCACTTTCTCGCGGAGCATGCGATTTTCTGATTTCATCTTCAGATGGTTGGCTACCCGCTCGAGGAGCAGCTTGAGTTCATCGACGCTGAAGGGCTTGGTCACATAGTCATAGGCGCCATTTTTCATCGCCTGGACGGCGGACTGGACGGTGCCGTATCCGGTTACGACAATGACCACGGCCTCGGGACGCCGCTCCCTGATGCGCCGCAGCGCCTCGAGCCCTCCGGCGCCGGGCAGCCGAAGGTCTAACAGAACAGCGTCGAAGGCCTGCAGGTCTAACATGCGGTAGGCCTGCTCGGCAGAGTCAGCGGCATGCGCAGTGAAGCCGAGAGACCGGGCAACTTCGCCGCAGGCCTCGCGAATCGTGCGCTCGTCATCGATGATGAGAAGGTTGAGGAAATTAGCGGGTTCAATCTGTGGGGTGAGGTTGGAAACCGGACTCAAGGCTGCTGCTGTCATTGCATTATTCCTTTTCTTCGTGCGATGAAAGTTCCTCGTCGTTCATGGGATAAGAACTTGTATTCAGCGATTCGGTCGCCTGTTGCGGGGCAATTGGAAGCAAAACACTCACCCGCGTTCCCTGACCAGGTTCGCTGTCGACGCAGATCAGTCCTCCACTGGTTGTCACAATGTCATGGACGGTCGAGAGCCCAAGGCCAGTGCCTCTGGCGGCCTTTGTTGTAAAGAACGGCTCAAAGACGCGGGCACGAACAGATTCATCCATGCCGGGTCCGTTATCGCAGACAAGGAACAGAGCGCAGGGCAGTGTTGGAGCGGATCTGAAGCGGGCTGCTTCTTCCTGCAGAACCTGCACCTTGCAGTTGCGCGTCTCAATCCAGATTTTGCCGCCTTGCGGCATCGCGTCCCGGGCGTTCAGCACAAGATTCAACAGAATCTGCTGGGCATGGGAGGGATCCATGCTGACGAGGCCCAGACCGGGGTCGAGATGAAACGTGAGCTCAAAGTTTTCTCCGATGAGGCGCGACAATAAGTTACGCATGCTTTCGACGATTTCGTTTAGGCAGAGCAGGCGGGCTTGCGAAGTCGTGGGCCGCGCAACAGCGAGCAACTGTCGTACGATGCCGGTGGCCTGGAAACCTGCTTTGCGAATCTCGTCCGCGTACTTGTGCGCGCGATGGCCGGGATCGAGACTGGCCATCAGCAGGTCACAGTAGAGCAGCACTCCCGTCAGAAGATTGTTGAAGTCGTGGGCCACCCCGCCGGCGAGTCGACCAATAGCTTCAAGGCGTTGAGCCTGGCGGAGTCTATGTTCGACAGCCGAGGCGCCTGGAACTTCTTCCGCAAACGCCAAAAATGCATTGCGATCGCCTAGCAGTCTCCAGCCGACCCAGCGCACAGCGCCGGTGTGCAGGCCGCTTGTTCTGGTCTCGATTTGGAAGCTGCTACGCTTCCCTTCTAACAGGGCGCAAATTTCGCCCTCAGCCAGCGCCTGTTGCTCAAGAGGGATCAGATCGAGAAAACGAACAACTGGATGGCTATCTGGCTTGCTGCCAAGCAATTGCTCGGCAGCAGGATTGAAACTGCTGATCGCGCCGTCTGCCTGACAGAGCACGAATGCCTGGGGCGCATTGTTCAATAGCGAAGGAAACTCCGCTTCGGGATTTTCCGTCATTCGCAGAAGTTCAGCAGCTGCGCTCATAGATTTCTCTAATTCCTACTTTGCGGGAAAAATGGGAGGAAGGGAGCGCGGGAGTGCGCCAGCCAATACCTACGTTTTCCCGAAATGGGAATTCGGACATCTCATGCGGTCCGTCCAACTCCCATTTCGGCTCACTATAGAGACATGAGGCTGTGCGAGCGAAGGTCAGATGTCACTAAAACAGGAAATCTTTCCACGATTATTCACTTGACACAAAAGTGGTAATTGACTAGTATTTCCTCATGGGTTGGGTAAGCCAGATAGATTCGATGCAGCTTGTGAAGTGGGTCGCTGTCGTCGTCTTGGCCGTCTTCTCTCTGGTAATCGCCTTGCGTAAGAGGAAATCATGAACATCCGCGAAGCACATGAGAAGTTTGGAACTGACGAGCAGTGCTTGCAGTACATCGAGAAGATGCGCTGGCCGGATGGCGTCGTTCGCTGCACTACATGCGGCGACAAGAACGTCGAGAAGTACGAGCGTCCCGAGACGCTGACACGCAAACGCCGCTCAAAGCAGCGCGATCCTGAGAAGGAAAACAAGCGTCTATGGTTCTACATCTGCCGCAATGCCGATTGCCGGGAGCAGTTCTCTGCCACGTCAGGAACGATATTCCACAATACGCATCTGCCGCTCATAGTCTGGTTCCACGCTGTAGCCATCATGCTCAACGCGAAAAAAGGAATCAGCGCCAAGCAGCTACAGCGCGACCTTGGGATTGGCGGATACAAAACCGCGTGGTACCTGAATCATCGAATCCGCGAAGTCATGATAGATCCCAATGCGCCTAAGCTCGGCGGAGTCGTCGAAATCGACGAAACATACATTGGCGGGAAGCTGAAAAAAGGAAAGAACAATAATCGCGGCAATCGCCGTTGGGATAACAAGGAACCTGTCGTTGGTATGCGCTCACGTGGCGGCGATCTGCGCTTGATTCACATGCCGAAAGTGATAAAGGAAAATCTGAAAGCAGTCATCGCGACCCATCTGAGCCCTGACGCGAAGTTCGTGGTCACCGACGACAGCGCACTCTATCGCGGCGACACCGTGAAATCGGTTGTCGAGAACCACGTAATAATCAATCATTCCGCTGGCGTTTACGTTCGCGGGAATGTACATACAAACACGATTGAATCCGCATTCTCCCTCTTGAAGCGCGGCATCGTAGGGAACTTCCATCAGGTTTCGATAAAGCACCTGCAACGCTACCTGAATGAGTTCACTTTTAGGTTTAATCGGCGGAATGACACTGGCGCGTTCGTAGAGACAGTGCGCCGTTTGGCGGGATTCAAGCCTCTACCGTTCAGTGTCCTGACTTCCGAGAAGGCTTAGACGGTTTCTTGGGGGCCTTTATTTCAGAGGTTTTCTGTGGTGCCCTTTTTAGCATCCGGTTGAGAACTTCGTCGAATTGGCCTTTATCAGCTTTCATATTCTGTTTCAGATCGTATCATTTGAAACCGCTCAAAACCAAAGTAATCGTTACCCCGGTAAAGTATTGACTACATTGGTGCTTATTTCGATTGCTTTCGCTTTCTTTTCTTCTTGCATCTTTGGCTTCTACAGAGCATCATATCAGCAGGTTTGATGCTAGCCGAAAAGCTAGCCTTTCCCTGGTCTCGGGGCAACGAGCGAGTTTAGGCCACCCTTGCGGGTGGTCTTACTTTTTGATAGGCCAGAGACATTCTTTGCTGCAATATTTGTGGAGAGAGACGGCCTCATCTAGAAATGAAGTAATGACAATTCTCTGGCCGCCATATCCGATTGCAGTGAATACCAGTTTGAAATCCACACCAGATCGGTCATATCGCTTGAAGTAGACTTCTTCGCCATCAATCCGCGCGGCACAATTTGTATGTATAGCGTCTGGATTGCATATCGTTTCCTTGATCCAAAACAACGTGCGAAGGCGAATCGGTTGTTCGCTGAAATGCTTCCGTTCATCGAATGTGCCGTTGCGTAACGACTCCAACACTGCCTTGGCGCGCGCCCTTTGCGCTGGCTTTGAAGGGTCGGGTTGGTATCGCAACTTGATTAACTTCGGAAAGTTCTCCTCAAGCAGGGTGACGCATACGCCGCGTGGATCTTCGAAGTCTTTACCCGCATACTCGTTCCTGTATTGGTTGAATGCGTCTTGAATGCTACCTTTAAAGTTACCGGGGAATGCTGCTCGCGTCTCGGGAATCGGAATCAACGCAACTTTCTGTGGCGGTGGGTTTTCGCGAAGGGCGGCCTTCAGCTTGTCTGCAAAATCGGAATCCATAATAAAGTACGCGCCTTTGGACTTGCTATATAATGGCGGAGGGCGGGGGGATCGGACCCCGTTCCAGTAAAGGAACACCCGCTTATAAGGCGGGATCCGCTGCCAAGCAGTCGCCCTCCGGTCGGGCAAAAACAGAAACTCACCACGGCCTCTGCCCAGTGCTTCCCTCTCAAAGAATCCTGGTCAGGGGCCTTCGTATTGTAGCCAGATAGCGCGGTGAGGCTATGGCGCTATCGGGCTATGGGTATTCTCATCGTGACCCTCCGTTCGTCACGGCAAACTCTGAATCAGCTCCGCGGCCACGCCCAGCGCTTTAATCAATCCTTGGTTTGTCAGTCGATACCGCGTCCCGCGCTTGATTCCAGTCTTGAGAACCTGAGCCTCTTCGATGGCCTTATCCATGATGCGATCAACTCGCGGTACAGGGCGCCCCGATTGGGCCAATCCGTCACCGATCTCCTGCCCAGTGACCGACACGTGGTTCCTCATATCTTTATGTCCTAACATAATCAGCAACGCGGCGTCAACGGTTGACGCAGGGAGGGCAGTAAGGGAAATGACTCGTCCTGCCGCATGCAAAACCTTTTCGATTGGAATATGTGGCGGTTCCGCGTTTTTTGTTGTGTTTTCCACAGATTGTGCAGTTTTGCCAGATTCCTGTGGAAGCCTGTGGATTGCTGTGGAGTTTAGTAACTCTTTGAATACGTCGAATTGAGCTTTTACGTCTTCCACTGGACCTTCGGCTTCGAATTCGTTATCACCAATCTTTACCTTGATCTTAGCGGTTTCCATGGCGGTCGCCTCATCGATGAGATGACGTAACAATGGCAGAAGATGTAGTTTATGTCAATAAAAAACAGATATCATACTTGGAGATATTCATGGATTCCAGCATTCTGGACCCATGAAACGCTATCGCTATCTGGTTAATTCAACGTGTCTGGGCTGCGGGAAGTGGCTTTGCGTAATGGCGGGAACCTACACCGGGGAGATTGTCTGCGGGAAGTGCGGAGTCGCAAACAAGTTTTGCGACTCCGCAGAGCCTTGCGACGCTACCCTGTCACGGCCATTGCAGGATCAATCTAGGCAGGTCTTTGTGTCAAGTGAATAATCGTGAATCTTTCTGTGGAAAACTCAGAAAAATGAGAAAAATACTCAACGGCGGGCTTGTGTGCGTTGTGGATTGAGAGAAACAGGCTCAATAAGGCGGAAAGTAAGGCGGCGTCCCTTCTCTAAACGGACCGTTGAGAGTGAGATGTCGACGTCCGGACCCTGGCGGGCAAATAAGCTGGCCGTCTGGAGAGGAATATCCACGCCGTCGAAATGCACGGATACGAGCACCAGCCGAAGATAGCCCCGGTCGGGCTTCATTTCAGACGTTCGAACCGATTCCACTTTGCCGCTTACGCTCGAGCCGCGCGGAAGAACCGTATTCCCGTCGATAATCACTGACTGATCGATAACCGCTTCGAAGGAGCGGTCATTCGTCTTGACTCCTGCTGCGACGGGATCGGAGAGACGGACGGTAAGCAAAGTACCAACGGGAAGATGATGGGCGTCCTCAAAGGGCAGATCAATGTCGGGCGGAACGGTGTGCTGCACTGCCTGCGGGCTGCTCGGAGTCCCGCCCGTAGCCTGGAATGGAGCCTGGCCCTCCGGGCTTGCGCCTTCTTCGGGCACGCGAATTGAACGGGAACATGCTGAGGTCAGAAAGAGGAGGGACAATAGCAGTCCGGTCCGACCCAGTGGCTTGCGAAGCTCGCCCATTCCATCCACATTTCGCTCCACGTTGCGCTGAATTGGAAGTGGCAACCCGAATACCAGTCACAATCTCATTAAATCAACGTCTTGGCGATGGCACCTTAGTGGGAGACGTGTAGATTTTTCGCCTTCCCTGGCGAATCGAGGTCTATATCGAAGATCCTTCCGAAACAAAACAAGGCGGAGAGCAACTGTGCTCTCCGCCTTTGTGCAGGTTCTTGTTGCGATTCAGTTACTGCTTCTTTGCCGGTTTCCTGGTGGAGCGCTTGGCTGCCGGCTTCTTAGCCGATTCGCGGCCTCCGATCAGGCTTAGCGCGTCGGTCGAGTTGAAGGGGAACTGACGCACCGAGGTCTCCGTCTGGCCCGCCGAGCTCAACGTAACGTCGACGCGGCGATTGCTAGCCATGCGGATGACATCGATTCTGGCCAGAGCCCGCTTGCGCTCTTCCGTGGTCAAATCCGAGTTCTGCTCGATCGATTGCTTGACCTGATCCGTGGTGAGGTTCTGTTCCGCGCCGAAGGCTTTGGTGTCGATATCCGCCTCGGGAACACCCTGCTCCATGAGGAAGCTCTTCACTCTCGCCACACGACGTTCGGTTAGCGCCTGATTGAAGGCAGGCGTTCCGCGATGATCGGCGTGACCCTCCAGCGTGAGATGCGCGTCCGGTTTGGCTTCAAGATACTTCTTGAAGTCGGTGGCCAGAGCCATCAGGGTCTGCTGCTGAGTGGGTAGCAGTCCGCCGCTGGGATCTTTCGCCGTTGGCTGCGCGGTCGCGAAGTATACGCTGTGCAGCGCCAGGCGCGCTTCCAGAGCCTTGTCCACCGGCGGTGGGGGAGGCGTCTGGATCGTAACCTGGGTTGTGGCTTGCGCCGTCAGCCCGCGAGAGTCGGTACAAGTGGCAGTGACCGTGACTGGACCTGGTTGCAGGCCGGCAGTGTTCAGCGTGGCCGAGGTTCCGCTGCCGGAAACTGAGCCGGATGTGGACGTCCAGTTCGCAACGGAGACCGGGACGCCGTCTGGACTCGTGCAGTTGCCCGAAAGATTGACGGTGCCACCCGGAACTAATTCCGTGGGATTCGCCGACAATGACATCGTCGGAGGATTGTTCGGCGGAAGCGGTTTCACCGTGTAGTTTGCCGAGCAGCTGGCTTCATTCGCCTTCTTCAGCTTGGGGTCGGTCACGTGCGCCCTGACCGTGTAATTCCCTGGAGCAACGTTGTTGGTATCGATGCTGGCAGTCGTATCTTTGCCGGTGACTTGGCCGCCGGTGCCGCTCCAGCTGTAAGTGACAGTGTGCTTAGGATTGAAATTAGTGGCAGTCACCGTCGCGGTAATCGGTTCGCCGACCATCACCTCGGTGGGCTGCACGGAGCAGGATGCGGCAGGCATGACAGGTTCTGCGCCGCCCCAGCTAAAGACTAGACCGGTGCGAAGTCGCGCACCCTCTAATGAAATGCGCCGCAAAGTGGGGAATTGTGGTGCCGCTTGATCGGCGTAATTGTGGCGCGCCCAGACATAATCCACCTGGAAGAGCCGCCAAGCCACATGCTTGCTGAAGGGCAGATCCATACCACCGCCGAGGATGGCACCGATGCCATTCTTGCCATTACCCGCTGCATTTACCGATAAGTAGTTGTAGCTAAGCAAGCCATGTACAAAAAAATTCGCGCCATCGCCACGCCACATAAATCGTGGTCCGACCGAACCCGTGGTCTCGTAGCTCTCGCTATTCCAGTTGTGTCCGAAGTCGGCTTCTGCGGCCCAATTCTTGTCGAAGTTGTAGGCTAGGGCCGTGCCAAAACCCTTGGCCATGTCCGGCACTTTATATGGAATTGGATTGCCGGGGGTTCCGCTCATCGGAACTGTCGCACCCGGATGCAACCACTGATATCCAGCGAAAAGATCCCACTTGGGATAGGAATCACTGCTCTGAGCCAGAGCGGAACCGGAAGCTAGAACGAAACAGAAAAATGCCGCAACAAAGTACGGAACCCTACAGCGGAAGCTTGTTGCGCTCCCCTTGGTCATAAATCCTCCAGAGATTGATTTTGATGGCTATCCATGCGCCCACAGTTAGGCATGGCGTTGGGTCACTGAACCAGCAGACGAAGCAGGTTTACTCTCGGAACCGAAAATTCTATCTCAGAGCGGGACAAACCAAAAGCGTAGACTAGAATTATTGCTGGGCCGACCCGCCGTCCATCGCCGTCTCAAAATGATACCCGTGAAGTGGTTGAATACATCCTGCACAAGCGGTGTACGTTCCGGTACCTTGCCGGATAAGAAGTAAGCCGCGTATCGTGAGAAACCAGTGCCAGGCACTCCGTGGTATTAGAGCCTTGCAGGTGAAGTTGGGTGAACTGAAACGAGCCAATGAGCCACGAAAAAGTATTGATCGTAGAAGATGAAGAGAATGAACGCTCCGGCCTTGCGGAGCTGGTCACCTCCTGGGGATTCCGCGTGGAAACCGCTCAGGATGGCGCAGAGGGGCTGGTGAAGGCGACGCAGTGGGCGCCGTCCATCGTAATCACCGATCTGAAAATGCCTCGGATGGGTGGACTTGATCTCTTGGAGCGTCTGGCGGAACAGGCTCAAACCATTGCAGTCATTCTCGTAACCGCTCAAGGAACGATCGACAGCGCGGTTCAGGCGATGCGGATGGGTGCATACGATTACATCACGAAGCCGATCGATACCAATCGTCTGCGGACAATTATCTCCAACGCTTCTGCCCTGCTCGGTACGCGCGCGGAGCTTGAGGCGACGCGGCGCAGGCTGCGGGATGCGGGATCGCTCGGCCGCCTGAGCGGATCGTCGCGCAAGATGCAGGAAATCTTCCGGCTAATTGAGATGGTGGCTCCCAGTACCGCCTCTGTTCTCATCACGGGCGCCAGCGGAACTGGAAAAGAACTAGTCGCCCGCACGATCCATGACCTCAGTCCGCGCAAGGATCGTCCTTTTGTTGCCATTAATTGTGCTGCTATTCCCGAAACTCTGATGGAGAGCGAAATCTTCGGCCACGAGAAAGGTGCGTTCACTGGAGCGCTCGAACGCAGGACCGGCTGCTTTGAACTTGCGGAAGGCGGAACGCTGCTGTTGGATGAGATTGGCGAGATGCCGGTCGGAACTCAAGCCAAACTATTGCGAGTTCTTGAGGATCACAAACTCCGGCGCCTCGGAAGCAAAGTGGAGACGGCAGTCGATGTTCGCGTGCTCGCCGCCACGAACAAGGTCCCGGACGAGGCGGTCGCCCGGGGCGAACTGCGCAGCGATCTTTATTACCGGCTGAATGTCTTCAATATTCACATGCCACCGTTGCGCGAACACAAGGAAGACATCGCCAGTCTGGTGCAGTTGCTGCTGGCTGAGATGAGTTCCAAGCATGGACGTAAAGTTACCGCGGTCAGTGAAGCGGTGCTGAACCAGTTCAATAACTATTCGTGGCCGGGGAACGTGCGCGAATTGCGCAACACCATCGAGCGGGCAGTCATTGTCTGTGATACGGGAGCGGTTGAGACCAAACATTTGCCTCCGGGATTCGGGCAGGCTCCTCTTCGGACGGCGGTGAACGATCCAGATGCCGTCCGGCTGGGCGTAGGCACCACGGTAGAAGAGGCCGAAAAGATGCTGATCCTGAAGACGCTGGAGGCCACCAGCAACAACAAGACGCGCGCCGCGGAAATCCTGGGCATCAGCCTGAAGACCCTGCATAACAAGTTGAAAGAATATGGGAGTGCGGCGGCCGAGGCGACCACCGGGAAGGAAGAAGTGCCGAGCTAGCGATGCGAGTACAAGTCCGACCTTAAGTTTTTCATGCTTCGACGAAAAACCATTATCGTCCTGGTCATCACTCTCATGGTGGCCACAATGGTCACAGCGTTCTCCTACCTGTACATCTCCCAGATCCTGCGACTGCGGATTACCAATGCCAACGAGAGCGCCACGAGCCTTACGCACCAACTGGCTTATGCTGCGGGAAACGATGTCCCAGACTTTGGCAGCACCAAAATCGATACCAGCAACCCGGTCGCGCTAAGACGGGCGCTGACCGAATTTGTGCAAACCGATGTAAACCTGAACAATCTGCTGCAATCGGATCCAGGAGATTGGAGTTATATCTACGATGTAGCCATCGTCGACATTAACGGGAAAGCCCTCCTTCATACGAATGAAAGCCTGGTCGGCAAAATAATCGAGCCGAGGCCGGATTTCGATCGGGTGGTGCACGCGAAGTTTCGCGATCAAATCCGTCTCGTGTTCAGCCCGGCTACCGTTTACGACGTAACTTATCCGCTCGAACTGAATGGGGCCCCCTTTGGGACCATACGCATCGGAGTCCAGACGGTCTTTTTGCGAAGCGAAGTGCAGTCGCGACTGACCAAGTCGCTCTACATCTCCGTCACATTAATTATCGTTTCGCTTTTCCTTGCTGCCGGCATTTCGAATCTTGCCCTGGGCCCCTTGAAGCAGATCAGCCGGAATCTCGATAGCGTGAGCGCGGGTGAAGCCGATCTTTACAGTGCGGAGACAAAACATGACGAGTACGGACTGGTTTCGTTGAAAATCGCAAACCTCGGCCGCCAGATCCGCGACAGCAAAGAAATCTTTTCGGCTTTAAAAGACAACGTCGACCAACTCATGTCCAAGCTGCAGGATGGCCTGATGCTATTTGCCCGGGACGCGCGCGTGGTGCTGGTCAGCGCCCCAGTAGAAGGATTCCTCGGCCGACCTCGCAGCGAGTTGCTGGGGCGAACAGTGCAGGAGGTATTCGATCGCAACTCTTTATTGGGAACCGCTCTGCTGGATGCATTCGAGCGCCGACATTCCATCTCGCAGCGCGAGTTCGACGTAGCCGGAGAAAAGCGAGTGCTAGTATCGTTGGATTTCGTGCACGAGAAATCCTCCCAGATTGGCGCGCTGCTGATCATGCGCGATACCGAACCGGTTCGCCGCATCGGTGATGAGATCGAAATGTCGCGGCGGCTCTCGGCCAGCAGCCGCGTCACCAGGGGCGTGGCCCATGAGGTCAAGAACCCCATCAATGCGATCGTTCTTCATCTGCAGCTTCTACGGAACAAACTGGCGCACCAGGAACCGGATACGCGGCGGCACATGGACATCATCGATAGCGAAATCCGACGCCTGGATCGCGTGGTACAAACTCTTGTCGACTTTACCCGTCCGCGCGATCTACACCTTGAGGAAGTGGACCTGCGGCGCTTGCTGGAAGACGTTGCGCAACTTGCCGCTCCCGATGCCGAGCAACACGGTGTCACGATCGAGCGACACATGCCCGACTTCCGGCTCCCCGTAAAAGTTGATACGGACCTAATGAAGCAAGCCATCCTCAACGTGGTGATCAACGGAGTACAGGCCATGCCGCAGGGAGGGCGGCTGACAATCTCCGCCCGCAGGGAAAACGGAATCGTCGTCGCCGAAGTGCAAGACGAAGGGAATGGAATTCCGAAAGAGATGCACGACAAGATTTTTGAGCTGTACTTTACGACGAAGAAGGACGGAACTGGCATCGGCTTAGCGCAAACCTACCAGATCCTGCAGTGGCACTATGGCTCGGTGGACTTCGAATCTGCTGAAGCCCAAGGCACCATATTTCGCTTCCAGATACCAGTCGCGGGAGCCGCGGGGGATGCGAGTTCGGACTTTACCGCAGATGAAACGACCTCAAACCGTGGAGACTAATAATGCTGTTTCGCTGCCAAGAATTCATCGCAGGCAGACAAGTCCCCGGCGTAAGATTGGATGGAAAATTTGCTGTTTGACTACGGGACCCGCATGACTCTGGCCACAGCCATCCTGCTGTTCGGAATTTACTCCACCGGGTTGAGCGCGCAGGAAGCGACTGCGCTGGCCCAGTCGACGCAGCAGTCGGGATCTGCCTCTTCTTCAAGCAATCAATCGACCCAGGAACAAAACGGGACAGTTCCACCAGCAGCGGCACCGGAACCCAAGCCTTCTTCATCTACGCAGCAGTCGACTACAAAAGCAAAGCATCATTCCGCGAAGAAAAAGGGCTCCCAGAAAGCCGCGTCGACCACGACGTGTGATGCTGCGGATGCGAACCCATGCTCGACTAGTCCAACCACGTCTCAAGCTTCTGGTACAGCGAGTACTCCTGAAACATCGCAGCCCCCGAGTTCTGGCACTGCTCCCGCCAAAAACTGCCCTCCAGAGAAGGTCATCGTACGGCAGGGAGGAACCGCGGAGCCGAGCATTCAATTGGCGGGCGGTGATCAGACTTCGCAGACGCGCAATGAAGTAAACCAGACATTGGGTTCGGCGGAGGCAAATTTAAAGAAAATAGCCGAACTCCAACTTACCCCAGCGCAGAAGGACACTGTCTCGCAGATTCGCCAATACGTGGAGCAGTCCAAATCCGCATTGGCCGATGGAGACGTAGAGCGTGGCAAAACGCTGGCATGGAAAGCTCAACAGCTCTCCGAAGATCTGGTAAAGCCGGCGCAGTAATAGACGACTTCTATCTTCCTTTGGCGCGCGCGCTGTTCACCTTCGTCAGTAAATCCTGTGACATCGCCTGCAACGGTCCAGGAATTTTCACCGCCTCGGTAAGAACTTCGCGGGCTTCCGTCAGCTTATTCAACTTGCCGTAAGCAAATCCCAATCCGTATAGGGCGCGAGCATATTGCTGATCATCCTCTCCCTTGAGCAAGGTAGAAGCGGACTTGAGGTCGGTAATCGCCGGAGTTGTCTTCTCCTGCTTCAGGTAAGCCCAACCAATCGTGTTGTAGGCCGCGCCCGCCGCCATTTTGCGAGATTTGTCGGCATCCGGGGCGTCGGCTTTCGACACCTCGATTACTTTCTGCGCGTACATAATCGCTTTCGCGGAACTGCCTGCCTTGTTGTCGTCAGCGTAATAGCTCGCGAGCAGCAGTAATGCCGGCACCGAGTTCGGATCCGACGCCAGAATCCTTTCGCCGAACGCAACCAGGCGGGCTTGATCGTTCAACTGACCGGGTCCCAGCGTGTACATGGCGTAGTTGGAGACCTGGGCCGCGAACTTCGAATTGGGAAAAGCTGCGGTGTACTTTTCGATCTCAGACATGCGGTTTTTCGGATCAGTTTCGGTTGTGATCGCGTTGAATCCGCTGGTCTCGAGAAAATCGCAGTTGCTTTGCGCGGCAGCCGTCTCCTGACCGATCTTCTGCTTAAAATCGTCGTCGCTTATACCTTCGGGCTTGGGCTGCTTGGCAATGGACTGGCAGACCTCGCCGCCTCTCGAGGCATAATCCATCAGCTTGCCATTGTTCTTCGCTTGCTGCGCGAGGCTGGTTTGGGAAACCAGGATGTCAAGGTTATGCGGTGATGCGGCCAGCGCTTTGTCGCCATCCTCGAGAGCTTTGTCCAACTCACCGTTTGCCTGATAAAGCTGCGCCAGTTGCCAGTTCCCGTACGCCACCGCCTGAGGATTGGCGGAGAACTTCTGCACAAAGTCCTGATACATGGCTATCTTCTTGGCGGCGTCCTGCTCGTTGGAAATAGCCTGCAGAGCATGATCCTCGTCGGTTCCCGCCGCGATGACGATGTGGTCGACCTGGGCCCATGCCTGAGAAAACGAATATGCGAAAGAGAAAACTACAAAAAGTAACCACCGTCCCTTGCACTGCCTCATAGCCCGCCTCCGCCGAATACGCAAGATGACTTGACTCTTGAGTAGCAGGCGAATCGTATCGCCGAATGGCGCTCTGCGCAAGGGCATCGCTCACAGAACGAGTCAGGATCCACCACGGAGGCACGAAGACACGACGTTCGGCAATAGAACCCAAATTTTTGATTCACAACGCGGTGGGGTGTTCCCTTCTTGTTTCCTCCGTGCCTCTGTGTCTCCGTGGGGATAACGAGACTGCGATAAAGTAGAAAGATGCGTGACAGTTTCAGCCGGCGCCCGCTGCGTTTTGTGTTTGCGGCCAACCTGATTTCCATGGTGGGCAGCGGGATGAACTCGGCCGCGGTGGCCTGGTACATCCTGAAGGCCACGCATTCCGAGACGGCCCTTGGCACCTTCGCCGTCCTACAGACGGTTCCGGCCATGCTGATGCTTCCCTTCACCGGCGTGGTCATCGACCGTGAGGACCGCCGCAGGCTGGTTATGTGGCTGGATGCAATCCGCGCGGTAATCATTGTCATTGTCGCGATTCTCGCGTTTCACGGCCGGGTGCAGGTCTGGCAACTCTATCTAATGAATACGCTGGTCGCTGCGGGTTTCTGGATGTTCTGGCCGACCATCACCGCGCTGATCCAGGAACTCACGCCGGAAGGAGAGTTCGTGCAGTCGAATACCTTTCTGCTGGCGGGAGTGCAGGGAGGATTTCTAATTGCCGGAGCGATCGTCGGTTTCATCTACGACCACATCGGGCTGGGCGGAGTGTTGATGCTCGACGTCTCCACCTATGTGGTCTCATTCCTCTGTTACTTTGCCGTGCGCAAGGGCAGGCATGTCGTCATTCGCGCGGACGAATTGCGCGCGGATATCGTCGCGGCGGAGACACAGTTCGAGCGCTTCTGGCGCGAAATGCGCGAGGGGCTTCACTTCTTGCGCGACCATCGCGCTGTGGTCATGCTCGGTATCAGTTGGGCGCTTTTTCTGGGTGCGATGGTGACGGGAGTGGTTGTGACTCCCTCGCTCAGCGACCGCGTCTTTCACGCCGGCGCAAAGGGGTACGGCTGGCTCAATGCAGGATGGGGAACCGGGGCATTCGTCAGCGCCCTTTACGCGCCACAGATGATTTCCCTTCTGGGAGGCCGTCGCACGATTGCTTTCTCGATGGCAATCTTGGCCGTGTGTGTGGCATTTGCGCCGATCTCAGGACTGTTGTGGCTGGCGATCGCGACCTATTTTGTAATGGGTTCAGCCCGCGGCTTGGGCGGTGTAGCGATGAACACGAACCTTATGGAGATGGTCCCCAAGCACCTGATGGGGCGTGTGCAGAATACTTTCTATTTCGCAGGAACGTTTCTGCAACTCGTGCTCGCGATCTGCGTGGGCACGGTCGCCCACAACGTAAGTTTGGTCGTCGCGTTCGCAATCCTGGCCTGCGTCTACGGCCTGTCGTTCGTCGCGGCAAGCTGGCCGGTTGAAGATCGAATCCGCGAGGAAATGGCCGCAGATTGAGTTCATCCACCCTGGCGTCATAGAGGGCGTTCAGAATTCAGTTGCGCCTGGTGTCTCCGTGCCTGGTGTCTCCGTAGTAAAACAGCACGTCCCCCTGTTATTCTTTCCATTTCCTCAAGGAGAGATATGTCCGCTGACCTGCAGGGCAAGAATGCTGTCGTGTTTGGAGTAGCCAATAAGCGCTCGATCGCGTGGTCGATCGCCCAGGGACTGCATGCTGCCGGCATGAAGCTTGCGATCACGTACCAGAACGAGCGCCTCGAGCAGGAGGCAAAAGATCTCATCCTTTCGCTGCCGGGCGCCGAAGCCTACATGTGTGATGTGTCGAAGGACGAAGAGATCGCTCGTCTCTTCGCCACACTGAAGGAGCGGAATGGCAAACTGCACACCCTAGTGCACTCCGTCGCTTATGCACCGGCAGAGGAACTGAAGGGTGACTTCGTCAATACCTCGCGAGATGGTTTTCGCGTTGCAATGGACGTCAGCGTATATTCGCTGATCGCAGTGGCTCGCGCTGCGGCTCCGTCTGATGACCGAAGGCGGCTCAGTTGTCACCATGACGTATTACGCTTCGGAGAAAGTCGTGCCGCGCTATAACGTCATGGCCGTTGCCAAGGCGGGATTGGAATGCTCGGTGCGTTATCTCGCCTACGAACTCGGGAAAGACAGAATTCGGGTGAACGCCATCTCGGCTGGACCGATCAAGACGCTTGCCGCCCGCGGCATTGCCGGCTTCGGAGACATGCTTCGTGAGCACGAAGAACGCGCTCCACTCGGACGGCGTGTAGAAGTTGAAGAAGTCGGCCGTACGGGAGTCTTCCTTGCATCCGATGCGAGCAGCGGCATCACCGGCGAAATCATCTACGTCGACTGTGGCTACAACATCATGGGGTTCTAAAGCAGTTCTCAGTTTTCAGTCGTCCGTTCTCAGTAAGAATGCTCACCCTCAGAGGGTTCAATTATGAATTCTGCTTCTCTCCGGTTGGCCGGAGCAATGGCGCTTTGCTGTGCATTTGGGGTGGTTGGGTCACAAGCCGAGACTTCCCATGCGGCCGCCGTTCTCGATTCGATGCCGCGTGCCAAGAGCATCCAGCAGGCGGCGATCTCTCCTGACGGACATCAGGTCGCATACGTCGTGGGCGGTGAACTATCGGTGATACCGGCAACCGGTGGCCCTTCTCGAACGATTGCTATCGAAGGCAAACGCTCGGTCCGCGACGTCTCGTGGTCGCCAGATTCCAAGCAGCTCGTTTTTCTTACGGACCTTCCCGGCGATGTTCCCGCCGCTCAGCTTTGGACAGCTCCGATTGATGGCGGCACACCGGTGAAGCATGCCGATTTAAAAGGCGATGCGGCGGCACCAAGGTTCTCTCCAGATGGCTCGAGGCTGGCGCTGCTTTTCACCGAGGGCCTGCCGCGAATTGCCGGTCCGCTCCAGCCGATGCTTCCCCTGGCGGGAGTGATTGACGAACAAGTTTACGAGCAGCGGCTTACTACGCTGGACCTGTCCACAAATACGCTTACACCGATCACGCCAGCGGATATTTACGTCTATGAATACGACTGGACCCCTGACAGTCAAGGCTTTGCCGCGATTGCAGCTCATGGTTCCGGGGACGCCAACTGGTATATCGCTCATCTTTTTTATGTCGATGCACGATCGCATGACATGCATGAGATTTATGTACCGAAGCGCCAGATTGCCGAACCTCGCGTTTCTCCCGACGGTAAACAAGTCGCGCTCATTGAAGGCCTCATGAGCGATGAAGGCTCTGTGGG
The DNA here is from genome assembly GCA_963823085.1 of Terriglobia bacterium. Lineage (GTDB taxonomy): Bacteria > Acidobacteriota > Terriglobia > Terriglobales > Acidobacteriaceae > Sulfotelmatobacter. Next base: position 110,390 of record CAWGKF010000011.1, on the reverse strand, counting down.
CGGCGAAATCCTTACCGTACTCGCTAGCGGGAGGTCGCATCCGCGATCTCACGCCGAAAATCAACAGCTCTCCATCTTCACGTCTAGTGTGGACTTCCGCCGACCGGATCCTGTTCGGACAAAACATCGACGGCATGTCGGGGTTCGGCAACGTCTCGTCTGGTGGCGAGGTGCAGCAGATCTGGTCTGCGGAAGAATATTTCAGCGCGCAGCGTTCGATTCGCGGCACGCTCTCGCATGATGGATCGATCTCAGCGGTAGTCCGGCAATCGCCCACCGCTCCTCCGGAACTTTGGGTTGGACCGATTGGTCGCTGGAAACAGCTCACCTCCATCAATGAGAGCATTAAGCCTGCGTGGGGCGAAATGGTCAATTTCCACTGGACAAACGGGAATCTAAAGCTGCAGGGGTGGTTGATGTTGCCCGTCAACTACAGTCCGAACAATAAATACCCGCTTGTGGTGAACGTGCATGGTGGACCGTCTGCCGCGTGCGGAGCGCATTGGGACGTGCAGACGATGGGCGCGGAATCCGCAATGGGATACTTCGCGTTTTGCCCGAATCCGCGCGGCAGCTATGGACAAGGCGAAGCATTCACCCAGGGCAACGTTAAAGATTTTGGCGGCGGTGACTTCCGCGACATCATGGCGGGATTGACGCCATTTCGAAGAAGTATCCGATTGATGAGCACAGACTGGGCATTCGCGGGCACAGTTACGGCGGGTACATGACGATGTGGGCCGAAACCCAAACTCATCGATTTGCGGCAGCGGTGGCCGGGGCTGGACTCTCAGACTGGCTCAGCTACTATGGCGTCAACGAAATCGACGAGTGGATGATTCCCTTCTTCGGTGCTTCGGTTTACGACGATCCAGCGGTTTATGCCAAGAGCGACCCCATGCATTTCGTCAAGAACGTGAAGACACCAACGCTGATTCTAGTCGGCGACCGCGATGGCGAAGTGCCGGTCGAACAATCCGTGGAGTGGTGGCATGCATTGAAAGACCTGCACGTTCCGGTGAAGTTCGTTGTCTATCCTAACGAGGGACACGTCTTCGTGAAGCCGGCCGATTGGCACGATTACTTCCTGCGATCGCTGGAGTGGTTTGACGAATGGTTCGGGAAAGTGGCCGCTCAGCAGTAGTCATTGGTACAACGGATGACGCTAACCACTAATTCTGATCCTGCGTCCGTTCTCGCCTTCTCGTTCTAATGAAATCTCGATATCGCGCTCACGGAGGAAGCGCGGGAAATTTCTCGCCCCACTCGATCAGCAGGATGCTATTTTCGCTGCGCAGATCGTCGAGAGCCAGCGTATCCAATTCACGCGGAGTGTCGATGCGATAAAGGTCGATGTGGTAGAGATTCGCTTTCGACCCGCGATATTCGTGGATCAGCGTAAACGTTGGGCTGGTGACGTCTTCTTCATCGGCAGCCTGAAAAGCGGCTGCGATTCCCTTCACTAGCGTCGTTTTTCCAGCGCCCAGGTCACCACGCAGCAGCACCAGCTTAGGCGGAGCAAGAAGTTCGGCCAGAGTTCGGCCGAAGGCGATCGTTTCGTCGGCGGAATGCGTCGTCAGTTCCTGCAGGATGTTTGCTCTAGCTGTGGTGTCCACTTCAGAAGTATAAGTGGGCGGGCAATTTCATGGTGAGCAGCATTCGGGGCATTCCCGTTGGCAGCAACGATTGGCTTTAGTGACGTAAGGTCCTTCGTGGCAGCTTCGCCGCCATTCAGTATGACATCGCGGAGCGAGAGTTTCGCGGATCGCACGCTAGGCGGGCCGAAGGCGCCGTCTCCGCATGCATCCTGAAACTTTCGCTCAGTAGGTCGAGAACGCGCTCGATTTCAGGCCAAGCGTATTCCGTTCTACCACGTGATCCAGCGACGTGCGCAGGCGGCGATGGTCGTCGTCTTCGATGGCCACAAAACGGAAGGGCTGCAGCACGCTGTCATTCAGCTTCTTCGTCGGGCTGAGGACTTCGGCCATGGCGTGCACCGGGCCGGCCTGCGTCTGAAATGCGACTTCTACGAAGTCGCCTTGGCCCAACGAGTGGGCAATCCGCAGCAGGCCTCCGGTCACGGAGATGGTTTGGAGTTTGGCTTTCGTGCGGCGGCCGTCTTCTAATCGGATCGCAGCCAAGACAGAATCTCCTAGCTGGACTCGGGCCGCTCGTCGGGAAGGGTGCGGTTGGGGGAAGTGAGTCATAAGCCAACTGCACTATCGCACTATGCCGTATTGCGTAACAGATTACTGTCGCCCCTTGTCCGGATTCCGCTCTGCAAGCGGCGAGTAGCCACGATCAAACCTAAGGCCCTGAGCCAGTTACGCAGATGTTTACTATTTGATTAATGTCCGAACAGACAGGCTCTGCGACGGCTGCTTTTCCGGTGCTGCCTGCACATTTACTATTTGAACGGAACTCAAGGAGCCGAATGTCGTTGACAACATCCGTAGCATTCATTCTTCCCATTTTTCTCGGCCTGGTCTCATCCGCTCAATCATCGCCTCCGGCGAATCGTCCACGGCTGCGCGTCGGCATCGTTGGTGTCGTTCACGGGCACGTTGACGGATTCTTCAAATACTCAGGCAAGAGCCCTGCAATTGAAATCGTCGGCATCGCGGAGCCCGATCCGCAACTGCTCGCGCAGGCGGGCAAGAATTTCGGATTTGAGCGCTCCCAGCTGTTTCCCAGCCTGGAAGAGATGATCGCCAAGGTACATCCGCAGGCCGTGCTGGCGTATACGAATACCTATGACCATCGCAAGGTGGTGGAGATCTGTGCGCAACACGGCGTAAACGTGATGATGGAGAAACCGCTGGCCGTCAGCCTCGATGACGCGCTGGCGATCCAGAAGGCTGCGGAAAAAGGCCGCATTCACGTGCTGGTGAACTACGAAACCAGCTGGTATCGCAGCAATCATGCCGCCTACGACCTGGTTCACGAGGGAGCGTTGGGCGACGTCCGCAAGGTTGTGGTGCACGATGGGCACAAGGGCCCAAAAGAGATTGGCGTCGAACCCGAGTTCCTGGCTTGGCTCACTGATCCCAAGCTTAACGGAGCCGGCGCCCTGTTCGACTTCGGATGCTACGGTGCTGATCTTATGACGTGGCTAATGAACGGACAACGTCCACAAACTGTCACGGCTGTGACGCAGCATTTCAAGCCCGAGATTTATCGGAAGGTAGATGATGAGGCCACAATCATCCTGACTTACCCAAAGGCGCAGGCCATCATCCAGGCGTCATGGAACTGGCCGTTCGACCGAAAAGACATGGAAGTCTATGGGCAGACCGGATACGTGATCACGGTAAAGCGCGACGATATCCGCGTTCGCCGCGCCGGGGAGAACGAAGACAAGCAGATCGCGGCCAAGCCAATCGCGGCGCCTTACGACGACTCCATGGAATACCTGAGGGCCGTGATTCTCGATGGAGCACAAGAAGAGCCGTTATCGTCTTTGGACACGAACGTGACAGTGACGGAGATTCTGGATGCTGCGAGGCGCTCAGCGGCTGAGGGAAAGACGATACGCCTGCCTGCGGTGAGATAACTGTCCGAAGCCTGTAATCTTGAGCGCAGCCGTCATCCACCCCAGCCCACGAACCGGTTCTCCGCAGCCGCGCGAGCACGTTCGAATGCGTCGGGTAATCCTCGCAGCAGGTCCGTTGCGACTAAGGAATGCTCGCCGACGATATCTCTCATGACATCACCCGCCAGTCCATGCAAATGCACCGCAGCGCAAACGGCCATCAGCACATTCTTCCGATTCTGTGCGATCATCCCGGCAACCATTCCTGTCAGAATATCGCCCGTTCCGCCGGTTGACATTCCCGGGTTTCCAGTCGTATTCACCCACGCTTCGCCATCCGGCTGGACCACCAGCGTGCGATACCCCTTGAGCACGACAATCAATTCATGCTCGGCCGCAAATCTTCGTGCCACGCCCAGACGATCTTTCTGAACATCCGTGATGGAGCACCCAACCAGTCGCGCCATCTCCCCCGGATGCGGCGTGATCACCAGCGTCCGATCGCTTCCATTCAGCTCTTTGGTGTGTCCTTCAAATGCGTTGAGTCCATCAGCATCGACGACCATCGGATTCTTGTAATGCTCCACCAGCGACCGCACCAGAGTCGCGGTATGTGGATCCCGCGAGATCCCGGGCCCGATCGCAGCCACAGTGATGGTCTTAAGTAGCTCTTCGATTTTCACGCCTGCGCTGGTGGCAATTGTTCCGGCATCAGTCTCCGGCAGCGGAACGGTCATTAATTCGGGATGAAATCCCGCAACTGTCGGGAGAGCGGACTTAGCGGTGGCGACCGTCGACAATCCTGCTCCAGCGCGCAATGCCGCCATCCCGGCCATGGCCACCGACCCTGCCTTGCCGACGGATCCGCCTACGACGAGTGCATGCCCGTAAAGACCCTTATTCGAGTTCGCAGGGCGTGGCCCGATGAGCGCTGCAAAGTCACGCGGATGAATCAAATTCAGGTGAAGCGACGAAACGATAGCCTCTGGGGGCGATCCGATCTGCGCAACGTACGTCGGCCCCTTCGTCAGCGAACTGAAGACGTGCGCCGGACGAGGAGCAGTGAAGGTGACGATCTCGTTTGCCCGCGCTATGGTTCCCTGCTGCGGGGCCATCGCATCCGCATCAGCTCCCGAGGGAATGTCGACCGCGACGACCTTCGCCTTGCTGGCATTGATCGCAGCAATTGCATCGGCATAGAGCCCGCTTACCGGAGGTTTGAATCCTGTGCCAAGAATGGCATCGACGATAATGTCCGCAGACAACAGCTCCCGTACTCGCTCGCCTTTCAACTCTTCGCTGGCACGGACGATGAGCGGCGGACTCGGCAGTTTGCCGTACATGACAGCGGCATCGCCCTTCAACTCTGCGGGATCGGCGAGCAGAATCACCTGAACCGGCTTCCCTCGATCGTGCAGCAACCTGCCGACGACGAAGCCATCTCCTCCGTTGTTTCCTTTTCCGCACAGAACAAGAATCTTCTGATCGCCGCTGTGAGAGCGGAGCACACACTCGGCGACCACCCTTCCTGCGTTCTCCATCAGCGTGAGCGAAGGCACGCCGAAGCGCTCGGTGGTCACACGATCGATCTCGCGCATCTCCGCTGCGGTCACAATTTTCATTCCATGGCTCCGTCCTAGAGCACTGCAAAAGACCACTGTAAAACAAAAAGGCCCTCCGCGCAGGGCGGAGGGCCCGGAAAACGCGGCGAGTTCAGTCTGCCATCGATGGAGCGGGCCTTCCGGCCCTGCCGTTCGCAACCTCATGCTGCACCTTGCTGTGCTTACGCCCATAACCAAAGTAGATTCCCAGCCCGATGATGAGCCAGACGACTAGCCGAAGTTGCGTCATGGGTGACAAACCGATAATCAAAGCCGTTGAAAATAAAATCGCAAGAATCGGCACCAGCGGCACAAGTGGCGTACGGAATGGACGATTCAGCGCTGGATGCGTTCTGCGCATCACCCAGACCCCTGCGCTGACCAGCACAAATGCAAGGAGTGTTCCGACACTGGTCATCTCATCCAAAATATTGAGGGGGACCATCATGGCCAGGATCGCGACAAAGAAGCCCACCACGATCGAACTGATGTATGGCGTGCGGAATCGAGGATGGATTTTGCTGGCCCATGGCCACAGCAGACCGTCTCGCGACATGGAGTAAAACACGCGCGACTGTCCCAGCAACATCACGAGCATGACGGTAGCGAGACCGGCTATCGCGCCCAATTCAACCAGGAAAGTCGCCCACTGCTGGCCGGTCACGCGGATGCCGACCACGACCGGATCCGGCACATTGAGTTCCTGATACGGAACCAGGTGCGTCAGCAGCCCGGAAACCAGAATGTACAGGACCGTGCAGATAACAAGCGAACCGAGAATGCCGAAGGGCATGTCCTTCTTCGGATTTTTCGCTTCTTGTGCAGCGGTCGAAACCGCGTCAAACCCGATATAAGCAAAAAACACAACACCGGCTCCGCGCAAGATTCCCGACCATCCAAAGTGTCCTTTCTCGCCGGTATTCGGTGGAATAAACGGATGCCAATGGTTGGGCTGCCAATTGTGCTTGATCAGGAAGCTGGTCGCCAGCGCGATGAAAACGCAAACTACCGCGACTTTCAGGATCACGATCGCGGTCGTAAAGTTCGCCGATTCCTTAATTCCGATAACCAGAATTGCTGTGATCGCTGCGATCACCAGGAACCCGATGTAGTCGAAGGTCAGGTGAACGTGCCTGCCAAAGATCGTGAAATCCGTGTGCGGAATCGGAGGCAGTTCCATCCCGATGTCATGCAGAAAAGCGCGCAGGTGCCCGCTCCAGCCGACCGCGACGGTAGCAGCTCCGAAAGCATATTCGAGAATCAGGTCCCATCCAATGATCCACGCGACCAACTCTCCAAGCGTCGCGTAAGAGTAGGTATAAGCGCTACCCGCAATCGGGATCATCGACGCGAACTCGGCGTAACACAGTCCGGCAAAGGCGCAAGCAATGCCTGCCAAAATAAAGGACAACAAAATTGCTGGGCCGGCAAACTGCGCCGCGGCCTGCCCAGTGATGACGAAGATCCCGGCGCCGATGATCGCACCAATGCCGAGCGTTAGCAGGTTGAGCGGCCCGAGGGCGCGCCGCAGGCTGTGTTCGCCCGTCTCCTGAGATTCCTTCATCAATACTTCGATTGACTTGGTTGCCAGCAGCCTTGACATCCGTTTAGTTCTCCTTGGCGCTTACGTCGAAAGACGCTTTGCGCCTGGGTTTCGCGACCACGCGTAATATACCGGAATCCCCAGCAGCACCACGATCAGTCCCGGCCACGTGTACTGCGGTTTGTAGCGCAATAGTACGACATCAATGAATAAAGCCATCACAATATAAACGATGGGCAGCACGGGGTAGCCCACTGCTTTATAAGGCCGCGGTGCATCCGGATGCGTCTTGCGAAGCACGAACAGCCCCACGATCGTCAGGATGTAGAACACCAGCACGGCGAAGATGATGTAGTCCAGTAGCTGCCCATAGCTTCCCGAGATGCAGAGCACACAAGTCCAGACCATCTGAACCATCAAGGAAATCGCCGGCGTCTTGTACTTAGGATGCAATTTGGCGACATTTCGAAAGAACAGGCCGTCTTTCGCCATGGCGTAGTAGACGCGCGCCCCGGAGAGAATCAGCCCGTTGGCGCAGCCGAAACCAGAGATCATGATGGCTGCAGCCATCAGCAAACCTCCCACGGGGCCGAGCATCTGGGTCATGACAGCGGTGCCCACGCGATCTTCCGCCGCATGCGTGATTCCGCGCCCAATAATTCCTGTGCCCCCGGTTCCTTCGAGTGGCAGCGCGCTCAGATAAATGAAGTTGCAGGCAATATAGAGCGCAATCACCACTCCCGTACCGAGTGCCAATGACAGCGGCAAGTTGCGGCTCGGATTCTTCACTTCTCCCGCGGTAAACGTGACGTTATTCCAGGCATCAGCCGAGAAGAGCGATCCGACTTGCGCAACGGCCAGAATGGTCAGAGTACCGACCATAACGATCGGGCCGCCTACACCAACCTGAACCGCGTGATGCGCACTAAGTCCAGCGTTATGCCAGAAGTTTGATCCGAAGTTTGCGGCTAGAGCCTGAGGATTCCGGCCGAAGAGGAATCCGAACGCGGCCAACCCGAGCAGCGCAGAAACCTTCGCAGCAGTAAAGACGTTCTGAATGGCCGCGCCCGTCTTTACCCCGAAAATATTGATGATAGAAAGAAAGATCACCAGCAGAATCGCCATCAGGTTCTGGGTATTGATGCCGACGTCCATGTTGCCCAAGACCATCGGGCCAACAGAAATCGGCGGAACTTTCCAGAGATGCAGCAGCCAATGGGTCGAAGAAATGGATGGGAAGAAGACGCCGAGGAATTTGCCGAATGCCACTCCTACAGCTGCAATCGTGCCAGTCTGGATGACCAAAAATAACGTCCAGCCGTAGAGGAAGCCCCAGAGCGGCCCGAGCGCTTCGCGCAGATAGACGTACTGTCCGCCCGCCCGCGGCATCATGGCGGCGAGTTCCCCGTAGCTGAGCGCGGCCACGATCGTCATAAATCCGGCAACGGCCCATGCGCCGATCAGCAGCGCTGGCGACCCAACTTCCCGCCCGATCTCCGCCGACACAATAAAGATGCCGGAGCCGATCATGGATCCCATCACCAGCATGGTGGCGCTGGTCAGGCCCAGACCTTTGACGAGTTCCGTATCTTGATGGCTGTGAAGTTCCCAGTCGCTGTTGGCGGCTGGCCGCGTCGTTGTCGGTGTGCTCAGGGCCTGCTCCTTAGTGATCGTCCGTACGTGATCGTTCGTGCGTCTCGGCTATTTTGCCTTTTCCCACACCCGAGCGCGAGCCTTGTCATCCTAAGCGGCGCTCTTTGACGGGAAGGACCTGTGCAACTTAAAGTTTCGAATGACACTCAATGCCTGAGAACTTTACCTTAAGATGCGGAAAAATTCCTCTGCTGATTTCCGGGGATCCCGTAACAGATCGGATATCACGGCCACTGAGTCGGCCCCGGCTTCGATAACCGATGCCGCGTTCGCCCGGGTAATTCCCCCAATCGCGACAAGAGGTTTTCGGGTCAAACCCCGCGCACGGCGCACCCCTTCGAGCCCAACCACCGGATCAGGTTTCTCTTTGCTGGAAGTCGCGAATACCGGTCCAATCGCGAGATAGTCGGCCGAGGTTAGATCGGCCTCGCTCAGTTGTTCGGGATTATGCGTGGAAACGCCCAGCCAGCGGTCGGCCCCAATGATGGCTCGCACCGACTCGGTCGAAAGATCGTCTTGGCCGACGTGGACGCCGTCGAACTCGGCGGCAAGACACAGATCTGCGCGGTCGTTCATGATGAGCGTGACCGGACTTGCCGCGGAGTATGGGTGCCCCACTCCTCCCCGGGTTTGGGAGAAATGGGGGTTTTGATCCTGCATCGGGCTCTTCGGCTGCGCATCGTCCAAAGCGTTCAGACCTTCGGGAAAGAGTCGCCGCAGTTCCCGCGCATGTTCCAGCATCAGGCGCGCATTGCCGTTCTTATTCCGATATTGAATCAGCGTGCATCCGGCGGCCGCGAGTTCCTCCGCCGCGGCAAACATCACCGCCGAATCCGCAAAGAAACCAACGTCGAGAATGGCATACAGCCGGGGAAGTGAGACCATGCGCTGCTTAATATATCTGCTTTATCGCGACAGCTCACAAATCCAATTGACTTCCCAGGTCTTGCCGCCGTCCGGCGAGTAAGACTGCTCCATGCGCGCCGAGTTCGGCGAAAGGTCGAGCCAGACATAGCGCACCAGAATCGTGCGGCCCTTGAGGGTCTCCTGATGAAAAAACTCTCCACGCTTGCCGGTGAACGCGCCCACGACCGGAGGAGTGTCGAGAGTACCGTTATCCAGGTCCACCAGGTAGATGCTCCACTGGCGCGTCTCCGGGTTGTAAAGGCGCAGTGTCTGCGCTTTGATGTGGAGTTTTTTGTCGGTGCTGGTGACTTCGAACTGTTCGAAGTTCGCATTGCTGTCGAGAAGTTTGTGGTGGTTCGAGATGCCATCGTACTCGACCCAGACACTTGAGTTGTTCAGCCGGTCAGGCAGTCGACGCACGTGAGCTTTCCAGTCGCCGATGAGGAAATCAAAGTCGTGCGAGCCATCGCGCTGCGGCAGGTTTGCGGGATTGTCGGTGGTTTGGCTGTAAAGTGGGATAGCAAGCACTACTCCCAGGAAGAGCAGTGTGAGTCTCGCGAGCTTGACGGCTTTCATAGCAATTCATCTTTCGAGGGATGAGATGCCCCGACCTACGGAATCCGGCGAATCACTTCCCGTTCTTCGCCAGAAATCTCTCGATAAACCCCGTATCGAAGTTCCCTGCCCGGAAATCCGGATCGGCAAGAATCTTTCCTATGCAGAGGAATTGTCGTGTACACGCCTTCGACGATAAACATCTCCAGTGCACGCCCCATACGCGAAATCGCTTCGTCGCGGTCTTTGGCGCGCACGATCAGCTTAGCGATGAGGGAGTCGTAATACGGCGGAATCACACCCTCGGCGTATGCGGCTGTATCGACGCGAACGCCGGTGCCCCCCGCCGGATGGAATGCCGTGATCTTCCCCGCCGACGGAGTGAACTTCTCGGGATGTTCTGCATTGATGCGACATTCGATCGAGTGCCCACGGTGCACGATCGGCCCATGTAGTACATCCGACATTTTCGCGCCCGCCGCGATCATGATCTGACTCTTTACCAGGTCGACGTCGGTGACCATCTCGGTCACCGGATGCTCTACCTGGATGCGCGTGTTCATTTCAATGAAGTGCAGCTTGCGGTCCTGATCCATCAGGAACTCGATCGTTCCCGCGTTCCAGTATCCGATTGCCGCCAGCGACTTGCACAGCACCGCGCCAATCTGATCGCGCAACTCAGGAGTGACCTGTGTCGACGGCGATTCCTCGAGCAACTTTTGATGACGCCGCTGGATCGAACACTCGCGCTCGCCAAGGCTGACTACACTGCCGTGTTCGTCGGCCAAAACCTGGAATTCAATGTGCCGGGGATGCTCCACATACTTCTCCATGTAGAGATCGCCGTTGCCGAACGCTCCGGCCGCTTCCGCCTGTGCGGCTTTGTACAGCCCAGGTAACTCTTCTTCGTTGCGGACGATGCGCATGCCGCGTCCTCCGCCGCCGGCCGACGCCTTCATGATCACCGGGAATCCAACTTGCTTCGCCCACTCTACCGCTTCGCCGTCACTGGCGACAATTCCGTCCGAGCCCGGCAGAATGGGGACGCCGGCCTTCTTCATCGCGGCCCGCGCCTTTTCCTTCTCGCCCATGAGCCGCGTGACTTCCGGACGTGGACCAATGAACTTGATCCCGCTCATCTCGCAGACTTCGGCAAAGTTCGCGTTCTCGGCCAGCAGCCCGTATCCAGGATGGATGGCTTCCACGTTCGCAATCTCGGCGGCGCTGATCACCGCTGGAATATTGAGATAGCTCAGTGCCAGTTGCGGCGGACCAATACAGATTGCCTCGTCGGCAAAACGTACGGGCAGCGAGTTGCGGTCGGCCTCGCTATAAATGGCAACCGTGCGGACACCGAGTTCCTTGCACGCGCAAATCACGCGCAAAGCAATCTCACCGCGATTCGCAATCAGGATCTTCTTAAACATGAGTGAAAGCTGAGACCTTGGGGCTGCGCGTTTCAAGCTGAAGCGTGACAGACCGCGGCTCGAAGTTCACAAATCGCAGACAGAAAAAAGGCGCGGTTGAGCGCGCCCGTTTGATTGACTTCAAATTCACTTTTTTGGCCTGACGGAAAACAACTCCTGGCCGTACTCGATCGGCTGGCCATTTGTGGCCAGCTTTTTCACGATCTCTCCGGCCACGTCGGATTCAATCTCGTTTAACAGTTTCATGGCTTCGACGATGCACAGAACCTGTCCTACTTCGACCATGTCTCCGGCCTTCACGAAGGGAGGCGCTCCCGGAGAGGGTGCTTCGTAGAACGTTCCCACAATCGGCGACTTCACGCTGTGCAGCCCTTCCTCTGGAGCGGGAACGGCCGGAGGAGCAGGAGGAGCCGGTGCTGCGCTGGCAAGAGGCGCTGCCGTGGGACTCGGGGCGGGAGGTACCGCATAGAACCGAGGCTCCGACTGCGAGTGAACAATGGTGTGCTCGCCAGCCCGCTTGATCTTGACCTTGACATCGCCACGCTCCAGCTCAAACTCGGCGATGTCCTTCTCGATTAAGAACTCGATTAGTTCTTTCAGCTCTTTTTGATTCATTCGTGTATGGTGGGACTTCTCTATCCCTGCCGTGGCGCCCGAGGGGCGCACCAACAAGCCGAGTGTGGATCTTGCCCGGCTGACGTTAACCGGCTGAAGCCAAGAAGACTAGACTGCTAAAAAGTCCTTGCTCGTCGGAGTGAGTATTTCACAACCTCCGGTGGTTACTACGACCATATCCTCGATCCTCACACCCCATTTGCCGGGGAAGTATACTCCGGGCTCGATGGTAATGACCATCCCGGGCTGTAGGATCTCTTTCTGCCCGACGGCTATGCGCGGACTTTCGTGGATCTCTAGCCCTACGCCGTGGCCGCTGGAATGCGTAAAATACTTGCCCAGACCGGCTTTCCGGAGTCTCTTGCGCGCCGCAGCATCGACTTCGCCGGCTGTAACGCCGGACCGGACCGTGTCAATCGCCGCCAGTTGCGCGTCCCGAACCGCCTCGTAGGCCTGACGGGCGGCCTCGGATGAAGCACCCACCCAGACAGTACGGGTCTGGTCCGAACAATAACCTGAAAGTATAACACCGAAGTCACAGACAACGAACCCGGTTCGAGCGATGGGTTGCGACGATGCGCGCCCATGCGGTAGAGCCGATCGGGGGCCGGACGCGATAATCGTCTCAAACGACATTGCCTCCGCGCCACCCCGGCGCGCAGCTAACTCCATCTCGGCTGCGACTTCCACTTCTCTTGTGCCAGGCCGTAGAACTTCGAGCGCACGCTCGTAGATCTTGGCACCAAGTGCTACAGCCGAACGGATCAGATCGATCTCTGCCTGATCTTTCACCATGCGGAATCGTTCGATCGTCGAGGGCGCATCTTTCAGCCGGACCCCGGACGGACAAAGCTGCCCAAGCCGCTTCTTATCTGCGATCGTGAAGTGTTCGGACTCAAGACCAATCGTTCTTCCGCGAGACCGCTTGCGCCGCTGACTCAGGAAATCCCCAAGAGCAGCAATCGGAGACTTGCGCGCAATCACTACCTTCGCGGCTCTCACTTCCTCGTGCGCTTGTGTGTCGTAGCGCACATCCGTGAAGAAGATGCTGCCGGTTTCCTCCACAAGCAAGAGCCCGGCGCTGCCGGTAAAGCCACAAAGATAACGGATGTTCGGAAGATGACTCACGAGCAAACCGTCGAATCGTGTCGTGGCTGGATGCTCGCGTAACTTCTGTTGGCGTGTCCGGAAATCCATCGCTGAAAGTTTATCAGCAGCGCAGAGGTAAGAGCCGAGTAGTGGGTAAGCGGAACCGTTCAGATGGTGGACTGGAAGCTCCGTGCCAAAACACAAAACCGCCGACCTGACAGGTTCTTCAGGCCGGCGGCTTAATTCCGATCGCGCTGCTACTTCAGACTATGTCTGAATGATTCGCGGAGTGATGAAGAAGATCAGTTCCTGGTTCTGCGTATTGACCTGCGTGTGCTTGAACAGGTTACCCAGTACCGGGATGCTGCCCAGCAGCGGAACCTGCGTGATGTTGATCGAGTTCTGCGTCTGGATAACGCCGCCGATCACCACCGTGCCGCCGTCGGTCACCAGTACCTGCGTGGTCGCCTGCTGCGTGATCAACTCGGGGTTGCCCTGCACTTCCTGGCCGAAGTTCGGCGTGGTGTTTTCCACGTCAACGTTCAGGAAGATGGTGTTCTCCGACGTGATCTGCGGAGTCACCGTCAAGCGCAGGAACGCGTCAACGTAAGTCACGGTTGGAGGACCACCCAACTGCGCCTGCGTCACAATCGGCACGCGTACGCCCTGTTTCACCAGGGCCTGAATGTTGTTCTGCGTAACCACCCGTGGACGCGAGAGCACTTTCAGCAGACCGCGCGATTCAGCCATGGAGAGCTGGAAGTCGAGTCGGACGGTGTTGCTAGCGTTAAGGAACGTTAAACCGCTCGACGGCTGCGTGGAGCCCAGGTTCGTGAACAATGGGATCGTGTTTCCTGTTCCTGAACCGGAGGACGGAGTCGTAATGTATCCCGGGCTTAACCCGCTCACGTTAGTGTTGGTAGTTCCCACCGTTGAGTTTCCGCCGATCGCACTATGTCCATCGCCCCAACCGAAGCCGAACTGCGTGCCGATGTCGCGGGCAAACTGGCGGGTCGCCGCCACGACACGGGCCTCGATTTCTACCTCCTGCGTCTTGCGATCGAGCTGCGTCAGCAGGCGGTCGATGATCGGAATCACCTTGGGAATGTCGTTCACGATGACGGCGTTGGTGCGGTCATCAGCGACCACATCGCCACGCTGCGAGAGGAATTTCTTCACTGTCACGATGGCGTCTTTCGCCTTCGCGTAGCTAAGGAAACGCGTCACCGAAACTTTCTCGACGGCCAGAGCTTCAGACTCGATCTGGGCGCGGCGGGCATCGGCTTCCTTCTTCAAGGTCTCAACCGTGGCGATGCGCAGGACGTTGCCTTCCAGTTCACGCGCCAGGTCGTTGTTCTTCAGGACGATGTCGAGCGCCTGATCCCACGGCACGTCGTCGAGCACAATCGTCAGCGTGCCATGCACGTTCGGATCGAGCACGACGTTCAGGCCACTGATTTCGTGGATCAGCCGGAAGAAATCTTTCAGGTCAACATCTTTCAGGTTGACCGAGATCGGCTCGCCTGTATAACGCGGTCCAGCGGCAGCACTCTGCTGTCCCATCTGAGCCTTCTGCTCGGCCGCCAGGTTCACTGCCGGCGTGATGCCGGTCGAGCTCTGCGGAGGAGCGCCACTGCTCTGGGCCTGCGGAGCGGCATGCATGCTCACAGGAAGAAGTTCAACGGCCGTCTTGTCAGAGAAGCGGGCTGCTGCTTCCTGCGCGCGCACCGTCGGTTCGTCTGCCGCAGCATCTGCGGCGGCATCGTTATTCGCTGCGCTCTTCGCCTGATACGAAGGCTCGACGAATACAAAGTTGTTTGGAGCCGCCGTATTTTCTGCGCCTGGCTTCGCCGTAGTATTGGCATTTGGCGCCGACGCAGCGTCCGCCACGCGAGGCGCGAAGGGCGATGTCGGATTGCCCACAGGAGCGGTCGCATCGGCCGTGACGGTCTTCTGTTCGGCAGCCTGGGCAACCGCATTGGCATGCAGCGTCAATACCAGCTTGCCCGCCGGACCCGGAGTGAGTTCGTAAGCACAGGCTTTCTCGAGGTCAACGACTACGCGCGTCGTAGGATGGGATTGGCCATCCATGCCGATGCGTACGCCTTTGACGCCTGCCGCACCCACCGCGATCCTGGTCTGGCCGGTGGCCATCACGGTCCCCGGCAGATCGACCACCACGCGAGCGGGTGAGTCCAGCGTGCTGAGCTTCGGCGTCACCGCGCCGCTAGCTTTCATCTCGACCCGGATCGTATCCGTGTCGCGGATTACGTTGACTCGATCGAGCTGGCTGGGCGTCTGGGCGGCCGCGGCCACCACCACCATCAGCAGCAACGATACGAACATGGTCACTTGTTGCTTTCGCATTTCGCCTCTCCCCACCCGCGGGCCTGGCCCGCGTGTCCTTCGTGCAACTTGAGTTTCAGAGCTACAGATCAGTTCTTAAACCGCCGGAGTAAAGATTCTCTTCACGACTTCGTGCGTCGAGGTCTTGCCCAGCTTGTCCTGCACCGTCTCCTGGAACACGACCGAGTCGCCGGTAATTTTCACTACATATCCGTTGAACACGGGGTCGTTCTCGTGCAGAAAATAAGCTTTCCCGATGTTGTTGGTGACAACCGCGATAAAGCCGCCATCAGACTTCACTACGCCTCGCAGGTTAATGCCATTGATCTCCAGGCACTTCTTGCCCGTCGAACAACCCGAACCTTGCTGCTGCACCACAGGACTGAAGAACGGATCGCGTTTCCCGTTCATCGCCCACTTCTTTTCTTCTGCCTTGGGCTTGACTGGCTCAGCCGGCTTTACCTCAGCCGGAACCTGAGCAGCGGTAACAGCGGTCACTGCCTTGGCCGGCGCCACCTTCGTGTCTTTCACTACCAGCTTGTTCTCCGATTTAGCCGCAGCAGGTTTCATCGCGGGTGCTTTCACGACTGCGACCTTCGGAGCCGAAGCAGCTTTCGCCGTGTTCACAGCGACTGCGATCTTGGGAGTAGCAGATGGTGCACTCTTCAGAACCGGTGCGGATGCAGTCTTCGCTGCTGGTGCTGCCTTCGAAGGAGCAGGAAGCCTCTTCGCCAAATCGTCTCCACCCTGAGTGTGTAGGATCAGTGCGAACTTGCCCGCTGGTCCGGAGGACACGTCATAGGTCAACGCTTTTTCAAGATCCACGACAACACTGGTCGTGGGAGGATTCTTGCCGTCCATGCCGATGCGGACGCCCTTCACTCCACCACTGCCTACAGGAATCTTGTTCTGAGCGGTGGCAACGACTGTTTCGGGCAGTTCGAGCAGAACGCGCGCCGGCGAGCTCAGCTTGGTTACGCGTGGCGTCACCGCCTGGCTGGAACTAATCTCGATCTGAATATCGTTGCCGCCAGGCACAACATTCACGCGCTCCAGCTGGTTATTTTGACCTGAAGCCGTTTGCGATTTCGCCCGCGCCGCAGCTTTGGCAGAGGGTTTCGCCGTCGGCACCGGGGCGACGGAAATCGCGGAGGACCCGGGAATCACCGCAGGCTTCACCGACGCCGCGGGAGCGCCTGGCGCGGGCTTCGCCGGTGCAGCCGGAACTCCGGCTGCGTCCAGCGCCGCGTTGGAATCGTTGGCCTGCTTCTGCTGCAGCGACTTCGCTACGCTGCGCGCGTTGTCGATGGCATCCGGATTCTGCCCCACAGCCATCACAGCCGCAGGCCCGCCCACCATCATTACCGTTGCCAGAATGCTTGTCGTCAGCTTCATCGCCGTCTTCATAAGGGTTGCCTATTTCGCCGCCGTCGTCGCCGGTTTTGCACCGACGGCCGCCGCAGGAGGTTGCAGATCACGACTGAAATATGTCGTTGCCGTAAATGTTGCCACTACACTCTCGTTGGGTGCGTATAGGTACGTATGCTTCGCTTTTGCTGAGCTGGGGCTCTTCGTCGTTCCCACAATCAGGTTGCTCACGTTGACGATTCGTTCCAGCTTGCTCACTCGGTCAAAGAAATTCAAAGTCGAGTAGTACGGCCCGTCCAGTTCCATTTCAAATGGAACTTCGCTGTAGTACTGCTGTTGCTTCACATCTTTCGCGGTATAGCGTCGCAGCTCGACACCCGCCTTCTGGGCTTCGCCGTCCATCATCTCGATGAACCCATCGACCTGCTTGTCATCGGGCACGATCCGCTGCTCGATTTCGAGCTGCTGCTTCAGCTCTGCCAGTTGCTGCTCAATCTGCTTCAGCTTCGGCCGATAGGACTCGAGTTCGTTGTTTTCCCGAATCTTTTCTTCCAGAGCGTGCTGCGCCGTCGCGTTCTTCTCGTTCTGGCTCTTGAAGACAGTGAAATACAGAGCCGCCGAGACGATCGCTCCACCGAGAATCACTGCTCCCCATTGCTTGATGCCCGACAGTTCGCTAAAGTTCGCCATAGGTCCGCCTCTACGACTTTCCCTTCTCGCAGGTCAGGGTGAACTGAAACGCCTGCATTTCCTTGATCTGGTCGTCCTGATAGGTTTCTTTGATCTCGACGTTCTTGAAGAATCCCGTCTTCTGCAGATTGGCAATCAGATTGGCCACAGCATCAGTGCTCAGCGCTGTGCCTTCGAGGTTCACGCTCGCACCCTGATCGTCCATCTTGCTCAGCCACACGGCTTCGGTATTGTTGACCGTCTCACCCATCATGGCCATGAGATTAACCGGACCCGTCTGTCCGTCTTGCAACTTCTTGATCACGTCAACACGCCGCTGATAGTTGCTGGCTTGCGTCTGGCGTTCCAGGAATCGCGCCTTTACGTCGGCCAGTTCGCGATTCTTCTGTTCGGCAACTTTGATCTTTGAATCGATCTCTTTCGAGAGATGATCCAACCGATACCAGTAGCCAAGGTTCACCAAGCCGACGATCACTACAATCACCAGGATCTTCAGCTTGGGAGATCCCATGTCTCCCATCTCCATCGTGGGCATGACCGGGCTGCTGCCGCCGCGTTTGCCCTTACCTTTGGAATTTTCGAGAAGGTTAATTTTGATCATAGGGATTCAAAGCTCCTCAGGGCCAAGCCCACCGCCACTGCCATTTGCCCGGGATTCTTCTCCACCAGTTCCGCTCCGAACCCTTCTGCCGGCGGTGTCACCCGCTGGAAAGGATTCAACAGCTCGACTGGCATCGAGAACTCTTGCCGCAACGCTTCCATCAGGCCCGGCACTTTCGAAGAACCGCCGGCCAGATAGATCTTCTCGATGTGCTCGCCAGCGGCGCTGGCGCGGAAGAAGTCGAAGGTCTTCTGAATTTCCAGCACGATGATTTCGGTCACCTGCTGCAGGATCGGCTGCTTGGCGTCTTCGCTGACCGTTCCTACCTTGTTGCCCAGCTTCAACGATTCCGCATCTTCAAAGCTGAGATCGAGTTCTTTCTGCAGCGAGTCGGTGTACTGATGCCCGCCTACGCTGACGTCGCGCGGGAACAAAGGCGTCGTGCCTTTGACAATGTTGATGTTCATCACGCTGGCTCCGAGGTTCAGCAGCGCCACCACCTGGCCAGGCGCCGGCTGGTAGTTGTACTCGTAGCAGTTCTGCAGAGCCAACGCGTCAATGTCGACGATAGCCGGAGTACGACCCGCCATCGAGAGTACGTTGGTGTAGTTCAGAATCTTGTCCTTCTTCACCGCGACCAGAAGCACGTCCATTTGCGGGCTGCCGACTTCGTCGGAGAGAATCTGGTAGTCGAGGCTCACGTCCGCCAGATCGAAGGGAATGTGCTGCGCCGCTTCTTTCTCGATCGTCTCTGCCAATTCCTGGTCGCTCATGGAAGGCAGCGAGATCTTTTTCACGATGACGGAGTGACCGCTCACCGCGGTGGCCACGGCCTTGGTCTTGATCTGGTTATCGAGGAACAGCTTCGAGATTGCGCTCGACACCGTGCCTGAATCCACGATCATGGAATCCACAACGATGTCAGATGACAGCGGTTCCAGTCCGAGGTGCGCGACTTCGATCTGCCCACCCTTCTTCTTCAGCTCGACAGCCTTGATGCTCGAAGAGCCCACATCCAGACCAACAATCGATTTCGATCCGATTCCAAACATGTGCCCACCTTTGTGTGGCGCGGGCAGTCCTGCCCGCGACGTTTCACTTATAGTTGCCCCGCCGCCTTGGTCGCCGCTTTCGGTTTCCGTTTGGCTTGCGGTTCCATCTCGCTCGACTTCTCTTCCATCCACTGATCCAGCCGAGATTTCTTGAAGCGCCACCGATTGCCCAGCTTGAACGCGGGAATCTTTTGCTCGCCAACGTATTTGTACAAAGTGTCCGGACTCACGCCCAGGTACTGCGACGCTTGGCGAATATTCATCACTTCTCGCGAGTCGGCCATGGTTCCTTTGCTCTCCCTGTAAGCATTTCCTCCCGTCCCGATTGCTCGGCCACACGGGATTCTTTGGGAGACTTCCCCCGCCCTGTCTATCGGCTCAGGGCGCTTTCGTGTCCCGAGCATATATCAGCCTCGAAAAGCCTCGGCTCGGAGAGAATCTCCGCGTTTTTCCGCGTTTTTCGGGTGTTTCTCGGAATGAGTCTCGAGGTCCGACAGCGGGCATGTCTATATCTTGTGGCTATGTTCACACTTAACACTATTTGTAGCGATCATGGCAGAGGTCATGTCCGGTCATCTCGATACCGGTAACTGAAGTACTAGGCACGGTACGGAGGTACTATGTCGCTGGTCCAAGCTATTGTTTCGGCAGGGCTTTCCGAGATCAACGACGACGCATCTTTGGTACTCCGCGGGTCCCTCTGGTTGCGCTAATCTATCTGTTCCACGCGGAGGAGCTTTGCGCTATCTCGATCGGTTGCAGCCACTCGCTCTTTTGGTGATGCGCATTTCACTTGGCATAATCATGGTGGCTCATGGATATCAAAATACGTTCCGCCACCTTCATGATCATGCCCATCTTGTCGCCAGTCTCGGTCTACCGGCGTGGCTGGGATACGTTTCGTCATTCACCGAGCTTCTGGGTGGTCTCCTGATCCTGGTGGGATTCTTCACCCGCCCTGCCGCCTTCGCCGTCTGTGTCGACCTCCTGGTGGCGATCTGGAAAGTGCACTGGCACAATGGCCTCATGGCCGAGCACGGATATGAGTTCCCTCTCGCTATCGCCACGATCGCTTTCGCGCTGATCTTTTTCGGCGGAGGCCAGATTGCGATCGATCACGTCCTGCGCGGTGGCGGTACTTCAAACCGCTAACAGGTCCGGCCCATCCTCGCTATCCCGGCCCGAGTCGAAACTTTCGTCCCCCTGCCGGGTTCGTAGCCGTAGTTTTCAATTCATCCAACCAAGCCCGTCCCGCGGTTGTCTTTGTTATTCGCATGCCCGGGATTTGAATGTTCATCGGGCTTGCAATTAAGATGAAAGGTCAAGCTACATGACTGCATCCAAATGGTTTGGCGGCAGCATCTTACCCGCCAGCACCCACAATCACAGGAGGTTCTCTTGAGAAAGTTCGCCTTCTTTGCCACGATCTTTGCAGTTGTCGCCTTAGCCAGTCTCGCCTCAGCCCAGCAGGGCGACGCGATGTTCGGGTTCGGAACCCTCATGTCCTCTGGCTCTTGCAATAGCAACACCGGTCTCTGTCCGGAAAAGGGCGGCCTGTATACGAACATTGGCGCGGATGTCATCTTCCACAAGCGCGTGGGTATTGCATTTGATGTGGCTTGGCGCGCAAGCCAGGGGAACTATGGTGGCATTGGCCTGCCCTATCGTCCCATCCTTTATGACTTCAACGGCGACTACCAGCCTCGGCTAGGGAAGAAGGTTGGAGCGGATCTCTTCGGGGGAATCGGTTGGCAGAGCACGCGCTTTTACTCGAGCAATTATCAATGCAGCTACTTCAGTTGCAGCAATTACTCGAGTTCCAACCATTTCCTGGTGGATGCGGGCGCCGGCCTTCGTTACTACGTTTGGGGACATGTTTTTGTGCGTCCGGAAATTCGCTATTACCACGTACTGAACAATACCGACGTGTTCTCCTCGAGCAACATTTTCCGCGCTGGCGCCTCGATCGGATACACTATCGGACCGGAGTAGACACAGTCCGAACATCGCATTCGACGCTGTGCCCCTCTGTATCTCCGTGATGACGATTCTCATGGAGGGCACAGGGGCGGATCATATGATTAATCTCGCTCACAGGGGGCAGGTTGAGAAAGTTTCTTTGGCTCGAGTTCGCTTTCACTCTCGTATTGTTTGCTAGCATCGCCCACGCTCAAGAAACGCAAGTGGATGTCGCCGGCGGAGGGAACATTCTCTGGTCGCCCCAAAACAACACCGCCTCTGAGGCTTTCTTGCCTCCTGCAGAAAAAGGCGGAATCTATCCCAGCGGCTCTTTTCAATACCTGAACAAGAGAGATCGTGGCATCAACATCGAAGGAGCTTTCCGCTACCACGAAGGCCTGTATAACGGCTTCCAGTATTACCGCCCCATTCTGATTGACGCCAACGCAGTTTACTCCCGCCGGCTCGCCCCCAAGACCCATGGTGACCTGATGGCGGGGCCTGGTGTTCAGTCTCTGCTCTTCTACGGAGAGCGCTATTGTCCTCTCAGCAGTGGTGGCTGCAGCTCCAACATCAACAGCTACCATTTCCTCTTCCATGCAGGATTTGCCGTGCGCTACTATGCGTGGCGCAACCTGTTCGTGCGTCCCGAGGCGCATTATTACTTCATCGTAAACAACCACGAGTTTCACTCGGATAACGTCTTCCGTGTTGGTGTCTCCGTAGGATGGACGTTCGGCCACCACTGACAGACTCGCAAATGCGACGGGGGCGAAAATAAAAAGGCAGCGTTCTGAACGCTGCCTTTTCCCTCTTGGTTGGAATTCCGACCTACCTCATCGACAAGCAGATCTCCGCCTCGTGAATGGATTGATTCAGGTGCTCCAGCGATTTCGCGCGGTGTCCGTCGAAATCGTGCTCCGCGATTTCCAGTTCATGCTTTGCGGCGCGCATGTGTTCCAGGGCTTCGTCGATATGCGGATGCCGATCCGGAGTCGCCACCGGCACGGGAGCAGGTACGGCCCCTACTGCTGGAGCCGGTGCCGCGGGGGCCGCGGACGCCTTCGGTTGCAAGATCGCCGACGATAGAGCCAGCGTCACGACCACTGTTCCGGCGATCACGGAAAAGTAACTCAAAACCTTCTTCATTGATTCCTCCTCGTCCGAATTTCGGCCCGGACGCAACCAGTAGATTTCCTCGTCGCCACGGACACACTCACACCCTCGAAGAGGCCTCCCGCGACAGGCAGAGTATATCCGCTGAATACGAACCCTGAGACCCTCAAAGAGTTACTCAGAAGATGCGGCCGATTCCTTACGTTGGTTTCGCCACCAGACCAAGGCAAATGCAATCACCAGAACGATGGCGGCCACGAGATCAAATCGTTTCACGTTTCTCTCGAGATGTTCCCAGTGTCTTCCAAACAAATAGCCGCAGCTGGAAATCACGACGACCCAGACGGTGGCTCCCAGAAAGTTAAAGATGAGAAACTTGCGCCAAGGCATGCGCAGGACTCCCGCCATGGGGCCGGCGATGATCCTCATCCCGAACACAAAGCGCGCAAAGAAGACGGTCACTGCACCATAGCGTTCGAACAGCCGTTCGCCGCGCCGCACAGTTTCATTTCGAATCCGGAAGACATGTTGATAACGATCCAGCAACCGCCTTCCCCCGTAGAAACCGGCGATGAACCCCAGGTTGTCGCCGCAGGTGGCCGCGATGGTCCCCACCACGATGATCCACGAAAGTTGCAGTTCGCGTTGCGAGTAGGCCAGGAAACTAGCCAGTAGAAGAATCGTTTCACCGGGCACAGGAACACCGGTATTCTCGAGCAGCAAGGTAGCCCCCACGGCCCAATATCCGTAATGAACCACGGCGTCCCGCAGGAACTCGACAATGGATTGGGTCATGTAAACGCAGGGACTAGGGGGCGAGAGGTCAGAAAACACTCGCGGTCCCGCCTGGGGCCAGTCTAAAACAAGAGCCGCGCCCTTTATTCCTCATTCCCTATCCCCTGATCCTGCGTCAGAAACTGGATCAACGCCCGATTGAAATCCTCCGCGCATTCCTCGTATGGAAGATGCCCAACGCCCGGAAATACTACTTGCCCAGATTTCGGGAAAAATCTTGCGAGCGGACTCATCGACGAGAAATAGACCGCAGGATCCTTGGTCCCCCACATCAGAAGAGTGGGGATCGTTGCGAGTTTCGGCAGCAGCGATTCCAATTCGCAAAGGTCCTCACCCCACGTGCGTACGATACCCAGTGCATGATCGAAAAGACCAGGTATTTTCAACGGAGCTTTGTATCCTTCAAGGCTGTCAGCAGGAATTTTCTTCGCGTCCCCGAACATTCGCCCATGCCAATAAGGATAGAGAGACGGGAACCATTCGACTACGCGGCGAACGATCCCCGATCCGAAATCTGACCCTGCAAAGCCAGCCAGCCGGCGGCCGTGCGCGGAATACGGATTCACCGGAGCCACCAGGACTAGGCTTCGCACTTTCGGCTTTCCACGATCGATGCACTCGGCAGCTGCGCACATCGCTATTGCCCCGCCGCGAGATGTGCCCAACAGATCGAAGGACGAAAGTCCAAGGTGCTCAGCGAATTGCAACACACGAATCGCCGTCGCCCGCATCGAGTGATCGATGTTCGGCCGGTCCGAGAAACCTGCGCCCAGCATGTCAAGAGCGTAAACGGTGCGATATTGAGCCAGAGCTGGTATCGCGTAGCGCCAGGAAAACGAATAGCCCATCAAGCCGTGCAACAGAATGAGCGCCGGCCCAAACCCGGCGCGCAGGTAGCGCATACGCGCACCATCGAAGTCCATCCAACATTCTTCAATACCATCTCCCAATGGCGGGGCACCGCTCACCAGACTCTTCGAGGTAGCAATCATTCAGCTTCGCAGGTCATCGAAAATCTTCCCATGTTCGGGACAACTATTTCCTTTATGCCGCATTCTATGTAAGTGAAACAACGCCTCTGTCGCTTCACTTTGGGGAGCTTCGGCTCCCCGCTTTTTTCGCCTTCCGGCAATGGGCCTCCGCTAAACGCACCAACATCTTGTCATCCAGGGGCAAGCGCTTTTTTGCTCGCCGAAGAAGCTTGGTCGAGCCGCGCGAAGCGTCACCTTCTTTGCGACGCAATAACCGAGCGTCTGCTTCGCTTCTCTATCGGTCGCCCCTCTTGCTTACGCCGCTGCTTTCTTCCTGTTGCCCAACAACTTCTTCAGCACCCGAATCCCTTTATCGACATGCTTCTCTTCCAATAGGAACGGAGGCAGGAAGCGCACGACAGTGTCCTGCGTGCTATTGAACAAAACTCCCTCAGCGAGCGCGGCATCCACAATCGGACGTGCTGGAATTTCCAACTGAATTGCCTGAATGAATCCTCGCCCGCGCACTCCAATCGCGGCGGCGCGCTTCTCCACGACTTCCTTCAACTGCTGCTGCAGATATGCGCCGACTTTATTCACGTTCTCGAGCAACTTTTCTTCCTCGAGAATCGCGAAGTACTCGAGCGCCACGCGGCACGCCAGCGGACCTCCGCCAAACGTCGTTCCATGCTGGCCAAAGGAAATCGCGGTCGCGAACTCCTCTTTAGCAATGAAAGCTCCCAGCGGCAACCCTGCCGCGATCGGCTTGGCAATTGCCACAATATCCGGGGTTACACCGAATGTCTGAAACGCAAAGATTGCGCCTGTTCGTCCCAGGCCGCACTGAATCTCATCAAAGATCAGGGCCGCTTTGTGCTGGTCCGCCAGCGCGCGGCATTCGCGCAGGAATTCGACGGAGCACTCGTGAATTCCGCCCTCGCCAAAAATCGGCTCGAGGACAATCGCGCAGGTATTGTCGTTGACCGCATTGCGCAATCCTTCGAGATCGTTCTGCTTCACAAACGTTACGTCTTCGAGCAGAGGCTCGAATCCCTTGCGATGCTTGTCTTGTCCGGTAAGCGAGAGCGCTCCGAAGGTGCGCCCGTGATACGAGCCATCGAGTCCGACAAGTTTGCTTTTGGCCTCACCACCGGCCCGATGTCCGGCAAGACGAGCCAGCTTGATCGATCCTTCAATGGCTTCGGTTCCGCTGTTCGAAAAGAAGGCACGGTTCAGCCCTGATAGCGAGCATAGCTTTTCTGCCAGCGCCCCCTGGTACTCGTGGTAGTAGAGATTGGAGACATGCACCAGCTTAGCCGCCTGCTCCCGGATCGTCTTCACGATCCGCGGGTGAGCGTGCCCCAGGGCATTCACTCCAAGGCCCGAAACAAAGTCGAGATAGCGCTTCCCCTCGATGTCGTAGACGAATACGCCCTTGCCGCGTTCGAGCACGACGGGATAGCGGTTATAGGTCTGCAGCAAATACTTCCGTTCCAGCTCCGCGATTTGTTCAAAGGTATTCATAAGAAGCTCTGATTTTACCGGAACCAGAGATAGATGGGAGGACAGCGTTGGCAAAGCAGTGATATGAAGATATTGCAACCCCTCGGTTGATCATTTCTTTGTTATTAAGCGAAACGAATCCACAACGCGCAGCAAAGCTTTCGGTTCCGATTGCCCTGGATTCCGAAATGACGCAAGTGATGCAACCTCTTGCACCGTGGAAACCCTAAAGGTTCAACGTGAACCCGACCGGTCTTCTCATGGAGGGCCTTTACACTCAAGATGGCGGGAGACGGTAGTTGTAGGCCATGGCTCAATGGTACCCACACTGCCGTTACGCTGATTTCGGCGCAGATCAGGTTGAGTATGGTCGCAGCGAGTTTAAGCATTCGGAAGCCAAGCCCCCAAGTCCAGGTGTTGAGTTGCCATGAAAAAGGTTCATTCTATTTTCGCTTTTCTTCTGCTCCCCTTGGCCTGCGCCTACGGGCAGATGACCATCCTCAGTACTGCGGCGGCGGACCCCGACCTGAAGCCGGAGCAGCGAACCGCGACCATCGTGCACTACGAGAAGATGCGGCTCACCGCACGGAACGCGATTCGTGTGTTGGCGCTTGCTCTGCAAAACACAGAGGGCGGATCGCGGGCGAGGTTGAACGATGCCCTCAACAACGAGCAAGACATTGTGGACTGGGCGAACTGGTGCATCGTGGCATTGCGCGACAAAAGAGCGGAAGCAGTGACATGCGCGTTCCCATCCGGCCTGAGTGATGAAACAAGATCACAAAGTGTCTGTCAGATCGCTGGAAATGCCATTTCACGCTTGCATTGTTCTGGGCGCCCCGCATCAGCGAAACGCACCGAACCCTCTGATTCGACGTCCAACTGATCTAAACGGGCTCTAGCGCCCAAAACCACACCGCTACATCATTCAGACATGCGGCAGATGGTTGCGGCGGATTCTTTATCTCGCCGCAGGAAAGATCTTTGGTCTTCTCGACCGTATGAAAGCACGCGGTCTCCGTTCCAGCGTGAGCCTCAACCAGCGACTGCTACTATCTCCAGTGGTTCCAGCCTTCCATCTGCGATGGCGGCGTTCACGTTCTTCAGCATCACCGGCGCTTGCTCGCCCATCAGGAGATGTACTCCGATGACTGGCGGCACGCCAGCCGCAGCCTGCGCCCTCATCTTCTCCATAAATTCCACCGCAAACTGCCGCCGACCGCGCTGATGTTCAACCCGGAAGCCAGCGGCCTCAAGCTTATTTCGATAATCTTCGGCTGTCTCGACGAAGCTTGTCTCTACGTTCACCGCCCAAGGCAGCGGATAATCCAGCGGCTGACTTCCGGTTTTCATGATGTCGAAGATCGCAAACTGTCCACCAGGCTTCACCAATCGCGCCACTTCGCGAAATACTCCGGCTTTATCCTGAATGTTCATCCCCACGTGAATCATGTAGGCGCCGTCAAACCTACCAGACGAAAACGGCATCTCTAACGCACTGCCCTGCCGGTATTGCGCCTTGCCCTCAAGTTTCAGCCTGCGCGTGAGACTCTCCGCCACGCGCACAAACTCTTCGGACAGGTCGATACCCGTAACCTGGTATCCGCGCTCAGCGAAGAAGCGCGCCGGGCCACCTATACCGCAGCCGACATCCAGCAAATGCGTACCCGGCCGCAGCGCGATAAATCCGGCCAGTTCCTGGATCGCGGATCGCTCCCCCACGTGAAAATTGTCCAACGGAGCCAGATCATCACTGGTCAGGCTCTTCAAATCCTTGCCTGACTTCTCCAGCGCTCCCAGGATCCTCTGTTCCAGCCTATCCCGCGTGTAATGGGCCGATACCTGCCGTTCAAGGCTCATGATTTCCCTCCGGCAACGACAAAGTGAGTCTCTACCCCCCCGTTCGTTGCCTTCCTGAGGCATGCCGCAACTTCGTAAAGGACTCCCATCCACTGCCCCGCATGGTTTGAATGCATATACGGATACGGCTCACGGTGCATCTTAACGTTGCTGCGTGCCTTTCCGGAGGATGACCATTGCACGGGATCTTACAGTTTCTCACCGTTCTCACTTTGTCCACTGCTGTGGCAAGTCCGGTGGCCCAAACCGCTGGCGATATCGAAACGCCGAAGCACAAAGCATGGGACATCCTGCAAAACGCCGCCACCTCCAAACGAACGCTGGAACGCACCGATGGAGTTCGAGCCCTCGGGTTACTGAGCGAGGATACGCGAGCACGCCAAATGGCAGAAGATGCTCTCCAGGATCCTAAGCCTGAGGTTCGTGCCGCTGCAGCTACCGCTTTGGGACAGATGCGTGCGACCGAATCCATCCCTAAACTGCAGCACGCGCTTTCCGATGCAAAAGTCCCCGTTGTGATGGCCGCCGCCCATTCTCTTCGCGACCTTAAAGATAATGCATCCGCGTACGCAGTCTACTTCGGCCTGCTGACCGGAACCCGCAAAACCGGCGACGGTTTCATCGCAGACCAAGTCAATACTCTAAAGAATCCACGAGAATTGGCCAAGATCGGCTTCTCCGAGGGGATCGGTTACATACCTTTCGCCGGTATCGGTTGGGACGCATATCGGACGATCCATAAGAAAGATCCCAATCCCGTTCGGGCGGTCGCTGCGAGCTATCTCGCCCACGATCCCGACCCCGCCACTGCTAAAGCTTTGCTAAACGCAACCAGGGACAAGAATTGGATTGTCCGGGCCGCCGCCATCGAAGCGATCGCGCAGCGGGGCGATCCGTCGTTGATGCCTAAACTCGAGCGGAACTTTTCCGACAGGAATCCAAAGGTCCGCTACAGTGCCGCCGCGGCTGTCATTCGGTTGAGTGAGATCGAGCCGAGCCGCACAGGCGAAAACACTAAGCTCGGCCGACGCTAAAAGCGCATTCTTGCCAAAGTGCGCTCCTTTTCCTATTCTTTGCCCATCTTTACTAAGCATCCCTCCAACGCCGGCAAAGGGTGACACGTGTCATGGGGTATCTCGATACATTACCGACAATCAGCCGTATCACCCACGACATTGACATCCGTCGCGCGTTAGTGTGGGATGAAGGGGTTCGCCGTCCATCTCTTGCCGCTGAGGCTAGAAAATGCTAAGCCAACTGTTGCTTTTCGTAATTGCCATTCTTCTGCTTTCAATTTTTTGGGTGCTAAGCAAAATTAACAGCCTGCTAAAGAAAACGCTCCTTCCCCACAAAGCACAGGACCACGAACTGGCGAAGAAGGACCATGCAGTCATGGAAGGTCGTTCACAAGTCGGCGCATGAGATCGTTGAATTTCCTTGAGCAGGTTGTGGAGGCGCATATGACAGCACAATTAGGCAGACTCTGGAAGGAAGATCAGGCGCAAGATATTGCCGAATATGCGGTGATGCTCGCCGTGATCCTGGTATTAGTGGTTGGGACCGTTCGGCTCATTGGCTCGAACGCCAACAACGCTTTCTCCAATGTAGCGAGTTCCCTTCAGTAGCATCGAATTTATCGTCTTCTTGTAACTTCAATACAGACCCCTTTCACCCTCGGGCCGCGTCTTCCAGCGCCGGTGTACCCACAGCCACTGATCAGGATATTTCCGCACGTAGTCTTCGATCACCTTCGTAAATTTCTGCGTGTTAGCCACGATGTCGGCCTCGAGATTGCCGGTCCGGGTCAATTCCACTGCAGGATCAAACCGTAGCCGGTACTTGTCCAGCGATTCATCCCATATGGTGAACCCGGGAACCACCGGCGCATCGGTCCGCATCGCAATCCGAGCCATTCCACTCGCGGTGCACGCCTGAATGCCGAAGAAGTCTACAAACACTCCTTGCGGTGGAGTCATATTCGTGTCCATCAGAATCCCGACGGTCTCTCCCGCCTTCATCGCCGCCAGAAGTCCGCGCACAAAATCATCCTTTGGGACAACTTTGTTTCCATGCATGGTCCGGTATTGCTGCAACAGTCGATCAAGATAGAGATTGTCCATCGGCCGCATCACGATGTTTACCCGGTGTCCATGCAACGAATGTGCGAACGCCGAAAGCTCCCACGCTCCGAAGTGTGCAGTGAGGAAGAGCACGCCCTTTCCGCGCGCATACGCCCGCTCGTAATTCTCCAAGCCGTCATAGACGACGACCTCGTCGACGTTCACCGGAGTGTAACGGGGAAACTGACACAACTCAGCCAGCTCGCGGCCTAACGAGGTGAACACGCCGCGCAGGATGCGCCGGCGCTCCGCCTCAGTCTTTTCCGGGAAAACCATCTCCAGATTGCGCATTCCCACCTGGCGCAACCGGAAATGGAAAATATAGACAAGCTGACCGATGCCGATCGCGACAGCGCGGGAGAGCGGTCGGGGCAGAATGCCCAGGATCTTCAGGAACGGCCACGCAGCCGCGTATTCGAGTCTCCGGCGCATCTGGGGAAGGAAAACTTTAACACGCGGGGAGGCGGGTTTGAGCCTAAGCACGCGTTATTCGACTGCCACAATCAACTGCTATAAAACTGACATTACCGGACGAATTGGAGAGCCGAACGGTTGCTTTACCCCCGCATCATGCTTCGCTCAGGATGGCGGAGTTGCAGTTTCTTCCCGTTCCGATTACCCTCCAGCTCCCTTGGCGACTTCGGCTTCACCTTCTATCTTTGCCGTCTTCTCAATGCGCACTTTGGCGATGCGGTGGCCCTCTAGTTCTTCGACAGTGTAGCGGCGGCCCTCATATTCGAAACTGTCGCGCTGGTTCGGAATTCGCTGCAGACGAGCGAGGATAAATCCGGCTAGCGTTTCGAATCCTGCATCCCGCGGAAGCGATAGTCCATATTCGGTTTCCAGGTCGCGAATATTGGCCGACCCTTCGAGCACCATGACGGACTCGTCTTCCAATGCGGGTTCGCTGGGAGAGACGTCGAATTCGTCTTCGATATTTCCCACCAACTGCTCGAGGATATCTTCAACGGTAATCACGCCGGCGGTGGATCCGAATTCGTCGACGACTACGGCAAGGTGGCGGCGGCGCTCCTTGAATTCGGCGAGCAGCTCGGCAAGGACTTTGGTCTCGGGCACAACGACCACATCGTGCATGATCTGCCCGATTTGCATGCGTGAGATTTTCGTAACCGTGGATTGACCGAGGTTGCTGAGGCGCAGGCGCATCCAGCGCATCAGGTCTTTGTAATAAAGCACGCCGATAATATGCTCAGGGCCGCGCTGCGGATCGTAGATGGGAATGCGGGAGTGCTGGCCTTCGACGACGCGGCTGAGGGCATCATCGAGCTGGAGGTCGGAGGGCAAGGAAAAAATGTCGGGGCGCGCGACCATGACTTCTTTCACCGTGATGTTGTCGAGTTCGATGGCGCTGTGGATCATCTCTTCCTGGAATTCGGGGATCTGGCCGAACTGGCGGCTGGCGGTAACGATGAGTTTCAGTTCGTCGGGTGAGTGGACAGCGCCTCCGCGACGGGTGAGTTGGGCGCCGAAAAGCCGCAGAACCAATCCGCCAGAGCGACGCATAAAGAAGAGGACAGGGCGAGTGAGGGTGAGGAAGGCTTCCATCGGCGCGGCGACAGCGAGGGCGATCTGCTCGGCGCGTTGCAGGGCCAGAGTCTTGGGAACGAGTTCGCCCAGGATCACGTGCATGTAGGTGATCAGAGTGAAGGCGATGGCGATTGCAATGGTGTGGGCGTAGATGGCGACGTGAGGCAGGCGCTGAACGATCGGCAGGCTGCCAACGAGGCTGGCGACCATGGGTTCGCCGATCCAGCCGAGAGTGAGGCTGACCATGGTGATGCCCAGTTGGACGCCATTGACGACTTCGTCGAGGTTCTGGTGGAGGCGCTGCACGACGCGGGCACCGATGCGTCCTGCCTCGATGAGCTGCTGAATGCGGGTGTCGCGCACGCTGACGAGCGCGAATTCCGCGGCTGCGAAAAACGCGTTGGCTGCCACGAGGAGGAGGATCAAAAAGATCCGAAGCAGCACAAAGGCGATCATGGATGGGTAATTCTAACATTTGGAAGCAGTTGGGGATCAGGGGCTAGGAGTAAGGGAATAGGGGCCAGTGGTTAGTGGTCGGACCTGGTTATCGCTCCTTGGCGTTACTTGTGTTTTGGGTCACAAAATTCCAGCGACTTATCCGCTATCCTTTTAAGAGGTTGAAGGTCTAAGTGAAAGAAGGCGCAGGGTTGGCAACGTGGCGCGTTCTTTTCGCATCGCACGCATCAATTCTTCGGAACTTATTCTGCAGGAGCCGCGTATTAGCAAGTGAGGGCGGCAAGAATGGCTCCCAATCTTCAATTGGCGGTACATAGAGGAGGATTTGTGAACGGTAACGGCAATAATGGAAAAAAGAAACGCCGCAGATTGATCATTTGGGGGAGCGTGGTTGCAGTCATCGTGCTACTGATTGCGGTCGGCGTCATCGTAGCGAAGAGTGGTGGCACCAAGATTGATCCATCAAAGCTGGCGAAGGTGGAAAAGGGCGACTTGGCCAAGAGCGTGGTCGCGACCGGCAAAGTCACGCCCATCACGAAGGTCGAAGTGAAGTCGAAGGCCAGTGGCATTGTGAAGAAGTTGCTGGTGGACTACGGCGATCGGGTGAAGCAGGGGCAACTACTGGCGCAGCTCGACAAGGTAGAGATCGAGGCGCAGGTGGCGCAGTCCAAAGCCGCGCTGGAAGCGGCCGAAGCGAATCTGACGAGCTCGCAGGCTGACTTTGAGCGCGCCAAGGTGGATGCGGAAGGTCCGGATGTGCCGCTGCTGAAGCGGGCTTATGACCGCGCGGTCGGCATGGCAAAGGACGGAGTGGTATCCGCCTCCGCACTGGACGACGCGCAGAAGAATTACGAGATGTCGCTCAACAAGCAAAACGTCTCGAAGGCACAGGTCACGGTGCTGAAGGCAAAGATCGCGCAGGCTCAGGCACAAGTTGCGGAAGACCAAGCCAATCTGAAGCAGTTGGAAGAACAGCTTAGCTACACCGATATCGTTTCTCCGATCGATGGAATCGTGCTGTCGCGCGATGTGCAGATGGGAGACGCGGTGAGCTCCATCCTGGTGTTGGGATCCTCCGCAACGCTGGTCATGACGCTGGGTGACACGAGCGAAGTCTATGTGAAGGGCAAAGTGGACGAGAGCGATATCGGCAAGGTGTATCTCGGGCAGCGCGCCCGAATCAAAGTTGAATCGTTCAAGGACAAGACGTTCGACGGCAAAGTAACCAAGATTTCTCCGATGGGTGTGGAGAAGGATAACGTCACCACGTTTGAAGTGCGCGTGTCGATCCAAAATCCAGGTGGCGAACTGAAGGCTGAAATGACAGCCAACGCGGAGATCATTCTGGAAGAACACAAGAACGTGCTGCAGATTCCGGAAGGGGCGATCCTGTACGACAAAGACAAGAAAGCGTCGGTGGAGATTCCTGATCCGAAGGGTAAAGAAGGTAAGGACAAAGTCGCAGTTAACATCGGGATCTCGAATGGCGCCAAGACAGAAGTACTCAGCGGCTTGAAGGAAGGCGACCAGGTCGTACTGCAGTAGAAGAGGCTTCCGGCTTCCGCTATCCGGCTTCCGGTTCAACGCATATCCGTGGTAGCGGAAGGCGAGAGCCGGAAGCCGGTTGCCGTTTAGGGATCGTTATGACTCTCTCAGAGATTCTTCGACAAGCCGTAGCCACCTTCCGGGCCCACAAGATGAGGACGTTCCTCACGATGTTCGGGCTGGTGTGGGGGATCGCGTCGGTGATCATCCTGGTCGGACTGGGACGCGGATTTGTGGTTGATCAGAAGAAGCACATGGAATCCCTGGGCAAAGATCTGGTGATCGTCTGGGGCGGAAGAACGAGCGCGCAGGTCGGCGGCCGGGCGGCTGGCCGGGAGATTCACTTGAATGTGGACGACGCGGAGCTGATCCGGGATGAGTGCTACCTGGTGAAGAATGTCAGCCCCGAATTGAGGAGGACGATCCCGGAGGTCAGCCAATACAACCTGGCAAATCGTGGAGTCGTCGGAATGTGGCCGTCGTACCAGGATTTCCGGTCGCTGAAAGCATCCGAAGGACGGTTGATCACGGATGACGACGAGCGCGAAGGGCGGCGCGTGCTGGTGCTCGGATCAAAGGCGTACCGGCAGTTGTTCCCGGGGCAACCCGCAGTTGGCGCAACGGTGCTGGTGAAGAGTGTGCCGTATACCGTAGTCGGTGTGCTTGCCGAGAAGAAGCAGAATTCGAACTACAGCGGTCCAGATAACGATTATCTATTTGCGCCGTACGCGGCGGTGTCACGCGACTTCCCTCCTCCGGAAAAACCGGGCGCTGGAATTACGCGTGGCTATCTGGATGACATCGTGTTCGAAGTGGTGGATCCAGAAAACCACGAAGAGGCCGTACTGCAGGTACGCCGAGCGATCGGGAGAGTGCGGCACTTCGATCCTCTGGACAAAGACGCGCTCTTCATATGGGACACGATGGACGGCGCCAAGCAACTGGCCAAGATTTTCGGCGTCGTGACATTGTTTTTCGGGTGCGTAGCGATCGTGACGCTGTGTCTGGGCGGAATCGGCGTGATGAATATCATGCTGGTTTCGGTCACAGAGCGCACGCGCGAAATCGGTACGCGGAAGGCGATGGGCGCGACCAAGCGAGACATACTGCGGCAGTTCTTTGCAGAGTCGGCCATGCTGACTATCGTGAGCGGGCTGCTTGGATTCAGCATCGGAATCGGATTGTGCGCCGCCATGCAGGCGCTGCCATTGCCGGATTTTGTTCCGCATCCGATTGTTTCGCCGATTTCGATTGTGGTTTCGATTTTGACACTTTCGTTGATTACCGTGACGGCAGGCATGTATCCAGCCCAGCGCGCCGCGGATATGACACCTGTGGAGTCACTACGATATGAATAAATTTCGAAAGCATCTTCTGCCTTTGCCGCAGCGCGTAGCAGTTGCGCTGTTCATCACCACAACCCTGACCGGGATGGCCCTCGCCTGGCCTTCGACGCCGCAAGGCACGTTCGACCGGACTCTGCAGGTAAGCGGGCCTGTCGGTCTGGAAGTGCTGACGCATTCCGGCGATGTACGCGTCCGTGCCGGGTCTTCGGGCACAGTTCAGATCCACGGCAAGATTTTTGTTGGCAATAACTGGCTGTCAAGAGGTCGAGAGGATGATGTGCGGGCGATTGCTCAGAATCCTCCGATCCGTCAGGAAGGAAACGCCATTCACATCGACTATGTGGATGCGCACAACATTTCTATAGATTACGAAATCACGGTGCCGGCAGATACGACGGTGCGCAGCCACAGCGGTTCGGGAGATCAGACGATTGAAGGAACACGCGGCAATGTGGACGTGCAGACGGGATCGGGCGATGTGAAGCTCGCGAGTGTAACCGGAGAAATTCGCCTGCAGACGGGCTCTGGTAATGTTCGGGCTCATGAAGTCTCCGGCGCAGTCAAGGGCGGCACGGGAAGCGGCGATGTAGAAATCGAGGAAACGGGCCAGGGCGATATCGACATGCACACGGGCTCGGGAAACATCACTGCGCGCGGAGTGCAGGGGGGGTTCCACGGCGAAGCTGGCAGTGGTGATATCACTGCCGAAGGGACCCAGACGGCCACATGGGAGATCCACACCGGATCTGGCAACGTGCATGTGCGGCTGCCTTCGAATGCCGCATTCGATGCGGATATCTCCACCAGTTCGGGAAGCTTGGATGTAGGGCCGCCGACTGAGATGACCGTTCAGGGACGCATAGGAGAGTCGCGGAAGTCGATCCGCGGGAAAGCGCGTGGCGGCGGCCCGTTGCTCAGAGTGCGGACAGGATCGGGAGATATACACATCGAGTAGCGAATGCACGCGGAGGCGCGGAGATGAACGCGGTACCACCACTGACGACCGAGAGTCCAGAGACCCCGAGATTCCGCACGGTCGAATCACCGCTTCGTGTGTCCCGCTCTCGGAAACGTGCCTCGGTTACATCAGCAATATTCTTAAAAGAGCTGATCTTGCAGGGATGGCAAGCGCTGATGCGGGATCGGACCCGGTCAGCGCTCACGATGCTGGGCATCGGGTGGGGCCTGGTCTCGGTTGTTCTGCTGCTCGCCTATGGACAAGGTCTGGGCGGTTGCGTGCTGCAAGCATTCCTGAATATGGGGAACAACGTCATCGTGATGTGGCCGGGGCAGACCGGCATGCAGGCAGGCGGCCAGCGCGCGGGCAAGGCGGTGAAGTATGAGCTTGAAGATGTGGAGGCGATTCGCGATGAGGTGCCGATCATTCGCGCGGTAAGCGGGGAGATCGATCGCGATTTCGGCTTCAAGATTGGGACGCGTGTGGTCTCGATCATGATCCGCGGTGTGGACATGCCGTACGGACAGATGCGCAAGCTTGATCTCGCCGATGGACGCTACTTCAACGAAACGGATTTTGCGGACCACCGACGAGTTGTAATTCTGGGATATGAGGCGGCGAAGAAGGTCTTCCAAGGCGCGCCCGGAGTCGGACAGCACGTGGAGATTGGCGGGTTGGACTTCGAAGTGATCGGGACCATGCGCAACAAGATTCAGGACTCGATGTACCAGGGTCCAGACAACGAGAATGCATTCATTCCGTTTGCGCTGATGCGGGATCTGAAGAACCTTCGCGATCCGGACGAGATCATTATTCAGCCGACCGCTCCGGAGTTGAACAAAAAGGCGCTGATGGCAGCGCGCGAAGTGATTGCGCGGCGGCATCACTTCGATCCGAAGGATGACAAAGCAACGCCGGAATGGGACACGATTGAGGACCGCAGCATGATAAATGCATTCTCTTACGGACTGCAGGCTGTGCTGGGGCTGATTGGCGTGGTCACGCTGGCTGTGGGTGGGATTGGTGTGATGAACATCATGCTGGTATCGGTCACGGAGCGCACGCGAGAGATCGGCCTGCGGAAGGCAGTTGGCGCGCGCCCGCGGCATATTCTGGTGCAGTTTTTACTCGAGGCCTTGGTGCTGACGTTTGTGGGCGGAGCGATCGGGATGCTGGCGGCAGAGTTTCTGACCTGGGTGATCCCGCCGATGCCGCTATACGACGAGTTCTACAAAACCGCTGACCATGAGGGTGCGATTTTCCTGCACGCGTCATTGGGCGTCATGGTGATTTCGTTCACCATTCTCGCGGTGGTGGGAATCGTGTCGGGGTTCTTCCCTGCCCTGAAGGCATCGCGGATGCATCCGATTGAGGCGCTGCGGTACGAGTGACTAGGCTGTGAGTTTTCTACCGCCGTTCGTGTTCCGTTGATCGAAGAGCTTGATCCGCGCGGAACACCCCTTGTGTTCATTTTCGAACATCCACTTCCGACTTCGGCCATCCCTCTACCCCATACGATCACCCTTAAGCGTGGAAAAGCCTTTGAAAACATGTGAGATATCCCCCTTAGGCGTTTGGCGACGAAAGTGCCGACTATACACTCCTTGCCCCACTTGGAGGTTTCCGTGCGAACTCTGCTCCACGACCTGCGTTATGCCGTGCGCCAACTGCGCAAGACGCCGGGAATGGCGGTGCTGGCCATCCTCACTCTGGCCCTTGGCGTCGGAGCGAATACGGCAATTTTCACAGTGATTGAGAGTGTGCTATTGCGGCCGCTGCCCTACGCGCATTCGGACCGACTGGTTTACATCGGAGCGTATACCGACAAGCCGGAATACTCCACAACCTCGTGGCTGAACTATCGCGACGTTCAAGCGCAATCTACTCTCCTCGAGCAGGTCGCGGGTTATTCCGAGGACGTTTCGGTTCTACAGACTCAGGACGCATCGCAAGCGCTAGCATCTCCGCGCGTCACTGCCAACTTGTTTTCCATGTTGGGGGTACAACCGGCGCTGGGGCGCACATTTACGGATGCGGAGGGTCAGGCGGGCGGCCCACAAGTCGCGTTGCTGTCGGACGAAGTCTGGCGGCAGAGCTTCCACGCGGATCCCGTCATTGTTGGGCAAGCGGTCAAAATCGGTGGCCAATCGAGCACCGTTGTCGGAGTCATGCCGCGAGGCTTTCATTTCCCCGAAGAACTTGGACCCGACATGGACAAAGGCGTATGGCTGCCGCTACAACCCACGGCGGAAATGTTGAAGGACCGAGGGTATAACTTCTTCAACGTGGTGGGAGAGCTTCGTCCCGGAGTTAGCGTGGCCCAGGCACAGCACGAACTGGACGCGATTGCGGCGCACATTCCGCGAGAAAAAGACCACGGCGCGACTACCTTCCGCGGGACTTCGTATCAGGAATTACTGACCGGACCGGTGCGTCCGGTTTTCTATGCGCTGTTCGCAGCGCTGGGGTTGGTTCTGCTCATTGCGTGCGCGAATGTGTCCAATCTTTTGATCGCGCGCTGTCTGGGGCGGCAACAGGAATTTGCGGTGCGGGCGGCGCTCGGCGCCGGACGGACCAGGCTGGTACGTCAGATGCTGGCCGAAGGATTAGCCTTGAGCGTGCTGGGCTGTGGCGTGGGCTTGCTGCTCGCGCAATTGGCGATGGTTGGCGTGCGGAAGTTGCCTGCCGGCACAATTCCACGGGCAGATTCGATTGCGATCCATTGGAACATCGTGCTGGTGCTGGCTAGCATCGCAGTTTTGACAACCATTTTGTCGTCACTCTTGCCGGCACTGCTGGTGGCACGCGCGAATCCTCAAGCCGCATTGCAAGCGGCGTCACGGGGGGTCGGTTCGAGGTCGGTAGGTGGAAAACTGAGTGGCGGGCTCGTCGCCATCGAAGTGGCGCTTTCCACTCTGCTGCTGGTAGGAACTGGATTGCTGTTTCACACACTGTGGAACCTCGAACAGTCGCGGCTGGGATTTGAAACCGCAAATATTACCACCTTCACGGCGTACCCCGCCGATTCGTCCGGTTTCTCGGCGATGAGTGTTTCCGAAGATACGGCAAATGCGCCACCATCTGTAGCCGCTCTTACCTATCAACCCGTTCTCGATCGAATACGGCAGGTGCCGGGCGTGTACTGTGCGGCTCTGTCAAGTGCGCCGCCGCTCTCGGGGATGAACGTGGGGTCGGACTTCGCGATTGTCGGTCAGCCCAAAGACCTGGGGAATCCTGCTGACGCCCGTGTCGCGGCGGTAAGTGGTGAATACGCTCGCACTCTGGGAACGCCGATCATACGCGGCCGCATGATCAGCGACGACGATCTGGCGAGCGCCCCGTTCGTGACGGTAATCAATGAAACCATGTCACGGAAGTATTTCGCGGGCAAAGATCCGTTAGGAAAGCAGATCGACCTCGGAGGCAAAGAAACCGGCATGCTCAAGCCGTACACCATTGTTGGAGTTCTGGCCGATCAGGTCGACAAGAGCGTGGGCGGAGACGTGCAGCCGTTCATTATGCTGTCGCAGCAGCAGATCCCCACCACCTCGCTCTTCTATCAGGCACTATTGAGAACCATGGTCGGCTTCGTGGTCAGAACCCGGGGCAATATTCCCGTCGCTTCGGAGATGAAGTCGGTGTTTCATCAGGCCGCCCCGCAACTGGCCTTGGACAACTTCCAAACCATGCAGGATGCGGTGGAGCAAAACACGTTCAGCCAGCGGCTAGGACTGTACCTCGTGGGATCGTTCGCCGGGCTTGCGATTGCGATGGTGATCGCCGGCCTGTACGGAGTGCTTTCGCAATTGGTTGGATACCGGAGACGCGAGATCGGAGTGCGCATGGCGCTGGGCGCGACCCGGCAGAGCGTTTCGCAGATGGTCTTACGGCAGGGATCCATCCTGATTGGAATCGGGCTCGGCGTGGGACTCGTACTGGCCTTTGCCTCCGAACGGCTGATCCAGAGCTTCCTCTATCACGTCAGTCCGTTGGATGTTTGGACATATGTCTCGGTGCTGCTGGTCCTGCCGGGGATCGGACTGATTGCGGCGCTGCTGCCCGCGCGTAAGGCGGCATCGATTCAGCCGATGCAGGCGCTGAGGGAGGACTGAGGGGATCACGCTCGCTTCGTCCGGCAGCAACTCCTGAGGCCGGCGCTATTACCTCAGTGCCTTGACGCACCGCTTTCCTGCAAATTAACGTCGAATGTACAGGGATAATTCTGTCTTCCAGCGAGGATCAAGTTGCCGCATAGGCCAATCATTACTCTTACTACCGATTTTGGAACAAACGATCATTTTGTGGGAGCCGTAAAGGGGGTCATTCTGGACATTGTGCCGGAGGCGGCGATCGTTGACATCACGCATGCCATTCAGGCGTTCGACGTGCTCGACGGGGCGATTGCCATCTCGCAGACGTATTCCTATTTCCCAAACGGAACGGTCCACATGGTCGTGGTGGATCCTGGAGTGGGAACCACGCGGCGGCCGATCATCGCTTCGAGCGATGGCTATCACTTTGTTGCGCCAGACAATGGGGTGCTGTCGATGGTGTATGCCAAGGAAGAGCGCATCCACGTGCGGCACGTCTCTTCCGATCATTATTTCCACCAGCCGGTAAGCAACACCTTTCATGCGCGGGATGTCTTCGCTCCGGTGGCTGCATACCTGGCAAAGATGGTGGATTCGCACAAATTCGGAGACGAGATTGAAGACTATGTGAAGTTTGCGGCGCCCCGTCCGAAGCCGAATGGCGAGAACCGGCTGCGAGCGGTGGTACTAAAGGTGGATCGCTTCGGGAATTTGATCACGAACGTGACGCCCGATGATGCGCCCGCATTGTTTGCCGGGAAATCAACATTCAAGATTGTGGTAGGGAGCAAAGAGATCAGCGACATCCACACTGCCTATGCCGAGGGTGCTCCCGGAGAGGTCTTCGGCATTCTGGGCAGCATGGGATATCTGGAAATCGTGGCGAACCGGGCTCCAGCGGCGCAGTTAACAGGAGCGGGTAAAGGCGCCGAGGTCAGCATTCTTTTCGGCGAGGCTGCGGCGGCGGGCAAGGGAGCCTAGCACCCTTCCTCGCGAACGCAATTCCATGCGCGGGAGATCCTTCGCTCCGCCTGAAAAGCGGCTCCGCTCAGGATGACGTCGATCAAAGTTTAGGAGCTTTTTGGTTTGGGATGGATGTAGCGTTCCATCTCGCCAGTCCAGCGCAAAAAGCGCCAGAGGTTGTGGCGCTCCCGCCACATAAATTCCCAGAATTCCAGAAACCCGATTTGCTTCATCTTGACGCCGGTATAGGTCTCGATGCGCCAGAGAAGATAAGGGCTTCGCCAGGGGGTGAGGCGGTGGCCTTTCGTGGCATTCCAGAGGAAGCGGATTCGGTTCCGCATGGAGTCATGATACCCACAAAGGGCTGGGGCGTACAGAAACGAAGAGTGTCGCTCGCCCGGCTCGGAAAGCCGAGCGCGGATGTCGGCACGTTCTCGCGTGGTAGAATCCAAGCTCCGCCTGGAATTTCTCTTCATGTCCGACGCTGACACCCGCCAAAAGGCTGAAGATCATTACTACACCGCGCTCGATTTGATGGCGAATGGGAAGCTCGATGAGGCGGTCGCGGCCTATCGGGAATCCATCAACGCCGATCCAACATTTACGGAAGCCATGCACGGACTGGCGCGGGTGCTGCAGGATCTGCAACGCTACGACGAAGCAATTGAGGTGGCGAACAAGATCGCGGAAATCGATCCGAACGACGTGCTGGCGCACACCAGCCTATCGGTTCTGTATCAGAAGAAAGGCATGATCCCAGAGGCGGAAGCGGAGGGCGCCAAAGCCCGCGTGCTCGGCTGGAAGCAGCAGCTGAAAAAAGGCGGATAATCCGCAAGGTCCCACCGTCTGTTCGCTGAATTATTCCCTCATACACAGCGAGAATTCGGAATTCCGCGTCTTCGACTAAACTTGCTTCGTAGTTTCCGCTTACCTCGTCTCGGGAACTCGCAAGAAGCTCACAGGGAATGGGGCCTTTGATTCGCCGGAATCTGTTTTCACGAAACTCGTGCGCGGGAGAAAGCGATAACGAATCAGGGTCCAGATGGCGAGCCAACCGTCGGAGTGGCGGATTTTCTTACCCTCCACAGCGGAGCGAGGATGGTACGAGATCGGAACCTCTTCGATCCTTTCGCCCATGCGGGATAGTTTGGCAGTCACTTCGGGGCAGAATTCGAAACGCTGGCATTCCAACTTCACTTTTCGCAACAGAGAGCGGCGGAAGACCTTGTAGCAAGTGGCCTCGTCATGGATTCCCGCTCGATACAGAAGATTGGTCAGGTGAGTAAGAAACTTCGCACCGAGAAAGAAACGCAGTCCGCGCTCGGGACGATCTGGACGCACTCCATAGACCACGTTGGCCTGTCCTTCTCGCAAAGGAGCGAGTAAGGCGGGATAATCGCCGGGATCGTACTCGAGATCGGAATCCTGGATGAGGACATATTCGCCGCGAGCGTGCTCAAGTGCGGTACGAATCGAAGCTCCCTTGCCCCAGTTCTCCTCGTGGAAGACGATGGTTATGACACTCTGGGGCGGGAGCGCCTGGAGTTTTTCACGGGTGCCATCGGTCGATCCATCATCGACGATAATGATTTCTTTTTTGACGGGTGAGTTTTGCACTGCCTGCAAAAGTCCCTCTAAGTGCGCCACCTCGTTGTAAACAGGAACGATCACAGACACGCATCCCGCCCAGCGATCGGAGACCGGCTGCGGGTTATCGCGAGTTAAGATCTGTGCGGAAGCCACGACTGCTCAAGAATACCGTTATTTCGGGCGCTCGAAAAGGCCGCGATTTATGGCGAGGAGAGCCGACATCGCCGGGAAACTGGACGAAACAATGTACTCATGTGAGCGGTAAAAGGGGTAGCCCACCCGTTTCGAAATGCGGGTTTCTTCTCCGCAAATATCGAACCGGCACATCGGTATAATCTTGGACTCGGTGCGCACGTGAGCGACGACAACATCGTTTCGCAAAGTCCGCAGGTTGTGGTGACACACCTGGGTAGTAACTGGTGGATGGATCTCTCAGCGTCTGCTCTCGCTTCACCCGACATTCATGTATGGGAATTCCCGCTTGAAGCGCCAGCCTCTACGGTCGCTGAAGCTGGCGAAGTGCTGTCGCCCGACGAACATCAGAGGGCCGCAAGGTTTCATTTCGATCGGGATGCACGCCGCTTCAAGATAGCGAGATCGAGAATGCGATCCATCCTGGGTTCATACCTGGAGCGCCCGCCGGGCGAACTACATTTTGTGTACGCCCAGCATGGAAAGCCGTCTATCGAAAATCCCGAAAAAGATATCCGATTCAACCTCTCGCACTCTGGGGAGCGGGCCGTTTTAGCGGTCGTCCAAGGGCGCGAAGTTGGTGTGGATATCGAGCAGATCAGAGAGAATGTAGAAATCGATGCGCTTGCGGAACGATTCTTTTCTGATGGCGAAAAAGAACTTCTTCGTCTGCTCGCGCGCGCAGACAAGCTTCGGAATTTTTTTCGATTCTGGACCTGCAAGGAAGCATTCCTTAAAGCTCAGGCAGTGGGATTAACGCGCAGTCTTGCGTCGTTCACCGTAGATCTGAAGTCGGTCCCGCCTCGTTTCTCAGACACCCAGGAAATTCACAGCGAAGATTCGAAATGGTCGTTGCTGGAACTTGATTGCAAACCTGAGTATGCGTCGGCCTTGGCGGTCGAAGGTACGATTGGTTCGGTTAAGGATTTTCGACATCGGTAGCAACAACGGTGCGCCAATGAACTAGTCATTTCTTCCTTTTCTATTCTTTCCCTCATCTGAATCAATTGAATCAATGAAGGCGCAGAAATTTGCACACTGCAGACACGCCGATTGGGTTGAGATTTTCCTACGGTTGCGCAAAAAGTTGCACAGGCGGCAGCCTGCACCTCTGCGGAAAAGAATTTACTAAATTTAAGCGTTTATCCTTATCAACTTACAGTAGAATGACCAAACCATAGTCGGCATGGCACTTGCGTGGCATTGGGTAGTCCAGTTTTATATACACTGAGCACAATCAGGGGTCGCTGACCCGACAATTTGTAGTCTCGTAAGAAATCCCCCAAATAGCAGTCCGGAAATCATCAATTGATTCCCTCTGCGAGACACTGATTTACATGCGCTAAATCCAAAAATCGATGTTCTGGGAGGTTTACGCTCTTGTCCGCTTCTACCAGCCATTTAATCGCTCCACACGGCGGCGAACTCATCAATCTTTTCGCGTCGCCGGAGAAAGCCGCAGAACTGAAAGCCCATTCACGCGAATGGCCATCGTGGGATCTGACTGCCCGCCAAATCTGCGATCTCGAACTACTGATGAGCGGAGGGTTTTCTCCGCTGCGCGGCTTCATGAACAAAGCCGATTACGAAGGCGTTTGCCACAGAATGTGCCTGGCCAGTGGAGTTCTTTGGCCGATGCCAATCACGTTGGACGTTACGGAAGAATTTGCAAAGAAACTCACTGCCGGGAGCAGCAAAGTTGCATTACGCGACGCCGAAGGCGTGATGCTCGCTGTGCTGCACGTCGAAGAAGTTTGGCAGCCGGACCGGGCTGCTGAAGCGAAAGCTGTTTTCAATAGCACTAGCAAGGCTCATCCCGGCGCCAACTACGCCATGAATATCGCCAACCCGTGGTACGTGGGTGGGCGGATCGAAGGGCTGCAGGCTCCATCGCACTATGATTTCCGTTCCCTGCGATTGACTCCGGCGGAATTGCGCGCTGAGTTCGCGCGCCTGGGATGGCGCCGCGTGGTTGCATTTCAAACGCGCAATCCCATGCATCGCGCTCACGTGGAACTGACGTTCCGCGCCGCAAAGCAAGTCGAAGCTAACCTGCTAATTCATCCCGTGGTCGGAATGACGAAGCCCGGTGACGTGGACTACTACACACGCGTGCGTTGCTAT
This sequence comes from Terriglobia bacterium, assembly GCA_963823085.1. GTDB lineage: Bacteria > Acidobacteriota > Terriglobia > Terriglobales > Acidobacteriaceae > Sulfotelmatobacter. The sequence goes on along the minus strand of CAWGKF010000011.1, from coordinate 66,275 downwards.
CAGCTGCTGAGCTCGAAATATCCACAGGGAACGCAAAAACTCTCGCTGCTTCCGCTGGCAATGCGAATGGGCGGACCGCGCGAGGCGATCTGGCACGCGCTGATCCGGAAGAACCATGGCTGTACACATCTGATTGTTGGGCGGGATCACGCCGGTCCGGGCAAGGACACGGACGGCAAGCCGTTCTACGGTCCGTACGAGGCGCAAGAGGTCTTCAAGAAGCACCAATCTGAAATAGGAGTCACCATGGTGCCCTTCAGTATGATGGTGTACCTCGAAGATGAAGACCGCTATGTACCGGACGACGAGGTCAAGAAGACGGATCGCGTTCTGAACATTTCCGGAACCGAGTTGCGCCAGCGGCTAAACGAAGGTCGCGAAATTCCGGGCTGGTTCACGTATCCGGAGGTAGTGCACGAATTGCGCCGCAGCTTCCCACCGCGGGGCAACCAGGGAGTCACGATTTTCTTCACCGGGCTCTCGGGCTCCGGCAAGTCGACGATTGCCAATGTCCTGCTGACCAAGTTCCTCGAGGTCGGTGGACGCCCGGTTACGTTGCTGGATGGCGACCTGGTGCGCAAGCACCTCTCATCGGAGCTCGGATTCTCGAAAGAGCACCGCGATATTAACATTCGTCGCATCGGTTATGTGGCTTCGGAGATCACGAAGAATGGCGGAATCGCCATCTGTGCTCCGATCGCTCCATACGATGCTACCCGTAAGAGCGTGCGCCAGATGATCGAACCGTACGGAGGTTTCATCTTGGTGCACATCGCCACTTCGGTGGAGGTCTGTGAGCAGCGTGATCGCAAGGGCCTCTACGCCAAAGCTCGAGCGGGCATCCTCAAGGAATTCACCGGGATTTCGGATCCCTACGAAGTTCCGGCGGATGCGGAAGTGACCATCAACACAGGCGAGTCGTCTCCGGAGGAAGCCGCCCAGGAAATTATTCTGCATCTGGAGCGGGAAGGTTTCATCGGAGTGAGCGGAGCAGCAGCGTAGGACGGTCCGAACATGGAACTAGTAGCACTCAAAATCCTGGTCGGCTTTGTTGTTGGTGTTCTGATTGGAATGAGCGGCGTGGGGGGCGGCGTGTTGCTGCTCCCCGTGCTGATCTTTGGTTTGCGAGTGCCCGCGATTGTGGCAGTTGGTTCGGACGCGCTCTTCAATTTCTTCACAAAAGTGCCAGCGAGCCTGATGCATCTCAAGAAGGGCACGGTTCGCCGCACGGTGGTGCTCGCTCTTGCGGCTGGAAGCGTTCCGGGTTCGATTATTGGAGTAAACCTACTGATGTATATCCGTCACCTGTATGGTGACGGCGTAAACAACTTTATCAAGAGCGCGGTTGGTGTTCTTCTCATCGTCATTCCGACGCTGATGCTTTTCCAGCGGCGGATCGAAGAACGAATCGCGAATCGTCCGCCGACGATGAAGGGATTGGCAGGTATCTCGGCAATCGGGCTCCTGGCCGGTTTCCTGGTCGGCATGACTTCGGTAGGATCCGGCAGCATCATCATGATGCTATTGCTGCTGTTCTACAGTTTCCCGCCGAAGATTAACGTTGGGACCGACATTGTGCATGCCGTGATACTCACCGGTGTGACGGGATTTATGCACTTGCGGCTTGGCAACGTTGACCCTGGGCTGGTGTTGACGTTACTCATCGGCTCGATACCGGGCGGATTGCTCGGGTCTCATCTAGCTATGCGCCTTCCCATGCCATGGCTTCGCCGCATACTCTGCACGTTACTTCTTATTACCGGGGCTCGGATGTTGTGGGCCTGATCTGAGGAATTCTCATCCACATGACTTCATCTACCTACGCTGACATTCTGGAGCGCATTTCCTGCGCATTGGAAGCTGCTCGCGCCGTGTTCGCCCGATTCACTCCGGGCGCGATTGAGACCGAATACAAAATCGGGCACGACCCGGTGACCGAAGCGGATCGCGCCATCGATGCGGTGCTGCGCCAGAATTTGTTGCGAGAGGGCGAGGGCTGGCTTTCAGAAGAAAGCGTGGATGACGTTTCGCGCTTGAGCAAGCGCCACGTTTGGGTAGTTGACCCGCTGGATGGAACGCGCGAATTTGTTCAAGGCATTCCGGAGTTCTGTGCTTCCATCGGATTCGTGGAAGATGGTCAGCCAGTCGCTGGTGGCATCTGCAATCCAGCGACGAACGAGACGATGATTGGCGCCATCGACGCAGGTGTGCTCTACAACGGAAAGCCGGCACGATCTAGCCAGAGAACGGACTTAAAGGGATCGCTGATCTTAGCTAGCCGCAGCGAAGTGAAACGTGGTGAATGGCAGACATTCCAGAAAGGCGAGTATCAGATCCGCCCAATGGGATCGGTGGCCTACAAACTGGGATTGGTCGCCGCCGGGCGGGCAGACATCACGTTTACGCTGACGCCGAAAAATGAATGGGACGTGGCTGCGGGTGCTGCCCTGGTCCAGAGCGCTGGCGGTTTCGTCGCTACCCTCGACAATGAACCGTTGCGCTGCAACAACCGCAATCCGCTTCTTTCGGGTTTGCTGGCAGGCGGTCCCTTTCTGAAAGACTCACTCATGGAGCGTGTTCGACCCCATTTGCCCATTGCGGAAGAAAGCCGGTTGTCGTAGGTTTGTCGGACCCCATCACCGAGAGTCCTTCTTATCGAACCCCTTAACATCCCTACCGGAGTTGTGTAGTCGACGCGGCTGACAAGAACCGCGCAGTCAGAGGCAAGACTTCAAGAATGAACTTTGTCTTCGTCTGCCTTAGCCGGCAGCGATTTCCTGTTTAGGAGGCTGCGGATCGCGACGGGTCATTCGATTGGATGGCAATCCGGCGTCGCGAATCTTATAGAGCAAAGCGCGGTAACTGATGCTCAAGGCTCTAGCTGCTTGCTTGCGATTCCAATGGTGATTTTGCAAGACCTTCAGGATCACCTTGCGCTCTAATTCGCGAACGGCCTGTTTCGTCAATTTCTTCAGAGAGATCTGCCCATCCACAGGGATGTCGGTGTTGAAGAGATCGGCGGGCCGTGGGGCTAGATCAGTCGCGATGACGTCTTCATTGCCCAAGATCACGTACCGCTTGACCAGGTTCTCCAGTTCACGAATATTCCCGGGCCAATGGTACTTCCTGAGCGACGTCATCATCTCGTTCGATAGAAATCTTGCCCTGCAGTTGTACTTGCGATTGTTATAGTCAAGGAAGTAAGTGACCAGCTCCGGAATGTCGGCAGCGCGTTCGCGCAACGGAGGCAAGTACAAGTTCACCACGTTGATGCGGTAGAAAAGATCGGAACGGAAGGTACCGTTTTCAATCTCTTGCTCGAGCTTGCGATTGGTCGCGCAGACGACGCGCACTTCCACTTTTTTATCTTCCTGCGCACCGATACGGCAGAATTGACCGTCCTGCAACAGTTGCAGCAGCTTGGATTGCAGCGACATGTCCAGTTCAGAGATTTCGTCCAGGAACAACGTGCCGCGGTGCGCCATCTCAACGCGTCCGGGTTTGACTCCATAAGCACCGGTAAACGCTCCCTTTTCATAGCCGAAAAGTTCGCTCTCCAGCAAAGTACCCGGAATGGCTGGACAGTTCACTTTGACCCACGGACCGTTCTTCCATGGCGACGCCGCGTGGATCATTCTGGCAATGATGTCTTTTCCGGTTCCGCTCTCGCCTTGAATGAGCACCGGAACATTGGCCCCAGCGAGTTTCGTGAGGCGATCCCTGACAGCCTGCATCGCTTCCGTTCGACCGAACACGATGGCATCAGGCGGCATTTTCCCTAGCGGCTGGACGAGTGTATTCACGTTACTTGTCATGATGGGCATCTACCAACTAGGGGAGAACTATTCCGAAGCACTCCGAGAGCCAAAGGTGGCGGGTCTGCGGAGTTACCACTAAATCTAGCCTATCTGATTGAAAGGCATCAACTTACCAAAGACCCGACAGGTCGCACGCAAGTCACTCTAGGTTGGTCGCAAGGGTAACACTTTTCGGTAACCGATGCGCAAACTTTTTCACATCTTTGAAATTGATTTCCTCTTGGCGGCAGGGTTGCGACCAAGCGAGAGAGGGCGAGCGAACTCAAGCCCAAGCAGGTAATATCCATCCGCAGGTGTGGTCCGAAGGGTTTTGGCACGAAGTATTCTGGCCGCGTGCGGCAAGGGGGCCATGGCACCCACCGGAACACTGGGAATCTCCAGTCGTATCTGACCGATGGCCGGCAGCAGACGCCGAATCGCTACGAGCATGCCACCGGCACTCACGTTCAATGAGGTAGCAAACTCAAGAAACTCCTTGCCTTTGCGATCACGGCTTCGCACGAAGACGGGAATCGCCAGCGGCAGCCTCGACCATTTGCGCCGCTCCTTTGCAGACTTTCCCCCGTTCATTGCAAACCTCTCCATAGCGCCGTGACCAGCAGCCTCAAATAGCACCTCAGTGGCCAAATATGGGTCGAACGTCCTGCGAAAGAAGGCTCGGAACTTGCAATCAACCGGGCATAGGCCCCGAAAACCCGGCAAAAGCTCGGCAGTTCAGGCCGTTATATTCGCTATATGTTCCCCCATGAAGCTCTCCCGCATGGGAGCTTGCCTCATCCGGAAGTGCAAGGTTTTGCTATACTTGGGTAATTCCATTGCATTTTTGATTGACAACATGGACCCCCTGCCATACGATTTTCCTAGCCGTCACTCGTGTTTGCGCAAGTTGCGACTGCGGCCGCATTTCCTCCCCGCGTAAACCTGTGGTATTTCTCATGGCCTCTGCCCACAAGAACGCGTGTGTTTCGGACCCGGGAAGCAGCGCAGCAGCATCCCGTGCGGTCTCAAACTCTGATCAGGACCTTCCAAGTCCTGAAAATCTGTTGCACGAGTACAAAGAACTGCGCGAACGTTTTCAACGCACAACCAATGCACTCGCTTCCGCCGCCCATGATCTCAAGACACCACTGTCCATCCTGAACGGATATGTTGAGCTCCTGCATAGCGAGAAATTGGGTCCTGTCAGCGAGCGACAACGTGAAGTGTTGCAAGACATGCGCGACAGCGGCAAACGGCTGCAGGATTTTATTCAGGATTTTTTGACCTACAGCGCCCTCGAAATCGGCGGGTTGCGCATGCATTTCGAGACCGCAGACCTCAACGAATGTCTGTCAGGCGTGTGCCGGCTCTGGTCCAGCCGCTTTCAACAAAAAGGAATTGCTCTCTACTTTCTCGCCAACGAGAAGCTTCCGATTTTTCCGTTCGACGCTCCGAAATTAGAGCGTGTTATCTCCAATTTGCTTGAGAACTCGTTCAAGTTCACGCCGCAGGCTGGAACCGTTTGGCTGCACGCCGAGCCCTACATGTGGGAACGGCGTGCAGCATCAGTTCCCTCGGCGTCCGAACGTCGCCGCCAAAACATCTCACATCCAAATGCGGTAAAGGTCAGTGTTGCCGATACCGGACCCGGCATTCCGGCCGAATTTCACCTGGAAGTTTTCGACGATTTCTTTCGATTGCCGGGAACTGAGAGCAAAGACGGTATGGGATTGGGCTTGGCCATTGCTCGCCGCCTGGTGCAAGGGATGAACGGAAAAATCTGGGTCGAGAGTGATCCCGGCGCCGGCTGCAAATTCTCTTTCCTGATTCCGTTTCAACCGGCTACTGCAGCCGCGAGCAAAGGAAAACATCGATGAAGCGTACTGCCAAGATTCTGCTGGTGGACGACGAACCGGGCATGCTGCGCTATATCAAGACGCTGCTCGAGGTGGACGACTACAAAGTTGAAACGGCGGCGACTGGCGAAGAAGCACTGCAGCGAATCGACAAGGGCCTGCAGCCTGATCTTATTCTGCTCGACGTCCTCATGCCCGGCATCGATGGCCTGCAGACGCTCGAGCAGATTCGACAAAAGCAGCCCGGCGCAAAGGTGGTCATGCTCTCGTGCGTAAGCGATACGCGCAAGGTAGTTCAGGCCATGAAATTAGGCGCGCAAGACTACCTGACGAAGCCTTTTCAGAAAGCTGAACTGGATGCCGTAATTGATCTCAGCCTTGGCCAGGGTAAGCAGACCTTTGGCGGAGAAGTGGAAGAACTGGCAGATGACGTTTTCTTCATCGCAGCCAGCCCGGCAATGCGCAAGATTCGCTCCCAAGCCGCACTTGTCGCCAATGTCGATATCCCCGTGCTCCTGCTGGGTGAGAGCGGAACTGGCAAAGAAGTCCTGGCGCGTCTGATCCACAAGCTGTCACCGCGCGCTCATCGAACTTTTCTTAAAGTGAATTGCGCCGCAGTTCCTGCCGATCTGCTCGAAAGCGAGTTGTTCGGCTATGAGCCCGGTGCTTTTACGGGTGCTACACACGCCAAGCCAGGCAAGTTTGAGCTGTGCAACAAAGGCACCATCCTCCTCGACGAAATCGGCGAAATGCCGCCCCTCCTCCAGGCCAAGCTTCTGCACGTCTTACAGGACCAGCAGTTTTCTCGGCTCGGAAGTCGGTCGGTTATCAAGGTCGACGTTCGCATCTTAGCAGCGACCAATATCAACATTCCCGAAGCGCTCGCGGCCAAGCGACTGCGCGAAGATCTCTATTACCGTCTGAATGCCTTTACCTTGAGCCTGCCGCCGTTGCGCGATCGTAAGGAAGAAATTCCGATCCTGTTGAAGCATTCCATGAATCGCATGGCTGAACGCTACGCACGTTCACCGTTGCCACTCTCACCGGTTTTGCTGCAGGCATGTCATAACCACACCTGGCCGGGAAATCTGCGAGAGTTGAACAACTTCCTGAAGCGTTACCTCATTCTGGGGGACGAAAGCCTCGCGGTGACCGAACTGCTGCCGCGAAATGATGGGAATGGAGGCCAGGGAGATTCTTCAAGAAGCAACGATTCCGGTGGGTTAAAGTCTTTAGCCCGCTCCGCCAAAGATGAAGCTGAGGCTCAGGCCATCACAAGTGCGCTGGAGCAGACCAATTGGAATCGGAAGCAAGCCGCAGTGATTTTGCAGATCAGCTACAAAGCCCTCCTGTATAAGATCCGGCAGTATGGGATCGCTGAGGCGCGTGGCCATCACAAGCTCTCGGCGGGCGCATAGCCTCAACAAAATCTGAAGAAGTAAATGGGATGAACTGAAAACCCACGCGATAAAGCCGTGGGTTTTTCCTTCTGCGCTTTTCTGGTCGAATTCTACGGAACACTGAGTGTGACCGTCTGACTTTTGGAATCCGTGCCTGACGATGCGGTCACAGTAATCGTGTACGTCCCTGCGGGAGTTCCGCTCACCGGAGTCTGCGTTGTGCTATGGCTGCATCCCGGCAAAAGAACCAGTAACGCGAAAACAGTGCAGAGCATAAAGATGCCCAATATTCTGCGCCGCCGGCGATCCCCGCCGATCCCAAAGATCGCCATCAATGGGATCGCCATCCACAGCGCGTAGAAGTGCCGCGCTAGCAGACTTGTCGTCGTCGGCGTGATCGGCCGGGGGGTGGTTGGAATGTTCAACGTTGCGGTTGCACCGCTGGCACTCGATATCGTGATCGAGTTGCTAGGGCTGAAATTGCAGCTTGTACCTGTGGGGTTACCGCTGCAGGATAGACTGATCGCGGAACCAAAAAGCGGAGAAGGAGTCAGTTGAACTTGATAGGTCGCTGTCAATCCGGCTTGCGAAACAGCCTGATTCAGCGGACTCACCGTCATCCTGAAATCAGACATCTGTGCAGTAACCGAAGTTTCCGCCAAGACGATGTTGCCGGGCGCTAGAACCTGAATCGTTCCTCCGTTAAAAGATTCCGGAGAAGCCCCACCGCTGTTGGCCGTTGGAGTCGCGCTAATCGTCAGAGTGGCTGTTGAACCAGACTGCAGAGAAATTGGCCCGCAACTGATGCCGGTGCCACTGGACGTTCCGCCACCACAAGTCCCGGTGCTGATGGTCCCGGTGATGTTCGTGAGTGGAATTCCAGTCACTCCCGGACTCATAGTCGCCAGAACCGTAATATTGCTCGCGAGATCAGGGCCGTTATTCGTAATCGTGTAGGTAAATGTCGCCGGGTTTCCTGCACTGATAAAGGATTGGTTTGTGCCCAGACCGAGCACGCCGGAGATCGAAAGACTCACCGCAGTGCCCAATTGGGTCACGAACGCGTCGTAGCCGCCGTTGATCACTGCACCCTGTGTTAGCGGCTTTGCTACGGTCAAGACAGGGGAATTGGTATCGCCCGCTAGGTAGGTGTCCTGATTAACGTCAAGTGCAATGCCCGTACCTGCCGTCATTGCCGCCGAACAAGCCGGATTGCCCAAGGGTAAGCAGATGCCACCGAAATACGTGGCCCACGAAGCAGTCGTCGCCCCTCCAACCACGGCCGCAGTATTGATTCGCGCAATGAATGCAGCCTGCGCGTCGTAGAGCGAACTCTGAATCGAACTGGGGTTTGGAGTTACTGGAAATGTTCCAGCTGTATTTGTAAAAGGAGACTGCGTCGATCCTGTGATCACGGCTCCGCTGTTGGAGTCGACGACGATTGCATTTCCAGCCTCGTTGTCAGCCCCGCCCAGGTAAGAGAAGTAACTCAGAGCGACGGTCGTTGAGCTTCCCTGTGTAATTGTAGGGTTCGTGAGTTTGGCCACGAAAGCGTCATTCGGAGGATTCGTTTGCATCGTACACCCCGTGGGAGGAATCGGGGTTTGGGGAAGGTTGTTCAGACATTGTTGGAATGATGCATACGTGTTTATGAGAAGCGGATTCACAAAATCCGGCGAATTTGTGGTACCGACCACGTAGACGTTAGCAGCGCCCGTATCGAGTGCGATACCCACGCCGGAGTCTGTTCCGGATCCTCCAATATATGTCGACCAGAGCAGCTGTGAACCCGGCACCGGATTCAGTTTCGCCACAAAGGCATCGGGCGCTGTGTCAGTAGAAGCAGGGCAAGATTGGGGAGGAATTATGGTGGTCGGCGGTGCGGAGTCCAGACACGGCTGATACGCGTTCAAAATCGGAAAGTCGGTTGTACCGCATCCGGAACATCCGGTGTAGGTGAAATTCGTCGTCCCGGTGAAATAAATATTCCCAACTAAGTCAACCGCGATGCCACCTCCAATGACTGTTGGCAAGGTTGTACCAGGGGGTGGGTTGAAGTTCGCGCCGCCAAAGTAGGTCGAGTAGGCGATGCTTCCGACCCTCGACCCGCTTGTACTCACTTTCGTGACGAAAAACTGAATCGCGGAAAGCGAGTTCTGCTGAAAGGCTGTCGCATTAGCCTGCTGAGCAGAGCTCGCCGGAAACTCGATTCTTTGGCCTGGATCCGCGAGGTTAGTGGAAGTGGTCGTGCCGGTTACGTACAAGTTCCCTGAGGGATCGATCGTCATCCCGCTTGCGGCGTCGGTGCCGTTCCCGGAGAGATAAGAGGAATACAGAAGTGAAGTAAAGTCATTTTTCAGCTTCGTCACAAATGCATGCGTCGTTCCGGTGCTGCCCGCCAGCGGAGTCTGCTGATAGGCGTTAGTCGCGGTTGTCGGAAAATCGCCAGACGACGTTGTGCCCGCCAGATATGGAAATCCTCCGGCGTCCACCTGAATACCAGCAGGCGAGTCCGTGCCCGTTCCGCCAAGATATGTAACGTCGTCCAGTGTGGCGGCAATCGATCCTAACGGCGGAGTAATTTTCGCCACATAAACGTTCCGCGCACCCTTCAGTGTCTGCTGGAACGAACCGCCAGTCACGGGAAGATTCGTCGAGGTAGTTGAACCGGTGAGATAGATGTTGAAGTTACCATCGACCGCGACAAAGGACGAAAGCTCGTCGCCGCTGCCCCCAAAGTAGGTTGAAAAGTTCAGGATTGGATCGATGACCAGCTCTCGGGAATGGTCATAAGCACCGATCGCGAAGCCAGCCCGATTGTGGCCGCGCAGGACGAAACTGGCCTCCACGGGCTGCTGTTTGCCCGCGACCTCCTGATACACGCGAGGAGCCTCAAGAGCAACGCTTCCCCGCTCCGCTCGAATGATTAGCGATCCATCCTTCAACTCGAACTTCTTCGCCCCGTCGAATTCCAATTCTGCTTGCGCAGGATCGGCACCCGGTCCTACCTGGAAGTCGTATTCCAGCTTCCCTTCGCGTCCGTAGAAAACCAGGTTGATCCCCGGATAAATATTTTCGTAACACACATGGGCGAAATGGGGCACACCGGAGCGCCATTTCGCAGGATTGTTTCCGATAAAGTAGTTGCTCTTTCCAGCGAGTTCATCCATGGCACTTACCGTCGACCCGGGAGTCGCTCCGGCAAGCCGCATCTGCAGGAACTCCAGACTTGGCGCAGACGGCAGTTCGGGCATTCCATGCGCTCTTTTCGGATGCTCATGAGAGGCCAAGCTCAGAATCGCGCCATCGGAGCCGAGAAATAGGCTATAGTCGGCCCCGCGGCTGATGAATTTAGCTCGTGGATCGGTGGGGTCCAGATTCTCTTGCCCTTGATTCGGCTCGAAGTAGAGTGGTAGTCCAGCAAGAAGCGAACGTGCTCTCGTCGCTGTGTCCGGAGCAGCATTGGTACCAGAGAATTGGCCGGCGTCTGGGATGGGCAATCCCGACTGGCTCGAAAGGGACGGGGACGCGGAAATTGCGGCGGTCTGGCGTGCGCGGGAACTGGACCCGAGAATCAAACAGCCTGCCACGAGCAAAATGACCCCGGCTACCAGAACACGAATCCAAACGATGGATGCTGCCCCCCAACGGCGTTCTACTCTCACTCGTTCCTCCGGTATCAGATCAGTTCGTACGCTCAACTCGTCTCGCTCAGGTCAGTGGTGAGTAGCGTTGCACGGGATATGGCTGCGGGCCGACGCAGACACCCGGGCGAGTTTTCGCCCTCAGCTCGCTGGTCACTGGAACTCGCTGAAAAATTAAGTAACTACTTAAACATCTTGCGGATAGGCAAGTCAAGCCGCCTCCGGACTGCACTCGCTTAAGTTTCGTCAGATGCGACCGACCCTTAGGAAAGATGCCGATCGAACAGTAAAGTTCTCGCGTATTAACTGTCTTTTCCAAGCCGACCCACTCGATCACTCTAGCTTCTTCCATTCTCCTGCATATTCACGTGCAACGATTTGCATTGAGCGATTGAGGCGTCCCGCCAAGGATCTGCAAGACATTGAATCTGCTGCTTCGAGGAACCTCCAGGTCTAAGCCATGTGGTATGAGGATTGCACAGACGGATTTGGCTCTCCACCAACTCCCTCCTCCACTTTCGTTCTCATAGCTCCCCTTCGAAATCTGGCGCGACCGATTAACCGAGTCAGTTCCAACCGCATTTTGCAGTTGCAAACTGCTTGGAATTCTATAAATTGAACTCGGAAGTATGGCTGTCGAGTCTGATTTGTTGGCGTCGCTATGAGTTTATCCGTGGACTTCACGCTTTCGGCGGACTATGCAAGCGAATTCACAGGACCGGAGGGCAATGCGGCGTTTCGATATGCGATTGCCCGCAATCGTGAAGCTCGAAGGCGACAATGAATTCCACACGGAAACACAGAATGTCAGTGCCCGCGGCGTGTTCTTCTATCTGGACCGCAAAGTAACGGCAGGAACCAGCCTCGAAGTTACCCTGACCTTTCCTCCTCATGTGACCCTTACCGAGGCCGTTCGGGTGCGTTTCTCAGCCCGCGTGATCCGCGTTGAGGATCCTCTTCCTTCTGCCCGCATCGGTGTCGCCGCTATGATCGAGGATTATCAGTTTCTGCGCTCCGGTGGTAGTCCAGACTTTCTCACCGCATTACAAAACGAGTGGAAAACTACGCACTGATCTCGTTTTCGTCGCTGTCAGATTTCGCTTGGTGCGGCGGGCATTCTCGAGTCTGGTACAGTAGGCTTTCTCACAGATGAAACTCTCTGTCGTCATGCCCGTTTACAACGAACAGGCGACGCTGCGGTACGTCGTCGAACGCGTTTTATCCGTCGGACTCGAGATCGAATTGCTCTGCGTGGACGACGGATCGACGGACGGGTCCCCGCAGATTCTTGCTGATCTGCAGAAACAGTTCCCCAGGATGCGAGTGATCGTGCAGCCGCGCAACATAGGAAAGGGCGCCGCGCTCCGGCGTGGCATCCAGGAGGCCACGGGAGACTACGTCATCATTCAGGATGCAGATCTCGAATACGATCCCAACGAGTATTCCCGTCTGCTCGAACCTTTGGAGACTGGCCAAGCCGACGTCGTTTATGGCTCTCGCTTTCTGGGCGCCGGCCCCCATCGCGTTCTTTACTTCTGGCATTTCGTCGGAAACTGGTTGCTCACGCTGCTCTCGAACATGATTACGAACCTCAACATGAGTGACATGGAAACCTGCTACAAGGTCTTCCGGCGAGAGGTGATCCAGGCGATTCCGATCGAGGAAGACCGGTTTGGTTTTGAGCCCGAGATCACGGTGAAAATTGCGAAGCGGCAGCTTCGTGTCTACGAAATCGGCATCAGCTACTGGGGCCGCACGTACGCGGAAGGCAAGAAAATTGGCTGGCGAGACGGCTTCCGAGCTCTGTGGTGTCTGGCAAAGTATGGATTGAAGGAACCGCGCCTCGCAGAACCGACCTCAAACATTCAAAGAGACTGATCTGCGCCTGCCCCGAGAAACTACTTCCCTTTCCCGAGCTCCTTCAGTTGCTTTCGCAGGTGGCTGAATCTCCGGACCACGCTTCCCAAATAGACGCCGTGAATCACCCAAGTTGCAATATAGGCGGCGAACAAGAACTTGACCGAGTTCATCTGGAACTCCTGCTCAGGGGGAGACTGGCCTTCGACGATGTTCCTGCGCCCGCCAATGATTCCATAGCGTGAGCTTCCTCAACCTCGCGCTTCAGCAGTTCCAGCCGGAATCGCGACCAACAGACAAGAAATGCAAAGCCGAGGAACGCCATCCAGCTGATCAGCAGGACATGTAACATTCTCGGATCCATGGATCCGCCTCCTCCGATCACCGGCTGTGGATGCTGAGTGCGGAAGAACCAGATCGAGAAATAGACAAGTGGTACATCCAGTGCTCCGAATATGGCCAGCGCTGCAGCCAGTATTTGCGTCTGCGCGCTGTTCGAAAACCGCCGTAGCACGAGGTAGCTCACGTAAATCAACCAAAGAACCAAAGTAGAGGTCAGCCGGATGTCCCCCGGCGCCCACCATATCCCCCACACGGGCCGCGCCCAAAGAGGCCCGGTCACCAGGACGATCGTGCAAAAAACGACGCCGACTTCCGCCGACGTAACCGCGAGTACATCCAGCCGGTCTCCGGGAAACCATCTCCCAATTAAAAGATAGAAAATCGGAACCAGGAGGACCGTCGTTGCCACGGCGCTGGGACGCATCCCGGTCGGCAATACATGCTGAACCGCGGGAATAAACGTCGCGATGACTCCAAGCACTCCGATTCCAATCACAATCCATTTCGCAGCCCTGTCTGTGGAAGGCTTTGCCCGGGCAAGGTATTGAATCGAAGCAATGAAATTGATGAAGAACAGGAGGAATGCCGTCCACGCAGACGGCACATGATAATAAATAATTCTGTAAACATCGCCCTGGAGCGCGTCCGTTGGAGCAACCACCAGCGCCTCATACAGGGCATACGCCAGCAAAACCACAGTCAGTATCGAAAGGATGGGGAAAAGACGCTTCATTCCGCGTGCAGGATTGTCTCGAACAAACCTAGGCAAGCTGTAGTAAACACCACATCGTAGGTGAGAAGCAATACGATGTAAAAGTGAGCTGAGTTCTCGCCCGTAAGGATGGCGGTCGTCCCCGCGACCATGGCAATCACAGCAGGGATAGAAATCGGAAATAAGAGCAGCGGCAGCATAATCTCTCGGCTACGCGTGCGCAGAGACATCGCTGCAAAGAATGTTCCATTCACCACCAGGGCCCATGTGCCGAGTACCGCAATTGGAATCAATTGCCATGCAGGGCCCATGGCGCGCAGGTTATAGAAGACCACGAATAGCGGCACCATTAGCGCCTGAAGCACGACCACAAACATGAAGTTGCCAAGCGCTTTTGCCAGAAACAGCGCATTTGCCGGGGCAGGAGACACGCGATAAGCGTCCAGCACCTGATTGCGCAGTTCCCGAGCCCACGTCTGATTAAGGGCGACAACGGCAGCAAAAAGAAATGCGATCCAAACCAGGCCGCCCACGATGTGTCCCGACTCTTCCGCCAGGGGATCAAACGAAAACACGAAAATGACTACCACCTGCAGCGAGAAAAACAGCATCGCGTTCAGCGCGTCTTTCGATCGCCACTCCAGGCGAATGTCCTTCACCAGGGTGGCCACGGTTAGACTCCAGAGCGAGTTCATAGCACGCTCCCCTGCTGATTCACGCCGCGCGTCACGCTCGCAGTTCTGTCCACAATCTGGCCGGCTTGCATCCAGATGAACTCGTCAGCGACTCCCTCCAAAAGCATCGCTTGGTGCGTTACCACGAATATTGTCTTACCCGACTCGCCCATACCTTTCAGTAATCCGACCATCTCGTGCGCGGAGGTGACGTCCACATTGGAAAAAGGCTCGTCAAGCAACAGGATCTTCGGATCGTGCAGGATGGCCCTGGCCAGCGACATCCGTTGCCGCATGCCTTGCGAATATTGACCCACGCCCCGAGTCAAAGCTGGATCAAGCCCTACACTTCGGATTGCTTCCTCGCAACGAGAATCTACGGCGATCCCGTAGAGCCGAGCAAAATAGCGCAGATTCTCCATACCGCTCATCTCGTCGTACAGCAGCGAAGGATGAGCCATATACCCGATATCGCGACACGCAGCTTGCGGCGATTTTCCGAAGATCGAAATCGAGCCCTGCGTCGGCTGGGACTAGCCCAGCCAGCGCACGCAGCAACGTGGTCTTTCCGGCACCGTTGTCCCCGAGGATGGCATGGAAGCGTCCGGCATCGAATTCGGCCGACACTCCGCGCAGGGCGGCAAAGCGTCCGAACTGCTTGATGACGCTTTCGACGCGAATGATCGATGTGTCAACCGGCCCGATTCTGGAAATATTCACGTAGTAGGAGAAACGGTCAGCGTTGAACTCGCGACTTCCAAAGCATGAATCTATGGATTTCGCAGACTTTTTGCAAAGGAGGAAATTCTCTTGCGAAGAGCGAAGGCCAGCAGGGCGCGCTTGACGGAACGAGCGAACGAATGAGGAACTCGACAACCGCTGATGAAGAATTACGATCCAGCTAGTTCGCGCGGGCAGGCTGTTCCGTTTGCACTTGCGTCATGCTCTTAGCCGGCTCCGTCGATGTCGTTCCGTTCGCTGGCGCACCCGGTTGTTGCGGAGCATACTTCGACGCGCACTTTGCCTGCAGTTGCTTGGCGTGAAAGACTCCGTCGCGCCCAAAGTTTCCGTCAGCCAGGGCCTGAGAATCGTCTTTGAAGGTGTCCGGAGGCGCTTCTGTCCCCGTATAGTCAACCGCTAGATTCTGATCTTGCTCCACCAGAACAAATTGCACGTGCGTTCCCGTCCGCTTGATCGATCCCGGTTGCACGTTGCCGGCCACGCGCAAGCGCTTTGAGTAAGCGCCGTCGCCCATCTTGTGCAGTTCTTTGATCGTGACGTAGTAGCTCTTACTGTCCTGCACACCGGTAAAAGCGAGGTAGCCCAAAAGCAACAAAATGACTGCCACCGCGCCGCCGAACTTCAAATAAGTCTTTGCCTGGCTTGACATAAAGACCGCCTGAGAGGAAGAACCCATCTAAACTCTACCCGTCTGATGGACGGGAATCAAGCTGTCCTCTAGACTCCCCGCATAACACGAACGAATCCGCGGAAACTCTAGACTTTCGCGGGCTCAGCGACTTTAATGAGGGGTCTTCGAGGCAGACCATTTTCCCACTTCAAAAGGACTCCTTATGTCCACCAATCCGAATCCGCGGCATCGGTACTTGTGGTTCTCCAGCATCGCAGTTCTCATTGTTGTCGCCATTGCTGTTCCCACGCTGTCAGCTCAGAATCACCCGAGCTCCAAAGAGCTGTTGCAAGAGATGACGCTGGAAGAAAAGATTGCTCAGCTGTCGCAACTCCCCGGAATGCCCAGTGCCGAGTTTAAGCAGCAGGTGGGCGACCCGAAAGAGGTCGTCCGAAAGTATGGGGCAGGCTCCGTCCTCTGGGTCTCTGATCCCAAGGAGATCAACCGGTGGCAACACATTGCGGTCGATGAATCGCGACTCCATATTCCGATTCTGTTCGGTCTCGACGTCATCCACGGCTATCACACGATTTTCCCAGCTCCTATTGCTATGGCATCTTCGTGGGATCCGAAGATGGTTGAAGCCACACAGACCGTTGCAGCCCGCGAGGCTCGCGTTGCCGGCATCGCTTGGACCTTCGCACCCATGCTCGATATCGCCCGCGACGCTCGCTGGGGACGCATGGTCGAAGGCGCTGGTGAAGATCCTTACCTCGGCTCAGCCATGGCACGCGCCCAGGTTCTTGGTTTCCAAGGCACAAAACCGGACCAGCAGCACGTTCTGGCCTGCGCCAAGCACTTCGCTGGATACGGAGCCGCTGATGGCGGCCGCGATTATGACTCTTCCTACATTCCGGAAGAGCAAATGTGGAACACGTATCTTCCACCGTTCAAAGCCGCAGCCGACGCTGGTGTCGGATCGTTCATGAGCACTTATATGGATCTCAACGATATCCCCGCGACCGGAAACCGCTGGCTTCTGCATGATGTTCTCCGCGACGCCTGGAATTACCCAGGCTTCGTCGTAAGCGACGCCAATGCCGTGCACAGCC
Source organism: Terriglobia bacterium (assembly GCA_963823085.1). Taxonomy (GTDB): domain Bacteria; phylum Acidobacteriota; class Terriglobia; order Terriglobales; family Acidobacteriaceae; genus Sulfotelmatobacter. The sequence goes on along the minus strand of CAWGKF010000011.1, from coordinate 49,530 downwards.
TGATCACACACGGCTACGCCCGCGACGGGCAGGACGCCGCTTCCAAGGCTTTTGCCGCGGGCCTGAATATGGACATGGCCTCAGGAACCTATCTCAAATATTTACCTGACGAGGTAAAGCAAGGCCGCATTTCCATGCAGCAGATTGATGATGCTGTCCTTCCCATTCTCGAAGCGAAAATTCGTCTGGGACTTTTCGAACATCCGTTTATTGACGAGTCTCGCATCCCTCAAGTGATGAACGCGCCAGAGAGTGCTGAACTCGCTCGCACCGCTGTGCAGCGATCGGTCGTCCTCCTCCGTAACGAGCAAAACACCCTTCCCATGGATAAATCCAAACTCAAATCTATCGCCGTGATCGGCCCTCTCGCCGACGCCGACAAGGATGTGCTTGGCCTGTGGGGAGCCATGACAAAGCCGGGCCCGACCGTCAGCACCTTGCAGGGCATCAAAGACAAAGTCGGGAACTCGGTGACCGTTGAGTTCGCGCACGGACCAAATATACGCCGTGATATTCCTTCGTTTTTTGAAAATGTCCCAATGGTCACGGTGAAAGAGCAGCCGCAGCAGACTCCTGAAGAAGCTCGTCACGCAATGGAAGATGCAGTCGCTTTGGCAAGACGTAGCGATGTGGCTGTGCTCGTGCTCGGCGAAATCGCGCTCATGAGCGGCGAAGCGGCTTCCCGATCCTCACTCAAGCTCTCCGGAGGTCAAGAAGAGTTGCTCGAAGCCGTAGTCGCCGTAGGCAAACCAGTTGTGCTAGTGCTCGTGAACGGCCGTCCACTCGATATCTCATGGGCTTCCGAGCACGTGCCTGCCATTCTTGAAAGCTGGTACGCCGGAAGTCAGGCAGGCAATGGTATCGCTGACATCATCTTCGGCGATGCAAATCCGGCCGGACACCTTCCGGTCAGCTGGCCTCGTAACTCGGGGGAACTCCCGCTTTACTACAACCACACGCGGACGCAAGCTCCCGAGGATGCGCCCAAATTCACCTCCCGCTATTGGGACGCCCTCAGCACTCCGCTTTATCCGTTCGGCTACGGCCTCAGCTACACCACATTCTCATTCGACAATTTGAAATTAAATAAGAGTGAAGCGAAGATCGGAACTCCAATCGACATCTCGGTTGACGTGTCGAACACCGGCAGCCGTGCCGGGGACGCCGTCGTGCAGCTTTATATCCATCAGCAAGCAGGAAGCGCCTCGCGACCGGTCCGGCAGTTGAAAGGATTTCAGCGAATCAACTTGGCAGCGGGAGCGAAGCAAAACGTGCGCTTCCAACTCGGATCAGATGAACTCCAGTTCTGGAGCCCGGCCATGAAGCAATGGGTGGTAGAACCGGAACACTTCGACGTCTGGGTCGGCGACAGCTCGCAAGCAAAGCTGCATGGCGAATTTCACCTCATCCAGTAGTCCGAGGGAATGTAATCGAAGGTGCCCCATTTCTGGCCGGCTTTGCCAGAAGCGGGGATATTGATTTTTCGAGACGAGTCAGTGCCGACGTTATCGAGGCGTGTCCGTTAGAATGAAAAATCACGAAACCGAACGACCCTTATGATCCATCCCTGGCACGATGTCACTCCCGGCGGCAAGCTTCCTCACGAATTCGACTGCGTCATCGAGATCCCCTTCGGATCAAGCGTGAAGTATGAACTCGACAAATCCAGCGGCCTGATCCGCCTCGATCGCGTGCTCTATTCGGCCGTCTACTATCCGGCGAATTACGGGTTCATCCCGCAGACTCTTGCCGAAGACGACGATCCCCTCGACGTGCTCGTGCTCTGTCAGGAAACCGTTGTTCCTCTGACCATCATCCACGCCCGGGCCATCGGTCTCATGACCATGCTCGATGCCGGCAAGCAGGACCACAAAATTATTGCCGTCGCCACCGAAGACCCTGAGTTTAACTCCTACCGCGAGGCGGCGGAGATGCCGCCGCACCGCCTCATCATGCTGCGCAGATTCTTTCAGGACTACAAACAGCTCGAAGGCAAAGCCGTCGAGGTCGACGAGATCCGCCCCGCGAATGAAGCGTATCCCATCATCCTCGACGCATTACACCGCTACAGCGAAGAGCGGCGGAAGGGATTCAAAGCCAAGCATTAGCCAGCCCGGAACTACATCGCCTTGAAGACGAAGCTGATTTCTTTCGTCTCGTTCGCGCCGATGGTCACGGTCTGCGTGCTCGTGCCCAACTTTTCGTGCCAGGCCCTGATCGTGTAAGTCCCAGCTGGAAGGTCACGCAAATCGAAGACTCCATCCTTCCCCGTAACTGCAAAGAAGGGATGCTTGAAAACAGCAATATACCCCTTCATCCACGGATGCACGTTACACTTCACCGGAATCGCGACCTCCTCCCGGGCAAACGAATCTTCCATTTTCGATCCCGGAGGCTCGGCCTTATTCCACTCGCGATTGTTGGCAGGCTGAGGATGAATGTTGTGGGAAGTCGCGTCATCATTTACCAGTTCCAAGGTCTGGTTCGCCCGAACGGCCATAACGTGCGGCTGATACATGCATCCCTTTTGCTCCACCACCGCCGGCTGGCTCGGTGGATCAAATGTCATTCCGTTCAGACCCTCTGACACGAAAACGATCACGTTCTGCAAATCTCCCTTTCCGTCGGCCATGACTTCCTGCACCATTACAGGAGAGGGATGCTGCTTGGCGCAAACGGGATCGGCCCCCATGTTGACTAGCTTTGCTGGCGGGATCTTTCCTTCGAAACGAACGACTCCGCGCAGCGAGGCTGCGGTCGTGGCTGGGGCGCCAGCTTTCAAGGCTCCCGGCAGAAAATACAGCGACAATGCCAATACCAAAATCAATGTGAACATCGAACTGCGCATACCACTTCACCTCAGATTGGAGATTTAGTTTTCGAGTTTGTTGAACTAATGGTTAACTGCGGTTAACGCGTCGCATTCTCAGCAAACGCGCCATATCCACGTTGGTAGCCAGCCACGAATGCTTTGCGATCTCTCTGGGTCGACCATCGGCCCAGTGGTGGACGCATCGGCAATCCATGATCTGCCGTGAATCTGCCGACAAACAGCCCGTCGCGAAAACTGCCGTCCTGCGCCAAGGCCGCATCGGAGTTCGCACCGTTCCGTCCTCCGTTGGCTACCATCAGCGTCGTACCCAGGCTCAATACAGCTGCAAGCGCGCAAATCAGAATCTTTCCCATGTCCTTCTCCTTTTCTTGCCAAGGTTCGCGAACGAAGCATTCCCTCGGCTTGTCAGCGAACACTTCTTCGCGAACGAGTGATTTCAGTTAGCAGGGGTTATGGCGTCGCTGGACTGACACCGTTGAAGTGATTCGAAGTTATTCCATGCTGGAGTTGAGGTTGTCACTGCTTCGTCATTCCGGCGTCATTTCTGGTCACAACATTGTCAAAGCTGCGTTATCCAAAACCCACGCTGTGCCAGTTGACGAAGTGTTGAAGCTTTGCGCTGCTTCGCATCGTCTTGATGGCAAAAGGGAAAAAAGACTTGACATATTGTACTAATTCTATAGTACAATGTGACACATGAGAGACAGATCTCAGCGCGGCGCAGCATTCCGGTTCGCGCTTGATCTGCATACCGGCGTCCCTGTCTACCGTCAGCTCATTGATCAGGTACGAGTTGGGATCGCCTCTGGCACTCTGACGGCAGGTGATCAGCTGCCTACAGTGCGCCAGCTCGCTGTCGATCTGGAGATCAATCCCAACACCGTTATGCGCGCGTATCGGGAGCTGGAATTGGGAGGGATGCTCGAAACGCATCAGGGAACAGGGACTTTTATCAGCGACAAGAAACCCGAAAAGAAATCGGCTGAGCGCGACCGTCAGCTCGGCCAGATGGCCGGTGAGTTCGCCGCCCGCGCGGGAGCCGCTGGATTCACGTTGGAAGAATTGATCGACCGCATGCGGGAACTGTTGCCGCATCCCACACAAAGGAGATAGTCATGCCTAAGATTCGAATCCGGGAAATGAATGGCGTCGCTCTGCTGCTATTTGCCGTCTGCGTTTTGGCGGGGCTCGCGATCTCGCAAGCGACACGACAACCGGCGTATGCGATCTCGGGGGCCCTGGTCGGACTCTATTTTCTGTTCGCCATCAAGGTCGTACGTCAGTGGGAGAAGGTCGCCGTCTTGCGCCTGGGCCGCTATGTCGGACTCCGTGGGCCCGGGCTGTGCCACATCGTGCCAATCGTTGAGACGCTCAGCCCTTATGTCGATCAGCGGGTACGGGTCTCCACCGTCTCGGCCGAGTCGACACTTACGCGCGATACCGTACCTGTCAATGTCGATGCCATCGTGTTCTGGATGGTCTGGAACGCCGAAAAATCCATCCTGGAAGTCGAGGATTTCGTTCAGGCGATCACCCTAAGCGCCCAAACCGGCTTGCGCGAATCCATCGGACGCCATGAACTCGCGCAGATGATCACGGAACGCGAGACGCTGGGCCGTGAACTGCAGCGAATTCTTGACGAAAAGACGAACCCCTGGGGCATCACCGTACAGTCGGTCGAGATCCGCGACGTAAGAATTCCGCAAGGCCTGGAAGATGCTATGTCGCGCCAGGCGCAGGCCGAGCGCGAACGTCAGGCACGAATCATCCTGGGCCAGGCAGAAAAGGAAATCGCCGATAGCTTTGTGCAGGCGGCTTCCTCTTACACGGAAAATCCCATTGCTTTGCACCTGCGCGCCATGAACATGCTTTACGAAGCCATCAAGGAAAAAGGTTCAATGGTCATCGTGCCCTCGTCCGCAGTAGAAACCATGGGCCTCGGTGGCAGTCTCGCTACCGCCGCCCTCGGTGGAGTGAAACCCTAACAATCTCGCCTGAATAGGTCGAAAGGAGTATTTCCAATGAAACCCTGGTTATCCGTGTGTCTAATTTGCCTGGCTTCCGTCGCGATATGTGCGATGGCCCAGAACCCTCCGATGCAGAAAGGCGTCCATGTGGATATGGCGGTCACGAATTACGCGCAACCCATACCCGCGGCAGATGAAAATGATGCGTGGGTCGTCGCCGTGACCGCAGACGGCAAACTCTTTTTTGGTGTGCATCCAGCATCTTCCCATGAACTGATGGAGCAGATGAAGGTCAATCCCAGGCGCCGCGACCAAAATCTCTACATCAAAGCCGATGCCCGAGCAGCGTTCGCCGATGTGAAGGCAGCTCTCGAAGCCGCCCGTGACGGCAAATTCGATTCCCCAGTCCTGCTTACGGAGCAACGCGGCTCGGCACAACCAGGAACGCTGGCGCCGCCGAAAGGAATCGAAGTCACGGTAAAACCCTCGCATAACAGCGACACGATCGTTGTGCAGCTTTTCAGTTCTGGCAACGGATCCCCGACGCTTACGGTAAACAACCAACGCCTGCCGTGGTCGGAGTTGGATAGCACCCTGCAGCGCCTCGTGCAACACTCCGGCCAGATCGTTCAGGTAGAAGCGAATGACGCCGTATCTTTCGCGGACGTGATGCGCGTGGTGGACCAAGCTCACGGCAGCAATGCAACCGTGGCGCTGCCGATTTTTCATTCCCTATGAACGGAACGCCGCACTCTAGCACTATCTCTCAGAGCCAGGGTGCGGCATGAATTTCCCAAGTTCGGTCCAGCGGGACGGCCCAATCTCACCAGACGTGGCAGGCGTTCTCCGACACCATCGGCTGGCCGGCTTTGCAGCTCCATGCCTTCTCGAACTCAGGCATATTCTGCACCACGCCGTCCACGCGATACTTCCCCGGCGAGTGCGGATCGGTCAGCACTCGCATGCGGGCGACCTCCGGACGCCGCTTCTCGCACCACACACGCCCAAATCCGAGAAAGAATCGCTGCTGGGGCGTGTAGCCATCGATCTTCTGTGACTCTTTCCCCGACTTGTCGTCGGCGATCACGTGTTCGAGAGCCATCAGCGCGATCCGCGCCCCGCCGTTGTCCGCCGTATTCTCGCCCAGAGTCAGACGTCCATTTAATTTAAGGTCATCCACGGCGACAAAGTTCGAATACTCATCGGCGACGCAGCTGACGCGCTTTTCAAACTCCTCTCCATCCTGCTTCGTCCACCAGTCATGGAAGTTGCCCTGCGGATCGAACTTGCGTCCCTGATCATCGAACCCGTGTGTCAGTTCGTGACCAATCACCAGCCCGATGCCGCCAAAGTTCACTGCGTCGTCCATCTTCGGATCGAAAAACGGCGGTTGCAGAATGCCCGCCGGGAACACAATCTCGTTGAATGACGAACTGTAATATGCATTCACCGTCGGTGGAGTCATGCCCCACTCTTTGCGATTCAGCGGTTTGTCGATCTTGTTGATCTCGCGTTTCGATTCGAATTCGTTGGCTCGCTGCAGATTCCCCAGCAGATTGTCCGGCTTGATCTGCACCGAACTGTAATCGCGCCACACGTCCGGATATCCAATCTTGTTGTGGATTGCGGCCAGCTTAATTGCTGCCTGTTTCTTGGTTTCGTCGCTCATCCACGAAAGACTCTGGATATCCTCGCCCAGTGACTTTTCTAACTCACCCACCATCTTCACCATGCGTGCCTTGCTCTCAGGCGGAAATACGGCCTCGACGTATCTCTGACCGAGTGCTTCGCCCAGTTCGCGGTCCACAAGATTTGTGCAGCGTTTCCATCGCGCCTGAATCTCTTTCTGACCGGTCAGCGCCTGTTGGAACTTGAAGTTGGCGTCGACGTACGGCTGCGAAAGCCAAGGAGCCGACGCGTTCAGCACTTGCCATCGAACATATGTTTTCAACGAATCCAACGACTCCGATTCCAAGCACGCCGTTGATCTGCTTGAAAAAATCCGGATTCGTCACATTCAAGTCTTTAAACGCCGGGGCATTCACATCCTGGAAGTACCGGTCGAGATAGAAGTTCGGCCCGAGCGCCACCGCTTCTTCGCGCGTCATCTTGTGATCGCGATTCTTAGGATCGCGCCGAGCGGTTCGATCCATCTCTGCCTTCGCCAGCTCGGTCTCGATGCGCAGCACCGCGTCTGCAGCGCCTGATTCCTTCGAGGACTGGTCATTTGCCGCTAACGCAAAAACCTGACTGATGTATTCGACCAGAGCCTGCCGAACGTCTGTATTCTTACCTGTGTCTTTCAAGTAATAATCGCGATCGGGCAGTGTCAATCCCCCCTGATCGATATACGCGATCACCTGATCCGCGTTGTGCATGTCTGACGAAGAATAGAAGCTGAACAGCGGACTTGGCCCCGTCATGTGAATGTGCGCAATCTCGTCGATCAGGGCCTGCTTGTCTTTGACCGCGTCGATGCGATCCAACTCCGGCTTGAGCGCAAGAATGCCTTTGGCGTCGACGGCTTTTTCGTCCATGCACGATCCGTAGAGATCTCCGATCTTCTGATCGATCGCATTTCGTCCGGCGCCACCAGCCGAAGCCTTCTCTAGAATGCCGTGTTCGATATCCAGGTTGCGCTCGTGTAATTCCACGAAACTCACCCATTGCGACTGGTCAGGAGGAATTTCCGAATTCTTAATCCAGTTGCCGCACGCGTACTGGTAAAAGTCCACGCATGGATCGACACTTTTATCGATTGTGTCGACGCTGAAACCTGGAGCGGGCTTGGCGGAAGTAGATGTTTGACAGAAACCAAGAGCACTGAGAGCAAGAAGAACGGCAACAACGCGGAAAAGACGCATGGAAAAGATCTCCTGAGGCGAACGCGGGAAATTCTAAGCCTTGGATCGAGAGATCAGCAAACCGTTCCTGCGCCACCGCCCTGGAAGGTGGTTATAATCAGGTTTACAGAATTCTTCCGATTGGGGTTCTTATGACTTCCACGAACGGCTCGAACGGCAACGGCTACAGCGTCCCTAAACCGCGGGCAGAGTGGCTTTCCCGGCGCAGGCAGCCGAACACAGACGGCAACTACTCGCAGATGCACTATGCCCGACAGGGGGCTATCACCGAAGAGATGTCGTTCATCGCACACAAAGAGAAGCTGGCGCCTGACCTGGTGCGCGACGAAGTCGCCCGCGGACGCATGATCATTCCCGCCAACATCAACCATCCAGAGCTCGAACCGATGGCGATCGGCGTGGCAAGCCTCTGCAAAATCAACGCCAACATTGGCAACTCGGCCGTAACCTCAGAGATCAATGAGGAATTGAAGAAGCTGCACACCGCAGTTCACTATGGCGCCGACACCGTAATGGATCTCTCCACCGGCGGAAACATCCATGAGATCCGCGAGGCCATTCTTCGTCACTCGCCTGTCCCGATTGGCACAGTTCCGATCTATGAAGCGATCGCACGGGTGAAGCGCGTTGAAGATTTAAATGCTGAAGTGATGCTCGAGGTCATTGAAGAGCAGGCTGCACAGGGCGTCGATTACATGACGATCCACGCCGGCGTGCTGATTCAATACCTGCCGCTCGTCGCTAAGCGCATAACTGGTATTGTCAGTCGCGGCGGCGCGATCCTTGCCCAATGGATGGCGCACAACCATAAGCAGAATTTCCTCTACGAGCGTTTCGATGACATCGTCAAGATCTTCAAGAAGTACGATGTCAGCTTTTCCCTTGGAGACGGCTTGCGCCCTGGTTGCGTCGCCGACGCCAGCGACGAAGCCCAGTTCGCTGAGTTACGCACGTTAGGGGAGCTAACGAAAAAAGCCTGGCAAGAAGACGTACAGGTCATGATTGAAGGTCCCGGCCACGTTTCCATGGACAAGATCAAGGAGCAGGTGGAAAAAGAAGTCGAATACTGCTACGAAGCTCCGTTCTACACGCTCGGGCCGCTGGTGACCGACATCGCTCCCGGCTATGATCACATCACTTCCGCCATCGGCGCAGCCATGATCGGATGGTACGGAGCCGCCATGCTGTGCTACGTCACGCCGAAAGAGCACCTCGGACTGCCGAATGAAAAAGACGTGAAAGACGGCATCATTGCTTACAAAATATCCGCGCATGCCGCCGATATCGCTCGCGGACGGCCTGGCGCGCGCGACCGCGATGACGCACTCAGCTACGCGCGGTACAAATTCGATTGGGAAAAGCAGTTTGCTCTATCCCTCGATCCTGAGACCGCCCGCGCTATGCACGACGAAACACTTCCCGACGACTTCTACAAAGAAGCCGCCTTCTGCTCGATGTGCGGACCCAAATTCTGCTCGATGAACTACTCGTCGAAGGTGGATGAGTACAACAAGCAAGTCCACGGCATCGAGAAGAAGGATTATTCCGAGTTGGTCGACCGTTTGGTAACGCTGAAGTAGAGGTGCTCGTGTGGGGACAGCCGCCCCGGCTGTCCAACCGTGCCAAGCTCCGCCAGCTGATCGACGCTGGTCAATTGGTCTCTGTCCACGAGCTCTTGATTAAATCGATCACAGACCTTTGGCCTATGCCTCGAATTGAAACGGATTGAACGCCCCCACTTGAAACTGCCGAAAGTCTCGTTCATTCCGAGTGGCCACGTGCAGGCCGTGAACCCGTGCAGTCGCCGCAATCATCGCGTCTTCGATTAACTCCGAAGACTTCCCTGTCTTGAGCCGTGCCCATTCCCGAAAGCAGGCCGAATCCATTGGAATCACTGAAAACGCCCCCTCCGTGACCATAAGCCAGTTTTCGATCTCCGCTGCTTTTACCGGATCAGTCTTTCGCGTTAGTTCAGCACCCGCTTGTAATTCCCCGATGGTCACCGCCGACAGGAATATTTGTTCGGGGCGGAGCGTACCCATCCACGCGAGGATCGCACCATGCGGTTTGCGTTTGCGCAACTCGGAAACGACGTTCGTATCAAGCAGATATCGAATCACTGGATTTTGACGGACTACTTAAACTCCGGTCCGCTGAAATCGGGCGCCGGACGACTCTTCCAACCGCCGCGCTTCGGCACAATATCCTCGAACCGCGGCCCTTCGCCCAGCAGCCACTCCTTGATGTTGGGGCGGCTATGACGCTGCAGACGCCGCCACTCCGCAATCGGCACAAGCACAGCCTCTTCAACCCCTCGGCGCGTGACGACTTGCGGACCCTTCTTCAGGGCAGACTCCAGAAATTCGCTAAACCTCGCTTTTGCCTCTTGCAGCTGCCATGAACTCATCGTAATAGCTCCTCATCCAGTATCTAACTAGTCATATGACTAGTCAATACAATATTTTGTTCTTGCACTCTGTGCTCACGGCTAGGCATAATCTAACTAACTGGTTAATTAACATGGCGAGATTGTTTCACTACCACCGCAAAGAATGGCACGGCCACATGGGCACTCGTGGCCAGCCGGAAGAGAGCCGCGCCGCCATTCTGAAGGCGGCTGCGCGCGAATTCGCGGAGCACGGAATCGCTGGGGCTCGCACCGATGCGATCGCTCGCGAAGCCGGGGTCAACAAGGCTCTTCTCTATTACTACTTCAAAGACAAAGAGACTCTCTACGGCGCCGTGCTCGACGACGCTTTCTCCGGACTCAAGACGACCGTCTTCCAAGTTCTGGACCGAGCCCTTCCACCTCGCGAAAAGATCCTCTCCTATGTGGGCGCGTATTTCGATTTCATTGCTTCGAACCAGGTCTATCCCCGACTCATGCAGCGCGAGATGATGCGTGCCCGCGAGGGTCAGTCGCCGCACATCGAAAAGCTAATTAAAGCCTATATCCAGCCAATCTTTGTTCGTGTGAACCAGGTGCTTCAGGAGGGAATCTCCCAGGGTGAATTCCGTCCAATCAAGACGGAACATTTCGTACCTTCCATGGTCGCCATGATCGTCTTCTATTTCAGCAGTGCGCCAATGATGCAGAAGATTATCGGCTTTAACCCGCTTTCGCCGCAGCGCATCGCCGAACGCCGAGCCGCGGTGCTGGACTTCATTTCAGCCGCATTGTTCCAGCCCAAACAGACCGTCACGCAAGGAGCACGCCCATGAGCGCGCGCAATCGATTTTTCATTCTTCTTGGCATCATCTTCGTCATAGCGGCAACGTACTACTTCTTCTCGACCGACCACTCCCGCGACCTCGTTCTCATCGGCACAGTCGACGCCAATCAGGTCATCGTCAGCGCCCAGGTTGAGGGCCGAATTCAACAATTGGTGGTGGATGAAGGCACACCAGTCAAAAAGGGAGACCTGATCGCCGTCCTCGATCCTTCAGAGTTGCAGGCACAGGAGGCCGCCGCTACCGCCACGATCACGAGCCTCGAACACAAGGTCGCTGAAATGCAGCACACGGAACAGTCCACCTCTGGATCGACTTCGAGCGACGTCGCCAACGCAGAAGCCAAGCTCTCTTCGGCCAGGGCGCAACTCCTGCAAGCGAAAGCCACTTTGGACCGCACGGACAGCGACAGCCGACGCACCATCGAACTGGCCAAGGCTGGAATCGCTTCGGATCAGGAGCGCGTGCAGGCTGAGACCAATTTGCAGGCCGCACAGGCAACCGTACAGGCCCAGCAGGAACTTGTTCGAGCTGCCCAGGCCGACCTGAATGCCGCCCAGGCACGCACGCAGCAAGCGAATGCTGCCAAGAGTACCGTGGCCTCTACCGAAGCCGACTTAAAGAATGCAGTCGCCCAGAAGAATCAAGCCGAAGTGCGGCTGGGCTACACGAAAATCTATGCCCCAGTCACCGGAACCGTATCCGTGCGCGCGGCCCGTCAGGGAGAAGTGGTCAACATCGGCGCGCCGATCGTCACTATCGTTGATCTGGATGACACTTGGGTGAGGGCGGAAATTCCGGAAACTTATGCAGACCACATCGGATATGGCGACCCCATGCAGGTCCGGCTGCCCGGGGGAACGGAGACGCGCGGCAAAGTATTTTTCAAGGGAGTTGAGGCCGACTTCGCCACGCAACGCGACGTGAGCCGCCGCAAGCGCGACATCAAGACCATCGTCTTGAAGGTCCGTCTCGATAATCCGAAAGGTGCGTACGTTCCCGGGATGACCGCAGAAGTCCTGGTGACGCCGGAACAGATGAAGGGAAATGGATCCTCGCGGGTAGCAGCTTCGGAGCAACAGTGATGGCATCCACCCCAAACAACAACAATCCAGCTGGCACAAACGGGCTTAATCATGGTTTGGAGAAGCCCGTCTACGATCCCAACGCTCCCTCCGCGATCGAGGTCGAACACATCGTCAAGAAATACGGCGACTTCACTGCCGTCGATGACGTTTCCTTCGCCGTGAAAGAGGGTGAAATTTTCGGCTTGCTCGGTCCCAATGGCGCCGGCAAATCGACTTTGATTCGTATGATGACCACGCTGATCCCAATCACCTCCGGGAAAGCGCGAATTGCCGGACACGACGTCAGCAAAGAACCCAATGCTGCGCGCCGGATGATCGGTGTAATACCGCAGGCGCTGACCAGTGATCTCGACCTCACGGTCGAAGAGAACATGAATATCTACGCCAAGCTCTATGACGTTCCGGCGAAAGAGCGCAAGGCCTCGATCGAGGAGCTACTGCAGTTGGTGGATCTCACGAAATGGCGCGACGCGGCCACAAAGACGCTGTCCGGAGGCATGCGGCGGCGCCTGGAGATCGCACGGGGCTTAGTCCATCATCCGAAGATATTCTTTCTGGACGAGCCTACAACCGGGCTGGATCCAGTCTCCCGCGTCGCTGTCTGGGAGATGCTCGGCAACATCAAAGAAAACCGCCAGCTGACCATTCTGATCACGACGCACTACATGGATGAAGCGGACCGCCTCTGCGACCGCATCGCCATTGTTGACCATGGCAAACTTGTCGCCCTCGATACGCCAATGGCTCTGAAGGAGAGTGTGCCTGGATCGAATGTCATCGAGGCGCAATTCGACAATGCGCCAGCGGATTGGGAGCAAAGGTTGCATAAGCTCGATGATGTGACCTCGGTACAGCATGAAGGCGCAGGCATGTATCGCGTCCTCACCAGTAATGGCTCGCGGACGACTACGCAATTGGTTGAGATGGCTGTGCAGAGCGGTGTTCAGGTAAAAACTCTGACCGTCCAAAACACAACTCTGGACGATGTGTTTGTGCACTACACCGGCAGACAACTTCGCGATGAGTTGCAGAAGTCCTATGCGTTCGTCATGCCGCAGAGGCCCGGGCTGCAGCCGTAGTTTGCCTTGGAGTTCTTATGAATCGAATGATGGCCATCGTCGAGCGCGAGATGCGGAAGTTCTTCCGCTCCCCCGCCCTGATGCTGGCTTCGATGATCTTCCCGCTTGTGCAGTTGATCATTCTCGGCAACGCCTTTGGCGGAAAGATCCATGATGCCAAGATCGCATTTGTTGATCAGGACGGCGGCCCGCAGGCAGTAAGGATTCGCGAGGCGTTCGACGCAGTGCGCGCCAACATTCGCACCTTCTCGCCGATCAACTACGCCAATGAAAGCCAAGCGGTGCAGGATGTGCGCAACGGCAAGCTACAGGCCGCCATCATCATCCCGCCCCAGTATTCACAGCACGTCTACGAAGAGAACCATCCCCGCATAGGACTGGTGGTCGACAATAGCGACAACTTCATGAGTTCGGCCGTCGAGTCGGAGATGAGTAGCCTGGTCGACGCGCTGAACCAGCCGACGATTTCTCCTCGTATTCTGCAGCAGACTGCGTTGCAAGTTGTCGAACTCTACCCGTACATCGAATACATGAAATATCTGCTGCCGGGTTCGCTCGTGCTTGCCATGTTTGTCTCGGTCATGATTGGCGGCGGCATGCTGTACATCGACGATAAGGCCCGCGGCGTGCACGAAGGCTATCTGGTCACGCCGATTACCAAGCTCGAGCTTGTCCTTGGTCTCAATCTCGCGGGGGCACTCAAGGCTTTCATGACCGGAGTCATCATCGTCGGCATCGGCTCGATGATCGCGGGCGTCAGCACCATCTTTAATCCGGCCACCATCGTGGGACTAGCAATCATGATCGTACTGACCTCCCTCGCCCTGAACACGATGATGTTCCTGCTGATGGTGCGCATCGAAGACCCGCTGGTGCCGCGCGCCATGTTCGGCATCCTCAACACGCTGCTGTTTTTCCCCAGTGGCTCAGTTTACCCGATACAGGCATTTCCCCCCTGGCTGCGCGCTATCGCAAGGTGCGACCCTTTCACCTATGCGGTCGACGGTTTCAAATGCCTTCTCCTGAAAGAGACCACCCTCTCAGCCGTCTGGGGAGACATGATGTTCCTTGCCATCTTTGCGACCGTCACCCTAGGAATCGCAATTCCCCTCTTCAAACGAACGCTCTAGGCATGTCCGCAAGTGGGCACACCTAGAGCGTCAAAGCCTTCCTTGATTCGAGAATTATTTCGCCTTGATGTCCACTGATGCCCGGGTGGTCTCCCATTCGATATTCATCGTGCAACCATCCCCTGCCTTGTCATAGGAAATCGTGAAGTTTTCGACCGGCGAAGACAGCTTGGAGACCTTCATGTCAATGCGAGCTAGTTCGTCACTCTCGTATTTGTAAGGGATGCCCCACTCGCCCGTCTTTTTATTGACGATCAGAGTCCATTTATCCGCATTGGGGACGGTAAAGATGGTATAGCTGCCCGCGGGAACCGTCTTCCCGCCAACAACGATGTCACTGCTAGGGACGAACGTGGTAGCTTCATTTGCCCCGGTGCGCCAGACTTCGCCATTCGGCACGAGATCGCCGAAGATTTTACGTCCTTTCATACGCGGACTAGAGTAGGCCGTTTTAACTGTTTTTCCGCCGCCGAGATCGCACGAGGCGGACGCGGGCGGGCTCGGTTTCGCGCCCTGACACGCGGCGAAGATGCTGAGGCTAAAGATCAGGCCAGTGAGAATGGCGATTCGTTTTTGCATGGTTTCTCCTTGTATTTAACTGCGCTGGTAAAAGCATTGGACGTTTGAAATTGGATTCTGTCAGCCGCCCATTATGCTCCACGAAGCCGTCGCCTTACAAAAACGGTTGATGCAATCGCTGGAACCGCAAGGCTATAATGGTTAGTTCCGGGGCGGCAATCACCATTTCCCCAGGGGCGGGTCTCGGTCACTCCTTCTAACTTGGTCGGAACTTTCTCGAGGTCAAGATCGTATTAGAGGATGTGTGCCCGTCACGCGCAGCGATGGGGAAGGAGGTTTTACCTCTAAAATAACGATTTGGCCCCATTTAGCCGGTCGAACAAGCATCCCCGGATGTGACGGTAATCATGAAAGCTTGGAAAAAGATTGCAATCGGCGTCGGTATTTTGGTTCTTCTGGTGGGCATTGTCAGTTTTACGGTCTACCAGAGCCGAAAGAACGTGGTCACGGTACAGACGGGAAAGGCGCAACACGAGGATTTGGCAACCATCGTAAGCGCCTCGGGTGAGATCAAGCCCAAGACATATGTCAATGTCGGGGCGAATGCTTTTGGCAAGATCACCCACCTGTATGTGAAAGAAGGCGAGCACGTGAAGAAGGGTCAATTGCTCGCACAGATCGAGAACGTGCAACCCGAGGCAGACGTGAACGCGAATCAGGCCTCTTTGCAGGCCGCACAAACCGATGCCGTCGCAGCGGAGGCAGGAATGAAAACTGCACAGGCCGATTTGTTGCGCGCGCGGGCCGATTACGACCGTAACAAACTTGATTGGGACCGCGCCCAGAGTCTCTTCAAGGATGGTCTGATTTCCAAGTCGGATTTCGATAGCCGCCAGAACGCGTGGGCAACAGCCGATGCAGGATTAACGCAGGCTCAGGCGCGAGTCGCCCAGTCCAAAGCGCAGAACGATTCCGCCAACCGGCACGTGGCTCAGGCTCAAGCAACTCTGACCCACTACACGGACTTGCTCCGGAAAACCACCTATCCGGCGCCTTTTGACGGGGTGGTTACCAATCTTCCCGTGCGCGAAGGAGAGACAGTCGTCATCGGTATACAAAACGCGCAGGGTAGTACCTTGATGACGATCGCCGATATGTCGGTGATCACAGCCGAGGTCAAAGTCGACGAAACCGATATCGTGAATGTGCATCTGGGTCAGCCGGCTGAAGTCACAATCGACGCCATTCCGAGGAAGGTTTTTCACGGGAACGTCTCCGAGATCGGAGACAACGCGATTGTGCGCTCCAGCGGCGTTTCCACTTCGCAGCAGGCGAGTGCCAGTGAAGAGGCCAAAGATTTCAAGGTCGTGGTGACCTTGACAGATGCGCCTCAGAATTTGCGCCCAGGACTTTCGACGACTGCAAAGATCACAACGGCTACACGCAGCAACGCACTCTCGATTCCGATTCAGGCCCTGACCCTGCGCACCAAGCAGCAGATGGACCAGCAGAATAATTCGCCGGGATCGGTACATGCGGCGGCACCTGCAAAGGAAGTTGCATCCAAATCCAAGAAAGACGACGAATTGCAGGGCGTATTCGTCATTCGGAACAAGAAAGCGATGTTCGTGCCGGTCACTACCGGTATTACGGGAACCACCGATATTGAAGTGCTGGATGGTCTGAAAGAGGGGGACGAGGTCATTACCGGCAGCTATAAGGTGCTGCGTACCTTGCGTCCGGGGAGCAGCGTCAAAATCGACAATACGACCCCCAAAAAAGAGGAAGAAGAGTCATAACCTTAGCCGGGCTAAAGCGTCCAAAAGGGAAGTCGGCGTGAGGTCTCAGAAATCGGAGCCTAAACAGAAAGAACGAAGCCAAGAGATCGGAGAGGTCAGTGGCACCGGACCAGGAGAAAAACATGGCAACCGCAGAAGTCATTAGTATGCCGAACACCACCGTCCCGAACCCCGTCGTCGATACTCCGCCGGAATCATGCATGATTGCGGCCGAAGATCTTTGGAAAACCTACGATATGGGTTCTGAGCAGCAGGTACACGCGCTCCGCGGCGTCAATCTGCGCATTCAGCGCAATGAGTATGTCGCGATCATGGGACCGTCTGGATCGGGTAAGTCGACGCTGATGAATCTCATCGGCTGCCTCGATACTCCTTCGCAGGGCAAGTACTGGCTGAACGGCCAGTTGGTCAGCGAACTGGACGATGACGAACTGGCCCGAATCCGCAACAAGGAGATCGGATTCGTTTTCCAGACTTTTAACCTGCTGGCCCGCGCCACGGCCCTTCATAACGTCGAACTGCCTCTGATCTATGCCGGCATTCCGACGGAAGCGCGCGTTGAACGTGCCAAGGAAGCTCTCACGGCCGTTGGTATGGGTCCCCGCATGAATCACAAGCCGAACGAGCTTTCCGGCGGGCAGAGGCAGCGTGTAGCCATTGCCCGTGCGCTGGTCAATAAGCCTTCGATCATCCTGGCGGACGAGCCTACTGGAAACCTGGACTCGCAGACGGGCGTGGAAATCATGGCGCTCTTTGATCGATTGCAGACCGAGGGTAATACGATCATCCTGGTCACGCACGAGCACGACATCGCCGAATACGCACACCGCGTGATTCACATCAAAGATGGCGTGATCGCCAGCGACCAGAAGAGCAGAAATCACGCAAACTAGTCCAAACCAGAAATCGAGAAACGCCCGGCAGCCGCTGGGCGTTTTGCTTTAGGCGCTGGTGTTGGACGCTGCAGCAGCTCTCAATTGCAGAGCAGTCATCGTTGAGTCGGCCACTACGACTCGATCCCGCCCCTCTCGCTTCGCACGGTATAACGCCGCGTCTGCCGCCTGAAGTAGGTCCTTCTCGCTCATGCCGTGGTCTGGAAGAGCCGCTACTCCTACAGACGCAGTGATCATACCGAGTGACCGCCCGTCGTGCATAACGACCAGATCACGCAGCTTCGATCGAATCCGTCCGGCGCGAGCTTCAGCGGCACGCAGGTCCGCGGTGGGCAGGACAACTACGAATTCTTCTCCGCCGTACCGGCAGACGAAATCCTCGACCCGAATGCTCCGGACCAGGAACAATGCGGTCTCACGCAAGACCGCGTCGCCCGCTTCATGGCCGTACGTGTCGTTGAAATTCTTGAAATGATCCAGATCGAGCATCAGGATGCCCAAACGTTGTTCCGACCGGATGGCCCGCCGTATCTCTCGGTCGAGCATTTCCTGCAGATAACGACGGTTGTATAGACCCGTAAGCGGATCTTTCGTCGACTGCGCTCGCAAAGCTTCTCTTAATCGAATATTCGCCACAGAAAGCCCGACTTGTGCGGCGAAAGTCGTCTTGAATGACAATTCCGCCTCGCCGAGGCTCGGATTCGCATCCGTGGCCTGCATGTGCAGAATCCCGAGTGCCTCCCCCTGCGCAAGGATAGGTACGCACAGATAACGTGTTCTTGACCCCGGCGGCATGGCCACAACGGGCCGTGCTGTCGCCCGGCGACAACTAAATGTGGATGCCCGGTACGCAAAGCCCAGCAACTGTCCGGTTCAAAAGATGCTACCGGTAGTTGGCACTCATGCCATTGGCCGGCGACCTCGAGAAGGTTTCGGGACGAATCGAACAAAGCAAGGGCACCCCGGCGGCTGGGAAAAATCTTCGGTGCGAATCCGAGCGCAGCTGCGAACACTTCGTCGCGACTATGGCAGCTCTGCAATAGCTCGCCCATCTTTGCCAGCAGCGTTGCCCTCTGCGAGCGCTCTTTTAGCGCACGCATCATCTTGTCGTTTTGTTCGTCCAGACTTCGGCGCGCGGAATCCTTCTCCCACATCTCTTGCTGCAGATGCGCGTTGGCTTGGGCCAGCTCCTCCGTACTTTCTTTGATCTGGAGCTCCAGAGTCTGCTGGTAGTGCTTCTGCTCTTCGATGTCGGTGCATGTACCGAACCATTGCCGGATGACACCCTGGTCGTCACGCAGCGGCACAGCGCGATTCAGATACCAGCGGTAACCCTTCGCCGCATCGTGCAGGCGGTATTCGATCTCGAAAGTCTGACCGGAGACCACGCATTTTTGCCACTTTTCCATGCAGGGCGCGTGGTCATCCGGATGAAGCGCGCGCAGCCACCGCTCTCCCAAGTCGTCGCCTTCCGGGGCGCCCGCCATTTCGTACCAGTGCTGATTCAGATAAGTGGTGCGACCATTCGCGTCGCAGATCCAGACAATCTGAGGAATCGCTTCGGCAAGAGTTTGGAACCGTGCGTCGTCGCGAATGGCAACCCGGGCAAGCACCTGCTGGATCTTGGCACGCTCCAGCAGCACACCCACGATTGCCAGCGACATCAGAAAAAGCGCAGTAAAGGTGATAGAGACGGTCTGCTGCGATGAGACGCGAATGGTGTGATGCGTCGGAAATGGATTGTCAACCACTTGGAAGCGCACCGCCAGCATGGCGGTACGCCTCAGCAAAGGCACGCCGCAGCCGAGAACGAGAGCGGCGAACAGTTTGCTGGAGCTAAAGCCTTGGTTGTCACGCTCCCGAAACGCAAGGAAAAGTGCCAAGAACGAGACCAGAAGTGAAAACGCCGCAACCAAAACGACCAAATGCCAGGGATAATCCACCATCGCGGGCAAAACAAGGGCATGCAGGTCGATATAGTGCATAGAACAGAGAAGAGCAGCTACCAGAATCCCCCCTGCCAGATTTGGCCTGATACCGATCTGCTGCCGGCTCACCGAGACAAGGAACACGGCGGAAGCAGCAATTGACGCCACTAATGCCAGCAAAATGTCCGGGTAACGGTAGAGGATCGGGACGGGGAGGCTGAAGGCAAGCGTACCTACGTAGTGGGTTGCCCATATGCCAACCCCGATAGCGACCGAACCCGGAATGATCCACCAACGCCGCAACTGCGCCCGAACCGCTGAAATCCGTGCGGCCATGTCAAGAGCAACGTAGGCTGTGAATAGCGCCAGAACGCCAGAGAGCGCCACAACGCGGTAGTTATAGGTGACAGGGAGCAACATAGGGCCGGACGTAGGTCCTCCTCGCCAGCAATCGGGCGCGGACATCCCAAACACGGACTGCCTCTAACACTATCGGCAGATCGGGTCCATTCTTTTCTTAGAAGACTCTGAGAATAGAACTGCGAACGTGAGGGAACGCCAGCCCGGAGATCATCTGCGTGAATACTCGAAAGCAAAAAAGACGCGGCCGAAGCCGCGTCTCTCGGTGGTCCTTTGAAATGATTACGGGTTTGTGCTGACGGTCTTCACCACTGCGGAATCGGAAGGCGTTCCGTGAGCGGCGACGAAGAAGTTGTGGTCATACATGTTGCGGTACATGCGTCCGGCGATCTCAGCGGCTTTGGGACCGAACGTCGGCCGTCCGCCCTGCAGGAAGATCACGACTACGACGCGTCCAATGCTTGTGTTCGCGTAAGAAGCAAACCAGCCGTAACGGGTTCCCTCATGCGAGCAGGTACCGGTCTTGCCCAGGATCTCTTCCTCGTTGAAGTTCAGACGCAGGCTGCGCGCCGTGCCGTATTGCACCGCACCCGCCATGCCGTCAGAAAGCTCCGGAATGACGGGGGCGATATCGAGCTGCCGCTTGACCCGCGGCTGGAAGCTCGCAACCTCCTCCGGAGTGGTCGGATGCTGTAAATAGTAGAGCGTTCCGCCATTCGCGATAGCCGAAATCATGGCGCCAAGCTGTAGCGGCGTCATCGAAACCCCTTCGCCGAAGGAGCACATCTTTCCAACACCACCCAGCTTTTCCGGGATGACTGCGTCGGGATAGGTGCCGAGTTCCTCCCCGGGGATATCATATCCCGCGAGTTCGCCCAATCCATACTGGTGCGCGTAGTAAGCTACTTTTTCGAAACCAAGCTTGCGCCCGAGAGCCTCGAAGTAGGCATTGTTCGAATGGGCCAGCGCCATCGTGAGATTCATGCGGTAATTACCGCCGAGCGTTACCGGCGTGTCCTTTGAAATCAGACCTTCGCTGAGCGCGGCCAGCGCCACAGAAAGCTTAATCGTCGAGCAAGGTTGCGCTCCGCTCGAAAGTGCCAGCTTCTGATTCACCATCGCGAGGATGCGGCCACTGGTCGGCTCAACCGCAACCACTGTGCCATTCATGTTTCCAAGAGCGTCGATCGCTGCTTGGCGCACAACCGGATCTTCCCCCGTAGTGATGTCGCCGGCCGTAGCGTCATCCACCACAAACGAGCTCATGTGGAAACGCTCGTAATAGTGATGATGTCGCCGAGTCGTCGCAGAAACCGCAATCGGCTTCGCGCTGCGACTGCGGGCCAGATGGTGATAGCGGCGTCGCGTGCGTGGAGTCTCACTTACCTTTTGAGATTTCGATTTCGATGTTGTATGCGTGTTGATGTGGGCTGCCCAGCTCATGCCCGCCAACGGCAGGCATGCGCACAAAGCAAAAACGAGACGAAGGTGGCTTCCCCTAAACATCTTCTGAATTCACTCCCAAGGATTTAAGGACTTTGATGCACGCTGGCTGCCAGCTAGGCGGTAACCCAGTACCCTCGCTGAACTTCGCTGATAGTACGAGACTTAGCATCTTCTGGCAACGCTAAAGTTTCAATCGACAAAAACGTTCTTTCTGATCTAACTTACTCCTAAGCAGCGACATACGTGGAGATTACTGCGGTTCAAACCCTTTCGGTAACGCGTTACCACATTACTAAAGAGGTACTAGGCCAAGTGAAAAGTTTTTCCTATTCGAGACCTCGAGATGCGCGATCGAGAGCGCAACTGTCAGATTTCTCGTCCATCCTCACATGACATCGTTGCGTTTGCGCAAGAATGCAGGCACGTCCAGATCATCTTGCTCAAAATTCGCTGCCAGATTTGTCAGGACACCTGTGCGCATTGAGTCGAGCGATACCGCCTCATTGACCTGCTCGGCCAGTGGTGCCATAGCAGCACTCCGTTCCTCCATAAATGACCGGTCGTCTGCCATTTGTTCGTGCGACATGTCCGGCTCCGACATGATGTGCTTCGGCGGCTCTGGCGTGGAATCGCGCGGATCGATCGCCTCCGGGAAATCCATAGCTTCATCGTGCGCCGCTGCAAAGGACGTGCGCGTCTCCTGATGATGGTTGCGGGTGGCCGGAGCCTCGCGGAATCCTGTCGCGATGACCGTGATCTTGACCGCATCCTTCATCTTCTCGTCCATGACTGCGCCGAAGATGATGTTGGCATCTTCGTGCGCGGCACCCTGAATAATCGAACAGGCCTGTTGGACTTCGGCCAGTTTCAGCGATGAAGAACCTGTAATGTTGATGAGGATGCCGCGCGCTCCGTCAATCGCGCCCGCCTCGAGCAGAGGCGAGGCAATCGCGCGTTGTGCGGCGTCGATCGTACGCTTCGCGCCGCAGGCCGAAGCCGTACCCATGACGGCGTATCCCATACGCGCCATGATCGTCTTCACATCAGCGAAGTCGCGGTTGATGATGCCCGGAATCGTGATGATGTCGGAAATCCCCTGCACGCCTTGGCGAAGAATGTCGTCGGCGATGCGGAACGACTCGAAAAATCCCGCGTCTTCGGCGACAGCCAGCAGCTTCTCATTCGGAATCACGATCGTGGTGTCGACCGACTCCATTAGTTCCGAGATGCCGCGCTCGGCCTGCTGCATGCGGCGTTTGCCTTCGAATGAAAATGGCTTGGTTACGACGGCAACGGTCAGCGCCCCCATTTCACTGGCGAGCGAGGCGATGATTGGAGCAGCTCCAGTGCCGGTGCCTCCGCCAAGGCCCGTAGTCACAAAAACCATGTCCGCTCCTTCGAGCGCTTCGATGATCTTGTCGGAGTCTTCGAGCGCAGCCTTGCGCCCGACTTCCGGATTTGCGCCTGCGCCAAGACCATTCGTCAGCTTCACCCCGAGTTGCAGCTTCACCGGTGCGTGCGACATGCGCAGCGCCTGCAGGTCGGTGTTGGCAACGATGAATTCGATGCCCTCCACTCCGGCGTCGATCATGCGGTTCACGGCGTTGCCGCCTCCGCCGCCTACACCGATAACTTTGATCTTGGCGTCGTTCCGGGCTTCCTCGTTGAAACTGATGCGAATATCACTTCTCATTTGTTGACTCCTGATGAATTCTGCCAAGCTGCTTGCGGTCGTGCTTACGTCTGGAAGTGACCAGTGATCAGTGGCCAGCAAAAAATCTTTAGGGTGCAACGCATGCAACTGACCACTAATCACTATCCACTTACCACTGCCCCTACGCCCCTTTTCCTACCAACATCGCTTTCAATCTCGTTCCCCAACGGTCTCCCTGCAAGCCTCTGGCGATCCGGGCTCGATGGCCGTAGTTCACCATCCCGAGAACTGTCGCGAATTCCGGCTCGGAGAGATTTGACGGCATCTTCGCCAGCGGCGCCGGCCATGAGAGACGGACCGAACGCCGCAGCGCGGACTCGGCCACATCGAAAATTCCGGGCAGGCGCGATGCGCCCCCGGTGAGCACGATTCCAGCGATGCACATCTCGAACATCCCACTCTGACGGAGAGCGTCGCGCATCATTTCGAAGAGCTCGCGCGCGCGGGGCTCAAGAATTTCGGCGACAAAACGCTGCGACATTAGGCGCGATGGCCGGTCGCCGACAGACGGAACTTCCACTTCATTGCCCTCGGGAATTAGCGTCACAATTGCGTTCCCGTATACCTTTTTGATCTTCTCCGCTTCGGCAAGTGGTGTGCACAGGCCAACCGAAAGATCACTGGTGAAGTGATCGCCGCCAACAGGAACGACTCCAGTCCATGCGACAGCTCCCTGCTGGAAAACGATGAGCTCCGTCGATCCCGCGCCGATGTCCGCGAGGCACACTCCAAGCTCCCGCTCGTCGGAACGCAAAACTGAATCGGCGGCAGCGAGAGGCTCAAAGACGGTGTCATCGACATGCACCCCCGCCTTGTTGACCGCGGTAATCACGTTCTGCGTCGCGCTGGTTGCCGCAGTGACCATGTGTACGCGGACTTCAAGCCGGGCCGCCATCATGCCCAGCGGATCATGCACACCAGCCTGATCGTCGAGAATGAACTCCTGCGGCAGCAAGTGCAGAATTTCGCGGTCCGCAGGCAACGGAATCGCCCGGGCACGTTCGACTGCCTGCTTGATCTCATCGCGTCCGATTTCGCGCGGACGCGTCCCCAGACTGATGCCTCCATGGCTGTTCACGCCCCGCACATGCCCACCGCCAATGCCAATGATGGCGTGCTCGACCGGAGCGCCCGCGATGTCTTCTGCCGCCTCGACCGCTTTCTGAATCGAAGCTACAGCCTTGTCGAGTTCGACGATCACGCCCTTGCGCGAGCCGCGCGATTCGGCGAGCCCATGTCCGCGATAGCGCAAACCAGTGTCGCTCATCTCGGCCATCAGCGCGCATGTCTTGGCGCTGCCGACATCAATTGCCGTAAGAAAACTTCCCTGCTGGTTCCCCATGTTTATCGTTTTGCCAACAAACTTATAAGTTTCGTAACCACCAAACAATCTTCCGTAACAAAATCAGTTCGACGCCGTACCTGGCGATGGCTTCGCGACCGCAGCGCTCGGTTTCGGACTTGCAGCGTTCGCCGCGACCGCTGGCGACCATTTCGCTGACTTCTTCACGTCTGTTTTCTGCGCTGCTGCGTGCGCCGCCGGCTTTGCCTTCGGCGGAGTCGAATGTTTCGCCACTTCTTTTTTCGGCACGGCAGCTTTTGCAACCTTGGCAGCGGGCGTTTTGGCTTTCGGCTTCGTGGCCGGCTTCTTTGACGCCACCTTCGCATCCAGCTTCTTCTCGCTCAGTTCAAACGCCGGCTTGGGGATGGTCTTGTCATGCGGATTGATTTTCGTAATCAATGCCGCCGGCTTCACTCCCGCAGCCGCCGCAGCTTTCGCCGAGGCCAGCGTAAGCGCGGGCTGCCTCGGCTTCCCTTCCATGTCGGGATTGACAATGACCTGGTTGTCATAGCGCAGGTTGACCGATTCGAGCTTCTGGAACTGCTGCCGCCATTCCTGCACATGGCTGACGTAGGTGCGATAGCGCTTCAGATAGTCAGACGCGCCAAGTTCTACCAGTACATCTCCCGCGGGATCGTTCACGCGAACCTTGACATTGTCGAGGTCCGACACATCCACTTCGCTCAGATCCTGTGAATAATGAGCTCCGCTGGAATCGAGCTCCTGCACCAGCTCGTTGTAGGTCTTCATGCGCGGAACCCGCGTCGAAAGCGGCTCGCCGGGATTCATCCCAAGAATCACCGGAAACGAGTACTTGTGCTTCTGCGGCAGTTCCATCAGCGTTCCGCCCGCATCGATCAGGAAAATTCGCGGTCCCACGCGGGCGAACGCCACCGGAATGCGCTCCTGGACTTCTACCTTCAGCCGGTTGGGGACGAAGCGCATCACGCTGGCCGACTCGATCCATGGAATCTGCTCCAGCTGAGCCTTTTGCTGCGAGAGCGGTACGAAGAATATATTGCGCCCGATGTCGGCGCCCATCACTTCCATGATCTGCACTTTGCTGACGTTTTCATTCCCCGAAACGTCAATGTTGTCGCTTGATTCAATGCGGAAACGCCAGGAGCGCTCGCCATACTGGTATAGAGCCGCGGCAGCGACGGCAAAGACACAGAGAATGGCCACGGCAACCGAAGCCCATAGAAGCCGATTGGCAGTTTTCTTTGGGATGGAAGTGCGGCGGGCCGAGACACGCTTTTGCCCCCGCAGAAAGGGTGATTCCTCAGCTACGTCCAGATCCACCAGGCGCGCATCGTCAAGCTCCTCGCGCGGAAATGGCTCGCGCGTGGGCCCGGCGGACGGGTACAACTCCTCCTGCAAGATGGTGGGGCTCTTCCGCGCCATCAGTTCAGATTCGTTGTCGCCTGGGAATCGCTGAGCTTCTTCACTATAGCTGCAATTCTCGAAATGAGATAGACGAAAAATGAAACGATTTGCACAGGTGGGAACCGGATTGAGTACGTGCGAAAAAGAAAACGGGCGCGGCTTGTTTTCCGCGCCCGCTGCTTCCAAGGAGAGAAATTAAGAGAGAAAGAAATCCTGATCTGAGCCGCTCGTTCGATTCCGACCCTAAGCTCTTAAACCGGCCCTGGCCCCATGTACTCGACGTGCAGCACCGGGACCGACGGCATCCTTATGACAGGCATTCTCGGAACGCTGACTCGTACTCGTGGGCACACTATTCTCGGTGCCCTCACCACCACGGGATTAAAATTCGCCATATTCAGCCGGGCAAACCGCGCCTCTATGCGGGACCGACTGGCTTCCAGCCGGGCTAGTTGCGCTTCTTCTCGCGCCGACACCTCTTCGAACCGATCCAATTCCGAGTGCGCTGGGGCAATCGAGTGCCGCACTTCCGCCAAGACCGCGCTCAGGGGACACGAAGGCGACTGGTGTGCGCTGATGATCTGAGCCTCGGCCATAAACTGATCCGCGCGTCCGGTGGCCAGAGCCAACACTGCGTTACTGTTATGTTCAACTCGGTCTGCAATCCGGTGAGCCCATTCCAAGCCGCCATTGTGATAACTCGCGTTTAGTCCGCCTGCCAGAACCGCGGCGGCCAACCATCCCCATGCTTGTGTCTTCATTGCCTTAACCCCTTATGCCTGAATAGACGAAGGGCATAACAAAGCGTTAGCAAGGAAAGATACGGAAGAGGGATACGGAAAGTTCCCAGCAAAGAACCCCGCGGACGGCGTCAGCCTGACAAGCTCGCGCACAATGGCCCATGACTAGGGGATCTCTCCGGCAGTATTTGCCACTCCGAAACCGCAAACGCATCTGCGAAGGCACGCGCGGTCAGTCTCACGGCTCGGTGTAAGTGCCCTGATTCTGCACGGACTCGAAGGCGCCAGCTGTTGGGGTGTTCGAGGCGAAGGGCAAAGTTACTCCTCCGGCGATTACCCCTTGCCAAGATACTGTCGTGCCCGAGGCTGCTGCTGGCGAAAATCCTGCGACCGAAGTCAAGTCTGGGATGGTGACGGTAGTTGACCCGTTCAGGAAGTTCGCGGTGGAGGTGACGCTGATACCCGTCAAAGTCGTGGGCGTTGGCTGCCAGTAAATGGAAGCCTCATACGCAGTGGTCGTTGCTCCAGAAAAGCCTGGATAGGTAAAGGTGAAGCTGGGGAACTGCGCGGCGGTCGGCCCGCTGTACGACCATGACGCAGGAAGAGACAAGTCGACCGTGGCGGGAAGGCTGCCCGCTGCGATGTTCTGTCCCATGGAGGTCGTCGAATTGTGCGTAGCTGTGTCTATGGTATCGCTGATGAACTCGTAGAAATCTCCAGAGACCACGGCGGCCGCAGGCAAGATTGGGGACTGAGTGGGCGAGTTATTGTTATTGAGTAAGAAAACAGTTCCGTTTGCTGTGAAGTAATACACCGTCATGAAAGGCGGATTGAAAAATCCGGCGGGAACATTCGTGACCGCGATCTGCTGGAACGTAGTCTTATCGCTGGCCTGAAACACGATAGGAGCGCCGCCATTCAACGCGCCGGGTATTGTTTGATTGCGCAGGATTTTCACGGCCAGAACGTTTGGCGGGGTAGCTCCGTCGACGGCCACTACGGCGATGTCGACGCTCCCTGCAGGCAGATTGAAGTTGAAAGTTCCGTTCGTGGATCCCACCGAGCCGGAATTAACATTGCCGCTGTAGACCAATATATTGGCCGCATTTGGGATCGCCACCGCATTGGCGCTGCCGCTAGCGCTGCCCATGTTCTGGCCATAACAGCTCAACGTGAACGCTGAACCATCCTTTGTGCTTGCCTGGATTGCGAACTCACTGGTAACTCCATTGGACACCGGGCAAACGTAGGCGACGGAATAGTCCGTCGTCCCGCTCGGCACCGAGACGCTCAGGGCGTTACTCTGAAGCGTGGCTGCGCTGAAGGTGTTCGTTCCGGTTTGCACCGCAGCGGCCGTCGGCGTGCCCCCAATGAATGTAAAAGCCACCGTTTGCGGATTGCCGCCAGTGGTTAGGGAGGTACCGCTGCTTCCACCGCAGCCAGTCAACAGTGCGAGCAATGACGCACAAATAGGCAAGCCAATCCAGGACAGACGCATGATCTTCCCCCACAAGTTCAGAGTTGGCGATTAACGAACGGGGCCCAGTCGGCGCGATTCACGACTTTGATTAAGCCTTCCTTGTTAGGGATGCTAAGGGCGAGCCGTAACACTCGACAAGGTTACTGACGTACCGAAGGTGGAGACAACGCTACTCCTCCGCACATCACCCCAAGTGTGCGGCGACAAGGGATGCACCGAATGGATCGCACAGGGTTCGTTCCGTCATTTCATTCAGACGGTCGCAGGCTCGCGCTGCTTGAGTTTTTCCAGAATCATCGGGCCCAGCTGCGAGACGCTGCCCGCCCCGAGCGTCAGGATCATCTCGCCTTCCTGCGCGGTATGGCTGACGGCGTCCACTGTTTCAGCGAATGAAGCGACGTACTGGACTGGCTTGCCGCTCTTCTCGGCGATGCGAGCAGCGAGCGCCTCGCCCGTGATGCCCTCTATCGGCTTTTCACTGGCAGCGTAGATGTCGAGTACAAACAGCGAGTCTGCATCGGCAAATGCGGTGGTGAATTCCTCTATCAGGTCGCGAGTACGCGTGTAGCGGTGCGGTTGGAAGATGACGTGGACCTTGCGGAAACCGCACTGTCTTGCTGCCGCAAGCGTCGCTTTGATTTCCGTCGGATGATGTCCGTAATCGTCAATCACGCTGATCCCGGCGGCCCGCCCACGCAGTTGAAAACGCCGATCCACTCCCCGGAACTGATCGAGCGCCGCTCGGATCGCATCAACGCTTACGTCTAAACCGATGCCCACAGCAATGGCTGCGGTCGCATTCAGCACATTGTGCGCACCGGGCACGTGTAAGGTGAACTCCCCGAGATCTCGTTTCTGATAAGTCACCCGAAATCGACTGTATGGACGCGAATCGGCACTGCCCTCGCGCTTCGTTTCCTCCGACTTGATCAGGAAGTCCGATCCGCGTTTGGTGCCGTAGGTGACCGTGCGCCGCTGCACTTCCGGCAAAAGCTTCCGCAGGAGCGGATCGTTATTGCAGGCCACGATCATGCCGTAGAACGGCACACGGTCCATGAATTCGAGAAATGTCTTCTTCACGTCGCGCATGTTGCGATACGTGTCCATGTGCTCGCGATCGATGTTGGTCACTACGGAGAGAATTGGTGACAACTTCAAGAACGATCTGTCGCTCTCGTCCGCTTCTGCGACCAGATACTGCGACTTGCCCAGCCGCGCATTGGATCCCATGGCGTCGACGCGTCCACCGACAACGACCGTTGGATCGAGGCCGCCCGCCGCGAGCACCGCCGCGACCATTGAGGTCGTCGTCGTCTTGCCGTGCATACCGGCAATGGCAATCCCGTACTTCAGCCGCATCAATTCGGCGAGCATCTCCGCGCGCTGAATGACCGGGATATGCTGCTTGTGCGCTTCCGTGACTTCGGGATTCTCAACAGCGATCGCGGAACTCGTGACCACGACCTCAGCCCCGGCAATGTTTCCCGCCCGATGTCCCTCAAATGTCACCGCGCCCAGACTCGCTAGCCGTTGCGTGACTGCCGAACTCTTGAGGTCCGATCCAGAGACCTTATAGCCGAGATTCAGCAGCACCTCGGCAATGCCGCTCATGCCGATGCCGCCGATCCCCACGAAATGAATGCGTTGAATTTTCGCGAACATATAAAACCAGGGATCAGGAACTCCAGGAGCTGCGCACAGAGGAACTGGCCCCTATTCCCTGCTCCCTGGCCCCTGCTCTTCGATTCCCGCTACTCTCGCCGCCATCGCCGCAATCTCCCGCGCAGCGTTCGGATGCGCCAACTCCCGCGCCGCATGGCTCATTCTCTGCAGTTTCTGTGAGTCCTGCAGCAACGCCGCGATTGTCTCTGCCAACCAGACTCCTTCCAGCTTCGATTCCTCCACTACGACCGCAGCGCCGTGCTTCGCCAATGCCTCCGCATTCACCCGCTGATGATCGTCCGCCGCACGAGGAAACGGAACAAACACTGCGGGCTTCCCTGCCGCTGCAATCTCTGCGACTGTGCTCGCTCCAGAGCGGCAAACGACCAGATCTGCGCGCGCAAACGCTGCTGGCATATCTTCGATGAACTTGAAGACCTCCGCTGACCCGCCCAGCCGCGACTCGCCCAGGGACTGGTACGCGGCCAGCGCGTCATTATAGTCGCGCTCTCCTGTCTGGTGGATGATGTGAATCCCCGGCGCCTCGCGCTGCAGCACCGGCAGGCAGCAAATCATGGCCTGATTGATCGCATGCGCGCCTTGGCTCCCGCCAAAAACCAGCACGGTCGGCACCCCGCCGCGTTTCGGAGGGATTTCGAAAAATGCCTGCCGCACGGGAACGCCGGTCACTTCCCCGTGCCGGAAATACTTCGACGTCTCTTCGAAATGTACCGCCGCCCCTGACACAAATCGCGCCACCAGTCGATTGGCGAATCCCGGAACGACATTTGGCTCGAACGCCAGCGTAGGGATATGCTTCACCACTGCTGAGAGCATCGCCGGTCCAGAGGCATATCCGCCCACACCGATGACCACGTCTGGAGCGAACTCATTCAGCATGCGCCCCGCACTCCAAAGAGCGCGCGGCAGATCGAAGGCGGTCTTCAGCCGCGTCGTCAGGCTGACGTTTTTCAACGCGCCGACGCGAACGAGTTGCAACGGATACCCTGCCGCCGGCACCAGTCGGTTCTCGATACCCCGCGCCGTGCCAATGAACAACACCTCGGCGTCATAGTCTTTCTTGAGTTGATTGGCAATGGCCAGCGCCGGAATGACGTGTCCGCCCGTCCCGCCGCCCGCCAGAATGGCTCGCATCGATTCAGCCATTGAATGATTGAATCACTGAGTGACATTCAATTCCAAGGACATCATTGACTCAATGACTGAATGACTCAATGACTAAATTTCCTTTATTCGGCCTGTTTCGTGATATTCAGCAGCACGCCGATGCAGGCCAGCGTGACAAACAGCGACGAACCGCCATACGAGACCAGCGGTAGGGGGATGCCCTTGGTCGGCATCATTCCGAGCACCACGCTGATATTGATGAACGCCTGCAGCACCACCATGCTGGTAATGCCCACCGCAAGATAACGTCCGAAGAGATCTTCCGTCCGCCAGGACGCCCGCATCCCGCGCCATAGAAAAATCGCGAACAGGATGACTACGAACATCGCCCCAAACAGTCCTAGCTCTTCGGCCGTCACGGCGAAGATGAAGTCCGTATGTGGTTCGGGCAGATAAAACAGCTTTTGCTTCCCTTCCATTAATCCTGTGCCGGTCACGCCGCCCGTGCCTACGGCGATCAGCGACTGAATAATGTGAAAGCCCGCGCGCTCGCGATCGGCGTAGGGATTCAGAAAGGCAAAAATTCGATCACGGCGAAACTTCACATGGAAGATCAGAAAATACAACGGCAGGAGCGACGCAGCGAAAGCGTATCCGAAATAACGCAGCCGCATGCCCGCAACGTAGAGAATGCATCCGGCGATTCCTGCGCAGGCAATGGCCGTACCGAGATCCGGCTGCGCCACGATCAATCCGAGAAACATCAGCACCGGCGCGGCCGCGGGCAGCAAGGTATTGCGGATGTCGCCCATCGTCTTGGCGCGCGCCTCAAGGAAATACGCCAGAAAAAGAATGAGCACCGGCTTCGCTAGTTCCGAGGGCTGAAAGGAGAATCCTCCGGCGTGAATCCAGCGGTGCGTGTTGTGCGAACGGTCGAGAAAGAAGACCGATATCAGGAGTAGCGTGGTCACTCCCATGAATGAGAAGACCAGCGCTGGATGCTTATAGCGCTTGTAGTCCACCCGCATGGCGACGACCATCGCGAGCAGTCCGGCTACCGCCCAGATTAACTGCTTAGAGAGAAACGCATAGGGCGATCCGAATCGCTCGCGCGCCATCACCGCCGAGGCCGAGAAGACCATCACCAGGCCAAGGAATACCAGCAGCATGGTGACGGTAAAAAGCCATCGATCGACACTCACGCGCTTCGCCATGGGACACTTATTTCACCACGCGGGTGGCTGTGAGATTGTGGATTGTTGGGCTTTGATTGTTGATTGTCTTGGTTCGGCCCAGATAACCCTGGAAAATCAGGCGGGCAAGCTAATCTTCCCAGACGCCAGCCCGCTCACAACGTCTTTGAACACCTTCCCGCGGTGCTCGTAACTTTTGAACTGGTCGAAGCTGGCACAGGCGGGAGCGAGCAGAACAACATCTCCCGGCTGCGCAACAGCGTGCGCTCTGCGAATGGCATTTTCCAGCGTTTCGACGTGCACAACCTCGGCGCCCTTCACCTGCGATTCGATCTTCGCCGCCGCCGCACCGATCGTGTAGATGCGCTTCACCCGCTGGCGGATCAGGTCGTTGAGCACCGTGTAGTCGCTGCCCTTGTCCTTGCCGCCGAGAATCAGATGGATATTCGCCGGGAACGACTCCAGCGCCTTGATGGTCGCGTCCACATTGGTGGCCTTGGAATCGTTGTAGTAGTCGACATCGCCAATCGTCGCCACGAACTCCAGTCGATGCTCGACCGCTTTGAACTCTTGCACCGCCTGCCGGACCTTCTCCGGAGAACATCCCATCAGCATGCCCGCGCAAACAGCCGCCAATACGTTTTCCAGGTTGTGCGCGCCTTTCAAGGGAATCTCCGAAACCTGCAGAATTTCTCTCTGTCCGGACGCATCGCGGAACACAATATTGCCGTCGCGCACCCAAGCTCCTCGCTCGACTTCCTTTTGACGACTGAACCAGAAGACTTGAGCCCGAGTTCGTTTACCCATGGCAACACAAGTCGGATCATCTGCGTTCAAGACCGCAAAATCGCTCGCCTTCTGATTCTCAAAAATACGCGCTTTGGCATCCGTGTATATCTCAAACGTGCGGTGCCGGTCCAGATGATCCGGAGTGACGTTGAGCACAACAGCGACTTTCGGACGGAAGGTCTGAATCGTCTCCAACTGAAAACTCGACACTTCGAGCACGATGACGGTTTCGGCCTTAGCACGTTCGGCCAGCGAGATCGCCGGAGTTCCGATGTTTCCGCCAACCAGCACCGGCAGCCCGCTCGCCGCCATTATCTCGCCTGTCAACGTGGTCGTGGTTGTCTTCCCGTTCGATCCGGTGATCGCAATGACGGGCCCGGATAGAAATTGTGCAGCGAGCTCGATCTCCCCAATCACGCTCTCTCCCAGCGAGCGCGCGTGCACCAGCGGCGGCGCATCCACGGGAACTCCCGGACTCACCACGATAAGATCCTGACCCCGAAATGTCCGATCGCCGTGACCTCCGGTCTCGACAGTGATCCCGTGATCCAGCAGCACGGGGATTTCGTTGCGCAATTCATCGCCGCTCTTTGTGTCAGAAACGGTGACCTGTGCCCCATGTGCTTTCATGAACAGGGCCGAAGCAACCCCGGACTTTCCCAGGCCCACAACCAACGCGCGTTTTCCGTTCAGTTCCATCGAGAACCATTTCACCACAGAGTCACGGAAACACAGAAAAAAACAAATACATCGGCCACCGATTAGCGTGGATTCACACAGATCAAGGTATCAAGACAACTGGAAAAGGAATATCCGTGTAGATCCTGTAAATCCGTGGCAAAGGATTTTATCTTAGCTTGAGCGTCGTCAACGCGAACAACGCAAAGATCAGCGATGCAATCCAGAAGCGCACAATGATCTTCGACTCCGACCAGCCCATCAACTCGAAATGGTGATGGATCGGCGCCATCTTGAAAATTCGCTTCTTTCGCAACTTGTACGATCCAACTTGCAGGATCACGGACAGCGCTTCAATGACAAACACTCCGCCGATAAAGGGCAGCAGCAATTCCTGCTTGATGATCAC
The DNA here is from genome assembly GCA_963823085.1 of Terriglobia bacterium. Taxonomy (GTDB): domain Bacteria; phylum Acidobacteriota; class Terriglobia; order Terriglobales; family Acidobacteriaceae; genus Sulfotelmatobacter. Next base: position 15,872 of record CAWGKF010000011.1, on the reverse strand, counting down.
GGCAACGGTCCCGATTGCGCCACCCAACGCAAGTGATCCCACGTCACCCATAAAAACTTCTGCTGGATGTGCGTTGTACCAGAGAAATCCGATCGACGCTCCGACCATCGCGCCACAGAAAATCGTTAGCTCGGCCACCTGCGGCATGCGCTGAAGTTCCAGATACGTCGCAAAGGTCGCGTGCCCGCTCACATACGTCAGCACCGTCAATGCGCCCGCCGCGATTACCGTGCAGCCAATCGCCAACCCGTCGAGACCATCGGTCAGGTTCACGGCATTGCTCGACCCCACAATGACCAGGGCCACAAATGCCATGAACGGCAGGAACGCCAGCGGCCAAAGATGCGGATGACGTTCCCAAACTCCGACCACCAGGTCGGGATGAAATTGTTTAAAGAACGGCACGATCAACTTCGTGGAATACATGTTGTACGTCTGCATCGCGATCAGCATGGACGCGATCACAATGCTAGCCGCAATCTGTAACCCGAACTTGGCGCGGCTGGTGAGACCCAGGTTCCGGCGGTGCGTCACCTTCGTGTAGTCATCGGTGAACCCGATGGCCGCATAGGCACACGTCGCAAACACGGCGATCCAAACGAACCGATTGCTCAAATCAGCCCAAAGCAATGTGGGAACCACAATCGCAATCACAATCAGCAGCCCGCCCATGGTCGGCGTGCCGGCTTTTTTCTGATGAGCCTTCGGGCCCTCTTCGCGGATGTACTGCCCAATCTGAAAATCGCGCAGGCGGCCAATGACCAGCGGCCCCACAATCAGCGCCGTAAATAACGCCGTCAGGCTCGCAAACGCAGTGCGGAAAGTTACGTATCGGAAGATGCGGAACGGTGCAACGTAATGTTGCAGTTTCAGAAATAACAGCCAATAGAGCAATCAGCCTCCGAACGCGAACAGGATCAGTGGCTAGTGGTCAGTTGTCTGCCTGAGGGTTTAACGGACCACCGGCCACTGATCACTGACCACTTGTTTTTGCCTTCCACGTCTCCAGCGCCTTTTCGAGTTTCACGCCGCGCGAACCCTTGAGCAGCACCACATCTCCGTCGCGCGTCTCGCGCGCCAGCCACTCACCTGCTTCTTCCGGAGTCGCTACAAACTCCGCCCGCGTTCCCGTTTGCTTGGCACCATCCACCATGGATTGGGCAAGACCGCGGACACCAAGCAGCACGTCCACTTTCTTCTCACTGATGTGCCGGCCCGCATCGCGGTGCATCTCTTCTCCCGCCGCGCCGAGTTCCAACATCTCTCCCGCTACCACGATCCGGCGTACCGCCTTCATCGCCGCCAGTGCACCCACCATAGCGTTGAGCGCCTTCGGATTCGAATTGTAGCAATCGTTCACCACCGTGATGTTACCCAACTGGAGAACCTGCCCACGCTTGTCGGCGGGCGCAAGAGAAGCCAGTGCGGCCGCCGATTCCGCCGGCTTCATGCCGGACGCCAGACCGACCGAGACTGCTGCCAGCGCATTCAGGACGTTGTGCTCTCCCACAAGTTGCAGCAAGGCATGTTCGCGGGTTCCTGCCGCAACCACATCGAATTCGGATCCTTCGACCCCACGAGATCTGACATTTTCAGCGCGGACATCCGCCATTGACTGGATCCCGTACTTGATCACGCGTCCTTTGAAGTCCCGCGCGAATTGCGAGACGTATTCGTCGTCCGCGTTTAACACTGCGGTTCCGCTGGAAGGTAGCGACTCAATCAACTCATATTTCGCGCGCGCAATGCCTGCGATCGAATCGAAGAACTCCAAATGCACCGGCGCAACATTGGTCACCACGCCAATTTCAGGCTGAGCGATCTTCGCCAGGGCACGAATCTCGCCCGCGTGCGACATTCCCATCTCGATCACAGCAAGATCGTGCTCGGCCTCAAGCTTCAGCAGCATCAGCGGCAGTCCGAAATGATTGTTGAAATTTCCTTCCGACTTCAACACTCGCCGTTCGGAACTGAGCACATGCGCAATTGCCTCTTTCGTCGTGGTTTTGCCTGCCGAACCGGTCACGCCAATCAGAGGCTTGCCCCAGACTTTCCGAACGGCCGTAGCCAGCGTTTGCAGGGCAACAAGCGTGTCGTCGACGCAAAGCAGGTTTGAACTATCCGCAAAGCGCTGCGCCTCGTCCTGACGTATCACCGCCCCAACTGCACCTTTCTCCAGCGCAGCAGCGACAAAATCGTGCCCATCGAGGCGCTCACCTTTCACCGCAAAGAAGAGTTCTCCCCGTCGCACCGTCCGCGAATCAATCGAATATCCCTGCGCCACTTCGTCCCGGGGAAAGTCGCCCGTCGCCGAAATGAACTTCGCGATTTTCGACAGACCGAGTTTCATCCTAACTTCTCCACCGCGGACGACGACCCACATTCAAATCCGCTCGCTTTCAAAATGTCCTGTGCCACCTGCACATCATCAAACGGATGCGCCCCTTCGCGCCCCACCTGCACCTTCTCGTGTCCCTTGCCGGCAAGAAGCACGATGTCGCCCGGTCTCGCCTCATTCACTGCGAGACCAATCGCTTTCCGCCGGTCGACTTCGACTACATACTTGACTCCCGTCTTCTGGAGCCCAACCAGAGCGTCGTTGATGATCGCGGCAGGATCCTCGCTCCGCGGGTTGTCCGAAGTCAGCACCACAAAATCGCTGCCCCGTCCAGCCGCCTCGCCCATGAGCGGACGTTTGGCTCGGTCGCGGTCGCCTCCGCAGCCGAACAACGTAATGACCCTCGCTGCCCCACCGCTGCGCGTCGCGAACTCTCGCGCCAGCGTGGTCAGGTTCTTCAATGCATCATCGGTATGCGCATAATCCACTACCACCGTGAACGGCTGTCCGCAGTCGACGCGCTGAAATCGCCCCGGGACGTGAGTCAGTGCGGCGACACCGTTCGTAATCGCCTCTGCTGCACAGCCGCGCGCAAAGCAGGCCGCGCTCGCTGCCAGTATGTTGTAGATGTTGACTCGCCCAATCAGCGGAGAAAAGATCGCGAGCTTTTCCTGCGGCGTGATCATGTCGAATCGCGTTCCGCGCGGAGTGATCTCGGCATTCTCAGCATGGAAATCACCCTTCGTCCATCCATAGCTCAACACCACCGAACTGCGCTGACGGCTGAACTCCACTAACTGCGCTCCGTATTGGTCATCCACGTTCGTGACGACCGCTCGCGGAGCATCGGTGCCGCATCCCTCAAACAGCACCCGCTTCGCGTAGAAATACTCCTCCATGCTCTTGTGATAATCGAGGTGATCGCGCGTGAGATTCGTAAAAATCGCAACATCGAATGGCACGCCAAAAACGCGTTGTTGCGCCAGCGCATGAGACGAGACTTCCATGACTGCATCGGTCGCGCCCTCCCCCAATGCCTCGCTGAAAATGCGAGCGAGCTCCAGTGCCTCCGGAGTTGTATGCGGCGCCGGATACACGCGTCCAGCCACGTGATACTCGATTGTCCCGATCAGCGCGGTCTTGCGTCCGGCTGCCGTTAGGATCGACTCAATCACGTAAGCCGTCGTGCTCTTTCCGTTTGTCCCTGTAATTCCAGTAACGGCAATCCGCTCCGCAGGACGCTTATAGAAATTCTCGCTGATCCGCGCCAGCGCTCGCCGGCCGTGCGGCACCAATGCCCACGCCACTCCTTCGCGCAGCTTCTCTGTCGGAGAATCCGTGACGATCGCCACTGCTCCCGCCTTAATGGCTTGCTCGATGAATCGGTTCCCGTCGGAACTTTCCCCGCGCATTGCCACGAAGGCGCAGCCCGGCTTCACCCGGCGCGAGTCGTATTCCACACCGGTGACGTCGGGGTTTCCGCTTTGGCTCAGGAACTCCGCACCATCCAGCAGATGTTGGAAAGTCATTGCTCGGAATTATAGGTCAGGAGGAAATCCCGGGTTTGTGGAATGCCGAAAGAAGACGCACTGCCGGCAATTACCAACGTCATTACTCAATTGTCAGGACGACAAGCTACATTAGCGCTATGAGCACCGGAACCGGCCCCTCCAAAATTCGCTGCGCTCAATGCGAGCAACCTGAGTCAGCCTGCCAGTGCGAAAAGTACTGTTGCCTATGCCAGTCCGTCATCGACGTATGCATCTGCACCGATGGCCTCATGTACTGCGAACCCTGCCGCACTGCATGCGATTACAAAACGTCCTCCGACTAGCGGCACGCTGATTTGCGTCACCTAAGCCCAATCTGTTCCTTTCTCCGCGACAACTCTTCGACCGCTCGACCGCATCTCTCCTAAGTGCTTCATTTCGTAATGCTGGCTGGCCAGCAATAACGTTTTGCTGCCGGGAATGCGTCGAATGTAATCCGATTCCTTGGCAAGCCGGTCGCTTTTAGGGCAGAATAGAACGTTTTTGCTCGACTCCCAGTTTTGGGCTCTTCCCAGGAGAAATTCTTCATGGCTACAACCATGCACGTCAGCGACGTAGCCGAATTACTAAGCGAAGGACGAACGCACTTCAACCTTTCCCCGGGCTTGCTGGTGGAACATTCCATCCGTCGCGACGAATCGAAAATCGCGTCCAATGGGGCGATTGTCGGATATACCAACCGGACCGGCCGCTCGCCCAAAGACAAATTCATCGTGCGGGATGAAATGACCGAGCACACAGTGAACTGGGGCGCAGTCAATGCACCATTCGAGCCCGGAAAATTCGATGCACTCTATGCCCGCGTCGTGGAGCACCTCCGCGGACGTGAACTCTATGTTCAGGACCTTTTCTGCGGAGCTGATCCCGCTTACCGTCTGCCCGTCCGCATCGTGAACGAATATGCCTGGCACAACCTTTTCGTGCGGCAGTTGTTCCTGCGTCCCACGTCCGAGGAACTGAAACATCATCATCCTGAGTTCACCGTCATCTCGGCTCCGGAGTTCAAAGCTGATCCCAGGCGCGACGGCGTCAACTCCGAAGTCTTCATCCTGCTGAACTTCATGCGCCGCACCGTGCTTATCGGCGGAACTTCGTATGCCGGCGAAATGAAAAAATCGATCTTCAGCGTCATGAATTTCCTGCTGCCGCAGCGCAATGTTTTCCCCATGCACTGCTCAGCCAACGTCGGACATAACGGCGTGAGCGCTCTCTTCTTCGGCCTCTCGGGAACCGGAAAGACCACTCTCTCGGCCGACCCCTCGCGCGATCTCATTGGCGACGATGAACACGGATGGAGTGCCGACGGCGTCTTCAATTTTGAAGGTGGATGTTACGCCAAGTGCATCAAGCTCTCAAAGCAGAATGAGCCGCAGATCTGGAATGCCCTGCGCTTCGGCTGCGTGCTCGAGAACGTAACGCTCGATTCGCAAACCCGCATCCCCGATTATGAGGACGATAGTAAGACCGAAAACACTCGCGCCGCCTACCCGGTCGAGTTCATCGACAACGCAGTCATCCCGGGCATTGGCGGACATCCCAGGAACGTAGTCTTCTTGACCGCAGATGCTTTCGGCGTTCTGCCGCCGATCTCGAAGCTCAGCCCCGAGCAAGCGATGTATCACTTCCTGTCCGGATATACGGCCAAGGTCGCGGGAACCGAAGCTGGCGTGAAGGAGCCGTCCGCAACGTTTTCCACCTGCTTCGGATCGCCGTTCCTTCCGCTCCCGCCCAAGGTTTATGCCGAGATGCTTGGCCGGCGGCTGCGCGAGCACAATGCGCAATGCTGGCTCGTGAATACCGGATGGCAAGGTGGACCTTATGGTGTGGGCCGGCGCATGAGCATCCCGCATACGCGTGCCATGGTCGACGCCGCGGTCGAAGGCGAACTCATCCATCATGAGTTCGAAATCGAACCCACATTTGGATTCACGATTCCGAAAACTTGCCACGGAGTTCCGCCGCAGGTGCTGAATCCGCGGAATGCATGGCCCGATAAAACCGCTTATGACCGCGCAGCCGAAGACCTGCGCAACCGCTTCGCCAGGAACTTCGAAAACTTCGATGCTCCGCCCGAGGTCAAAGCCGCTGGCCCGAAGGCGCAGCGATAAACGATTTCAGTCCCCAATCAAAGAGCCCACCGAAAGCGGGCTTCTTCTTTCTTGCCGGTCCTACGAGAATGCAACATTCCCCCAGTAGAACGACCAGTCGTACTCACAGAATACTCTGTGTTCCTCTGTGCCCCCTGTGGTGAATGATTATCAGATCGTCAACAACCGCGCTGCTTCTTCCTTGATCCTCTCCCACGCCCTTTCCACGTGTCTCGCCTTCGTATGCATCTGGCCGATCGATAACCGAAGCGTGAGCTTGCCATTCAGTTTGGTATGAGTCAGGAACAAATCACCGCTGTGGTTCAGGCGCTCCATGATCGTCTGATTCGCCACATCTCCCGCCTTATGCCGGAAGCAAACCAGATTTAGTGGCGCCGGTGCAGCCAGTTCGAAGCGGTCATCTTCCTTCACCCAATTGGCGAACTCCTGCGCAAGTCGGACGTGCTCGCGCACGTTGTGCTGCAAGCCCTCGATGCCGTAGTGCCGGATCACAAACCACAGCTTCAAAGATCGAAATCGCCGTCCCAGTTGGATATGCCAGTCGCGATAGTCGATCACCGCACCCGATTCCGTCGCCTGGTTCCGCAGATATTCCGGCAGGATGCTCAACGTCTGAATCAGCGCCTTCCGATCCGCGACCCAGAAACAACTGCAATCGAAATTCGCGCCCATCCATTTATGCGGATTGAAATTGTAGCTGTCAGCGAACTCAACCCCATTCTGGAAATGCCGGAACTCCGGACACACCATCGCGGTCCCAGACATTGCCGCGTCGACATGCAGCCATAGATCATTTTCCCTGCAGATCCCGCCTATCACGCCGACAGGGTCCATCGCATTCGAAGAAGTTGTGCCCACGGTCGCGCACACAAAAATCGGCGTCAGCCCGGCCTGCCGATCGGCTTCGACTTGCTTGGCCAGCGCCTCCGGCTTCATTGCGAACTTCTCGTCCACTTCGATCAAGCGTAGGTTCGCCGTCCCAATTCCGGCAATCATCGCGGCTTTCTCCAGTGACGAGTGCGTCTGGGTCGACGCATACGCCACCAGTCTTCCATCGCAGCCTTTCTTGTTGCTGGTGTAACCCGTGGCTCGCTCGCGTGCCGCGAGCAGAGCGCACAAGACCGCGCTCGATGCCGTATCTTGAATCACCCCACCTCCCGCGCCGGTCGAAAGAAATTTCTGCGGCAGACCGAGCATACCCACCAGCCAGTCCATGACATGCGTCTCAAGTTCAGTGCAGGCCGGACTGGTCGACCAAAGCATCCCCTGCACACCTAGTCCAGAAGACAGCAGATCTCCGAGAATTCCCGGACCAGACGCGTTACACGGAAAGTACGCAAAGAAGTTTGGCGACTGCCAATGCGTCACGCCGGGCAAGATCAGTCGATCGACATCTTTCAGCACCGCCTCGAACTCCTCGCCCTCGGCGGGCGGTTCGGCCGGGAGCGATGCTCGAATTTGCCCGGGCTTCACTTGCGAAAGCACCGGCAGAGACTCAATACGCGATTGATAATCCGCGATCCAGTCCACCACCGCGTGCCCATGCCGACGAAATTCCTCCGGCGCCATATGGACCGATTTTTCAGGCACCACATTCTTTGGATTCATTTCAGTTTCCCAAAATAGACTCGTGTCTTGTAATCGAAGCTCACACGCCCGTTCTCAGCGTGGCGATCAAAAATCTGCCGCAATTCATGTAACATCGGCGGATGTTTCGGATGTCCCGCCGCCGGCGCATACGAGGACGACAGCAGCCGTCCCTCCAGCCCTTTGTAATCGAACTCCTGGCGCATCGCGAACACGCGCTCCTGATAGGGCGCTGGATCGAAGAACTCATTTACTGCATCGGTGGTAAGCTCGTGCCGCACGTCTTCGTAGTCTGTGCCAAATGTCAGTAGCAATTCTTCGTAGTCCCGTAGAAACGGAGTTGTGTCGACCTCCCGCTCGTTCCACAACAGCACAAGCCCCCCACTCGGCTTGAGGATCCTCACAAATTCCCGCCGCGCCCTCTGCCGATCGAACCAATGCGCCGCCTGCGCTGAAGTTACGAAGTCAACACTGTCGTCCGGAAGCGTAGTCGCCTCCGCACTTCCTTCCACGCTGCGCAACTCGGAGAATTCTGACAGCAGCCGTTCTCCCGCTTGACGCATGTCCGCGTTCGGCTCGACGGCGAAAACAGCGTTGCCATTTTCCAGCAGCGATCGTGTCCAGATCCCTGTGCCGGAAGCGACATCGGCGATCACATGTTTCGCCGTCAGTCCGCACTCGCTCTTCAGAACCGCAACCGCTTCCGGCGGATATCCCGGCCGATACCGAACATAGTTCTCGACCCGGTCGGAAAAGCGGCTTGTAGCGTTCATAGCAGGCATCAAGACAACCTCACAGGATTTTTCGTCTTGCCAAGAAAGTCATTCTAACGGCAGGATAGAGTTGTTGTCCCTCCTTGCCGGCGCGCCGCGTCTCCTGGCTGGAGTCGCGCGTAAGCGAACAACAATAGAATTCGCGGCCGCAGCCAGAGCAACCATGCGCGTTGTCATCAAAGTCGGCACCAGTCTCATTGCCCCGGGGGGCCAGATCGACATCCATTTGCTGCGCGGTATTGTCGACCAGTTCGATCTTTCGAAGAACGAATATCTGATCGTCACCTCGGGCGCGATTGCTGCGGGTATGTCGGGCCTCGCCTTCGCGAAGCGTCCCGGCGATGTGCCTCGAATGCAGGCTTGCGCCGCCGTCGGACAGAGCAAGCTGATGCACACCTACGAGCGTCTGTTCTTTGGCAAGAAGATCGTCGCCCAACTGCTTCTCTCCAGCGACGACTTCACCTCGCCCGTGCGCTACCGAAATCTTCAGAATGCGCTGGCGCAGCTTCTCGCCCTGGAAGTCGTTCCCATCGTGAATGAGAATGACAGCGTCTCCGTGCGCGAACTTGAAGGCGCCTTCGGCGATAACGACGAACTGAGTTCCCTGCTCGCTACGGCCGTGAAGGCAGATTGGTTGCTGCTCCTCACCGACGTCGACGGATTCCTCGTTCCGAACGGCCGCAAAAAGCCGCGCCTGCAACGAGTGATCCGCCAATTGACTCCGGCGCTGGAAGCTCAGTGCAGCGGCAAGAGTTCACTCGGCCGTGGTGGAATGGTTTCAAAACTCCGCGCGGCAAAACTAGCCAGCGAGGGCGGAGTGCATGTCGCCATCGTGAACGGGCGGCATCCGCAGGCGATTTCGATGGGAATGGCGCGCAAGATCGGAACTTACTTTCCGCCGCACAAGACAAGCTGATGTCCACTCCAGCGAGCAACGCAATTTCGACGCACGATAAGTTAACGCGGGCCCGGTCCGCCGCCTCGACTCTTGCGTTGCTCTCGACCCATGAGAAGGACGCAATCCTGCTGGCAATCGCGGACGCTGTCGAAAAGCACGAGAAAGAAATCCTGATGGCCAACAGCGAAGATGTCGCGAGTTCCGGACTTGAAGGAGCCATGCGCGATCGCCTGCTCCTTACTCCTGCGCGCATCAAAGACATGGCCCGCGGAGTTCGCGAGATCGCAGCATTGCCAGATCCCATAGGCGAAACGCTCGCGGAATGGACCAAATCCAATGGCCTGCACATCCGCAAAGTGCGCGTGCCTTTTGGAGTCATTGGCATCGTCTACGAATCGCGGCCAAACGTCACGGTTGATACTGCGGTCCTGGCGCTCAAGACGGGGAATGCGATCGTTCTCCGCGGAGGCAAAGAAGCGGGGCGAAGCAATCAGTGTTTAGTCGACATCATGAGCGCCGTTGGTGTGCCCGACGGCGCGATCGAGTTGCTCGATTCCTCGACACGGCAATCCGTGCACGAACTGATCAAGGCTCGCGGACTGGTCGACGTAATCATCCCGCGCGGGGGCGCTGGATTAATCAATTTCGTCACTGAAAATTCTGCGGTTCCCGTAATCGAGACCGGCGCCGGCAACTGCCACATCTTCGTCGACGCCTCCGGTGATTTTGAGATGGCTGATCGCATCGTCATCAACGCAAAGACGCAGCGTCCGTCAGTCTGTAATGCGGCGGAAAAGCTGCTGGTTCATGAATCGATCGCAGCCGAATACGTTCCGCGAATCGTGAAGAAATTGATTGATGCAGGAGTCGAACTCCGCGGGGATGGGAAAGCCCGAACGCTTGCTGGCGGCTTGCACGTGGGACCAGCAACGGAGCAAGACTGGCACGAGGAGTATTTGCGGCTGTGCATGGCCGTTGCAGTGGTCGGAAACGTCGACGAAGCTATCGCTCACATCAACCAATTCTCGACCAAACACTCCGATTCCATTGTCACTGCCGACGAAACCAATGCCCGCAAATTCCTGCGCCGCGTCGATTCGGCTGCGGTCTATTGGAACGCTTCCACCCGATTTACTGATGGCGGCGAATTCGGCTTCGGCGCTGAGATGGGCATCAGCACTCAGAAACTTCACTGTCGCGGCCCATTTGCCCTCACCGAACTCACTTCCTACAAGTACGAAATCATCGGAAGTGGGCAAGTACGGTAAACGGACGCGCAACTTCCCTCAGCGCCAGACCGGAATGCGCATCACATCAAAATGATGGTCGTATGTCCAGACGTTAATCCTCAGCCGGGTTGCGATCACTGCAGCAACCGCGTCGAATAGTGTGATGGACTGATCCGTCAGGGCCCGAATTTTCGCAGTAGCCTGCCGGTAATCTTCTGGTGTGGGGTTGAACATGGGCGCTTGAGCCATATCTATCAGCCAGCCTGAAGCCACGTTTCTGCCCAAACGATAAAGAATGAGAGAGTAAGCTTCGAGCAAGGTAGAGTAGAGAACGAGGACATCACGCCTCTCACGGTCCAGTTGCCGCAGTTCGCGGCGGGCTCGGGCATGGTGTTCATCTTCTGGGTCAACAGCGGCGTAGAGGGGGCCGGTATCCGCCAACACGACACCTCTCATTTCTTCACGCCCGTCAAGTAGAGATCATGATTTTCACTGACATCGCTTCGCCCGCTTCCCTTCTTCGCCGGCCTGATCTTTAAAGCTCGGTACGTTCGCAGAAACCCTCTCTCGCGCAGATATTCTCGCAAGGCTGCCTGCATCACCGTGGTCAAAGCAGGCGGAGCGTCTTGCGCCTGCACATACTTATCCACCGCCTCGGCAAGATCATCGGGCAGCGTCATAGTCGCTCGCTTCATGACTTCTAGTATAGCACCACTTGATGAACTTGGTGAAGTTGGTGCTAAGGCGAATTATAAGCGAAAGCGCGCCCCAGCGGTCTGCACGCCACGTCCATCACTCGGGCGTGTGCTACCTTAACTAGTCTTGATTCCAAACCAATGAGACTCCTTTTCGCGGGACTTCTCACCTCCGCAATTCTGCTCTCCGGTTCATCCACCAACGCCGGCGAAAACACATCGCCAGCGGCTGACGCTTCTCCTTCCATCTTCGGCTTCCACAGCGCCTCGCCAGAAACCGCGATTGAAAAACAGTTCCTCGCTGTACCGGATCCGAAGCTTGCCGAAGAACACTTGCGCACGCTGACGCAGGCGCCGCATATGGCCGGAACGGTCGAAGACAAGGCGACGGCCGATTACGTCGCCCAGAAATTCCGCGAGGCAGGACTGGATACGGAGACCGTCGAGTACCGGGTCTGGATCAACTACCCTCTGGAAATCAGCGTCGACATGACCGCTCCAGCGGGCGTCAGCATGCATGGACCTACGCGCGAGCACGTCAGCAACGACCGGTATCAGGACGATCCCCGCGTGGTGATGCCCTTCAACGGCATGTCGCCTTCAGGCGATGTCGACGCCGAGGTGGTCTATGCAAATTACGGGACACCAGAAGATTTCGAAAAACTCGCGAAGCTTGGGATCGACGTGAAGGGCAAGATCGTACTCGTCCGCTACGGTCAAAATTTTCGCGGGGTGAAGGTGTTCGTCGCACAGGAGCATGGGGCGGCCGGGGTGATCATCTACTCCGATCCTGCGGATGACGGGTGGCGGCGCGGTGACAAATATCCCGACGGACCCTGGCGTCCGGATACTGGAGTGCAGCGCGGTTCCGCCGGATATATGTTCGAGTTCCCCGGCGACCCGACCACTCCGGGCGTTGCGTCAACGCCGGATCTGCCTGACTCGCAGCGGATCGCTCCCGAGCAGTCGGCGCAAATGCCCAAGATTCCGGTTACGCCGCTTTCCTATCAGGATGCTTGGCCGATCCTGCAACATCTGGCGGGACCGGACTCTCCGCGCGAGTGGCAAGGCGCTCTGCCGTTCACCTATCACGTTGGTCCGGGACCGGCCAAGGTAAAGATGCATCTCAGGCAGGATTACCAATTCCGCACGCTTTGGGACGTGATCGGCCGCGTGAAAGGCAGTGAACTCCCCGAGCAGTGGGTGATCGCGGGCAATCATCGTGATGCATGGGTTTACGGTGCGGTCGATCCGAACAGCGGGACCGCGGCCATGCTCGAAGCAGTACACGGAGTCGGCGAACTCCTCAAGACGGGATGGAAGCCGAAGCGCACTCTCATATTCGCAAGTTGGGACGGTGAGGAAGAAGGCCTGATCGGTTCGACCGAGTGGGTCGAGCAGCACGAAGCAGAACTGCGCAATTCACCGGCGTACTTCAATGTCGACGTCGCGGTTTCTGGTCCGAAGTTCGGTGCTTCGTCGGTTCCCAGTCTTAAACAGTTTTTGCGCGACGTCGCCAAAGCCGTGCCGAGTCCACACGGTGGAACGGTTTACGAAGTCTGGCAGAAAGCCTCGCAGCCGGAAGCACCTGCTGCCACGCAGTCACCGACGGAAGCGATCGGGGACAGCCGTCGCACTCCGGCGGCGCAAGTGAAGAGCGATGTTCCGGTCGGCGACCTGGGCAGCGGATCCGATTACACCGCGTTCCTTCAGCACGTTGGGGTACCTTCGAGCGACATCAGTTCGAGTGGAGCCTACGGCGTTTACCATTCCGTATTCGATAATCTCAACTGGTTCAAGAAATTTGCGGATCCTGATTTCGTCTACGAGCAGGAGATGGCGCGCATCTTCGGACTGGAAGCCATACGCATGGCCGATGCCGACGTTTTGCCGTACGACTATGAGGAATACGGGAAAGAGGTTGTCGCCTATCTCGACGCTGCGCGGAAGCGCGCGGAAGACAAGTTCGGCGCGCACTCCATCGACTTCGATCCGGTGAATGCGGCGGCACATCACTTTGAATCGGCCGGAGCGAAGGTACTTGCCAGAGAGAAGAATCCTCCACAAGACGCTTCACATCTGAATCAAGCGTTGCTCAATGCCGAGCGTGCCTTGATCGTACCCCAAGGCTTGCCGCACCGTCCGTGGTTCCGTCATGCGATCTATGCTCCTGGAGAGTACACAGGCTATGCCGCTGTCGTGATTCCTGGTGTGAACGAAGCTCTGGATAAAGGCGACAGCGATCGTGCGCGCCAACAACTCGGAGTACTCGCTGCAGCGCTCGAGCGGGCGGCGAAGACGCTGGAAGGATACAAGTAAGCCATGCACTCCGCGCTCGGACATATCTTGCGCACTTTGCCTTCTTCAGCCGCGGCAACGTTTCTGGCCCTGTTTCCGATTGTCGATCCGTTCGGCGGCATTCCTATCTTTTTCAGCATGACCTCGACGTGGATGCCGCGCGACCGGAACCGCACGGCTGTGAAGACGGGACTATGGGTCTTCCTGATTCTGGTGATCTTTCTTTTCTTTGGCCGGTTCGTGCTTTATTTCTTCGGAATCTCTCTGCCTGTACTCAAGATTGCGGGCGGACTGATCGTAGCCAATACGGCTTGGGGAATGGTGACATCACATGCGCGCATCACTCCCGAAGAAAGTCACGAAGCGGAAGACAAAGAGGACATCTCGCTGACGCCTCTGGCCATGCCACTGATGTCGGGGCCAGGCGCGATTGGGGTAGTCATGGCGCTGGCCGCGCACGTGGATAACGGCGCAGCCTACATCGGGATGGTCATTGGCATTGCGGCAGTGGCGCTGAGCGTGATTCTCTTCTTCTTAATGGGCGGTCCGCTGGTTCGCCGACTCGGACCGAGCGCGGTCGGGGCGATCAATCGCATCTTCGGCTTTCTTATTCTGGCCATTGCCGTCCAACTGGTATGGAACGGCGTGGCTGACTTCAAGAACTGAATACCGTTCTGCTGCGAACGGTTCGCGGGCATGAGTGCCCGCGCCACACTTTGACGGAACTCTTTTGCCGTTCCCTGCGTAGCATTCAGTGGTGCTGGTGTGCGAAAGGGGTGTTCCATGTCTGGACGGCTTTTGTCCCAACGGTCTTTACCTCAACGATCTCTGATTCGTTCCGCATACCAGGTCGCGCTGTTGTGTCTGTTGCTGGCTCCGTTGTGTGCAGCCGATGACTGGAAATATGAAGAGACGCATAGCGATACCCGCGATTTCGTCTCCGGTGGCTATATGCATGTGCGATTCAGCGTCGGCGATATCCACGTCAAGCGGGGCGACTCGAACCAGATCAAGCTCGAGTACACGATCAAGTCGCGGCGCGAGAGCAATCTGAAGGAGTCGCACGTCGATTTCAATGTCAACGGCAATAACGCGACCATCGAGTTCCATTCGCCGATGAGCGGGAACACGAACTTCGATGTGGTTCTGGAGGTTCCGCAGAACACGAACCTCGATGTCCACCAGAAAGTCGGTGACATGACCATCGACAACATCGACGGCGACAAGGATTTGAGTCTGGGCGTGGGCGATATTCACATCGCGACGGAACACACGGGATATCGTCTGGTGCGCGCCGACACGGGCATCGGCGATGTCGACAGCGACGGGTACGGAGAAACCAGCGGATGGCTGGGCAAGAACTTACGCTATCGTGGCGACGGAAAGTACGAGTTGCGGGCGCATGTGGGAGTCGGCGACATCAAACTGGAAGGAAAGTAGATTTCGACAAACCCGATCTACAACTAATATTTTTTCCGCAAGCAGTTCGCGGGCAGGAGTGCCCGCGCCACACTGGCTTGTACCCCCCTCCCCCTCGGATCTCTGGAATCATCGACTTAGCGGGAAATTCGAAAACAATCTATGAGGCTCAGTAAGTTAGGGCTAAAATCTTGAGCCGCCAAGAGTTACGTCTCTTATTCGGAAAAGAAACCGCGCGGGGCTTTCAAAAGGTCGCGGCCGTCGACTCTCGCAAGCTGCTTTGTTTCCAATATTTTGCCTCTAGCTGATTGCAAATGCAGGCCACTTGCTGAGTCCAGATGCGAGCGAAGTTTTTCTCTCGAATCCCGCAAAATCCTGTTTTCAAAGAACTTAGCTAGTGGGGGTGTCCCCTCAGGCGTCGCAAATTCTTGAGCCGCTTGGATTTACTCGCAAAATATTCCAAAGTAAAGACTTAGCTGCGGCTCGACGACGGCGCCCTTCGCCGCACGGCATCCGCATGATGAGGCATTTTGGTTGTGGAACACAAGGTCAGATGTCACAACGGCGCGGAATTGGCTGTGGAAAATCTTATGGATGACCACTCTAGCAGGCTTTGCGATCTTACGAATTTTTAGAAAAAGTTCTGGTGTCGTCGGTGTGGGTCGCCTGCGGGCTTTGCCCTCCGGCAACGGCCTTCGGCAGAGTGGAATTGTTTATCTTGTTTTCCGACTCGTGACGCGGCCCTTAAAGGGCCGCTCTTCCACGGCGACGGCGGCAGCGGAATATCTCACCCTTTCGCAAAAGGCGCGAAAGGATGGGGCAGCCGGCGTCGCCACACTACCCAAACATACCGTAGCGGAGGTCGTCGAACGTCATGCTTCGAGATGGAGCAGCACTTCTGGTGCTCGAAGTCAATGCGAACAATCTCGTCGGGTGTGATGCAGTGACCGCATCTGTCGCAGATCGTATCGAGGCCG
>CAWGKF010000010.1:0-143031 GCA_963823085.1 Terriglobia bacterium | reverse complement strand
CTCGCTCGGCTTCACGCTCTCGGCAGCATCGTACCCGCCCTTGCAAAAAGCGCAAGGACGGGGCACCCTCCCTCCAAATAACACCAGCTAGATCAAAAGCCTGGGACACCCAGAGCGCAAAGAAAAATCCTCGCTCAGGGTGTCCGCCTCTGTTACGTTTTTGGAACAAGAATCACTATTTCTTGGGGGCTCTTCGAGTTCTGCTAGATTGGGCCCCGCCAAGGGTTCGACATCCCCGGTCTCGAGGTCACCATGGCGCACTCCAAAGTTGGCCGCGCTATCTCGGCGGAAAGCAGCATCCCACCCAGCGATGCTCCCATAACTTTCGTTCAGGTTCTGGATCGCGAACTGAAGCGCCTGAACCACTCGCGCGAGAAACGCAACATCGCGTTTAAAGCTCATTCCGATAACCTGACCGGGTTGGCATTTTCCGGCGGCGGAATTCGCAGCGCGACGTTCAATCTGGGAGTGCTGCAGGCACTGGCGCAGCGGGGACTGCTGGCAAAGTTTGACTATCTCTCTACGGTTTCCGGAGGTGGCTACATCGGTTCGTGGCTGGCCGCTTTCACCAAGCGCAGAACCGACCCGCGGCCCGACGCACCGGGTGTGCCCACAGGTTCGTTCACCGACGTGCAAAAGGCCCTTACGCCGCACAAGTACGAAGTGAAATTGCGCAGCGAGCCTTCTGTACTGCACTGGCTGCGACTCTACAGCAATTATTTGACACCGCACACCGGAGCGGTGTCAGGCGACACATGGGCGATGCTGGGAACGTGGATGCGTAACGTGATTCTGAACCAGACGATTCTGGGAATGATGTTTATAAGCGTATTCGTACTTTGCCAGAGTGCACTGCTGCCGGTGGTGAGAAATCCTGACAGCAATGGCTGGATCCCGCTGACGTTGGGGGCTGCGATTTTGTTTTTCGCTTCCATAGCGATGGCGATCCAAGTCACAAAGGAGATGCCGTCCAAAGCGATTTTTCAGACATTTTTCCAGCGGATCAAAGTCACGGCCACCGTGATGGTGCCATTCGTCGTTGCCTGCGTTCTGCTGAACTGCGCTCTGTGGCTTTTGTCATATGAAAGCCAGGCGCCCACCTGGCAGTGGGCAGTGGCGGGTGCGGCTTTTTATTTCGCAGTTTGGGGAATGGTTGCGGTTATGGCGGCCGTGCGGCGCTGGTGGCGATACCGTCACCATAAACCGGTGAAATTGATGGTCTCCATTTTGGCGCTACTGATCTGTTCTCCCATTGCCGGCGCCCTCGGCGGGTGTCTGCTGCGCGCCTACACGTTGTTGCTAAACCAGCCGCAGGAATTCGATAACTTCGAATGGCTGGTCATGGTCTTTGGAAGCGGCGTTGTGATGATTGTGGTTCTGCTCGCCGGCATATTTCATCTCGGGCTGGTCGGACGTGGCTCGATGGACCTGGTACGGGAGTGGTGGGCCCGGCTGGGCGGATATCTGATGCTGATCACGATCGGCTGGCTGCTGCTGGCGGGAACATGTGCCTTTGCTCCGCTGGGCGTGCGCTGGGCACTTTACCAATTGCAGGGATGGAAGTCGGTCACCGCGGGAATTCTGTGGATACTCCACAACTACTTTGGCCTGAAGGCAGCCACGAGTGCGAAGACCAGCGGGAAAGAAGTGAATGATACGAATGCCAGCAAGAACTGTGCCACGAACGAAGACAACGGCCAATCGTGGATCTCGAAAACGTTCAAGTCGCCTGCTGTCTTGAATGCACTTGCGAAAGGAGCACCTTACGTTTTTCTGGTGGGATTGGTCTTGCTGCTGGCGACTGCGGTGCACATTGCGACGGGCCTGGTCTTTGATCCCAGTGAAACCGCGGAACTTTGGCACTTTAACAATGCGGGGTGGAGCGTCCTTTCCAGCGATTACTGGAATGTTCTTAAGGCGCCACCGGCTCCATGGCTGGCGATTCTGGGCGTGATCTTTTTCGTGGCCGGACTTCTGCTGTCGTGGCGGGTGGATGTAAACGATTTCTCGCTGCATCACTTCTATCGCAACCGTCTGGTCCGATGCTATCTGGGAGCTTCGAACCCGGCGCGGAAAGCGGAGCCCTTCACGGGATTCGATCCGAAAGACGATCTTCCGCTGTGCTCGTTTGACGATACCTATCCGGGGCCATATCCGATTCTGAATGCAGCCCTGAACATCACTGGTGGCGAGGAGCTCGGCTATGCCACCCGACGCGCGAAGTCGTTTATGTTTACGCCGCTCTACTGTGGATACGAACTCGGTGCGGAAGGCGAGGGGTTGCATCGCTTCACCTTCGACCACGGTTATCTTCGGAGCTATGCAAAGACGGAACTGGGACGAAGCCAATGCGGTTGGGGGAAATTCGGCGCGGAGGGAGGAATCTCGTTGGGCACGGCCATGGCGATCTCGGGAGCGGCAGCAAGTCCAAATATGGGCTACCACACCAGTCCGGCCACTGCATTTTTCATGGCTTTGTTCGATGTACGGCTGGGCTGGTGGATGGGCAATTCGCGTGATCCAAAGAAATGGAAGAGTACGGGACCTGGGCTGGGATTCGGATACCTAATGTCGGAGGTATTCGCGAACAGCGATCAGCAAAGCGCCTATGTCTATCTCTCGGATGGCGGACATTTCGAGAATCTGGCGGTGTATGAACTGATCCGGCGGCGCTGCCGTTTGATTGTTGCCTGTGATGCCGATGCGGATGGCGCTTATCAATTCGGCGACCTATTGAGCCTGGTGGAGAAGGCGCGCACGGACTTCGGAGTGCATATCGAGATCAAGTTCCAGGACATTCAACCGCCTGCAGGAAGCCGCGAGTGTCCTAAGAACTGCGTGATCGGAACCATTTACTATGACCCGAATGATGTGACGGACACCGGAACTCTTATCCTGTTGAAGGCAGGTATGCCGGTAAGATCAGCGCCGCCATGCAGTTCGTCAGACAGAAACCTTCCCGACGATGTCTGGCGCTATGCAGAGCAACATGCGACGTTCCCGCACGAGAGCACGGCAGACCAGTGGTTCGACGAACTGCAATTCGAGAGTTACCGCGCGCTGGGCGAATATATCGGCTGCCAGGCGTCGGGAAGGATTGGCGATGAAGTGGAGAAGGCGCTGGCACGGCCGAGGCCAGCGGAGCCTGCGTTGCCGGAAGCGACTGTCACCGTGTGATCCGCGTCAATGTTTGATCTGCGTGGTCAGTTGTCAGTGGCCAGTGATCAGTGATCAGAGGCAGTTAGGCTGCGGTTATTTCTCTGTCAGAACGATCGTCTTCTTCCACCATCTTTTTCAGTGCGAGCGCGTTCTTGGGCGCGAAGCCTGCCTGGTCGTTATCGAAGTATACAAAGATATGTTTGAGTTCCTTGCGCCAAGCGCGAATGCGTTGGGCCCACGTGCGAAGCGCATCTTCGCTGTAGTCCCCCTGATATTTGTTGGCTCCCGGACCGTGAAGGCGAATGTAGGTAAAGTCCGCTGTGATCTGGATCGGAGACTGGAATCCGGCAAGCTCGTAGATACAGTAGGCCGCATTGTGACGGTGCAGTAGCGCGAACACTTCGGAGACGTTCCACGTGGGATTGCGGAATTCGAAGACATAGCGATGCCGCTTCGGCAGGCCGGCAAGAAACTCTTCGAGTCTGTCGAGGTTGAGTTTCCAGCCGGGCGGAAGTTGAAACAAGATCGGTCCGAGACGGCGTTCGAGCTTTCCAACCACGTGCATGAATTTTTCGACCGTTTCCTTCGGGTCGTTCAGCTTGCGGTTGTGCGTGATGTAGCGGCTGGCCTTTGACGGCGAAACAAAATCCTGGAGGCGTCTCGCGGCACCAGGCCTGAATCGCCGTCGCCGCGGGAAGGCGATAAAAACTATTGTTGATCTCGACCGTATCAAAGCTCTCGACGTAAAGCCGGAGCATTTTAGAAGACGGCAATTTCGCCGGGATAGAACGGGCCCAGCCAATGCCTGTAGTGCCAGCCGGATGTGCCGATATGTACTTTTCCCAGTTCGCGACCGTTCAGGGACATGGTTTTCATTGGATGGGAAAAAAGCGCCAGATGATGGCGCCGGCATGAAAATCCCGTGTTCTAATGGCTGTTCCGTTTCATCGTCAGGCCGGAGGTGTGTGCATGAGACGTATCGGCATGAGAGCTGTGGGTATGAGAAGAGTGGCATTCTTTGCTGTGCTGGCTTTTTGTCTGGCGTCCGGATTGTCGCGCGCGCAGACGGGAAAACCTGATCGCCAAGTTGCGGTCACCATTGACGATTTGCCTTCGGGCATGGCCGACCAGCTGCCAGCCGCAGACATCACCGCCCTCACGGCGAAGCTGCTGGGCACGTTGCGCGATCAGAAAATTCCGGTGGTCGGCTTTGTGAATGAAAAGAAGCTGTACAAGCCGGGTGAGGTCGACGAGCGCATCAAGGCGCTGCAAATGTGGGTGGATTACGGATTCGAACTGGGCAATCACACGTTCAGCCATTCGTCGCTGAATCAAGTTGGATTGAAGGCGTGGGAAGACGATGTGATCCAAGGCGAGACCGTGACCAAGATGGTGATGGCGACGCACAAGATGAAGCTGCGGTATTTTCGGCATCCTTATCTGGACACGGGGCGCGACCTGCTGACGCGGCGGGAGTCGGAAGCGTTTCTCACGCAGCGCGGATACCGGATCGCTCCCATCACGCTGGATGGCTGGGACTGGATGTTCGCCGGCCTCTACGAGGATGCGAAGAAGCGGAATGATACGGATTTACAGGCAAAGATCGTGAAGGAATATCTGTCGTATCACGATGCGGTTTTTGCGTATGACGAGCAGCTGTCCACGAAGGTTGTCGGATATGAGCCGCGGCAGATTCTGCTTTTACATGCCAGCAATCTGGAGGCGGACCACATTGGCGAACTGATGGACGTTCTCCGAAAGCGCGGCTATCGATTCATCACGCTCGGCGACGCGTTGGAAGATCCGGCTTACAGCCTGCCCGACACTTACGTTGGAGAAGAAGGCACGGGATGGATCGATCACTGGGCGATCTCGCTGGGAAAGATTCCGCAGGGTGCGCCGAAATTTCCAGAGTGGGTGATCGAACGCGCGAAGCAACTACATCATATCTACCGGGCAGGTGTCGGCAGAGCCGCAACAGTAAAGAATGCAAGTCAGTCTTCATTCGCGAATTATTCGGAAGTAGAGATTCGGGCGGAGAAGCAGACGGCCACATACTCCACGGAAATTGCGGAAGATAGGGGATGCCTAGCCGCCGGCGATCGACGGCACGAGCAGAACCTCGTCGCCTTCCTGGAAGGCATAGGCCGGGCCGCCGAGAAAGCGGATGTCCTCTTCGTTCACGTAAACGTTCAGGAAGCGGCGGATTTGGCCCTGGTCATCGCGAAGATGTGGCTTGAGTTCGGGAAACTTCTGGTCCAGCACGGAAAACAGGTCGTCAAGGTTCGAGGCGGCGCAGCTGATGGAGCTAACGCCGTCGGTGTGACGGCGCAGCGCAGTCGGAATTTGTACGGTGATCGGCATGGTTACGCTCCGATCCCGGCGACTTCTTCGGTTGCCGCGATCACGCTGCGGACGTCGTCGACATCGAGCGTCTGCTGCAGATACGCTTCGAACTCGGCCAGCTTCGGAGCGATCGGGCGCTCGGTCTGATAGACACCGGCGAGAACATCGGTGGTCTTCAGGCCGTTGCCAGTAATGCAAAGCACGGTCGTTTCATCGGGCAGAATACGATCCTGACGATAAAGCTTGCCGGCGCATCCTACGGTGACGCCGCCGGCGGTTTCGGTGAAGATGCCTTCGGTTTCCGCCAGCAGCTTGATGGAATCGATCACTTCTGGGTCGCTGATGTCTTCGCTCCATCCACCGCTGCCTTTGATGGTCTTGATCGCATAGTGGCCGTCGGCCGGATTGCCGATCGCGAGCGACCGCGCGATGGTCGCAGGTTTCTGAGGCTCGATTTCGGAGCTGCCGGTTTTCACCGCTGTCGAGATCGGAGAGCATCCTGTCGCCTGCGCGCCGAAGAATTTCACTTCTTTCGGCTCGACCAGCCCCAGATTGATCAGTTCATCGAATGCCTTCTTGATTTTCGTGATCAGCGATCCGCCGGCCATCGGACAGACGATATTGTCGGGCAGGCGCCATCCCAGTTGCTCGGCGATTTCGAAGCCCACCGTCTTCGATCCTTCGGAATAGTACGGACGCAAATTGACGTTGACGAATCCCCATCGATGTTCGTCGGCGATCTGCGAACAGAGCCGGTTGACCTGATCGTAGTTGCCCGCGATGCGGACAACCTTCGCGCCGAAAACGTTGGTACCGAGAATCTTCGCGGGCTCGAGATCCGACGGGATGAAGATCCACGCCTTCAGGCCCTCGCGGGCAGCATGCGCGGCCACGGCGTTGGCCAGGTTCCCGGTCGAGGAACACGAGACCGTGTCGAAGCCGAAAGCCTTCGCCTGTGACAATGCGACGGCGACCACACGGTCTTTGAAGCTCAACGTTGGCAGACAGACGGCATCGTTCTTGAGGTAGAGATTTGCCGCTGCTGCGGTCGTTCCACTCAACCGCTCCGCAAGTTGCGGAGCTTGAAACAGCGGAGTGAATCCGACCGGCAGCCGCGGTTTATAGCCCTGGGGGAGGGGCAAAAGTTCGGAGTAGCGCCACATGTTCGGCGACCGCTGCGAGATGCGCTCACGGCCGAACGTTCCTTGGGCAATCTGTGCCCGCAGCGCGTCGTAGTCGTAAGCAACTTCCAGAGGAGAAAAACACTCGTCGCAGATGGAGCGGGGCTGGTTTCCCCAGGTCCGTCCGCATTCGCGGCATCGCAGTTCGTAATGAGACATTATGAGCTACTCGCTTCCTTCTGTCGTGGTCCCCGCCCTTCGAAAACCGCGAAGGATGGGGCAGCCAACAACGAAACGAATAGCTGAGGACGAGCCGGAAAAAGCGGCCATAAAAGCAAATGGCCTCTTTTTCCAGGAAAAGGAAAAGAGGCTATCGGAAAGCAAATACAGCGCGCTTGCCGAATCCCATGTTCCCTGTTTCCAGGAGAGAGTTGGCACCAGTCATCCGGGATATATGATCTCGGATCGGTTGCCGTGGCGTCTCAGGGCTCGTCCCTCAGCCACTCTGCATGAAATTCAGGTCCACCCCGAAGGGCGAACTTGTTCCCATTAGTGTACAAAATGCCAATCCATGCGTCAAGGACATTCATCGAGCTGCGATTATCGGGGGTCGAACGGCGCCCAGCAGCAGCGAGGAGTAAAATGCGTCGTCCATTCTCCGAATCGGGGTGCACTGATGAAATCCGTTTGCAGATGGTCCTTCGTGCTCGCCGTAGTGCTTGTAGGCAATCTCGTAGCCTCTGCTCAGGACAGCTGCGAAAAGCTGTCGTCACTGAAGATTGCGAACACCTCGATCACCTCCGCACAAAGCGTTGCTGCTGGAGCGTACAAAGGGACCCCATCACCGTTTAGTGGCGGCAGACATGACAGCGCTTTACAAAACTCTGCCCGCATTCTGCCGCGTGGTCGCTGAGGCCAAGCCAACCGCGGACTCCGACATCAAGATCGAAGTCTGGCTGCCTGCCTCTGGATGGAACGGAAAGTTGCAGGGCATCGGCAACGGCGGCTTTGCCGGACTGATCGACGAGATGCAACTTGGGGCGGCGCTCAAACACGGCTACGCCGCGACCGCGACTGACACCGGACATTCGGGTTCGCCGATCGACGCGGGGTGGGCACTGGGACATCCAGAGAAGATTGTTGACTTTGGACATCGCGGAATTCATGAGATGACGCGGGTCGCGAAGGCCGTGGTGCAGGCTTACTACTCCAAGGTTCCCCAGCGTTCGTATTTCGCCGGTTGCTCCGACGGCGGACGCGAGGCATTAATGGAAGCGCAACGCTATCCGGAGGACTACGACGGAATTCTGGCGGGCGCGCCGGCCAACAACTGGACACCGTTGCTGACGACCGGGGCGTATGACACACAGGCATTGACGATGAACGCGGCGAGTTTCATTCCGCCGGCGAAGATTGCGACGATCGCCTCGGCGGTGAACAAGGCTTGCGACGGACTGGATGGCGTACGGGATGGAATTCTGAACGATCCGCGGCAATGCCATTTCGATCCCGCCACGATTCAGTGCAAGGCCGAAGATTCGGACAAGTGCCTGACCGCGGCGCAAGTAGTCGCGCTGAAGAAGCTCTATGCGGGTACGCCCGATTCCACCGGGCATATCGTCTATCCCGGATACCTGCCGGGCGCTGAGGAAGGAGAAGGCGGATGGGGGTTATGGATTACGGGCTCCGCACCCGGAAAGAGCCTGATGGCGGCATTCGCAAACGGATTCTTCTCTGACTTCGTTTACGAAAAGCCGGACTGGGATTTGAAAACGTTCGGCGTGGACGCTGGACTCAAAACTGCCACCGAGAAGACCGCGCAAGCTCTGAACGCAACCGACCCGGATCTGAAACCGTTTCAGGCACGCGGAGGAAAGTTGATTCTCTATCACGGATGGAATGATCCGGCGATCAGCGCGCTGAACACCGTCAATTACTACGAGAGCGTGATCCAGACGATGGGACAGAAAGAGGTTGATTCGTTCGCGCGCCTCTACATGGTGCCGGGAATGCAGCACTGCGAAGGTGGTCCGGGAGCGGACTCATTCGGGCAAGTCGGCGAGTTGAAGTTCGACGACCCGACCCATAGCGTGGATGCAGCGCTGGAACGTTGGGTGGAAAAGGGGAAAGCGCCCGGGGAAATCATTGCGTCGAAAGCTGCAGGCAAGGGTAGTCAAGGAAAAGAAATGACCCGGCCCCTGTGCCCTTATCCGCAAGCCGCGAAGTACAAAGGCAGCGGCGCAACAAACGATGCGGGGAGCTTTGTGTGTGAGGCGACGGCCAAGTGATCGGCGTTTTTCAATCAACAATCAAGAATCAACAATCATCAATGCTTCGCTATCGGCTGTACTGATTCTTCTTCTTATCTTCGTGGCGCTCAATGCCGAGCTGAATCAGGCGATCGATGAGGTCGGGATATGCGAGGCCCGATGCGGCCCACAGCTTGGGATACATGCTGATTGCCGTGAAGCCAGGCATGGTGTTGATCTCGTTGAGATAGATCTTGCGCGTGTTGGGATCCATGAGGAAATCGACGCGCGCCAGTCCCGAGCAATCGACCGCTTGAAAGGCCTTCACAGCCAACTCCTGGACCTTTTTGGTTTCCGCCTTCGAAAGCTTCGCGGGTATGATGAGCTGCGAACCTTCGTCCAGATACTTGGCGTTGTAGTCGTAGAACTCTTTGATCGGAACGATTTCTCCGGGAACCGAGGCGGTGGGCTCGTCATTGCCCAGCACCGAACACTCGATCTCGCGCGCCTTTTCTTTGGTGCCACCGACGCCCTGTTCGATGACGATCTTGCGGTCGAACTTGGCGGCCTCTTCGACGGCGGGGCCGAGTTCTTTTTTGTTGTGCGCCTTGCTGATGCCGACCGAAGAGCCTAAGTTCGCGGGCTTCACAAAGACTGGGTATTTCAACTTCGCGACCTGCCTCTCGACTCTTTTCGGATCCTTCTCCCATTGGCTACGCAAGATGGTGACGTGCTTCACGATCGGAAGACCGGCGGCGATGAACAAAGACTTCATGATGTCTTTGTCCATTCCGGCAGCGGAGCCGAGAACTCCCGCCCCAACGTACGGAATGTCCGCGAGTTCGAGCAGGCCCTGGATAGTTCCGTCTTCGCCGAAAGTGCCGTGCAGCACCGGGAAAATTACGTCGACATTGATAGCTCGGTCGGCGGCACGGCGCATCGGAGATGCGTCCGTCTGAAACGGGATCAGTCCACTTTCGCGATGAACCGGCTCAGGAGGAACAACGACCGCTTCGCCTCGCGCCAGGACGGCGGCAGGTTGGGTGATCTCCGGATCGCCTGCCCGAAGATTGCGTGCCTCGAGCATGAGCTTGCCGGTCAGCAGATTTTCGGCGTGCTCGGCCGTGAGCCAGCGTCCGTCTTTCGTGATGCCGATGGGAACGACTTCGTACTTTTCTTTATCGATTGCGTTGAGAACGGATGCGGCCGAGAGCAGCGAGACCTCGTGCTCCCCACTACGCCCGCCAAATAAGATGCCGACTCGAAGCTTTTCCATGACCTTTCAGTGTGGACGCGAGGAGAGTTGTGCGTCAATCGCAGGGGTGGTTCGCGGTAGGGCCAAAAACCTTTTGCCACGGACTAACACGGATCATCAAGGATACTTCTCTTGAAGAATCCGTGAATATTCGTAAAAATCCGTGGCTAAAGAATTTTTTTCCCGAAAGCCGATAGCGCCAGTTCCACGGCCAGATCTGCGGTCTGGTTGTGCTCGTCGATGACTGGATTCACCTCGACGATTTCCATGCTGACCATGCGGCCATGATCGGCGATGATTTCCATCGCCAGATGGGCCTCGCGGTAAGTAGCACCGCCGCGAACTGGAGTGCCAACGCCGGGAGCGTCTTCCGGGTCGACCCAATCCATGTCGAGAGAGATGTGGTAGCCGGCGGTACCGCGTCCAGCAATGCGCAGAGCCTCTTCCATCACGGTGCGCATGCCGCGCTCGTCGATGTCACGCATGGTGAAGACGCCGATGCCCGCCTTGCGCACGTTTTCTTTCTCGACCGCATCAATGTCGCGCACCCCAACCAGCACGCAATTTTCCGGCTTCACCTTGGGAGAGAAGTCGTAAATGTTTGCGAGGTCGCCGGGCCAAAGGCCCATCAAAGCCGCGAGCGGCATGCCGTGTACGTTGCCGCTGGGCGACGAATCGGGAGTGTTGATGTCGGTGTGAGCGTCGATCCAGATCAGTCCGATGCGCTGGTTCTGACGGCGATAAAATTCGGCCACGCCCGAGACGGTGCCCGCTGCCATGGAGTGATCGCCGCCGAGAGCGAGCGGAACTTTGCCACTCTCAAGGGTTTTCAGCACGAGTTCCGCATGCTTCGTGCAGGTGGCCGTAATTTCTTTCAAATATTTGGCGTTGGCCGCGCCTTCTTTTTTCTGCTCCGGGATGGCGACGGCGACGTTGCCGCCATCTTCCACTTCGTGGCCCAAAGCTTCGAGGCGGGCCTCGAGTCCGGCAACGCGGACGGCGGACGGACCCATATCGACGCCGCGCCGCGACTGTCCGAGATCGAGGGGAACGCCGATCACGCGAATCTTACGGCCGGAAGTGCTTGTGGACTAGTTGTAGTCATAGAAATTGAATCATTTAGTGATTGAGCCATTGAGCCATTTGAACCATGCGATCTTTGCCATTGAAGGACGCGCGCCTACTTAGTTTTCAATGACTCAATGGCTCAATGACCCGATGACTCAATTTTACGGGTATAACCGGTAGAGCATTCTCGGAAACGGAATCGTTTCGCGCACGTGTTCGAGGCCGCAGATCCAGGCCACGGCACGCTCGATACCCATGCCGAAAGCCTCCGTGCGGTACGCTGCCGAATTTGCGCAGGTCCAGATACCACTTGAACGCTTCCTCCGGCAAGCCGTGCTCGTGAATGCGCTGCAACAGCAAATCGTGCGATGCCATACGCTGCGAGCCGCCGATAATTTCTCCGTAGCCCTCAGGCGCGAGCACGTCCACACAAAGCGCGAGATCAGGCCGTTGCGGATCCGGCTCCATATAGAACGCCTTCACCTTGGCGGGATAGCGATGCACCATAACCGGCTTGTCAAACTGCGCGGAAAGATAGGTTTCGTCGGGAGAGCCGAGATCGCCTCCCCATTCAAACTTCGATTCGAGAGCGCCCTTCGCGTGTCCCTCCTGCAGATTTTTCACTGCATCGTCGTAAGTGATGCGCGGAAATGGTGGCGCGATCTTTTCCAGCTTCGCAATATCGCGACCGATGATTTGCAGGTCAACGCGGCGGCGTTCCAGGCAGCGCGTTACAAGGAAGCTGATGAGCCCTTCGGCCAATTCCATGACGTCATCGAGAGTTGCATAAGCAACTTCCGGCTCGACCATCCAGAACTCGGTGAGGTGGCGGCGCGTCTTCGACTTCTCCGCGCGGAACGTTGGCCCAAAGGAATACACCTTGCCCAAAGCCATTGCCATCGCTTCCACATAGAGCTGTCCGGATTGCGTGAGGAACGCCTGCTCCTCGAAGTAATCGACGGGAAAAAGGGTCGTCGTCCCTTCGCAGGCGGCCGGAGTAATGATCGGCGGATCGGTCAGGGTGAATCCGCGCTCGTCGAAGAAATCGCGCGCAGCTTTGATGATCTCGGCGCGTACCCGGAGAATCGCAGCCTGGCGCTGCGAGCGCACCCACAGGTGACGATGCTCCATCAGGAAATCGGTGCCATGTTCCTTCGGCGTAATGGGATATGGATCTGACTCGGGTACGCGCTGTATGACTTGCACATTGACGACATCGAGTTCGTAGCCGCCGTGCGCGCGCTTGTCGGCGCGAACCTTGCCTTCGACGATGACGCTCGATTCCTGGGTGAGTGTCTTCACCGCTTCGAATACTTCAGGAGTTACGGCGTTCTTGGGAACGACGCCTTGAATGATCCCCTGATCCGTCGCGAAATTGCGGAAAGAGAAGCTTGCCGCTCTCGCGCAGGTTATAGAGCCAGCCGCGGATGGTGACGCTCTGGCCTTCATGCTTGCCGATTTCTGCGATGGTCGTTATAGCTGATGGCATATCGATTTGATTGAGTGATTGAGTCATCAGGTCATTGAGTGATTAGCAAGTTCCAGCCGCAACGAAGAGTCAGCCACGGCGCAATGACCCAATCGCTCAATGACTCAATTCATGCGGTTTCCAGCTTGTCGAAGGTTTCGCCCAGCTTTTCCAGCGGATTCACCTTCTCATCTTCCCCGAGTTCCAACAGCAGCGGGGGTTTCTGGGGTGCCGATCGCAACAGTTCGATGGCTTCTTTCCAATCGATGGTTCCCTGCCCCGGCCACAGGTGCGAATCCTTCAACTTGTCGTTATCGTGCACGTGCGTGGAGCTAATGTGCTTGCGCAAAATCTCGAATGCCTCACTCACCGACCCCATCATGTGGGCATGACCGAAGTCGAAACACACGGCCACATCGTCGAAGTGCGCAAGACGGATCATTTCCACCAGCCGGTCGGGCGTGGAAAGTTCGTTGGGAATATTCTCCAGCAGGATGCGCACGCCGAGCGGCTTGGCGAAGGCACGCAGGTGCTCGATCGAAGTCATGGCCGCCTCGAACTTTTTCTCGTCGAAGCTCTCGTTGGGAGTACCCAGGTGCTGGATAAGAAAGCGGAATGGGATCTGCTCGGCGATCTCCAGGGCGCGTTTGATTTCATCCATAGCCTCAATGCGACTGGCGCGATCGGTGGAAGCAACATTGAGCGGCGGAGAGCCGGCGCGTCCCCACTCGTAATCGGCATAAAGCGGAGAGTGCACAGAATTGAGCGGGACGCCGCTGCCGCGGAACCACTCGGCGATTTCCTTCACATGCTGCTTGCGGTTGGCGTAGTCAAGATGCTGCCGTGCAGCAAAGATCTCGACGGCCTGCACTCCGCTGCGTACAAGGCTGTCGAGAATGCCGGGGTGAAGGCGCTCTCTTACGAACAAGTAGGTTGAGACAGCTTTCTGCATTTGTATCCTAAATGCGATTGTTGATTGTTGATTTTTGATTGCTGATTAAAGAACAGCACGGTGGCCGCCTTCAATCAGAAATCAACAATCAGCAATGCCTTACTAGTATCCCATGGCCTTGCCATTACTATTGCGGACATCGGTGGCGCCCAGCCGGTCGCCGGTCTTTTCATCGATGGCAATGCACTCCGCGTCGCTCCAATAGGGAGACGTTTCGTCGCCTTCGCCCAGCCCGATCTGCACCTTGTATCCCATTTTTTGCAAGAGATGAATGGTATCGGGGAAGAAGGTTCTCTCCACATTCACCACGTCGGGCAACCACTGATTGTGGAAACGCGGAGCATCGACCGCTTCCTGCAGATTCATCCCGTAATCGATGACGCCCATCAGAACGTTGGCCACGGTCGTGATGATTTTTGAACTGCCGGGCGAGCCGAGAATCATTATCGTTTTTCCGTCGTGCACGACAATCGTCGGAGTCATCGACGAGAGGGGCCGCTTGCCAGGACCAATCGTCGTTTGCCGCCCCCTGGATGAGACCGTCCGAATTCGGCACGCCGGGCTTGGCAGAGAAATCGTCCATCTCGTCATTAAGCAGGAATCCGAGGCCGTCGGCAGTCACGCGCGATCCGAACCAGTCGTTGATGGTAGTGGTGACCGCAACTGCGTTCCCATCGGCGTCCACGACGGAATAGTGGGTCGTGTGATTACCTTCGTGGGGCGCAACCGCCGGCGGATGGGTCTCGGCGTATTGTTCCAACTCGTTGAACACCGCTGGACGCTTTAGTTCCTGGCTGGGCGAAGCATGATCGGGATCGATCGTTTCTCGCCAGGCCGCGGCGTATTTTTTGTCTACCAGCTGGGCGACGGGGACCTTGGAAAAATCCGGATCGCCCATGAATTCTGCGCGGTCGAAAAAAGCGCGCCGGAATCCTTCCACGGTGAAGTGAATCGACTCGGCCGAGCGATTTTCCAGTTTCGGGAGATCGTAGCCTTCGAGAATATTCAGGGATTCGATCAAGACCGTGCCACCCGACGACGGAGGCGGCGCGCTGATAACGTCATATCCGCGATACGTTCCATGCACTGGCTCGCGCTCTTTCACTTCGTAATGGGCAAGGTCGTCCACGGTAATGAGCCCGCCACCTTTCTGCATGGCTGCGGCGAGTTCGCGGGCAAGAGAGCCGTGGTAGAAATCGTCGGGATTCGCCGCAATCCGCTCCAGAGTTCGCGCGAGATCAGGCTGCCGGAAAATTTCACCGGGCTTGTAGTAATCGCCGTTGCGCTGAAACACCCGCCGCGACTCAGGAAACTTCGCCAGATACGAATCGTGCATATCGGCGGCCTCGCCCCAAGTCAGCGCAAATCCATCACGCGCTAGCTTGATCGCGGGGGCCATCACCTGCTTTAACGTCAGCTTGCCGTATTTCCTTCTCCGCATAGACCATGCCGGCGACGGAACCCGGCACTGCGATGGACTTGTATCCGATCTGACTGGCCTGTGGAATCACATTGCCCTGCGCATCGAGATACATATCGCGAGTTGCAGCCGCCGGAGCTTTCTCGCGATAGTCGAGAAAATGCGTCTTGCCATCGGACATGCGGATCAGCATGAATCCACCGCCGCCGATGTTTCCTGCCGGAGAATGGACGACCGCCAAGGCGAATCCAGTGGCGACCGCTGCGTCCACCGCATTGCCACCAGACTGCAGAATTTCGACTCCCACGTTCGTGGCCAATTGATGAACCGTGACCACCATGGCATGCTGCGCCCGCACCGGCTGCGTGGAGGCTTCCCCGAGAGGCGCCAGCAACGCGCCCAGCAGTAGCCAAATCAATAACTTATGTGGAAGTCGCATGCCAGATCGAAGAACACGGAGAATCGAAGAACTTCTGAGGCTAGCCGAGTAAAGCGGGCAGAGTCAAATCCGCGGCGTTGTCTGAAAAGGTAAGGAGCTTAACTCGCCTTGTTTCGTGATCGGGTGCGCGAACGCGCCGGCCTGCGC
Source organism: Terriglobia bacterium (assembly GCA_963823085.1). Taxonomy (GTDB): domain Bacteria; phylum Acidobacteriota; class Terriglobia; order Terriglobales; family Acidobacteriaceae; genus Sulfotelmatobacter. The sequence continues at coordinate 127,407 of CAWGKF010000010.1, read as the reverse complement.
TTCTTGGTAGCAGTTTTGCTAACCTTCTGCTTAGAAATCTTTTTTGGCGCTTTCGCCGCCACCATCTCATACGAGTGGCGGATCAAATCTTTCAATTCGTTATTGCGCAGGGCATCCAGGCGGTCGAGCATTACCCACTTGTAGCGGCCGACGTAGGGTGCGGGATGAATGTCTTGCCGTTCTATCAATTCTGCAAACGTGTCGGGCGTGCACTTGAAGCACAGCCGGGGATCGTCCAGGCTCACAATCGCGAAGATTTTGCCGCCGATTTTGAAACAGAGATCATCGCCCCACTGCAGATTCTCAGTGGCTTCGGGAAAGCTCAGGCAATAATCGCGGATTTCATCCACAGTCATGAGACGGGCCTATGTCCGACGATCCAACAACTGGCTCAATCGCATCTTCACGTCGGGCCATTCTGCGGCGATGATCGAATATCGCGCCGAGTCGCGGGAAATGAAGTCCGCCGCCATGCGGTGTGATCGCAATATTCCTTCAAACTTCCCGCCAATGCGCTCGATCGCCGCACGTGAGCGAAGATTGCGCACGTCCGTATGCAAGCAGACGCGAAGCACTTGCCAGACTTCGAAGGCATGCCGCAGCATGAGCAACTTCGCTTCTGTGTTTGCGCCAGTGCGAATCGCTGAACTGGCCAGCCATGTGTAACCGATCTCACAGGCATCTGGAACACCGCGTCCGTGGTAGGGATGGCCTTGCGGCCAGGCCCATCGTTCGATGTTCCAAAAGCGAGTCGATCCGATGACAGCTTCGTCATGAGCGCGGACAATCGCTAAACGGAACCGCGGTGCCGGCATCGCGCCAAGCCAATGCCGTCTTCACGTATTCGATGGCTTGCGCCTTGCTTTGCGGCACCGGACTCCAGCGGTAGAGATCAACATCCCCAGACGATGCAGTCGCTAAGCTATCGACATGGCGAACTTCCAGAGGCTCGAGCCGGATCTGCTGGCCTTGCAGCACAGGATTCTCCATGGCCATGGCTTCCACTATGCAATGAGTGACGACATGGCCGCAACGCTGCCACGCACTTCGCAAAATCAGTCCGCTCCAGAGGAACGGAAGGGTTCGTATCAGGGCATGCCTTCAGGCATGTCGAGTTCGCTGCGCGGATCGGCTTTATAGCCGCCGCCATCTTGGCAAGATTCAGCGGCTGAAGCCGCTGGATTTCTGCGCCGAGAAACAGTATCACTGAAGCGATACCCTGATACGAACCGTCCTCTCACACTTCTTTTCAATCTGCACAGCTGCGCTGCCGGACACTTAGTACAGAGGTGGACTCCGCCCTGACAGACGTATGGCGGCGCTATGCCTCCATCTGCTTGATCACCGTCACTTTGCTGTAGGCCACACGGAAGCCGAGCCGCTCAGCATTGCGCTGCGAGGTCGTGCCGCCCTGTGTGACGACAACGGCGTATTCGCAGCCAGCCTTTACTGCGGCTTGCATGCGGGCTCGCAGCAATGCTGTCTGCAAGCCGCGTCCACGAAACTGGGCGAGAGTGCCGGCCCCGCAGAGAGCGAAGACTTTGTGCTCCGGAATCACGAGTCCTGTTCCGCAAGCAACGGGCTTGCCGTCAATCGTAGCCACAAAGGCCAGCGCATTTTCCATCTGATAGAGCGGAGTCATCAGCCCACGAAATGCTTCGGGCGCTCCGTCCGGAAAGAACGCGCCCTCGACGATCGAACCCGTCACTTCGGACTCTTCGGCAGGAGACCGCCGGATCTCGCATCCGGCTGGAGGCGCGGGGAACTTTTCCTCACGCTCCAGTTTCCGATAAAGAACGTTGTTGAGTTCGGCGAGTCGCGTATCCGCGATCCTTGAACATCTCGAATACTTCCGGCGGGTGCATCGGAGTCAGATCCACCTGCGAGGGTACCTTGCGTTCCCGGTAGAACTGCTCGATCCGCTCCAGATCCTGTGCCGTAAACGGACGATCCAGACCCGTCCCGGTCGCTCGTCCGATGGGCGAGCCCAGGCCCGCGAATACCATGTGCCCGCCGCAGATTTCTTCTTCTGCCGCGCCGATTTCCGGACGCGACTTCTGAAACACCCGCGCGTAATACACCTGTGGCATCTCCTCGCACGATTCCAGACGGCGAGCCAGTGCCTTGTCCACAAATTCCATGGGAATGTCCTCTCTGAATTGAAAACGAAAAGTTGAGACAGCACCAAGTTTGAGCGCAGTGCGCACACGTCCGCGCACAAATCGCTCAGAGATGCAGGAGCCGAATTAAAGGACGGCAGTCATAGGCAGGACGAAAGAGTAATGGAAGCACTCGACGTTTTCAACTCACTAGAAAGAGACGCAGTTGGCCGGCGGAAGCCAGAGGCCTGGAGCCCGGAGCCGGAAGCCCGAAGCCCTCACACTTGCTGCCGCGCCTCGCCCAGTGAGACCTGCACATCCATCTTTTTCTTGCCGCGATAGATGGTTACCTTCACGGTGTCTCCGGCGCGATGATTGTTCATCATTTGTGTGAGGTCGTCCTGGTCCTGGATCTTTTGGTCGTCGATGGCGATGATCAAGTCGCCGCCCAGCATGATGGGAGTATTTCCAAGATAAGCGCGCTCGCTTCCCGCCTTTAAGCCAGCTGTATCGGCGGAACTGCCCGGCACCACCCCGATAATCAGCAATCCGTAGTCGACGGGCAGACCAATTTCTTCCGCCAGTTCCGGACTGATCGGGACAGTGCGCACTCCGAGCGCCGGACGCCGCACCCGCCCCAGCGTCATTAAATCGTTGAGCACCGCCTTCGCCGTGTTGATGGGGATGGCAAAACCGATGCCGGCATTCTGGCCCACGTTGGAGAGGATCATGGTGTTGATGCCGATCACTTCCCCGTGCCAATTCATGAGCGGTCCGCCCGAATTGCCGGGATTGATGGCGGCATCGGTCTGAATGGCCTCGTCGATCATGGCGCCATTTGGTTCGCGGACCGGTCGAATGGAGCTCACGATTCCTCGCGTCATAGTTCCCGCAAGTCCAAACGGATTTCCGATCGCGTAAACCTTTTGCCCGACCTGCAGATTGCGCGAGTCTCCCAAAACCGCCGGAACCAGGTCTGGGGCCTTGATCTGAATGACCGCGAGGTCGTGTGGAGGGTCCGTTCCGATCACCGTAGCCTTGTACTTCTTGCGATTGTGCAGCGTGACTTCCACCTGCCGCGCGTCGGCGATCACGTGGTAGTTGGTCAGAATGTGTCCCTCTTTGTCGATGACAAAGCCTGAGCCCTGACCTTCCTGCGGCACCAGACCATAGAAGAAGTCGAAGGTCATGGCCCGCGACGTGACATTCACCACCGAGGGAATATTCCGCTTATACACCGAGATATTGTTTTGTTCTTCGCCGTCGAGAGACTCTCCGGGCGCCGCTTCGGTGATCTCCACCTGCGACGGGTGCGAAAGCCAGTTGGGGGTATGCATTTCGCCAACCGGCGTCGAGCGCCACGTGGTGAAGTAGAAGAATGCCCCGGCGAGCACTACCGCGAATAGCAAAGGACGCACAAATTTCATACTCGATCACCCACTTCCGGTCTCAAGCTGCGCAGACTAGTACGATTTTCGGGAATAAAAAGGTCCCTGTTAATTTTAAACAAATACCGCCGCGGAAACACTCTACGTTAGCGCAATAAATCGACTCACCACAGAGACACAGAGTCACAGAGGAGATACTCAATCTTCTTTTCAGTAATGTGCCTCTGGAAAAACGGCCTTCAGGACTTCTGTGCTTCGGCCTTTAGTCGGTCCCATACCGAGCAAGCACCTGCTCGCGCGTATGTTCGAGCGAGCCCGAGTTGTCGATCACATAGTCGGCCGCTTTGATCTTCTCTTCGTCGGGGAGTTGCGCAGCCATGCGGCGGGCGACTTCTTCGCGCGCCGATTCCAGATTCATCTTCTGCCGGACCGCAAAACGCTCCGCCCGCTGCTCGGGATTGCATGTGACCACGATCATGCGGTTGAAGCTTTTGGCCGCACCGGCTTCCAGGAGCAGCGCCGCCTCTACGATCGCAGCGCCGTGTGGATCCTGAACGCTCATCGCTTGCATCCAGTCTTCCTGGCTGCGAATGACTGCGGGATGCACGATGCGATTGAGCTCATCGATCCGCGAGCTGCCCTTTCCTACCGGTGAACGTGCTGGACCAAAGGCCACCTCGGCCAGTTTCGAGCGATTCACGCTGCAATCCGGATTGAGGATCTCGCGTCCGAAATGCCGGACCACTTCGTTATAGACGGGCTCTCCCGGCTGCATCAGGGAATGCGCGATGCGGTCTGCCTGCACCACATGCGCCCCCAACGCCGCGAACATTTCTCCAACCACAGACTTCCCTGAGGCAATGCCGCCGGTGAGGCCGACTTTCAGCATCAATCCCTCGACCCTTTTTCACCACGGAGGCACAGAGACGCAGAGAAAATCGAATTCTTGTGTATTCCCTGTTTTCTACTGTGACTCCGTGTCTCCGTGGTGGATTTTACGCGCGAGACAATTCCGGAACGCGGCTGCCCCGCCGCATCTTCGCGGCTTTGAGCGTGTTGAACATGAGCATCGCAATCGTGAGCGGCCCAACGCCTCCTGGGACAGGCGTGAGCGCTCCCGCTACTTCGGCTACCTCCGGATGCACATCGCCGATCAGCGTCGATCCCTTCTTGCGAAATGTTTCTTCCCTCTTGGCATTTCCGGCGAAAAATCTCTGGAACTCCCGAGGATCGGTCACGGTGTTCATGCCGACATCAATGACGGTCGCGCCGGGCTTCACGAAATCCCGAGTGATCATGCCGGCACGTCCGATGGCAGCTACCAGGATGTCGGCCCTACGGCACACTGCCGGCAGATCGTGCGTCTTGGAGTGGCAGATGGTAACGGTCGCATTACCATTGATCAACAGCATGGCGGCAGGCTTACCCACGATATCACTGCGTCCGACGACTACAGCCTCGCGTCCGGAAATTGGGATATGACTGCGTTTCAGGATCTCGATCACACCAGCCGGCGTGCATGGCACCAGCCCGGGGCGCTGCGTCGAAAGAAAGCCGACGTTCATGGGATGGAATCCATCGACATCCTTTGCCGGATCGACCGCCAGCAGCACCTTCTTCGAGTCCACCTGCGGCGGCAGAGGCAACTGCACAAGAATGCCGTCAATTTCATCCCGCCGGTTAAGATCCTCGATCAGCGCCAGCAATTCAGCAGTGCTCACCGACTCGGGCGGGGTCAGCTTCTCGCTATAAACCCCGACTTCTTCACAGGCTTTGACTTTTCCTCGGACATAAATCTCCGAGGCTGGGTTATGTCCCACGAGCACAACCGCCAGGCCGGGACGCACTCCGGCGGCCGCCATCGACTTCGCTTCCACGGCAACTTCGCTGCGGATCTCTTGCGCGATCCTGGTTCCCTCCAGAGTAAGAGCAGGCATAATTCAGGCTTCCGGCGCCCGGCTTCGGGCTTCCGCTTAAATCTTACACCGAGAGTTGAGGCGTCAGGGGTCAGGGTCAGGGGTCAGGGGTCAGGGGTCAGGGGTCAGGGGTCAGGGGCTCGGATCAGGGGTCGGTGGTAAGGGGTTTGAGGTTGAGTGAGCGCAAGACATCAGGTGTCGAGGCTCACTAAACGATAATCCGCATCCACCGGTCACCAGCCTGCCCTGCACGCACCCTGATCCTGATCTTTAATCCCCTGGCCCCTGGTCCCTGGCCCCTGGCCCCGTTATAATTCCCCTCCATGATCGCCAAAGATCTTCTAGAAATGCTGGTTTGCCCGGCCGACAAGCAGCCGCTCGAATATCGGCAAAACCCTGAGAGCCTGAAGTGCACGCAATGCCATCGCGTGTACCCGGTCCGAGACGATATTCCAATCATGCTGATTGACGAGGCCACGGTCGAACCGTAGCAGCGTTGAACCCCTTCGAGCCGACGTTCCGCAATCGCCTGCCCGCTTACCACCACCCTTGGCTGAGATTCACCGTCTGCAAACCGACACTTTGTGTCACTTTCTCGATTACTGGCAGGTACCAAGGGCACCAACCCCGACCATGCCGTCCTACAGTTCTCCCTGCAACTCCCGATATATTCTAGGGTTATTGAATCTAGAGGCCATTGGGGAACGTACTGAGTGAGGTACGTGATTTACGGCACTTCAATTGCATACAACTTAGACAACCGCCGCTGAGTCTAATAGGGCAAAAGGTCGGAATCGGAGGTGATGACGGCCATGAAATACGAAGAGACAGTGAAAAGCATGATTGGCAACGACAAAGACAGGTTCACGATGACGGAGCTGGCGGCGCTACGCAACGACCTGCTTCAGGGTGGCATGGTCGACTCATACGAGGCTGCTGAGCTGCTACGCGTGTTCCTGATTGGCCGTGGCTATGGGGTTTCTCATACCGATGCGCTCGATGCAGCAGGCCGCGTAGAGATGGCTGGGTGCGCCATTCCGGTTCTCCAGTACGAACTCGAGAACCTGGCAATGGTGATGTAAGCGAGCGGTGACACAGTTCAGTTGCTGCGTGAGATTTCGCAACCGCTGAGCCTAGGAACTCTGCGACCACAAGTTTCGACACATCCTGGCTTGCCGATCCAAACAAGACCGACGAACCAGTTCCACAACGGGAAAGCCGGGCCAACCAGCCCGGCTTTGTGGCGTCTACCGTCTTCTCTTTTCGGCCGAGACCGCGAGCGAGCTAGCTACGGAGTGCTCGGCGTCCTCTTCATCCAAGCCTGTGGTTCTCTTCGCTCAACGTCGTCCGGAGGGGCGGCAGCGCTTGGCCGATTGTTCATGTTGACCCGCCGTTTTGCCGCCGGGATTCCGGTCAGCGATCCCTGTTGTTGCAAGGGTCCGACAAACACTCCATGCGTATCCACTTCCATCCAGTACAACTGCCCACCGCTGGCCTGATAGAGAACCGCGTCGAAGGCATCGAAATAAGGCGGAGTGGTCGTAATCATGATCTGCAGCTGATTCGAGTTCGCGGTCAGCATGGTATAGCGGCCCGGGTTGTTCGTGTCGACCGACGGCTGCGACTGGAATGTGTCCCCAAGAGTTTGGGATGGGTTCACGCCTAAAGCGGCGAACGGATCGTTCACCAGCCCTTGCAGGCTGAGGGTCTTCGAGGTTGCGTTCATCGTGCCCTGCGCCAACATATCGAACTCACCATACTGATTGAACGCCTGCCAACCGGCGGCATACAGCCCGTTGAAATCGCCAGTCGACGTGTCGCTTTGCGGAGTGACTACGCCGGTACCACCGGGCAGGTTCTGGTCGAACTCCATCAACATCGCTCCGCCGCGGCCGCTCGTGCTGTTCGGATCATTCAGGTTGAGGTTGGGATCCGTCAGATAGAGCCGCAGACCGGTCACGTTGCCTAGATTCCCTGACGTGATGGCAATATTGCCGTAACCGTTTGCCGAAACCTGATACGTGCCTGCGATCGCCGCAGCTATGGATACTGGGTTTCCGAATTCATTGTCGTCTGCCACACCGGAGGTCAAATTCCCCGATCCGTCGGTGGTGAATTGGCCCAGCATTCCAAAGTTGTTGGCGTAGGGATTGCCCGCGATGGCAAAAACCGAAGCCCCAAGTCCGGCCGTAGTTGCCGAGTTTGCGTTCGTTCCTTGCCCGAACGCCGAACCAACTGTGGCGACATTGCTGTCCACATCGATGATTCGCATGGCCTCCGGTCCAATCTGGTAATAGTCGAGCGTCAACGCCACACCCGCGACTGCGATCCCACTGATTTGCCCGCGACCATATGCATCCACGGCCGATACACTCCCGACGAAGGCAGTTCCGCTGGTCGGAACAACCCCTGTATCGTTGATATCGATCAATCCGGGCCATTGAGGGTTCGCCAGATTGCCGTTGAACGCCAGAACACCTCCAAAGGCCAAAGCAGTATGGCCGGGGTCTACTCCGGACATGGTGAAGGCGTACCCGCCCGTCGGCACAGTCGAAAGATTCTGTACATCCATACTTCCGCTCGAGGTCGCCGCTCCGTCGAACTGCGTGATGAGCGCATGGCTCGTATTCACAAATTGCATGCCAAATGTCTGTTGGCCATTAACGCCGAAGTTGGTGTTGTTCGTAACGAAGACCAGCGTTCCCTGCCCGGTGGTCGAGTTCACCGTGAGGCTGCTTCCTGTACTGGTAATGGGAACCTTGGCATACGTGTAGCCATTGCCGTCGTTATAGTCTTCTTCGCCGCCGGTCACATTCCCACTCTGGTCGATGGTGACGGCTCCCGCCAAGGCATAAAAGTTGAGCCCCGGCTGTCCGACCGAAGCATGGGATTGGGACAGCCCGCTCATGTAAAACGCATAGCTTGTAACCGGAACCGAGGTGTTCGTCAGCAGGAAGTTAGCGGTGTTCGATCCAACTGTAGCTGTCACGTTGTAGGGTCCACCGGCCGTCGCGTTAGCGGTGAACGTGAATGACGTGGCGTGACCACTCGCATCGCTAACCACAGTTTGTGTGGTCAGCCCTCCCGCGAATGTTCCACTTGCTCCTGACGCGGGAGCTGTGAACGTGACTGAGACGCCATTTAGAGGATTCCCATTGCTATCTACAACGGTAGCGACAAGTGGTGAATTGAACGTCGTACCGACGGCTGCATTCTGTGTAACTCCACCCGTGGCAAACACACCGGGGGTAGTGTTGGAGAGGCTGAACTTGGCAGGCGCCGACGCACCGGCAATAGTAGCGGTCACCACATATTGCCCTGCGGTGGCATTGGCCGTGAAGGCCGTCGAGGTGGCGATTCCGCTGGAATCAGTGGAGTCAAACTCCGTGGCTTTCCCGTTTGCGAATGTGCCGCTGGCGCCGGAAGACGGCGCCATGAAAGTAACGGTCACGCCGCTTACCGGCGAGCCATTCTGGTCAACCACCGCCGACAAAGGCAGAGTAAAAGCCGTGCCGACAAGCGCAGTCTGCGCCGATCCGTTTTGTGCATTCACAACCAATACCGGCGCGGCCGTATTTGCCAAGCCGAAATTCACGGAGGCAGATTGCCCGGAAGCCGTTGCGGTTGCGGTTACCGCATATTCTCCGGTAATGGAATTTGCGGTGAACGTAGTCGACGTCGCCAACCCGTTGGCATCGGTGGTGTCGGACTCCGTGGCTTTCCCATTCGCGAACGTGCCGCTCGCACCTGAGGACGGCGCCGTGAAGATCACGGACACACCGCTTGCCGGCGATCCTCCTATGCTCGCCTTCGCTACCAGAGGCGCGCCAAATGCCGCGCCCACAACAGCTGCCTGCCCCGACCCGCTGCTGACTGACACGCTTCCAGACAACGACGAAGACGAGTTTTTCGAAGCGATGCAACCTGAAAGAAGAAGAATCGTGGCCACGCAACTCGTAAGCAATAGGATGTCGCGAATCTTTCCGCTAAGCGCCGCTATCCATTGGCCGCAAGCAGGTGAATTGCACAGGGCCGGCGTAACTCCGGCAACTACTGGGGTGATTCGCACCAAGCCGCAACGCCTCATGGGGTGTGTCCTTTGGGAGACCAATTTTAGGTATGTCTTTTAACTGGAACTGGGGGTGTTTCGGGGGAACGACTTTTCTGGGGTCTATTTTAACGCGGAGTGCGCTTCTGCGCTCCTAAATTATGCTCTTTCATTGGGCCTCTGGCGGGGCCGAATGCCGCGGTAACCGCCTCAAGTTACCGCGTGCTGGCTTCCAATTCCTTGCCCACACTGTCGAGGACGCCGTTCACAAAATGCACTGACTCGGGAGTAGAAAACTTCCGAGCAATCTCCAGCGCTTCGTTGATCACCACGGCTCGCGGCGTCTCCGGATACGCCAGCAACTCTGCCACCGCCGCCCGCAATAAGTTCCGATCGACGGCTGCCATGCGCTCCATGCGCCAGTGTTCGGCATGCTTCTCGATCAGTCCGTCAATCTCGCTTACACGATCGGTCGCGACGCGGAACAAGTCGTCCGCAAACCCGCGCACCTCGGCGCTCGCCGTGCCATGCTCCGCCCAGAATGTGCGCCGGACGTGATCTGCATCCTGCTTCCCCATATCCGACTGGAAAAGCATTTGCAGCGCAATTTCCCGGGATTTTCGTCGAGTACCCATTAGGAACAGTGATCGGTGATCGGTGGTCGGTGGTCAGTGGTCAGTTTACTGCAAGGAAGGATTATCTGGACTTGTTCTTCCGCTTGTCATTCCGACGCCTCGCGGAGTGAGAAGGAGGAACCTGTTTCTTGCTGACGCCGGAGTTGCGACGGGAAACACTCGACTGACTGGCCCCTGGCCCCTGGCCCCTGATCCCTTGCGTAAGCGACGCCATCTCCACCGCTGCCAGCGCCGCCTCAAACCCCTTATTCCCCATCTTCAGCCCGGCGCGGTCGATGGCCTGCTCTAACGTGTCGCAGGTCAACACACCAAAAGCGTGCGGCACACCCGTCTCCTGCGCCGACTGACCAATCCCGCGCGTGACTTCATTCACGATCACGTCGTAATGCGCCGTATCCCCGCGCAGCAGGCAACCGATACAAATGATCGCGTCATACTTCCCGGTCGAAGCCAAAGTCCGCGCTGCCAGCGGAATTTCAAAGGCCCCCGGCACCCGAACGACATCAATATCTTTCCTGGCCGCCCCAGTCCGCAGCAGCCCATCGCAGGCGCTCAACAACAGCCGCTCCGTAATAAACGCATTGAATCGCGAGACGACGATCGCGAACCTCTTCCCGGAAGCGTCGAGCTCGCCTTCAATTGCAGCTAGCGTCTCCGGGACAGACTCCACTTTCAATTTAGTTTTTTTCTCCGTGACTCAGTGTCTCCGTGGTAAAGGTTGTTGCAATCCGTGGAAATCCGTGGCAAAGGACTTCAATCTGAAATCTCTCATCCTACTTCCCCTTGAACGCCGCTGCTCTCTTCTCCAAGAATGCCTTGGTCCCCTCGGACTTATCCTCAGTCGCGCAAGCCACCGCGAACAGCACCGCCTCGAGATAAAGTCCCTCGCTCAAAGTCATCTCCATCCCTTTGTTGACGGCCTCCATCGCGTACTGCACGGCCAGCGGAGCATTCGCCGCAATCTTTGCGGCAATCGCCTCTGCGCGCGGAATCAACTCCGCCGCCGGAAGCACTTCATTCACCAAGCCGATACGATGCGCCTCTTGCGCCGTGATCATCTCCCCGGCGAGCACCATCTGCATCGCGATCCCTTTGCCCACCAGCCGCGGCAGCCGCTGCGTGCCGCCGTATCCCGGGATAATCCCCAGCTTCACCTCCGGCTGCCCCAGCTTCGCGTTGTCGCTCGCCAGCCGCATCGTGCAAGCCATGGCTATCTCGCATCCGCCACCGAGCGCGAATCCATTGATGCAGGCGATCACGGGCTTGCCCAGGTTCTCAATCAGATTTAGCACGTTCTGCCCGCGATGCGTGTATTCCTTTCCGGTCACCGCATCCTGCTTGGCCAATTCTCCGATGTCGGCCCCGGCAATAAACGCCTTCTCCCCGGACCCGGTAAAGATGACGACGCGAATCGCCGCATCGTTCTTGATGTCATGAAAGGCCGCCCGCAACTCCTCCATGGTCGCCATGTTGAGCGCGTTGAGCACTTTCGGCCGGTTGACGGTGACGTAAGCAATCGTGTTTTTCTTTTCGAGAAGTATGTTTTCGAAGTTCATAAGAATCTTTCACCACAGAGTCACAGAGACACAGAGGAAGCAATTTCCTTGAGTTTTTCTCTGTGCCTCTGTGCCTCTGTGGTGAATCGCCTTTCAATCCGTGAAGATCCGTGTAAGTCCGTGGCTACAGTTTTTGCGCCTTCGGCTTCTCCGGGTCCGAGTAATCATAAAACCCGCGGCCCGACTTCCGCCCGTACCATCCCGCCATCACCATCCGCTTCAGCAGCGGAGGTGACGCAAACCGCCGCTCCTTGAATTCGTCATACATCACGTGCGTGATGTAGTACGTCGTATCGAGCCCAACAAAATCCAGCAGCGTAAACGGCCCCATCGGATATCCGCAGCCCAGCTTCATCGCGTTATCGATGTCCTCGATCGAGCCCACGCCCTCTTCGTACGCCCGGATCGCATCGAGCAAATACGGCACCAGCAGCCGGTTCACGATGAATCCCGTCTTGTCCGACGTGCGCACCGGAACCTTGCCCAGCTTTTTTCCGAACTCGTAAGCGGCCTGATACACCTCGTCGGAAGTCGCGATGGTCCGGACGACTTCCACCAGCTTCATCAGCGGCACGGGATTAAAAAAGTGGAGCCCGATGAACCTCTCCGGCCGCTTCACCGAGGTCAGCAGCTCGGTCACGGAAATCGAAGAAGTATTCGAAGCAAAGATCGCGTCTTTTTTCACGATGCCATCGAGCGACGCGTACATCTTCTTCTTCTCTTCGACATTCTCAATGATGGCCTCAATGACAATGTCGCAATCGGCCAGGTCGGATTTTGAAGTCGTCCCGTGCAGCCGCGCCCGGATCGCATCCTTCTGCTCGGCGGTGATCCCGCCCTTCTCGACGGGCCGCTCGGCAAATTTCGCCAAAGATTTCTCAATCCCGGCAAACCCCTTGTCGAGATACTTCTGCTCCACCTCAAGCACCGTGACGTCGAATCCAGCCATAGCGCAAACCTGCGCAATGCCCGATCCCATCAGCCCGCAACCGAGAACGCCAACCTTCCTGATTTCCATTTCGAAAATTCCTTTGCCGCGGATTTACGCGGATTCTTACCGATCAAAATCAATTCACCACGGAGGCACAGAGACACCGAGGAATTCTTTTTGAAAAAGTTCTTCTCTAATCTGTGTCTCTGTGGTGAAAAGCTTCTACCTCATACTCTCCACCACCATCGCAATTCCTGCCCGCCGCGACTCTTAATTAACTATTGTCATTCTGAGCGAAGCGAAGAATCTATGCACTTCGCGGGTACTCAGTTGCCCAACTTTCGCCCCGCTCGAAACGCCCCCATCGCCCAGATTAATCCCCAGCCGAAGATCGTATTCATCACCCAGCCAACAGCCCACGCCGCATTTTCATGCCCGCCTTTGCATCCTGGATCAAACAAATTACAAAACCAAAATGCGACGGATGCGCCCGGAATCAACAACCACACGCTGAAGAATCCAAGTACGGGGACGGAAGCTGCGACCAGCGCATTCGCCGCAAAGGAAATCACGAGGGACTTATATCTCCACTTTGCCCCACGCCAGGTAAACATCCAGAACTTAGACCTCCGTGCCGCGGCTTTCTGCTTTCGCCCTGATTCATCAAGATCCGCGTAAATCCGTGGTGAAAAAGCTAGCTCATGCTCTCCACCACCATCGCGATCCCCTGCCCGCCCCCGATACAAGCCGTAGCCAGTCCATACTTCTTTTTCCGCCGCCGCAGCTCGTACAGCAACGTGATCACCAGCCGCGTGCCGGTCGCGCCCAGCGGATGTCCCAGCGCAATCGCCCCGCCGTTGACATTCACCTTCTCGCGATCCAGTCCCAGCTCTTTCTCCACCGCCAGATACTGCGCCGCGAACGCCTCATTCACTTCAATCAGATCGATGTAATCGAGCGACAACCCCGCCTTCTGCAGCGCGATCTTCGTGGCCGGCACCGGACCGCGCCCCATCACCTTCGGCTCGACGCCCGCGATGCCCCAGCTGACAATCCGCCCGAGCGGCTCCATATTGCGCTTGCGGACCTGATCCAGCGACATCACCACCACCGCCGCGCCGCCATCCACGATTCCGCTAGCGTTGCCGGCCGTCACCGTCCCAGGCTTTCCTGCGGATGGGCCAAATGCCGGACGCAGCTTCGCCAGCCCTTCCATCGTCGTCTGCGGACGCCGGTGATCATCCTCGGTCAGCGACTCGCCCGTCGGCTCGCCTTTATGATTCCGCAGCGGCACCGGCACTAGCTCATCCTGCAGTCGCCCCGCCTTGTATGCCTCGTCCGCGCACTTCTGCGAGCGCAGCGCAAACTCGTCCTGCGCCTGCCGCGTGATCCCCTGCTGCTCTCCGTACAACTCTGCAGTGTTTGCCATGTACGATCCGCAATAAGAATCGAGCAGCGCCACCATCAGCGAGTCTTCCAGCTTGCCGCCCGGAGCCAGCGTAAAACCGTCGCGCCCGCGAATCGTGAACGGAGCCTGCGACATCGCCTCCATACCGCCGGCCAGCACAATCTTGGCTTCGTCGGTCTGGATCATCTGCGCCGCCGACACAATCGACTGCATGCCCGAGCCGCAGAGCCGGTTCACCGTCAGCGCGGGAGTTTCAATCGGAATCCCCGCCCGCAAACCCACGTGCCGCGCGCCATACAGCGCGTCGCCCGAAGTCTGCTGCGCGTTGCCGAAGACGACATGATCGAACTCTTTTGGATCGATCCCCGACCGTTCGATGGCGCCCTTGCCGGCAATCGCGCCCAACTCCTGCGCCGTAAAATCTTTCAGCTTGCCGCAGTAACGCCCAAAGGGCGTGCGCGCCCCGCTTACAATCGCAATTTCCCCGGCTTTTAACATGATGGATGACTCGCAGAACTCCAACCGGACCCGGTCAGAGCGAATTCGCCAAACTTGTCAGTCTATCAGCGAGGCAGGATTCTTGACCACCGCCGCCCCATTACTTAGACATCGAATCATTTAGTCATTGAGTCATTTAATCAATGAAAACCACTCCTGTTCCCCGCGCCCTGCGCTGACACACTTTGACCCGGTACCGACGGTGGCCTGCCGCCATGGTTCTCCACAGGCTCGAGCACATTTATACTCACCCAACGGAGGACTCATGCCCATCAGCGAACTACTTCTTACCGAACTGGATGCCGAAATCAAAACAACGCGCGAAACGCTTAGCCGCATCCCCGGGGCCGACAAAGCCGATTTCAGGCCTCATCCGAAATCGATGCCGCTCGGCAAACTTGCGCCGCACGTTGCCCAACTCGCCGAATTCGGAATCACCGTTCTCACGACTCCCGAACTCGATTTCTCGAAAAGCAGCATGCAGCCCTTGCCCTTCGAGTCAGCCGAGCAATTGGTGAAAGCCTTCGACGCCGAAGCCGCAAAACTGCGCAAGACGCTCGAGAATACTCCGGACGCCGCGTGGAACGACAGTTGGAAACTCAGCTTTCAAGGGCATCCGATTTTCAACGGATCGCGGTTTCTCGCCTACCGTCAGATGTTCCTGAATCACCTGGTCCACCACCGCGCACAGCTCGGCGTGTACCTGCGCCTCAACGGCAAGCCGGTGCCAGCAACTTATGGCCCCTCCGCCGACGATACGATGGGCTTCTAGCTGATCACGCCACTGTCCCACATCTTCTTTGGACTGTTTGTACGTACAGAAGCGACGAAGTGAAGGAATGAGGAAGCTCGCCACTGGGCTCGCTGGAGATGTTTGTATGGTGCGTGACGGCGCAGAACGTTCGCGTCGGGGCATCGGTTCAGTGATTTCGTAACGGCGCCCGTGCTAACCGGCTCCAGCCGCGGCGTCCGACGCCGGGAGCAATCAGCCGAAAAACTACGGATGCTTGCCCAGCACGCGCACAACCCACTCGGAACCAACGACGCCCAGGAAAACTACCGCCAGCAACGATATCACCCGCGCACCCGTCGAATTGTCGATCCCTGATGTCAGCCACCCCATCCGGCTCGCATGCTTCACAACATACGGTGAGATCGCCAGCCAGATCAGTCCCCAGCTCGCAACTCCCGCTCCGAGTAACCCGACCCATATCAACCATTTGAGTCTAGGCACGGCACGCTCCAATCTCTATGCCACCGCTCCTGTCGCCAGTGCGGGGCCGAGCGCCACCACTTTTCCCAACCCTTGCGTCATCGCCTGGGACAGTGCATGCTCCGCGCGGTTGATCACCTCGGTGACAACATCCACCGGATCGTACTCCGTCCGGATCACCGCCTCCGCCAGCCCCGCGGAGAACAAAACCGGGTGCTCCTCCGCCCCATCCTTCGCCGGCCAGCGCAGTTGCCCAACAATTTTGCGCAGCTTCTCGATCGCGAGCATCCCTTCCTTTTCTGCCGTCTCGCCCAGCAGTATTGCGATCGTAGTCGTGTCGTAGCGGAACGCCAGATCGTTCGATCGGATATTGGCCGCGAACAACTGCCCCGCCTTGGCCATCACCGACTGCACATCCGCTTCGCCATGCTCTTTGATCATGACGCCGCTTTTACCAAACTGCATCAGCACCACACTGCAGAGCCGAAGAATTCTGGACCGCGCGCTTGCTCTCCGCCATCAGCAAATCCAGATACGAAGCTCGCTTCAGCAGGCCAGACTTCTCGTCCGTCACCGAAAGATTCTTCACCAGCCGCCGCAACCCGGCGTTATTCAGCGCGATCACCATCTGATCCGCCAGCGTCTTGAGCACGACCATGTCGGATTGCTGCCAGACGCGCGGACGGCTATGAACCAAGACCAGAATTCCAGCAGTCTCTTCTCCATCGGTCAGCGGGATCGCCAGCAGCGTCGCCGCTCCCAGCTCTGCCACCGATTTCTTCGCACTTTGTAAAGCCTCGGACGTTCCCGCGTCCGGAATCGCCAGCGGATCGTGTCCATCGACCGCGCCATGCAGGCAGGCGACGAGTTCCCCGATCGCCGCGACGCTCGCCCGCTTCAGGCCGTCGGCGCAAAATTCATCCATGGCGGTCGCCGGTAACCCGGGCTTGCCCATCACCGCAATGCAACGCGATGTTTCCCACTGCGCGCCAATTTCTTTCACTGCCGTACTCAGCACCGTGGGAGCCGTGCTCTGGTGGTATAGCTTGCGTGTGATCTCCGCCACGCGGGTAAAGGTGCGCACATCCGCGGCCGGATCGGCCATCGGAGTTGGAGGGGGAGCCGGAACCGCAGGCGCCGCTGGCGTTGCTGCCGCTGCCGGCGGCAAAGGCGCCGAACCGGCATATCGCGGCGTTACTCCTGCCGCCATATAAAGCCGTTGCAAGTCCTCGTTTCGTTCTTCCTCGCGGGGAAACAATTCCTGGATTCTCTGCAGGCGCTCGACAGCCTTATTCCGCATGCCGTACTGCACCAGGATCTCCGCCTGCAACATCAGATCCTGCAGCGTACCTGCCCCCAGCGTCGGCCCTTCCGTTTGCACCGGCTCTTCCGGCGCCTTCGATGCCGAACTGAAGCGCGATGCGATCACCTTGAAGCGCGCATCGGGGACCTTGCCCCGGATCATCTCCAGGCGTTTCAAGTGTCCCGGCTCATACGGATCCACTTCTGCCGCGCGGTCCAGACACTCCGCTGCCTTGGCAAAATCTGCAGTGCTGACGTACAGATCGAATAACTTCAACAGCGTCGTGCAGTAATCACTCTCGCGATTCGACGAGTTGTACAGCTCGCTCAGGAACTCGAGCATCTGCGAAGACGCCCGCCGCGATCCGGTGATGTCCTCCATGATCGCGATGAATTGCCGCCGCTCTCCGCGCCGCCGCTGGAACTGCTCCAGCTTGCGCGCCAGCGCCACGGATTCTTCCTCCTGCTCGCCGTCCAGGAAGCTTCCAATCAGACCGATAACCTGCTGCACCCGCGCCGGATTCGCTTCAAACAGCTGCCACACCAGCGGCTCTGCTTCGGCGAATCGCCCGGCACCCACCAGCGCATCCGCATACGCCTCGCGAAATTCCGGCGTCACCGGACCAGAATTAATCTGCGGCTCAAGAATAAAGATCGCCGCTCCCACCTGTCCTTTTGTCAGAAGACTCTTCGCATACGCCAGTGCGATCGATTGATCCGAAGCATCTTCCTGATAGGCGCGCTCATACCACTGCGCCGCATCACCACCTTCCGCCGCAGCCGCTAACGCAACCTTCTGGAACGCCCCGGCCGCCACCTTCCGATTCCCCAGTTCCGACGCCAACTCCGCGACTCGCAGCAGATTCGCCTGCGTCGGCTCAATTGCCACAATTCGATCCAGGATTTCCGCCGATTCCTGCTTCTTCCCCAGCTTCGTCAGATCCAGCAGCGCAGCTTCGTACGTCCCAACAGCCAGCTTTTTGTTCGATCCTTCCAGCAACTGCCCGAAGCGAAACTTCTGCTGCCACGTCGGACTCCCGTGCCGCGCCAGCTTCTTATAGGTAAGACTTGCGCGGGTAGCATCGCCTGCATTGACCTGCCGCTCAAACAACTCTCCGAGCAGTTTCACCGCCTCCGGATTGCGACTCAGCGAAAGACACAAATCCGCCGTAAGTTGTCGCACTACATCATTTTCCGGATCGTCACGCAGGACCTGCAGGTACTCTTCGAGGGCTTCGGCAGTCTTACCTTTCTGCAGCAGTTTCTCCGCGCGCTCGATGCGCTTGCCTAGCTCGGCTCGGTCCAGTCGTCGTGTGATCTCGGGCATGCGAAGTTCGGGCGGAGTAAACCCTGCTTCGATTCTAGGAGCGCTCCCGACCCCCAGCAATGCGGTAACGCCCACCGCCGATTACGAAGGTCACAGCAATTTGCGTGGAAATACCCTAAAGCCGGAAAGCCGGTGTGGCGCGGGCGCTCCCGCCCGCGATTGCCGAAGGCGGATCACTAAATCTGGAAAAAACTCTGAAGCCGATGCGGCAAGGTATCTGCCATGCAGAGCGAAGAACAAGCAGCGCGAAGCGATGCTCGTTCGCAGTCGAAGCATCCCTACCTCACCCCGAACCCGTCCATTGTCATGCAGAGCGGAGCCGCGACCCGAGCGAAGCGAAGGCCGCAGTTCAGTCAAAGCATCCCTACCAATTCCCAACTCTATCCACGAGCAACGCAGGCCATCAACTCACTCTACCCCAACCACTCTCTGATACGCCTGGTTCGGTTGCACTTCAATCGCCTGCGCATGCTCCAGTCGCTTCTTCAGCAGCGCCGGATTGCCCCATTCCCAATCCCATCCATCCTCGACCGCCATCACTCTGTATCGCCCCGGCAGCACATCCCGCAGAGTGAACGTACCATCGTTGTCGCTTTCATCCCTACGGAACTTCGGCAGATTCACTTCCGGATTCTCCGGGACCAAAAGAACCATCGCGCCTGGGAACGGCTTCCCATCTCGTTGCGCGACGCCATCGATCTTCGAGAGCCCGCGAGCCAGCACAATCTCCAATTCGACAGGCTTGCCTCCCAAGATCTCGATGGTCTGCCCCTCCACTCGCGCTCCAGTCGCGCTCAGGCTCGCGATGGTCGAATTCTCCCCAGTCATCGCGAACACCGAATAGCGGCCCGGTGTCACCAACTCCGAGTTGAACACCAGCTTGCCCTTTTCTCCGATCCCGGCATCCAGCATTTCATTTGTGCGACTATTCCACAGCCGTAACACTGCAGAAGGTGTTGCGTTCGGATCGCCATCCACCCGCACCATCCCGGTAATCGGCCCGATCGTCGAAGTTCGATCTGGATCCACGTCGACATCTGCCGTCAGATCAAGCACGCGCGATCGCGTTTCGCGGTTCGCATCGTAAGACTCTATATCCAGCACGTATCGCCCGGGGGCTACGTTCCGGATCTCCGTGGAATCGCCCACCGGCACTTCCCTCTGCCACACCTGGCCGATTCGTGTGCCAAATAGTTTCTGTTCCAACGTAGCGCCGCGCTGTTTCTGGGGATCGGCGTTGAGGTGATTCAGCCGCACTCGAAGTCCCGGCTCGGCAACCAAAGTGAAGTCGGCCGTAAAATCCGCGCCCTCGTTCAGCGCAATCTGCGAAGCCGACGCCTGCTCTGTTACGCCCGGATAGTACGTCGTGGGATAGACCATCTCCAGCGCTCGCCGATCGCTGCGATCCCCGCCGTTCTCGTCCTCCACCGGCAACAACATCGAGCTGTACCAGGGCCCTGCGGAAACCACCAGGTAATAGCAGCCCGGCTCGAGATGCGCCAAGCGGTATGTGCCTCGATCATCCGTTACGGTTTGCATCGCCAGATAGGTTTGCCGCAATCCTCCGCTCGCATCCGTGCGAAACAGAAACACGGTCGCTCCAGACACCGGTTCGTGTTCCTCATCCACGATCGTACCCAGGATTCGACCATCGGGACGTAATCGGAACACCACATTTTCGGAACTCTGTCCTTGCCCCACGACTATCGGCGCTGACGTACATTCCATGCTGCTCGAATGCCTGTCTGCGGAATCCTCGGGCTTCGCCGGTCAACATGTATTTACCGGCGCTGGTCACGGTGAAGGCAAAAGTACCGTCATCCGCCGTCAGCATTCTCTGTTGCGTCGCATCAAAGTCATCGGCTTTGCCGATCTGCACCTCGGCTCCGGCCAGCGGATGTCCATTCACCGCATTCACAACTTTGCCGCTCACGCGGAATTTCTCCGGCGCACGCTGAGCCGCTATCTGCGCCACAAGCGGCAAGCATCGTCAGAAATGAAATCGCCGCACGCCGCAACATCTTCTTATTTCCCTCTTGGAATCAGGTTGAGATTACTGTCGCTTTGCCGATCGGACCCACGCTGATGTGTTCCGCGTTCGATAGATAGGAATTCATCACTTCGGGATTCGCGTATTCGATCTGTTCGCCATGTTCGATCGCGACCACCGCATAGTCGCCCGGAGGCACTCCGGTGATCAGGAAATTCCCCTGCTCTTCCTGCGCCATCTTGACGAAGTTTTTCTTCCCACGCTGCTGCACCAGATAGACCTCGGCAATACCCGCGGGAGTTACGCTCCCACTGACAGAAGCGCCATCATTCCGTACCGTGATTTCAATTGGCGCGGACGAGCCTCCGTTTACGACTGTCAGATCATCGGCCAGCAGGTCAATGCCTCCGCACTTTGCCGACTTGACCCACCACTGGTTGAAAGCCTGCACCTGCAGCGTGTATGTGCCGGGGCTTACATTCTGAATTCCGATCGGCTGCCCCCTCCACCAACTCATCTGACGTCGCATCGACTCGGTCGAAGCCAGGCTGATGACAATGCCCGGAATGCCTCCATCCATTCGCACGCTTCGCTCCGCGCCAGCGGGGCCGGTCTCTGCCATTAGATCCACGGCAACGCTTGCGGCTGGCGCCATGGGCACGTGCACATTCGCGCTGTCGGAACTGATCACGACCGATGCTCCTGCCGTCGACAACTGCACGCCGTTATTGCTCGCCCCGCTCACTTCGTACGAGCCGGCGGGAAGCTTCGCGTCGAATCGTCCATCCTGAATGCCGACGAGCTGCGTGAAATCTTCGTCATTGCCCACTCGTCGTGTGAAGGTCAATCCGAAAACCGCTTCGCCCTGGGTGACGACTTCGCCTGACACCCGATAGAACGGTTCGGGCGAGACCACGAAGTTTGCCTCGGCCTCGCGCCCCGCGCCTAATTCCACCGGTGTTGCCGCGCTCATTTCCGAAACTCCCGGATAAAACACCTTCGGGAAGCCCTCTTCGCGAGCATTCGCGACGCCGCGCTGGCTTAGCCTCGTTTCCGTTCCGTGATCGACTGCAACGTAGTACGTGCCTGCCGACAACGCCGAAATGCGGTACTCGCCTTCGTCATTGGTGCGCGCCTGATTCGGGATATCCATCCAAGTTGCATGTCCCGCGACATTCCGCTTCGCGATCAGATGAACCTGGAATCCCTCCAGCGGCTGTTCGTCAATGGTCGTCACTCGCCCGGAAATCACGGCGGACGGCGCGATTTTAAGAGTTACCGCCGGAGCGCCCTTTCCCACTTGCACGCCGTTGGTCTGCGGAGTATCCGCGTCACCGAAGCCCGGCTTCATCACGGAGACGAAGGCCTGTCCTTCTTTCAAACCTGACAACTGAAAGTGCCCGGTATCATCGGTGACCGCGGCCCCGCCGTTTGCATCGGAAACTTGCACCAGCGCGCGGCGGACCGGCTCGCCTGTCAGAGAATTCACCACGGTGCCGGACAAGCTGAAATTCCCCGCTCCCGTCTGCGGAATTGATTCCGTATCCGGAACGTCCGTAGCTTGGGCAAATCCTTGCGGAGTGAGCGCCAGCGCGTACAGCCCTAGAACCCAAACACATGCCAGCCGACGAAGATTTGCAGCGCTCGTACCCACACTTCTCACCTCGCCTGCCACGCACTCACAGACGTGAGCTCATGGTGACAGACCCCGCCGGGGCCGACCAAGTTCCCAAGGTCACGCATCACGCCGACAGAGTGTTGAGTTTTTCCTCGTCACTCAGACCGCATGCCAGCCGCGTCTCGTCTTACCCATCACGAGATGCCGGGTCCGAGGTAATAGTTACCTCAAGCGATCAACCAGCTGTGCTATCTTCCCGCATGCCCTTGGAGCCCTCTCCAACTGAAGCCAGTACCCAATTTCACGAAGACGGGCTGCGCCACCAGCTTTCCGCGGCGCAAATGGCCATGGTCGCCGTCGGAGGCTCCATCGGCACTGGCCTACTCCTCGGCTCCGGCGTGGCCATGGAAATTGCGGGGCCCGCCGCCATCCTCAGCTTCATTGCCGCCGCGTTCATTAACTGGACCGTCGCCATGGCGCTCGGCGAGCTTGCCTGCGCTCATCCCGCGGCCGGCTCCTTCGGCGTATACGGAGATCTCTATCTCAACTCCTTCGCTGGATTCATCGCGCGCGCCGGATACTGGATCGGACTCGCGCTCGCCATCGGCGCAGAAATGATCGCTGCCGCGACTTACATGTCCGTCTGGTTCCCGGGAATCCGTCCTTATCTCTGGATCATTCTCTTCGGCGCGGCACTGCTAGTCGTCAATCTGCGAAGCGTCGGCTCTTACGCGCGCGTTGAATTCTGGCTCTCGATGGTAAAGCTGGCCACCATCGTCGCCTTCATTCTTATCGGTGCTGCACTCCTCGGCACCCACCGGGTAGCTCCGCAGTACAACGCGCACGGAGGATTCTTTCCCAAGGGAATCTTCGCTCCGATCGTCGCACTTACTTACGCCGTCTACAGTTTTGGCGGGGTCGAGATGGTCGCCGTCACTACTGGCGAGTCGCGTTCGTCGAAAGAAACTCCGCGCGCCGTCTGGATGACCTTCCTTATTCTCACCTTTGTCTATGTCGGCGCCATCGTCATCCTGCTCGGTGTCATGCCCTGGAATCACGCTGGAGTGACCGAGAGTCCCTTCGTCACCACGTTTCGCACCGTAAAGATTCCGCATGCGTCCGGCATCATGAATTTTGTGGTTCTTACCGCCGCGCTCTCCGGAGCCAACGCCACTCTTTACGTCGCTTCGCGCATGATCTTCTCGCTGGCCCGCACGGGATGGGCTCCCGCCAGCCTCGGCCATCTCAATCACGAGGGCTCTCCGCAGAATGCCGTGCTTCACTCCTCATTCGGAATTCTCTTCGCGCTCGCTCTCGTTCTCTTCGCCCCGGAAAACGCCTTCCGCTACATGATCGGCGCCGCATTTACGGGCATGATCATTTCGTGGCTTGTGTCACTCGCCGCTCATATCAACTTCCGCCGCCAACGTTCTCCTGCCGACCTCGCCGCTCTTCCCTTGCGTTCCCCTCTTGGCATTTGGGGATCCGTTATCGGCTTCATCGCCGTGAGCATCGCACTATTGCAAACGTGGCTGCATCCTCTGGTCAATCTCTGGAGCGGTCTTACCTGTATCGCCGTTCTAATCGTGGCATTTCTGATTCTGCGGAAGTAGCGCGAGGCGCGCAATTACTCACATAACAAAGACCTTTTGTCTCGCTCACATCTCACAGCGGCTACATCCATCAGATCACAACGGCACAATACAGCAAGGACCTGATACCCCGTTCTGTCTTGCTCGAAGATGATTCCTTTACTAGGTGGTCAAAGCTGTAGCTCATACGCCCTAAGTTAATAACGGTACCAACTGCGGGTTCGTCCCCTCCGCTCGTCGTCCCGCTTCCTCCGCTCACAATCCCGGGCCCTTAGAGGTTCCGGGTCTCCGCTAGATTCGTGGCGATGTATTTCCGAACGCCTATCCGATGCTCGCACCTCCCGCTATCTGAGTTCGGGCCGTTCTACCTCTCTACAGTACGCATTTCGAGGAGATCCCAACTATGAAGTCACATCTGTTTTCACCGATATTCGTCTTGGCGATGATGGCCGCCTCTCTGTTGCTTCTTCCCTCCGCGAGCTTTGCGCAATCGCTCACCTCGGGAGGAGTTACCGGAACAGTCACCGACCCAAGTGGAGCGGCAGTTCCCAATGCGACCGTCACCCTCAAAAATAACGGCACGGGCGCAACCCAGACGACCACCAGCAACAGCACGGGTGCCTATCGTTTTAGTTTGTTGAATCCCGGAAACTACACCGTTTCCGCCACTGCCCAGGGGTTCCAGGGGCGTGGACAAAGCATCGAGGTCGCTGTCGGACAATCCAGCACAGTCAATCTCGCAATGCAGGTGGCAAGCGCTAGTCAAACAGTGGAAGTTACTGCTGAGAGCGGAGCCGTCCAGACGGATAACGGAAACGTCTCCACCACCATTACGCCGGAAATGGTTACCAACATACCAAATCCCGGAAACGACCTGACCTACTACGTGCAGACTGCCCCCGGGGCGACCATGAACTCCCAGGGAGGTTACGGCAACAGCGCCACCTTCGGGATCTCCGCCACCTCGAATCTCTTCACCGTCGACGGCATGAACGAGAACGATCCGTTCCTCAATCTCAGCAACTCCGGCGCCACCAACTTGCTGCTCGGCTCCAATGACATACAGACTGCGAGCGTTGTCAACAACGGATACACCGGAGAATACGGCACTCTCGCGGGCGCCAACGTGAACTACGTGACCAAGTCCGGCACTAACAAATTTCACGGCAACGCCGAATACTTCTGGAACGGCCGCCTCATGAACGCCAACGACTGGTTTGCCAACAATAGCGGCACTCCGCGCGCTTTCGATAACGCGAACCAGTGGGCGGCGTCGCTAGGTGGCCCCATCGTCAAAGACAAGACTTTCTTCTTCGTAGATACAGAGGGCTTACGCCTGCTGATTCCCACGTCGCAGCCCGTAAATATTCCCAGTCCTCAATTTCAGACAGCTACCCTCGCCAACCTGGCGACCAATGGCAACGCGGCTGAGATTCCCTTCTACAACCGGATTTTCGGCCTCTACAATTCCGCTCCCGGAGCCTCTCGCGCCACCAACAGCCTGCCCGGCGGGGGTTGCGACGGTTCGGTAACGCTTGCCGGCGGAGCTCCCTGCGCCTTGAAGTTCCAATCCAACATCGACAACCTCACCACCGAATGGTTGATGACCGCTCGTGTGGATCAGAATATCGGTAACCGCGATCGCGCCTTCATCCATTTCCGCACCGATCACGGACTGCAGGCCAGCATCACCGACCCGCTCACTCCCGTCCTCAATGCTCAAAGCATGCAGCCTCAGTATGAGGGTCAACTTCAGGAAACGCATCAGGTCGGATCCAATGCCGTGAATCAATTTATTCTGGCTGGTTCGTGGTACGGTGCTGTCTTCGGTCCGCCAAACCTGGCCGCCGCGACCTCTCTCATGCCGTATGATCTGTTTTTCGCCGGAGGACAATTCGAGTCTCCGGGCAGCCCATCTCCCGGCACAACCTTCTATTCGTCGTGGCCCCAGGGACGCAATGTCAGCCAGTACCAGGTGTCCGATGATTACGCCTGGCAAAAGGGCAATCACAATCTGAAGTTTGGTGCCGACTTCCGGCGGAATGACATTACCGATTACAGTCCTGGAGGATTCTTCGGCACCATCCCGCTCGCCGAGTTCGCCACCGAATCCAGTCTTTATAACGGCACGGCGGACGCTTTCCAGCAGGCTTTTGCGACCCGACCTACTCAGCCGATCGCGCTCTACAGTCTCGGGCTTTATGCCCAGGATGAGTGGGCGCTTCGTCCGAGTTTCAAACTGACGCTGTCACTCCGGGCCGAGCACAATTCCAATCCCGTTTGCCAAACCAACTGTTTCTCGACTCTGAGCTCGTCGTTCCTCGACATCAGCCACGACCCTACACAACCGTATAATCAGGCAATCCGGTCTGGTCTCCACCAAGCCATCCCCGGATATCAAAGTATTGCCTGGGAACCACGACTTGGTTTTGCCTGGCAGCCTTTTGGACGGGGAAAAACCGTGATCCGCGGCGGCGTCGGTATCTTCGCCGACGTTTTCCCGGCCACGATTGCCAGTTCCTTCGACTCTAATCCGCCGTTGAAAAATACCTTCGTGACGTCTGGACCCTTCGCTCCGGGTTTCCCCGGCGGCGCTGCGTCGGTGGCGTCTACTTCGAATGGGGCCTTTGTCTCCGGCTTCAACTCTGGACTCAATCTGGCTCAAATCTCCGCCACTGTTCCGGCGTTCAGCCCGCCGTCCATCACCAGCGCGGCGCGCAACGTACGCTATCCCAAGTATCAGGAATGGAATCTCGAAGTGCAGCAGCCGATTGGCTCCAAGATGTCCTTCACCCTGGACTATGTCGGCAATCACGGCTCCGATCTGGCTGGCATCAATCCCGCGCTCAATGCTTACTGCAATGCGGCCTGCGCCGGCGCCTTGGGCGTAACTTCGTTCGCGGGATTACCTGCGGCTGTGCCCGATTCCCGCTTCAGCGAAGTTTTCGAAGCCGGAAATTATGGCATCTCCAATTACAACGGCCTGACGGCGTCATTCAGCCGCAACCTGTCGCAGAGTTTCCAGGTGCAGGCGTCCTTCACCTGGAGTCATGCTCTTGATGACGTTTCCAACGGAGGATTTCTCCCGTTCAGCCTCGATACCAATGCCAGCATTCTGAGCCCGCAAAATCCGTACAACTGGCGCCAGTACAACTACGGCAACTCTGACTATGACTCGCGCAAGTACGGCACCGTTAGCTATGTCTGGCACACTCCAAAACTGCAGAACAAACTACTGGATCTGGCGGCGGACTGGGTTGTGTCCGGAACACTGTTCGCGCACTCGGGCTATCCCTTTACCGCGATCGATGGAACCTCCAGTTCCACTCTGCTCGGCTATAACTACGGGTCCACGATCTTCGCGAACAGCACGGTCGGTCAACTGTCGTGCAGTTCCTCGAACGTCTTTAACAATTACGTTACGACTCCGGCCTGTATGACCGGATCGGAGTTCACTTCGCCCATGACTCCGGGCGGAGTCGGCTCCTTCGGTAACGAGCGTCGTAATCAAATCTACGGCCCAAATTACTTTGACACCGATCTCACCATCATGAAGAGCTTCCGCATTCCCAAGTGGGAAGGTGCGGAATTCCAAGTCGGTGCTCAGGCCTTCAACATTCTCAACCATCCCAACTTCGATCAGCCCGTGGGCAACATCGATAACTCGCAGTTTGGATACAGCGTTCGAACCGTATCGACACCCACCAGCATCTTCGGCTCGTTCCTCGGAGCAGACGCTTCCCCCCGCGCCCTCCAGATTCGGGCTCAACTTACCTTCTAACCCCGCAACGCAAGCAACCCTCGCGGCCCGGATTCCTCCCCGGGCCGCTTTTTTGTGTCGGACGAGTGTGGGGCGGACACTCCTGTCCGCCACTGCATAAAATACCCAATTTCATGCACCACGAATCGCCAGCGAGCCTCGGTGGAAGCGCGGCCCTTCAGGGCCGCGTTGAAGTCGAAAAGAGTTCGGGGCTTCAGAGAGCGCGTGAGAACGGCTATAGTCTGCGGTCGGTTAGCCAGTTGCTGTTAAGGTTATCGGCCCGGGCTGGCGATGGGCCAGGAGCCGGGTCAGGTTGAACGAGATGGCGGCCAGGGTGAACTCGATTTTCACTTTCTCTAATCCTCGCAACCGAAACCGCCTCATTCCGCGTTGTTCTTTAAGTGTTCCCCAAACTGGTTCTACTAAAGCCTTACGTCGGCGATAGACCGCTTGTCCGGTCGGTCCGCGCAGTTTCTGCCGCATGCGTCGCTGGGTTTCGCTCAGCCGGATTCGCGGACATCGCTGCCCCGTATTCAACTCGCGCGCCAGATTCGAATCCGGCAGGTATACCTCCAACCCGCGACCTTCCAACTCTTCGATATTTTCCAGTGAGAAAAATCCAGCGTCGGCCAAAATCTTCTCGGCCTTCGCTCCGCTCTGCCGTTCCGCTTCTTCCACCAGCGGGATCAGGCTGTGATTGTCCGCCGCATTCTGCGTCACGCGCTGGCTCACGATGAGGTGATCTTCATTCACTCCCGCTTCCGCCGTGTAGCCCAGCACAAACCCGCCCCGCTCCCGCAGAAAACGCGCGTCCGCATCCGTTCGCGACAGCTTCTTCATCCCGCTCTTGCGCAGTTTCTCCAGCCGCCGCGGCATCGCCTGCAACTGCTCTTGCCATTGTTCCAGATGCACCCGCGTGCCCGCCCCTTCGTTGGGATCGTCCTCATCGCACAGCTTCTGCCACTTCCGTATGCTCCGCCGCAGCCGCGCCCGCTCCTGCCGCAGCCGCTCCTCGGTTTCCAGCCGGTTGCGCGACGCCGCCGCCTGGATCCGCGTCGAGTCGATGGCCACCTGTCCCAACCGCCCCAGCTTCATCGCCCGCGCCATCTCCAGCACTTGCGTGAACACGTCGTTCAATCCCCGCCCATGCCGCCGCCGAAACGCACTCAGTGCCCAGTTGTCCGGCCGCGCTCCCCCCGCCAGATATCGCAACCCCAGATCCTCTCGGATGCGTTGCTCCAGTCGCCGCGCCGACGTGACCCCCACCGCGTAGGCGTACAACCACACCTTCAACATCAGCGCCGGACAGTACAGCGCCCCTCCTTCTTCTCCATACACCTGCTCGAAACTCTTCAGGTCCATGTGCTCTACCGCCCGGTGAATGAAGAAGCACAGATGATCTTCTCCCAACTCGTCCTTCACACTCGGCGGCACCAAGTACGCCTGATCCGGTTGATACGGCAGAAATCGTCCCATACCTCTCTTTCTGCCCCATCTTCATTACAATTACAAGCTAGTTCTCACGCACACACTTCAGCCCCTGTGCGCTGCGTGTATAGTATTGTGCTTCCGTCGAAAACCTCATAAAGGGAAACAAAATGGGACGAGTCCTGGGACTTCTCTTCTTCTCCGCCACGCTATTCGCGCAAGATCAAATTTTCTACCACGCAAAAATCTTTACCGCCGACCCTCAGAATCCGTACGCCGAAGCGGTTGCCATTCGCGGCGACAAAATTCTCGCAGTCGGCAACCTGCCTGAAGTCGAAAAGGCCGCTTCCAACGCCACGCGCACCGATCTCGACGGAAAGAGCCTCTTCCCCGGATTCATCGACTCGCACAGTCACACCATCGATGGCGGCTTCAATCTCATCCATGCTGACGCCACCGACAAGGTCGACACCCTCAACCAGCTTCCCGCGTTCGTCGCTGAAGCAAAAAAGTCTGGACGCGGCATGCACGGCGACATCCTCGAAATCCTCGGCCTGCCCCTCGCCTTCTGGTCGCACACCGACACGCTAAACCAGGACTTCAGCACCGGCGCCTACGAGAAACAGGCAATCATCTTCCGCGGCATGGACGGCCACACCGCGTGGGCCAATCGCGCCATGCTCCAACGCGCCGGCATCACCGCCGATTATCTGAAGTCTCTCAACGCCGACCAGCGAAGCTATTTCGGTTTCGACAAAAACATGCAGCCCAATGGATTTCTCGTCGATGCCGGCCAGGACAAAGTCGATCGCCTGATGCCGGCTCCCACCGACGCCGAAATCCTTGCTGCCGCCCACGCCGCGCTCGAATACAACTACAGCCTCGGCATCACTGCGTGGCTCGAACCCAGCGCCCCTGAGTCCGCACTGAAGGCGTATAAAATGCTCGCCGATCGCGGGGAACTCAACTCAGAAGTCGACGCTTTCCCAAAAGTTCTCGCGAAAGATCCTCCCGCCGAACTCGCCTTCGTCCACCAGCAGCAGCAAACCTACGGGCACATCCCACACCTGCACGTTAGCGGAATCAAAGTTTTCGCCGACGGCGTCGCCGAATTTCCCTCGCAAACCGCGAACCTGACCAAGCCTTACAAAAATTCCGGACGCAATGGCGAACTCCTCTTCGACCAGAAGACGTTTAACCAACTCTGTATCGCAGCCGATAAAGAAGGCCTCATCATCCATGTCCACGCCATCGGGGACGGCGCCGTCAAGGCCGCGCTCGACGGCATCGCCGCTGCCCGCGCCGCCAACGGAGACTCTCATCTTCCCGACACCCTCACGCACGAACAATTCGTCCGACCGGAAGATTTCCCACGCTTCCGCGAACTAGGCGTCATCAGCGCCCTGCAACTTTTCTGGGCCGAAGGCTCCAACGACACCATCGAAATCCTCAAGCCGTACGTGGATCCGGAAATCTACAAGTGGCAATATCCGGCGCGCTCGATCCTCGACAACGGAGGAATTATCTCCGGAGCCAGCGACTGGCCGGTCTCGACCGCGAACGTCTTTCGTGCGATTTACAAAGCGGAAACCAGAAAGGGAGACGAAGGCGTTCTCGACGCAACCCAGGCCATGCCTCGCGAAGCCATGTTCTACGCTTACACGCGCAACTCGGCGAAGGCGCTCAATCTGGACTCGATCGGAATCATCGCTCCCGGCAAACGCGCTGACCTGGTTCTGCTCGATCGCGACGTGTTAACGGTCTCTCCGGAAGAGATGCAAGACACAAAAGTCCTTTGGACGATGGTCGCCGGCAAAACCGTCTACCACGCCAAATGAGCCTGTGATCTCGAGAGCCCGAAAAGCAATGTCATCCTGAGCGAGAATGGTTCTTTGCGCAAACGCAAAGTAAACACCGCAGTCGAAGGATCCCGACCTCGACTTCACTCCCTCCACCCGCCGCGCGGCCCGCACCAGCAAATCTCCTCGCGCGGCCAAGCCGATGCGTCCCGCCACCACCGCTCCTTCACCACCCCAAGAATTGCATCAGCTCCCATTTGGTGTTCAATGATTCCGGCACAAGGAGCTGCCTATGTCCGGAAACTTCTCCT
Source organism: Terriglobia bacterium (assembly GCA_963823085.1). Taxonomy (GTDB): domain Bacteria; phylum Acidobacteriota; class Terriglobia; order Terriglobales; family Acidobacteriaceae; genus Sulfotelmatobacter. The sequence goes on along the minus strand of CAWGKF010000010.1, from coordinate 96,588 downwards.
GCTCGTGCTTGTCTTCGCAGCCATCCTCGCCCCTGCTGTCGCGCAGGAACAATCGTCGCAAAACGAACGCAGCCGCATCCTCGCTCTTGAAAACGCGTGGAACCACGCCGAAGAGAATAAAGATTCCGTCGCGCTCGATGGCTTGCTTCATAGCACTCTTGTTTACATCGACTACGACGGCAGTATCATGAACAAGTCCGCGTTTCTTGCTTCCATCAAGGCCCCAGATCTGTCTCCCTCGCAGATCGTCAACGAATCCAGTATCGCCAACGTCTATGGTGACGCGGCTGTCGTCACCGGTACCTATACAGAAAAAGGCACCCGCAAAGGCAAGCCGTACATTTGCCACGAACGGTTCACGGACACATGGATCAAAGAAAATGGAACCTGGTATTGCGTCGCCAGCAATCCACGATGATCCCGGGCAAATCGCGGTTTCCATTCTCCACCGGACTTTAGGCAGACGGCATCTGCTGTCGCGCCAGCGCCGGCGCTCCGCATTCACAGCAAAACACGCCATGCTCTCGTCGACCACAGTTTTCAAGGTCTCGAATTAAGGCTCGAAATAAAGGTCTCGGGTTGAGGGTCTCGAACTAAGGTGGGGTCAAAAAAATCGGCGCCGGAAAGGGTAACCGGCGCCGTTGAGATACGACTCGCGAGATGCGGTCAAGCGAGAAGGGTAAAAAGTTTTTGTTCAGCTCAAAGCTCGTAGCTCGAAGCTACTTACTCTCCGCCACCCCCGGCGACGGAGCTCCAAAATCCCGGCGATTGTTCGCCGCTGTGCGTGCGGCCCGGGTCGTTGGCGGATTCCCGACTGCCGCTCCATAACGCTCGAGCAGGACCGGAGCCATCGCGTTCTCGGCTTCCTTCACAAAAATCATCTTGTTTTCCGACGCCATATCGACCCGCACAAAGTCTCCCAGCTTGACCTGACCGGTGGCCACGAGGTTCGCCAACGGAAACACCAGATTCCGTTCGATGGCCCGCTTCAAGTGCCGCGCCCCGTACCGCGGATCCGTTCCTTCCTTCAGCAAGAACTCTTTCACTGCCGAAGTGCAATTGAACACAAACTGATTCGTGCCCGCCGCCATCAGCACCCGCTGCTGCACCATACCCAGTTCGATATCCAGGATCTGCGACAGATGCTCATCGCGCAATGTCTTGAACACCACCGTCTTGTCGATGCGGTTCATGAACTCCGGCGTAAACTTGCGCCGCGCCGCTTCGACTGCAGTGCGCTGAATCTTGTCGTCAAACGACTCATCGACTTCAACCACTTTCGGCGCAAACCCGAAGCCGCCATCCACCAGGTTCGTCATCTCGCCCGCGCCCAGGTTCGACGTCAGGATGATGATGCACTGCGACAAATCCACGCGCCGGTTATCACCCAGCGTCAACGTCGCCTTGTCCAGAATTCCCAGCAGCAACTGCCACAGCGAATCGCTCGCCTTCTCGATCTCGTCAAACAGCAGGATCGAGAGCTTCAGCTTCTCCGTGAACCACTGGTTCAACGCTTCCTGCGTCAGCAGCGGATGCGTCTCGCGGTGTCCCAAATATCCCGGAGGCGATCCAATCAGCTTCGCGATTTCATGTGAGTGCTGGAATTCCGCGCAATCGATCTTGATGCATGCCCGCGCATCCCCAAACAGGGCCTCGGCCATGGCCTCGACCACTCGCGTCTTGCCCGATCCGGTCGGCCCCAAAAACAACAGATTCCCCACCGGACGTCCCGGCGCATTCAACCCCGCCAGGAACATCTGGTAAATCTCTACGACCTTCTCAACTGCCTGATCCTGTCCCACGATCCGGCGGCGAAGGGCTGCGTCAAACTCTCCTGCATCGTTGCTGCGACGGTTTGGATCGAGCACTGTGGCGAGATTCGTTCTCATAGATCGCTGTCCGCTACCTCGGACGTTCCCTTTCGGCCGTTTTCGGCTCTTCTTTTTAGATGTATTTCCGGACTCTAAAGGCCATTTCCCCGGTTGCTTGGCCTATCTTCTGAAAGGCCCCACCTTCTCCCAGAACCGTGATGCATCCGGTACTTTTCTAAATCAGCAAGCGGTTGGCCACGCCGCCGGGCCAATCCACCAAGCGCGGAAGTCCTTATAATCCGCTAATTTACGCCACCCTGAGCTACATTCCCCACTGGTATCCCCTCCTTCCCCGGGAACCTGTGAGCAAACCTTTGCACCATCGCGGAAGGAACATGTACTCAGCTCCTAAGGAGCGTAGCCGAAAGATCCTCATTTCCTCAAGAAAGGACTCTTGATGCGCGGACTGAGGCGGCCTCAGCTCTTGCTATAATCCCCCGACTCATGTCACTCGTCTCCGGTAGCAAGCTAGGCCCGTACGAGGTGCAATCGGCGGTCGGTGCCGGAGGTATGGGAGAGGTCTACCGCGCTCGCGACACCCGTCTCGAGCGCATTGTCGCCATCAAAGTCCTGCCGCTCCACCTGAATGCCAATCCCGAATTGCGTGCTCGCTTTGAACGCGAGGCCAAGGCGATCTCCGGTCTGCAGCATCCGAACATTTGCGTCCTCTATGATGTCGGCTCGCAGGGCGACGTCGACTATCTCGTCATGGAGTACCTTGAGGGCGAGACGCTTTATGCTCGCCTCTCCCGCAAGCCACTCACGACGGATGAGACTCTGAAGATCGCTGTGGAAATTGCGGATGCGCTCGACAAAGCTCACCGCAGCGGCATCGTTCACCGCGACCTCAAGCCCGGCAACGTGATGCTCACCAAGAGCGGTGCCAAGCTCATGGACTTCGGCCTCGCGAAGCCTCTTGGCCTGGGCACCGGCCCGAAGTCAGGGTCGGCCCACATATCGTCGATGGCTACGATGGCCGCCACCATGGCCGATCTGGCTTCCCCCGTAACGGTCGCGGGAACTCTGATCGGCACCGTGCAGTACATGAGCCCGGAGCAGATCCAGGGCAAAGAGGCAGACGCGCGCAGCGACATCTTCGCGTTCGGTGCGATGCTCTATGAAATGCTCACCGGCAAGCGCGCGTTTCAGGGAAAGAGCCAGCTGTCGTTGGCCAGCGCGATTCTCGAAAAGGATCCCGAGCCCATCGCGACGCTGCAACCGATGACTCCGCCCGCGCTGGAACAGATCGTCCGTACCTGCCTCGCGAAAGAACCCGACGACCGTTTCCAAAGCGCGCACGATCTGAAACTGCAGCTGCAATGGATCGCATCGGCGGGCATGAGCCAAGCCGGCGCTCCCGCGCTCGTGACCTCCCGCCGCAAAAAGAAGATGAACGCCATGACCGCGGCTCTGGTTGCGGGCTGGTTGGTTGCACTCGTGGCTATCGCTCTTGCGCTCCTATATGCCAATCGTCTGACCTCCGCGCAACAACCGATCCACGCCAGCCTGGAACAACCCGCCGGATTCGAGTTCGCCCCGATCATGGCCGGAGCTCCCGTTCTCTCTCCCGACGGTCAACAGGTCGTGTTCGTCGCAGTCAAAAAAGGGGTAACCTTCCGCGGCAATGAGAGCAGCATCTTTCTCCTTCGCCTGAGCACCGGGGAGGCTGCAGAAGTCGCCGGAACGCAAGGTGGAACCTTTCCCTTCTGGTCACCCGACGGGAAATATCTCGGATTCTTCGCTGATGGCAAACTGAAAAAAATTCCCGCTGCCGGTGGTCCCCCACAAACTCTGTGCGACGCGCCGGATGGACGCGGCGGCACGTGGAATGACAAGGGAACCATTATCTTTGCTCCGCGGATCGCCGGGCCGCTGCAGTCGGTCTCGGATGGTGGAGGCGCTCCCGTCGAGGTGACCCACGCCGACAAAGATGACGCCCGGTTCACCGACCGCAATCCTTTCTTTCTTCCGGATGGGAAACATTTTCTTTTTGTGCAGCGCGGAAGAGATGCTGTCGGCAGCGTCTTTGCCGGATCACTCGACCAAGGCGAGCCGAAACAAATTCTTCCTGCAGGCTCCAACGTCACTTACAGCGATGGATATCTCTTCTATGTCAAAGAAGGCACGCTGACCCAGCAGGAATTCGATCCTTCCAGCCTCAGTTTCAAAGGCAATCCCATTCCCATCGAGGCCAGCATCGAGTTCTACAATCCTCGGAACCTCGGTTATTTCGCTGTCGGTCACAACCTGCTCCTTTATCGCAATTCTTCCGTCCAGAATCGCGAACTAGTCTGGTTAGACGCCGCCGGCAAAGAACTGGAACACTGGGGTGAGGCCGCCCCCTATCTCGGAGGCACATTCTCCTCCAGTACTCAAACGGCCATCGTGTATCGTGCCAGTCCCACCTCGAATGGCAATAGCCTCTGGCTGGCCGACATCCAGCGCAAAACTGTGAACCGGCTCACTCCCGACGAGGAAACAGCTCAAACCGCCGTAGTTTCCCCCGACGGCAAGAATCTCTTCATCGCCACGACTACGGGCTACGTCAGTTCTCTGGTGCGCAGGGAACTCGGCGCATCTGGCAAGGAAGAGAAACTTCTGGACCATCTCAACGGCAGCATGACCCTCGTCGATATTTCGCGCGATGGGCGATACCTGATTTTCAACGTGCAAGATGCAAAGACCGGGTTCGATATCTACTACCTCGATCTTCAGGGCGAAATGAAACTTGTTCCTGTGGTGAACAGTCGCTACAACGATCGCAGCGGCAGGCTGTCTCCAGATGCCAAGTGGATCAACTATAACTCGGACGAGACTGGAAGCCCCGAACTCTATGTAACGTCATTTCCCGCTGCCGGCTCGCGTTGGCAAATTTCCACTGCCGGAGTCAGTAGTGCCGCTTATTGGTCTCCAGATGGAAAGAGCATCCGCTACCCGCAAGGCGACAAAATCTACAATGTCGACGTCCACATGAATGGCGACAAGCCGGAATTCTCCGCTCCAAAAGAGTTGCTGACCCTTCCGCCGAATCTCGGCTTGCTCTCGATTTTGCCCGATGGCAAACGTATTCTCGCCTCCCGCCCTACCGGCGACAACGTCTCCCAGCCCATCAAGCTGGTATTGAACTGGCAGCATCAGGCCCATTAAATCCTCTGTGCTCAATGGGGTAGAGCTCTTTGCCGAATTCCCGGCAACTCACCAGCCTCTACCTGCACCTTACCCGCGCCAAGTTATGGATCGGAATGGCCCGCATCTGCCAACGGGCGCGACTAAGGAGGAACTACTCAATGACCAATAAGTGGACACGTTTGTTGTTGTGTGTGTTGGTGGCAGCTCTGACTTCGGTGTGGGCTCTCGCGCAAGACGACAGCGGCTCAGACTCAAAGAGCAACGTTCGCAGCATCACCGGATGCCTGACCAAATCCGGCAACGGGAACGAATATCTTCTTACCGGCAGCGATGGCAGCACCTGGGAACTTCACCAAAACAATTCGGTCGACCTCGCCGCTCACGTGAATCAGACGGTCCGAGCCAAAGGCGTCGTCTCCCACGACACCATGCACAACATGAAAGAAGACGCGAAACAGATGGGCCATGACACCGGCATGAAAAACAACACTGCCGAGCACGGACACCTGAATGTCACTGACGTTCACAAAGTCAGCGACTCGTGTCAGTAAGCACCGAAAGGCGAATACGAAGGGCGGGATCACGAGTCCCGTCCTTTTTTTGCTTCGCCGTTTTTCAGGTGTCGATGTGAGCTGTGCTCCAGGGACATGTGAAACGTGGAAGAGCGGCGCTTCAGCGCCGCGTTTCGGGTCCACTGAGAATGTGGCTTCAGCCCCTGCCTTGAAGGTCCGATCCACACGCGATCTTAGAAAGTAAAAGGGGCGGAACGTAAAGTTCCGCCCCAATCTTTGCTGGCCCCTGAACCCTGACCTCTGGCCCCTGACTCCTGCTATCCCTTCACACTAATCTTCGAAAACGACAACACAGCTTTGCTGGCCGTCGGACGTCCCATCGACAGCGCCGGACGGAACGTCGTGAAGATCAGCATCCGCTTCACTTCCGGCATCACTTCTTTCGACTCGCCGGAGTCCGACAGAATCCGATAATCCTGCACCCGCCCGTTCGCGTCAACGTAGGCCTCTATGACCAGCGAGTCGTCATCAATCGAATCCATGCTCAGGCCAAACGCACTGGGCTGCAGCTCCGGAGCGGTGTTGAGCATTACCAGGGGAACATCATTCCCTGCATGCAGGTTCGATGGCGCGACGAAATACACCATCGCGATTCCAAAAATAATCACAGCGCTCAAGAAACCCGCTGTCACCGGAACCATGAATGCTTCCAGCGCGTTCTCCATTCGCACCTTCAACCCCTCGAACCGTCCGCGCCGCGCCACCGCGACTTCACGCGAAATCGCCAGCCGCAGCTTCAATCCCAGATCCGACGGCACTCTGGGACGCGCCACGCTGGTCAGCAAATTCTGCGCTCTGCGCAGCGATTCGTACTGTCGGTTGCACCTCGCGCACTCCGCCAGATGTTTCTGCAGTGCGAGCATCTCCGTGCCCGTCACCGCTCCATCCAGATACGGCGAGAACAACTGCTTCGCCTCGGGGCACTGCAATCCCGTGCTTTTCCCGGTGCCCGTCTTTTCAATGCCAATCATGGCATCACCTCGGCCCTTCTACCCCCTCCAGTAGCCTGCGAACGCTCACCCCGTTGTTCTTGAGGAGCGCTCAACCCCAGTTCGTTCCCAACCTCGCGGACGTAAGGCGCCAGTCTCTGTCTTAGCGCTTCTCTGCCGCGGGTCAGCCTTGACTTCACTGTTCCCAACGAGACTTCCAAAACCTCGGCAATCTCCTCGTAGGACATCTCTTCCAGATCGCGCAAAATCAGCGTGGTCCGGTATGGCTCCGGCACTTTTCTCAATTCCTGTTCCACTCGCTGCTGTACTTCATGGTGCGCGACATTCTCAAACGGAGATTCCGCATGATCGGTCAGCGCCAGTTGCATCGCGTTCTCCATCACGCTCGATCCTTCCGACTCCGCCGGCTCAATCGATGTTTCCTTCGATTTATGACGGAACCACCAGCGTCTGCGGTTCGCCGCTTCATGCAGCGCGATGCGGTAGATCCACGTCTTCAAACTCGATCCACCGTGAAAGTGCTTCATCCCGCGAAACACCTTCAGAAATACGTCCTGTGTTGTGTCGGCCGCGTCTGCCGGATCATTCACTACGCGGTACACCAGCCCGTACACCGGCTGCTGGAACTCTCCGATCAGCCAGGCATACGCCGCTTCCGAACCGGCCTTTAGCTCCGCAACGATCGCCGATTCTTCGTGCGATCTTGCCCCGATAGCACTTGCTAAATCACCCAAGGTGGTTGCTCCCGCCATAATGGCGTCCCCTGATTATAGGATTTTCCACCCGCTCCCGTCCCTTAAAATTCTGCCGGGACGTACATCGCCCAATCGCGCCGGAGCCAAACTCCTTATTAGACATAGACTCCGCCTGCCTGTTCCGAGTTCCCGCCTCTAAGCACTTTATTTTCAGTAGGATCTCAGAAGGGCACATCTGCCTGCGGAAAACCGGGCCGAAATCCAGGATTCCAGGTCACAGTAGTGACAGGTCGGAAGTTACCTCCGATCTGGGGGTGACTGTGTGCGCCTCTGGGGCGCAGCCGCCCGGATTTTCATGTGTGCACTGATCGAAGTGGGAATTGTCATCCTGAGCGCCGGCGAAGCCGTCGCGAGGGACCTTACGACGGCGTGCGCTGCGACGAATTGAGGCGGAGACCCGCGCGACTTCCGTCCAGATCTGCCCCTTACGGTCTCACCGTAAACGCCACGTTGCTCGTGAGAGTACCGCTTAGGAGTCGTCACGCTAACCGATCCGCTGGTTGCTCCCGTCGGCACTGTGGCAACGATCGCGCTGTTCGCCGCCACACGGAATTGCGCCGCAGTTCCGTTGAACTTCACTGCCGTGCTCCCTTTCAGATTGTTCCCCATGATCACGACGGTCTTACCCACTTTGCCAGACGAGGGGTTCGTCTCCACAAACGCAGGCAGATTCGTCGACAAGCTGAAGAGCGTACCGTAATTGTCCGGCCCACCTTGCCACGACTCCCCAACGAAATATCCCGTTGGTCGTCTGCGTCGGCGCAGAGTAAGGATAAGCTCCATCCGTATCGACGAAAGCGTGGAGAACACTAAACGCTCCATCGGGCGTCACGCTGAACAGCGTGCCACATGCAAACGAGCAATTATCCCAAGCCAAAGCCCTCCCTCAGTCGCGCTCCCGTAGAGGTTTCCATCGCTGCCAAGCGTCAGTCCTCCTCCAGGCCAGAATCCGTCGGTGCACTCCCCGTCGTTCTGGGTGCAAAATGTATACAAGGAAGCTGAGTTGACCCTGCGCATTGAGTTTGAAGATGGTCCCACAACCCACGGTGTCACACTGCGACTCTGAATAGCCAAATCCACCAAAAGTGGTTGTTCCGTAAAAATTCCCACCCGCGTCCTCGACGATTCTCCTTGAGGGAGCAGCGCCATCGTCGCAAAAGGAACGGGCAGAAGCTGTAAAGACTACTGAACCTACCTTTCGGTGTCAGCTCAAAAACCGTTCCACAGCCGCCCCAGAAGTTGTGAACCCAATAAAGACAATTGAGATTGCCACCATCGAAGGTTGTTCCGTAGAGATTTCCATCCGCGCCCTGGATCAGCCCACCAAGCGGCGCGCCGCCATCATTCAGGTTGAAGTTGTGCAAGACGGTCACCTTGCCGGAGAGGCTCATTTTAGTAATCGAACCATAGCCGTTAGCGCCTCCAAATTCAGTTACTCCGTAAAAACTCCCGTCCGGTCCTTGCACTGACAATGACGGGAAGGCGCTATAGCCACAACTGGATGGCGCGCAAAAACTGGAGATCGTCGTTAGCTTGCCCGATAGAGTTATTCGGAAAAACGTGCCGCCCCCATTTGCCCCGCCTCCAAAAGTCTCGCCGTAAAAGTTCCCATCCATGCCTTGGACAAGGCCCCCTGGGTCCTCGCCATCCGGGCACCCCGTCTGCTGGCAAAACCTATAAATCTTCGTCATCTTCCCCGCCGAGAGCCGGTAGATGCTTCCGCAGGAAGCACCCTGGGGCAATTCGCTCCTCCTCCGCCGACTGTGCCGTAGTAATTTCCATCGAACGCCTGAATCGGAGCACTCGCCCCCGTCCCATTGCTCCCGTTGAAATTCACCAGAGTCTTGAAGGTTTGCGCCGACGAGCCAATCGTCGCCACGGCACAAAATAGAAAAACGGCGCAAGCGCTCTTCCAGGCACTCAAATGGATTCTGTTCATCTCTTTCATCGGATTCTTCTCCACGGAAAGTTCTTTGGGCAACACACTTCAGCGACGGGCGGCCAGCAGGGGAGTCCAGAGTAGAACAGAGAAAGCAGCTAAGGGCCTATCACGCTGCTTAAACTTGGGGAGCAATTATGCGGTCAGTCCCGAATGTTGTCAATCAGCTACCGCGTCCTGTCGCAGCCACGTGAGAAGTTCCTGTAGTAGCCAAGTAGAAAGTTCCGCATAGAGTGTTTGGATGGCGGAAGAGGCAGAGGAGCTGAGGATGAGGGATGGGGAACGGCAGCGGTTGAAGGTGCTGCACGAGGTGAGCAAGCGGCACATAACGCAGGCGCAGGCGGGAAAGGAGTTGGGGATCAGTGTGCGCTGGGTGCGGGAGTTGGGGAAGCGGATCAAGAAGCGAGGGGATGGAGCGGTGGTGCATGGGTTGCGGGGGAAGCGGTCGAATCGCCGGTTGGGGGAGAAGGTGAAGGCGCGGGCGCTGCAAGTATTTGCGGCGCAGAAGCAGGCACGGCAGTGGCACGATTACGGGCCGACCTTGGCGGCGGAAGAACTGGGGTCGGAGTACGGGGTGAAAGTGGGGAAAGAAACGCTGCGGAAGTGGCTGCTGCAAGCGGGAATGTGGAAGGCGCGGCGGGCGCGGGTGGAGCGAGTGCATGTGTGGCGGAAGCGGCGGGCACGGTGGGGCGAGTTGGTGCAATGGGACACCAGTACGCATGACTGGCTGGAAGGGCGGGGGCGAAAATTATATTTGATCGCGCTGCTCGACGACGCCACTTCGCGGGCGGAGGCGCGCTTCGTGGTCGGGGATTCAACGGAGGAGAACATGCGCACGCTGCGCGCTTATCTGGAAGCGCACGGGCGGCCGCTGGCGGTCTACACCGACAAGGCGAGTTTGTTTCAGACCGCGGCCAAGGCGGCGCATCATCGCGAGGCACCGGCGGCGCAGCCTACGCAGATCGGGCGGGCGCTGCGGGAGTTGGGCATCGAATGGGTCGCGGCGCACTCGCCCCAGGCCAAGGGCCGGGTGGAACGTTTTTTCGGCACCGCGCAGGACCGGCTGGTGAAAGGCTTGCGCAAAGTGGGAGCTGGCAATCTGGAACAAGCCAACCGCTATCTCGAACAGGTGTATCTGCCGCTGTGGAACCGGCGCTTTGCGCGCGAGGCGGAGCAGGCCGGGGACGCGCACCGGGCGCTGGATCGCGGTCAGCTACTGGACTCGGTGCTGAGCCGGATGGAGACACGCACCGTGGCTCAGGACTACACCGTGCGCTGGGCGGGAGCGGCGTATCAGATTCGCCGCGCCGATATTGGCGGCGGCATGCGCGGACGAACGGTGGAGATTGAACAGCGCCTCGACGGCACGGTGTGGATGCGCTGGAAGCAACACCGCCTGCGCCTGGACCGTTGTGCCATACCAACCCGCGCCAGCTATCGCGCCCCGTGGTCTCCGCCGCACGCCGCACGGAAACCCGACGCCGCACAACGGCAACAACGTCGCGAACAAGCCCAAGCCCGCTCCAACCAAGCCTTTCAACGGTTGCCGGAGCGCCCGCTGTGGCAAGCGATGCGCAGCTGAAAGGTGACTCAATCGCTGAGCAGGGGAAGAGGAACCGCCCCCTTCCCCTGCACCCCATCCCCAAAAACAAAATCAACAACCGGAAGTTTCTACCTGGCTAACAAGCGGAACTTTCTACTTGGCCTTGACATCAGCTACCGCGTCCAAGAAGCGTGCGCTTTTGAGAACGGGCTTACGTGTAGCCGCTTTCTCATCTTGGGCGCCGGCGAAGCCGTCGCGAGGGACCTTACGACGGCGTGCGCCGCGATGAGTCGAAGGGGACCCGCTGACGCGCCGCGGAAATTGCGCAAAAGTCCGAATCTCCGCCCACCCCCAAATTTCCGCTATTCAACTCTCCCCCAAGCCCTTACACCCAAAATCGTTGCGTACCCCCATGTGCTCTGATAGCCTTTTCAGAGGACTTCCTCCCAGTGTGCCGCCCCTAACGCGGCCAAGTTGGATTTCCGCTAGCTCGCCGACAAATTGTCCTGAGCTCGGATGCGGGCCACGCGCCGATCGCTTGATAGAAGATCGCGCAGTAAAAGCTCGCGCATATAAAGGAGACATACAAACTTGCCATCCAAGAACCGTTATTTATTCACTTCGGAATCGGTGACTGAAGGCCATCCCGACAAAATCGCCGACCAGATTTCTGACGCCATCCTCGATGCTTGCCTCGCCGACGATCCCGTCAGCCGCGTCGCTTGCGAAACTCTTACCGCCACCGGTCTCGTCATGATCGCCGGAGAAATCACCACCAAGGCTTACGTTGACTTCCAGCAGGTCGTCCGCGGCACTGTCCAGTCCATCGGATACGACAACGCCCTCCACGGCTTCGACTGCAACACCTGCGCCGTAATTTCAAGCATCAACAAACAGTCCGGCGACATCGCCATGGGCGTGGACACGGGCGGCGCCGGCGATCAGGGAATGATGTTTGGCTATGCGGTGAATGAGAACGAGGAATTGATGCCCACTCCCATCTCACTCGCGCACAAGCTGACCCAGCGGCTTTCCAAGGTGCGCAAAGATGGAACACTTCCCTTCCTCCGCCCCGACGGCAAATCCCAAGTCACAGTGGAATATGACAAGAACGGCAAAGTGCTCCGCGTGGATGCTGTCGTCATCTCCACGCAGCACTCCGAGACCGTTGCCAACGACGAGCTTCGCGCGGGCATCCTCAAGCACGTTATTCAGGCGGTCATCCCCGCCCACCTGCTCGATGAAGACACCAAGTACCACATCAATCCCACGGGACGTTTCGTCATCGGCGGCCCCATGGGTGACACCGGGCTGACCGGCCGCAAGATCATCGTCGACACCTATGGCGGCATGGGACGTCACGGCGGCGGCGCCTTCAGCGGAAAGGATCCGACCAAGGTCGATCGCTCGGCCGCTTACATGGCGCGCCACATCGCCAAGAACGTCGTCGCCGGCGGACTCGCCGACCGCTGCGAGGTCCAACTCGCCTACGCCATCGGCGTCGCGGATCCGGTCAGCGTGCTGGTCGAAACCTTCGGCACCGAGAAGGTTGATCCGGCCATCGTCCCGGACATCATTCGCGCGCAGTTCAAACTGACGCCGCGCGGGATCATCGAGTCGCTGAACCTGCGCCGTCCGATCTATAAGAAGACCGCAGCCTACGGCCACTTCGGACGCAACGATCCCGACTTTACGTGGGAATTAACCGACAAAGCGGCCAAGCTGGCCAGCGATGCCGGCCTTCGCGAGCCCGTAGCCGCGAGAAAGTAAGAGGGATCTCGGCGTTCTCTGCGTGCTCGGCGGTGAAACATTTACCGCAGAGAGCGCCGAGAACGCCGAGGAGAAATCAAACGGGCTACTTCGGACCTTGTTCCCGAAGGCGCATAAGCGACCAGAATTTGAAATCCTGACCAGTTCCCCAAACGCGTTTATTCTGCGAAAATGTTTCTGGGGCAACATCACTCACTGGTCATCAGACATTAATCTTCAGCCCGCTACGACGCGCGCCAAAGAATAAAAAGCCAAGAGCCAAAGCCGAAAGGCTAAAGGCCACAAAAGAGGAGCAGCATGTCAACCGCCGCCATCAACTGCGACATCAAAAACATCGAACTGGCCGATCTCGGAAAGAAGCGCATCGAGTGGGCAAACCAATCGATGAAGGTCCTGCAGATCATCCGCAAGGAATTCATCAAGAACCAGCCGCTCACCGGCATCCGCATCTCGGCCTGCCTGCACGTCACCGCCGAGACCGCGAACCTGGCCATCTGCCTGCGCGACGGCGGAGCCGAAGTCGTGCTCTGCGCATCCAACCCTTTGTCCACCCAGGATGATGTTGCGGCTTCGCTCGTCCGCGACCACAACATCCCCGTATTCGCCATCAAGGGTGAGGACAACGACACCTACTACCAGCACATCCTCGCCGCCATCGATCACAAGCCTCAGATCACCATGGACGACGGCGCCGACCTCGTCTCCCTGCTGCACACCAAGCGCACCGACGCGCTCGAAGGCGTCATTGGAGGCACCGAGGAAACCACGACCGGCGTCATCCGCCTCCGCGCCATGGCCAAGGAAGGCGTGCTGAAGTTTCCCATCGTCGCCGTCAATGACGCCGATACCAAGCACCTGTTCGACAACCGCTACGGCACCGGACAATCCACCATCGATGGCATCATCCGCGCCACCAATTTCCTGCTCGCCGGATCGAAGTTCGTCGTCGCCGGCTATGGATGGTGCGGCCGCGGCCTCGCCTCTCGCGCACGTGGCGCTGGAGCTGAAGTCATCGTGACAGAAGTCGATCCGACGAAAGCGCTCGAGGCCGTGATGGATGGCTTCCGCGTTATGAGCATGACCGAAGCGGCCAAGCTCGGCGACGTCTTCTGCACCGTCACCGGCAACAAGAGCGTGCTCACCAAAGACCATTTCGCGCTGATGAAAGACGGCGCGATCATCTCCAACTCCGGCCACTTCAATGTCGAGATCGACATCCCCGCGCTCGAAGCGATGTCATCCTCGAAACGCACCACGCGTACCTTCGTCGAAGAGTACTCGCTGAAAGACGGACGCAAGATCAACCTTCTCGGCGAAGGCCGCCTCATCAACCTGGCCAGCGCCGAAGGCCATCCCGCCAGCGTGATGGACATGAGCTTCGCCGACCAGGCCCTCAGCGTCGAGTACATGGTGAAGAATTGCAAGAAGCTCGAGAAGACGGTCTACAAGGTTCCCGACGAACTCGACAAGCGCGTAGCAAAGCTGAAGCTGGAGTCGATGAGCATCAAAATCGACAAGCTAACGCCCGAGCAGGAAGAGTATCTGGCCGGCTGGAACGAAGGAACATAGGAGCAGGCTTCAGGCGTCCGGCTTCCGGAAGATCGCGTCGGACCTCGGACTGTAGACCTCTGGAAAATGCTTTTTAGCAGAGGCAAGAACCATGTGGTGACGGGCGCCTCGCCCGTCAGGCGGCCCGGAATTTTCGGGCCGCTGTGATTTTTCTGGCCGCACATAGTTCGGCCGGCAAGCCCGTGGAAGAGCGGCCCTTTCAGGGCCGCGTCAGGGCGCAACTCAAGGCGGGGCTTTAGCCCCTGCGCTTTCGGGCCGCAGACGTCCCTCCTGCCTCACTTCTTCGGGAAGTTCGGATCGTTCTTGATCTCGCGAATCTGCTGAATGTGCCGCTCGGCGTGCGTCGAGATCTCCAGCATCCACTGCCAGCAATCGATCGTCTCTCCATACTCTCCAAAGCTGTGGGCGCGCAAGTCGTCGTTAGTCGTCTTGATGTAATCGATCATCGTCACTCGCAGCGCCTCAAATTTCCCAATCGCTTCGTTCAGATCTTTATAAGTATCGACTTTTTCATGTCCGCCGCCCGTCTTCGTATGCACCACGCGATCGATGCCGTACCACATAATGTCGGCGTCGGTCGCCGACGACTTCTTCTTATTCATATCCGGAGCGGCCTTCACCGCCTTCTGCACCTCGCGCCAGTAGTCCGGCTCCGCCACGGCCAAGTGCGAAACCACTTCCCGGATGCTCCAGCGATCCGGCGACGCCTTGTACTCCAGCTGCGCCGGCGACAAACCAATCACCTGCTCTTCCACCATCTGCGTCGTCATCTGGAAATGCACCAGCAAGTGTTCGCGGTCGGCATCGCTCATCGGAGCGGCAAAGAGACGAAGCGTCATCATCACAACAAGCAAAGGCAGAACTCTGATTGTCTTCATGGAGGTCACCAAACCACTCTTTAGACCAATCTTCGCAAAGAAGGTGAGCAGCGCCCGCGTCCCGCTCAGTTCCGCGCGCTAGAAACGAAGATGGAAAATGGAAATGAAGCTGGGTGGGGATTTTCCTCCGAAAGCAGTTCGATCTGGAGCAGGCGCCTTCGCCCGCGTTGGGCGTAGCCGTGGAAGAGCGGCGCTTTAACGCCGCGTAAAGGTCGAAGAGACAGCCGGGCTTTAGCCCGGGAGTAAGAATCGGTTGCCCCCCATTTCTGCCCGGTTTTGCCACAAATGGTGATTTTCTTGGGCTCAGCAGGTACGGAATCCACTGTATCGCCCCCACCCTCCTGTTTCGATAGCTTCAAATGGGATTGCAGTGCTTGCGATTCCCGCAAGGAACGCATTTTCCCAAGGAGCCGTCAGATGATCCGTCGGAAACCCGGTTCGATTCAAGCGCTGTTGTTGTCCGTTGCCGTCCTTCTCGGGCTCGCCTCGTTCGCAGCCGTGCCGCGCGCCCACGCCGAATCTGAGGAGGATTGCCAGAGGCGCGTCGAGCGCGCCGACCAACTCCTGCACATCGCCATTCACAAGAATGGCCCCGAAAGCGAGGATGCTAATCGTCGTCGACATGAGCTGCGTGAAGCACGAGAACGTTGCTGGCACGAGTTCCACAAATGGTGGGACCCGGACCGCCGCCGCTGGCATGATCAGCAGGACTGGGACGACCACGATCACGATCGCGACTTCGATCACGATCACGACCAGCACTAGCGGGCCGGATCTCGGATGTACGCAGCGGCGACCACCTTCGCCCGCAACAAATTCCGGAGCCCTTCCGGCCGAGTTTTCCAGAAGTGGGTTCGTTGGAGCCGCGGTTGCCCCATCCTTGTCGCGCCTTTTGCGACGGGGTGGGGCTTTGGACTTTTGGCACCAGCAAGCACCCTGTGGTGACAGCCGCCCTCGGCTGTCAGCCGTCCCCCGCCCAGAAGCACTCCCTCCCTACGATAAAATCAAAAGCTGAAGACCAGCTTGAATCGGATGAGCGACCTCAACACTGCTCCGAGCATCGACGAATATTTGCGCAACCGCCTGATGCCGGCGGAAGGGGCAATCCCTCACCTTCCCGGCATCGAGATGTTCGGCAGTTCTATCCCGGTGGGAACGGTCGGCGGCGATCTTTTCGAGTACATCAATTTCCACCAACGTTACGACATCGACGCCCGCATTCACCGCGCTCAGCGCTTGTCGCAGGAATTCCTCGAACCGCTGCCTCCGGGCGCGCTCGTGCGTAATTCCGTTGACGATCACGTCCAGTGGCTGAAAGGCACTTCCGGCTTCAGGCCTGAGATGGAAGCCGAATACAGATTTGCGCGCAGCTCCGATGAGGTACGGGTTGCCGAGGCCTTGCGCGACCTTCGTTCCACCGCAGGAGTTCTGCTCGTCGACGCCCAGGGCCACGGCATCATCTCGGCCAAAATCGCATCCACGGTCCATGACACGTTTCACGCCTTGATGCTCACGGAACTCGACAATTACGGAAAAACCACGCCCGAGCTTTTCGAAAACCTCAACCTGCGGCTGGCCCAATCCGTGACGGCCCGCAACGCGCTCGGCATCACCGGCAGAGAAGGAGCGCGTGAAATTGCCACCATGTTGTACGGCGAGGTCGACCCCCTCGGCCATTTCCGCTTCGTGAATTTCGGACACCCTCCACCGCTGGTCTTCTCCGCGGAATATGGCAAGTTCATGGCGATCGATAACAGCCACATGGTGCGGTTCCTGGCTCTTGGCCTGCAAATCCCCGCCGATCACCCCGATCGCAAAAAATATTACTCGCTGACCTTCCGCCAGCGCGGATTCAACTCCTCCGACATCGCTCAAATTACCCTGATGAGTCCCGGAGACATTCTGGTTCTCTACACTGATGGAGTCTACGACGGCAGCGATGGACCATCGCGAGACGAACTCGAAGCGGTGCTGCGCGAACATTACCGCCATCCTGCCCGCGACATCTGCAACGCCCTGCTCGATCACGCGGTCCGGCAGGACGAAATTCTCTCTGCCAACGGAGAGGACGACGAAATCGACGACAAGACCGTCTTCATCATCAAACGGACGTAGTCTGCGTCAGCACTATGGGAGCGATGTCATCCTGAGGCGCGCCCCAAGCGCGCCGAGGGACCGTAAGCCTGCCTCCAGCCCGATGCGGCAGACGGGACTGACACGCTCGCGTCTTGGGACCCCAGTGATCGACGGGTGCACCAAATTCTGCCCGGTTTTGCCAGAAGTGGGGATTTTCGTTTTGTTGATGTGGGGACAGCCCGCCCCAGCTGTTGATCGAACCGGAAGTTTCGGTCCGAAGCATCTTTGCTGCGAGGATCACGTGGAATAGCTCTTGGAAACCGCTGTGCTTTTGCTAATGTGTTGTCATTCTGAGCGGAGAGTATCGGTGAGCGAAGCGAGCGGACGCGCAGTCGAAGGATCCTGGCCCCTAACCAACGTACGGAGACCTCCCGAGATTATCCTGAATATGGCCGTTCTATGCGCGAGAAACGTGGATATTCGCCGGAGCCGGCAGGAAGGCTTTAAAACCAGAATTTCTTACTTCTGATTCTCGCCCTCTTTGAACATGTACTTGATGGCGGGCTTGTAAATCATCAGATTGGGATCGCCATGGTCGCGGTTTACCTTGATGCAGTTTCGATCGTACCACTCGATGATGCCGTGAACTTCTTCGCCATCCTGCAGCACGATCACCATCGGCGTCCGCGATTGCATCTGCTTCTGGTAATAAAAGTTCTCCGCGTTCGTCTGCTCCGGAGGTGCTGGCTTCTTCCCGCCCGGCGCTACCATCGAACGCTCTCCGCGTTCCGAACGATCACCCCGTTCCGGACGCTCTCCGCGTTCGGGACGCTCGTGGCGCTCTGGACGCTCCCGGCGCTCCTGCATGGGTGCTGACGATGAATGATGATTGCCGTTATTTTCTAACCGCGGCAGCGTGGGACGAATCAGCTTGCGGTTCGCGAAGTTTTCCCTATCAGCGGATTCCCCGGCTGGCACGGGAGTCATAAGTGTGTCCTTCATTGCGGCGCTACCTCAGATACACGCATTCGTAGCAAACCAGTGCTCTGGGACCCGATTGTATGAATCAGCGAAGGCGTGAGCTTTTCGAATACCGTACCATACGAATCTTTCCATGACAATGATTCCTTTGTGCCATGCCGACAGTGTGCTGATTCTTGCACACCCTTAGAATATCGATTCTCCCGTCATTTTCCGAATCTCCACTCCGTTCTACGCAGTCTTCGATAAGTCTGCGCCGCGGCGTTCGCGCCCAGTTACTGTAACTATCGCCACCAGGCTCGCCACGATCAACACCGTCCAGGCTAGCACTGGCGGATAGTGCCCGCCGTAACGGCTCTCCGTTACTTTCGCTTGTATGACCGCATTGCGCGAAGCCATGAAGTTACCAAGTTGATAAGCAAAGCCGGGCAACGTTCCCCGCACAGCTGCGGGGGACAACTCATTCAAGTGTGCGGGTATTACTCCCCACGCCCCCTGCACCATGAACTGCATCAGGAATCCGCCGAGCGCAAGCAGGGGCACAGTTTTCGAATAGGCCCACAATGGGATCACCGGAATCGCCAGCAGCGCCGCAATTACGATGGCGCGCCGTCTTCCGATTCGCTCCGATAACGATCCAAACAGGATTCCTCCCGCCAGCGCCCCTAGGTTGTACACAATCGCGATGAAGCTCACCATCTTCGGCGTAAGCTGCAAATTCTTCTGCAGGAAAGTCGGATACAGATCCTGTGTCCCATGGCTGAACGAGTTAAACGCAAACATCAGCACCACGAGAAAAATAAATATCCCCGCATGCGACGCAATATCTTTGCCCAGACTTGGTCCCGCTTCGCGCTCCACCTTGCCTTGCAGCCACGCCGGGGATTCATCCACCTTGGTTCGAATGTAGATGACTAAGAAAGCCGGCAGCGCCCCAATCACGAACATTCCCCGCCACCCAATAACTGAAAACAGAGTTCCATAGAAGACCGCTGCGATCAGATACCCGACCACATATCCTTCCTGTAGCAGCCCCGAAAAGAATCCGCGACCTTCGGCGGGCAATGTTTCAAAGGCCAGCGCCGCCCCCACGCCCCACTCACCGCCCATCGCGATTCCGAACAACGCCCGCGTAATCAAAAATATTTTCAATGTCGGAGCGAACGCCGAAGCCAGCTCAAACACCGAGTACGCAATGATGTCGACCATCAATGTCGGACGCCGTCCAAATTTGTCGGCCATCATCCCGAACAAAAACGCGCCCACCGGACGCATAGCCAGCGTCCAGAAAATTCCCTCCGAAACTTCCGAGACTTTCGCGTGGAACTGCGTCGCCAGCGCGCTTACGCAAAAGACGAGAATGAAGAAATCGAACGCGTCCAGCGACCAGCCCATGAAGCACGCGATAAACGTATTCCGCTGCACCGCCGTCAACCGCTGAAATCGCCCCATGATCTCCATGCCGTTCGCTTTCCTCTGTGAGCCCTGTTTCCTGTGGTCAAATCTCTGTTTGCCCAGCCCAAGTCCTGCGGATGCTAGCATAGGCTGTTCAATCAACAATCAGAAATCAGCAATCAACAATCAAGCTGCCTATGCCCGAACTCGATCTCCCGCAACGTCAGGCCACCGACACGCTGATGCTCACCGGCTTCTGGTATCGCGCCCTGCCTGCCGGCCCCGTCCATCGCAATCAGCTGCATAAAGCCACGCTGCTCGAGATTCCCTTCGTCATCGGCCGAGATCGTCAAGGACATCCCTTCGCCCTTCGCGATTCCTGCCCGCATCGCGGCATGCCGCTCAATTCCGGAAAATTCGACGGTGAAAATCTCGAGTGTCCCTATCACGGATGGCAATTCGATGTTCACAACGGCCAGTGCCAGCTGATTCCTTCGCTCACTTCCGACCAGATGATGAAAGTCGATCGCATCTACGCCGGAAGTTACCCCTGCGAAGAGCAGGACAATTTCATATGGGTCTATATCCCCGATCCCGCCCCGCAAGGCGCCGGATTCACCAAGCCGGCCGAAGCCTGCGACCCCGCTCCCATCATCGAAAAGTTCAGTGAGAACTACAATCTCGCCTACCTCCAGGCCGAAATGCCCGTCAGCATTGACCATGGCATCATCGGCCTCATGGACCCGGCTCACGGACCCTTCGTCCACCAAGCCTGGTGGTGGCGCACCGAGCACAGCATTCACGAGAAGAAGAAAAACTTCGAGCCCATTCCGAATGGCTTCCGCATGGCTGCGCACACGCCCAGCTCAAACTCCGCGCCCTACAAGCTTCTGCGCCTCTATGCCGACGCCGACTCTATCTCCACCACAATCGACTTCGTCCTTCCCAATATCCGGACCGAAACCATTCGCGCAGGAAAGTACTGGTTCTCCAGCCTGACGACGGTCACGCCGATCACGCGCAACCAATGCCGCATCGATGTCGTGGCCGCGTGGAATCTCTTCCGCTGGATCCCGTTCGTCCCAGATTTACTGAAATTTGTTTTCGGAAAGTTCGTCGAGCAGGACCGGCGCACCATGGAACTCCAGGCCGAAGGCCTGAAGCACAACCCACACCTCATGCTGATCGACGACGCCGATCGTCCCGCGAAATGGTATTTCCAATTGAAGGCCGCGCATCTAGAATCCAAACGCACCGGTCAGCCCATGAAGCACCCAATGCAAGGCCCCGTCACATTGAAATGGAGGAGCTAGCCTGTATCAGCTTTGGCTCTCTATCCCACCACTGAGGTTTAGAGGCACGGAGAAGACAACAGGCCAGATCTAGGTTTTCTCCGTGACTCTGTGCCTCTGTGGTGGAAAAGGTTGGTGGGCTACCGGATCGGGGCGATTCGCTGGCTACTCGCTCACCAGCCAGTCCATCGCTTCTTCCCGAGTCGCAAAGATAGGCAAATCCCGTTGCGAGAAGCTCTTGAAGTTTTCGTAAAACACGTGTGGCAAACTCTCCGTCCCCACCCACGCCGACTTCTTCACATATGGACGATCCAGCACCAGCACCTCTTTGGCCCGCGCCGCCACCTTCTTGTCGATGTGCGTTCCCGTAAAATCCGCGAGCGTCAGCAGCGACCCGGGCGCATGCCGCTTCACCGACGCCTGGACCAGATCGAGCAAAATCAGCATTTCCTTGGCGCTGCAATGGCTGAAATCAACCACGAAGATGGCATGTCCCTTGTGCTTAACGAAGCGCATCCGCTCTTCAGTGGACTCACTCACCGTGTCGTCGAGGTTCATGCAAGCAATCCTTCCACCACGCCGTATGCTCCGTCCAGCGCAGCGTCCAGCGCGGACGCATCTTTTCCTCCGGCTTCCGCCAGATCCGGACGCCCCCCGCCCTTGCCGCCCACTTTCTCCGCCACCGGGCCAATCACTTTGCCAGCCTGCACGCGCGAAGTCAAATCTTTCGTCACGCCCACGATCAGCGCGACATTCCCGTTCGAAGCCGATCCCAGCACCACCACGCCCGACCCGATCTTGTCGCGCAGTTGATCGACCAGGGTTCGCAACTGTGCCCGCTCCAGGTTGTCCACGCGATGCGCCAGCACCTTCACGCCCTTGATCTCTTTAACCTTTTCGCCGATGTTGGCGCTCGCAGACGAAGCCGACTTCATCCGCGCCGAATCCAACTCCCGCGCCAGCCGCTTGATCTCCGCGTCTTTCTTTTCGAACTCTGCTTTCAGCGCGTCTGCCGGCGAAAACGTAGCCTCTTCGCCGTGTGCACCATCCTCCACGGAGGGTGCCCCATCCTTTCGCGCTTTTTGCGAAAGGGTGGGAGAGACGAAACTAGACACCACGTTCTCCAACTGATGATCTTTTCGAAAGTGTCTGAGCGATCCTTCCCCGGTGATTGCCTCCACGCGCCGAACGCCCGAAGACACGCTGCCTTCCTTCAGAATCTTGATGAGCCCAATCTCACCGGTCGCGCCCGTATGTGTCCCGCCGCAAAGCTCCGTCGAGAAATCCCCGATCTTGATCACGCGTACTTTGTCGCCGTACTTCTCCCCGAACAACGCCATCGCATGATATTCGTTCACCGCAACATCGATCGGCACGTTCTCGATGACGTTCACCTTCCGGTTCCGCAGCACCTCTTTATTAATGATGTCCTCAATATCCTGCAGTTCTTCGTCCGCCACAGCAGCAAAGTGCGAGAAATCAAATCGCAGATGCCCCGGCGACACCAGCGATCCCGCCTGCTTCACATGTTTGCCCAGCACCTCGCGCAGCCCCGCATGCAGCAAATGCGTCGCCGTATGATTCCGCATGGTGGCCTCGCGGATATCAGTGTTCACCACGACATCGACCTTATCACCAACCTTATGCTCACCCTACGCGGATTCGAAGGGGATTGGAGCCTGCCCTTTCACCACCACCTGATGCGCCCGCACGCCTTGGATCGGGTAATAACATCCCGTCACCTCAGCCACGACGGTATTGTGATCGTCGGAATACAGCCATCCCCGATCGCCGACCTGCCCGCCAGACTCGGCGTAAAACGGCGTGTGATCGAGAATGACCTCGCCCGCTTCGCCAGCCTTCAGTTCCTTCACTCCCTGACCGTTAGAAATGATCGCCAGCACCTCGCAGCCGTCCGACCGTGTCTGCCGATATCCTTCGAACTCCGATTTCGGAAGCTGCTGATACGCCGGATTCGCCGTCTGCTTCGCCGCGCCTTTCCACGAAGCCCGCGCCCGCGTCTTCTGCTCTTCCATCGCATGGTCAAAGCCGGCCTTATCGAATTCAATGCCTTGATCGCGCGCCGCATCCTGCATGAAATCCAGCGGCATCCCGAATGTGTCATAGAGCTTGAACGCATCTTCGCCTGCAAGCTTCTCCGGCGAATGTTTCAGCAGCGTTTCCAGCTTTCTCTAAGCCCACATCCATGGTGTGAGCAAACCGTTGTTCCTCGCTCAGCACCGCTTTCGACACCCGATCTGCCGTCTCGTTCAACTCCGGATACGCATCGTTCATCAGATCGCGCACCGCAAACACCATCTGATAGAGAAACGGTTTCGTCTGTCCCAGCAGCCGTCCATGCGTAATCGCGCGCCGGATAATCTTCCGCAACACATACCCGCGCCCTTCATTCGAAGGAAGCACGCCATCTGAAATGAGAAACGTAGCCGCCCGCGAGTGATCTGCAATTACCCGCAACGATGCCGCCGACTTGTGACTTGATTCTGTGGGGACAGCCGCCCCCGGCTGTCCGGCCGAGCGAAGCTCGGCTCTGTCCGTTCCCGTCAACTCCGCTGCCCGCTTGATCAGCGGCGTGAACAAATCCGTATCGTAATTCGAAATCACTCCCTGCAGAGCCGCCGTCGTTCGCTCCAGCCCCATGCCGGTGTCAATCGACGGTTTCGGCAATGGCGTCAGCTTGCCGCTGGCATCGCGGTCAAACTGCATGAACACCAGATTCCAAATTTCCACATAGCGTCCACAATCACACGGGAAGGCACAGTCCGCGTGTCCTTGATCGGACGACGCCGGTCCCATGTCATAGTAAATTTCGCTGCACGGACCGCACGGCCCCGTATCGCCCATCTGCCAGAAGTTGTCCTTCAGCCCCATCTCGAAGATGCGATCCTTAGGCACACCCTGCGCCGCCCACAGGTCGTACGCCTCGGCGTCGCGCTGCAATCCGCCTTCACCGTTAAAGACCGTGGTATACAACTTTTCTTTCGCAATCCCAAACCACGCCGGCGAAGTGATCAGCTCCCACGCGTACGCGATCGCATCCTTCTTAAAGTAGTCCCCGAACGAAAAATTTCCCAGCATCTCGAAGAACGTGTGATGCCGGTTCGTGAACCCTACGTTCTCCAGATCGTTGTGCTTGCCGCCCGCCCGCACGCACTTCTGCGAAGTCGTCGCCCGCAAGTAATCACGTTTCTCCAGCCCAAGAAACACGTCTTTGAACTGGTTCATCCCCGCATTCGTGAACAGCAGCGTAGGATCGTTCGCGGGGACGAGGGACGACGAGTGCACTTCCTTGTGTCCCTTTTGCACAAAGAAGTCCAGGAATTTTCGGCGAACTTCAGAGCCTGTCAGCATGAACTTTAATTTTAAACGAAACCGGGGGTACACTATTTTCTGGCACGATTTTGTGTGGCGGAAGGCGTGGAAATTTCGCGGATGGATTTTCTCGAACAATCGCCCTAAAAGCGAAACCACAGGATGGCGGATCACAGGAATTTCCCTGTGATCCTCTGTGTCCTCTGTGGTGAAAGTCCTCTTGCTTTACTTTATGGCGTCGACCGTCTTCTCAGTACCTTTCTTCACGGCGCTGCCCGTTTTGTCCGCGGCTTTTGCCGTATCCTTGCCCACTGTCTTGGCACCTTTTTCTGTACCCTTGGTGGCCGTCTTCACGCCTTTTTCCGTATCCTTCGCTGCGGTCTTCGTCGCATGCCCGGTCTTCTCCGCAGCCATCTTCGTATCTTTACCTGCGGTTTTGGCTCCTTTTTCTGTATCCTTGCCGGCCGTCTTGGCCGCACCCTTCATTTCAGTGCCAGTTGACTTTTTTTCTGTGGTGCTGCTGGCATCCTGACCAACAGCGAATGTTGTCGCGCAGATCAAAGCAAACACAACCATCACGGCCCACTTCATTTTCATGGGATTTCTCCTCGCTGAATATTGGATAGTTGGAGCGGTAGCCTGAGTATGCTCCACCGAGCGGGAGCGAATCAAATCGAAGTGTAATCCTGATCCCTAACTAGGAAGACGTCATCCTGAGCATAGCCCCTTTTCAGGAGGAGAGAAGAATCTCCCGAAAATTCGCGCCAGCCAGCAGGTCAGACCTTACCGATTTCTCTCGGCGTACCCGGCGGTCTTCATTGCTCGGTCTCCCCTTCCAGCGCGGTCAGTGTCTCCTCATCCACATCCCATTTCTTCAGAATTGCAAAGATCGTCTTCATCCGGAACCCCGCCCGAACCATCTGCCGAAAAACCCGCGCCGTTTCCTTCTGATCTTTTGGCTTCTTCAATCTCTTCTTGTGGAGATACTCGCGCGCCTGCTTCTCTTCGCTAACCGTCTCATACGCCGCATCCACTGCCTTCTCGATAACCGACCCGTGCACACCCCGCGTCTTCAACTCGGTGATCACCCGCCCGCGCCCGAACTTCTGATTGTCGCGCCGCATCGAGGAGTAATACGCCGCGTACTGCGAATCGTTCAGATATCCCTGATCCTTCAATCGCCGGATCACCAACTCCACCAGCGTCTCCGCATACTCCGATTCCGGATCCTCGACCCGCGCGCGCATCAGCCGCTTCAACTCCGCGACCGTCCGCATCCGCCGCGCCAGCGCTCCCACGGCGTATTCGTACATCTCCTCTTCGGAATAGCTGCGACGTTTCGGTCGAGAGAATGCCATGCGCTAACGATAGCGCAATGAGTTGCGAGTGGCGAGTCCCGAGTTGCGAGCAAAAGCCCGCCGCAGTCGGCATTAACGGGATGATTCAGATGAGGCCAGCGCTCGCTTGAGTTTTCTGTCAGCTAGGAAAGCTGACAGGAAGAACGCAAGACCGAAAAACACCGACGCGCACAGGAGAAATGCTTCCCGTCCATTCATGTAAACGATATGCCCATGTGAGTTAAGGGCATAAACTCGTCCGGATGCTTCATCCACAGTCATCGGACGCGTCTGATCGTAGTAATCGGTCAGGCAGAAGAAACACGCCCAGGAGCAGCAGGATAGGACCACCATCACTCTGGAGAGCAGTTGCAAACGGGACACAGATCACCATGCAGTGCTAGGTGAATTAGTCAACGACAACCAACGCGAAGTACTACCGACTCGCGACTCGCAACTCGGTACTCGGGACTATCTTCCCCCAAACCCTGCCGTCTGCATCGATTGCCGCGAGATATCTGCCGTCGAAGCGATCCCGGCCATACGCAGCTTGAAGTCGTCGGCATTCGAGGCGTTCTCCAGAGCCGTTTCGTAATTCACCAGCCCGGCCTGGAACAGATCCCACAGAGACTGGTCAAACGTCTGCATCCCGTACTGCGAAGTTCCTGCCGCAATCGCATCGCGGATCGACCGCGTCTTTTCCGGCACCAGCACGCACTCCCGGATGAACGCCGTATTGATCATCACCTCTACCGCAGGCACTCGACCTTCGGAATCGCAACGCCGCACCAGTCGTTGACTGACGATCGCTCGCAGCACCGCCGCCAACTGCATACGAATCTGCTTCTGCTCCGGCGGAGGAAAAATCGAAATCACGCGGTTGACGGTTTCCACGGCATCCAACGTGTGCAATGTCGAGAAGACCATGTGGCCGGTTTCAGCCGCATGCAATGCCGTCTGAATCGTTTCCAGATCTCGCATTTCGCCCACCAGGATCACGTCCGGATCCTGACGTAACGAGGCTCGGAGCGCCGCTCCGAACGAAGGCGTATCCACGCCCACTTCGCGCTGGTTCACATATCCTTTTTTATCGCGGTGCAGAAATTCGATCGGGTCCTCGATCGTGACGATATGTTCCGCACGCGATGAATTGACGCGGTCCACCATCGCCGCCAGCGTCGTCGACTTACCGGAACCGGTGACGCCCGTGACCAGCACCAGCCCGCGGGGCATGTCGCAGATCTGTTCCACCACCTTCGGCAGGAACAACTCGTCCAACGCCCGAATCTTGGTCGGAATGACGCGGAGCACCAGTCCTACGTTGCCGCGCTGCTGAAAAATGTTCACACGGAAGCGTCCCAGGCCGGCCACGCCATACGCCATATCAATTTCCGTAGTCTCTTTGAATTTCTGTTTCTGCCGCGCCGACATCATGCTGAACGCCATATTCAGCATGTCTTCCGCGCTGATTCTGGGCTGATCGGTCAACGGGGCCAATTCTCCGTCAACGCGCAGGTGTGGATAGTTCCCCACCTTCAAATGCAAGTCGCTGGCTTTCCGTTCCGTCGCAATTCGTAGCAGATCATCAATATTCATGCGGAGATCTTCCCAATCGAAGCCTCGGCTCGAAGCTTCTCAACCTGGACGTTCTCCAGCATCATCGCCCGAATCGTCACCTTCCCCAAGATGACCTAGGTAACCCTCCAATTTCGGATTCTGACAGGATCAGGTGGGGACAGCCGATGGTTGCCCCGCCCTTGTCGCGCTCTTTGCGACAGGGCGGCTTGCTTCCCTCGGATCAAAAAGTAAAAAGCCGCCCGATACAGGGCGGCTTTCCGAAAACTTCGAAACCACGCTACGCCGCGGTCTCCGCCGGCACCGCCGGAACGAATGGCTCATCGTAGCTGCCACCGTAGATCGAAGGAACCTTCGATCCCATCGGACGCAGATACGTCGTCAACTCTCCGCGATGATGGATGCTGTGATTGTTCAGAAATCCCAGATACATCACCGCCGGCAGATTGAACACTCCGAAGAACTCGACCGGGGTCATCAACTGCTCGGCAGTCATCTGCGCGATGCGTTCGATACCGCGCTTCATGTTTTCGTCATACCACGCCACCACTTCCGCCGACGTCTGCGGCTTGTGCTCCGGTGTTTCCATGCTGAACTTCATGTCGGCGATTCCATCCAGGAACTGGATGTCGCTGTTCGCGATGTGCCACGCCAGTTCCTTCGCTGTGCGCGCCTTCGGATCCGGACGATAGTCCGAACTCGCATCCGGCACTGCTGCCATGACCTTCTTCGTGCATTCTGCTTCGCGCGTAATGCCATCGAGCATCATCGCGCGATAGCCGAGGACAAACTCGGGACTCATGCCTTGGGACATAGTTGTTCTCCTTCTTGACGGACGTTATGTTTTTTTCGGGCAGAGAAGCCAAAGGGGCGCCGGTCGTCTAGAAACGCCGCGCCCCTGACTCGAATTGACGACCGAATTATACGCCGACCGGCTGCTTGCTGCGCACCGGAACCGGAGTCAACCAGCCATGGCGGTCGCTCTTCTCGCCCCGCACGATGGCATAGAACTCCTTCTGCAGCGCCTTCGTGATCGGACCCATGCCGCCGCCCTTGCCCACCTTGATCTTGTCGATCGAACGGATCGGCGTCACCTCGGCGGCTGTGCCCGTGAAGAACACTTCATCGGCGATATAAAGCATTTCCCGCGGAATGGACTGTTCCACGATCGCAATATTCAGGTCGCGCGCAATCTGCAGAATCGAGTCGCGCGTGATGCCCGGCAGCACCGAGTTGCCCAGCGGCGCCGTGATCAGCTTGTCGCGATGCACGATAAACAGGTTCTCGCCCGACCCTTCGCTGACGAATCCATTCTTGTCGAGCGCGATGCCTTCCACGTATCCGTTGGCCAGCGCTTCCATCTTGATGAGCTGCGAGTTCATGTAATTCGCGCCGGCCTTCGCCATCGCTGGCAGCGTATTCGGAGCCAGCCGCGTCCACGACGAAACGCAGACGTCCACGCCTTCGCCGTCCCCGCTCAGATATTTGCCCCACGGATAATTGCAAATGTAGACCTCGACCGGGCAGTTCAGCGGATTCACGCCCGCGTCGCCGTATCCCCGCAGCACCACCGGCCGGATATAGCACGGCCACGCCCCGTTATGCCCGACCGTCTCCAGCATCCCGCGGACCAACTCGTCGCGTGTGAACCCCAACTCCATGCGATAGACCTTGGCCGAATCGACCAGTCGCTGCATGTGTTCGACGGCGCGGAAAATGGCTGGCCCACTGGGCAATTCGTAGCAGCGAATGCCTTCGAAAACCGAAGAGCCGTAATGGACGACGTGCGACATCACGTGCAACGTCGCGTCATCCCAGTCAATCAGTTTTCCGTTGTGCCAGATCTTGTCGGTCTTCTGGATGGGCATCGAAACTCCTGTCAGTTTGAAAGTAGCAACGAGGCGGAGCCATTCCTCCGGCAGGGGACGACTGAGGCGCGAACCCAACCCACGTTACAGACCATTATAGCCGAGCAGGTTTCGAGGTTCAGGCCGTCGGGCGCTGCACCTCGGACCTTGGACCTTCGACCTTGGACCCACCACGTCCGCTCGAATTGTCATGCTGAGCGAAGCGGCGGACAGAGCGAAGCGAAGTCCGCCGCGCAGTCGAAGCATCCCTACCCGCAAGTCAACTTTTTCCTTTCTGGATTCCCACCCTTCGAAAAGCGCGAAGGGTGGGGCACCCTCTGTGTCTCGATAGAGGCAGTTCTACCCAGCGCTTGCGCGCTGGGCTGCATTCTTCCGCTCCTTCGGAGCTGCTGTTGTCCTGGCGTCCGCTTTCACATTCACCGGCGGCTTGCGTTGCAGGCGTTCTGCTTCGGGATTCCCAGCCTTCGAAAGGCGCGAAGGCTGGGGCAGCCTCTGTGTCTCGGTGGAGGCGGTGCGAGCGGGAGCGGCCGTCCCGACTTGAACTTTACCTTCGACAACGACTGCCGCCTGTGTTGCGGCTGCGGGTTCGGCGGGCGGAACGCTTGGAGAGTCTGTGGGGATCTTGTGCGGAGCGCGCTTCCGCGGCGTCGGCGTTCAGCAGTCTGGCGGGCGAGGACGCGTCCGCCCTCTTCGAAGCGCTCGAGGAAGTGTGGGTCGCGCGGGTCGACCGGTCTGTACGGGACGGCTGCCACCGCCGGCAGGAAATCGTCGGAGGGGGCGGTGACTGCCACGCTCGCTTTGCTCGCTGGACGGGCGATGGCGCCCGTCCCCACAGGGTCCATCGTCTCCACATTGTCCGATTCTGGCTCGGCGTACTGCGGGACCTCTCTCACCTTGGGATACACGTTGCTGTCGAAGCGGGTATGCCGCGCATTTTTCACCGCAATATGGAGCGCGCGGATGATCAATTCGGCGCGCTTCACGTCGAGCGTGTTGCGAATGAGTCCGTTGATAACTTCCATCAGGGAGGCTTGAATGGCCTCTTCGCTTTCGATCAGCGCGATCGGATGCAATCGCGAGTGCGCCGGACGGCGCACGCCGCGGTGGGCGTGCTGGTGAAAGTAGCAGAACTGCTCTCCGCGGAGAGCCGGAGACTGGCATCGGACGCCGGTGACTTTGATATGAGTGCACGATTTTGGATTTGGCATAGAGATCCTGTCGATAATTTTTTGGTAGTTACGAGCTAAAATCTTGGCCGCGTTGGAGTTAGGGAAATTGGAGATGACGGAATCGACGTAAAATCTTGCAAGGAAAGGACTTGCTAGTAAATTCTTGATAACTAAGGACTTAATGTCGGCGCGGAGAGACGAAAGGCGAGTTTGTTTTGCAGACGAGATCCCTCCGCCCGCCGGTAAAAGCGCGGGCGTTCGGGATGACGCCTCGGTGGAGGGGCCTCGTTGGGCGCTGGTTTTCCGGCGTGGGGATGATTCATTCACCACAGGGGACACGGAGGAGCACCGGGGAACTTCTGGTTCTGCGGAGGGTGGCACGGCCGATTCGCGAGCGGGGAGGACGCTTCGGCTTCGCTCAGGGCAAGCTGCGTCCGGAGCTACACAATCGTTGGGACTTTGGTCCGGCATAGTCCCAATTCTGAACGATGAGATTCCTCAGTAAAGGTCAGATGTCACAAGAATTGGATTTATTTTGGGGGTGGGCTGTGGAAAACTTCCGGGCACATAGCCGCGGGAAATCTCGCTTTTGGAAGTGCATCTGACCTATGCGTGAAGGTCGAGCTCGACTGCATCGATCAGAGGTACGAGCCACG
This sequence comes from Terriglobia bacterium, assembly GCA_963823085.1. Taxonomy (GTDB): domain Bacteria; phylum Acidobacteriota; class Terriglobia; order Terriglobales; family Acidobacteriaceae; genus Sulfotelmatobacter. Next base: position 65,930 of record CAWGKF010000010.1, on the reverse strand, counting down.
CTAGCAGCGCTTGATGGGCTGGATGTTGAAAATATGCGTTGAGAGAGGCGTCGTCCTTGAACAGCATGATGCCTCCAAAGGTATAGCCCTTACCTCGCGGAGAGATATTCGGCCCCACATGAGTTTGAAGGAGCCCGGGGATTACGCCCTGGAAGGCGCTTATATCTTTCCGGGCTCGATCCTTCTGAGCTTCCGAGGCCTCAGGCTTCCATTGAAACGCGAACACGTGAAAGACTCCGGCGGACTCGTTTTGTCCTCTCGCCAGCTGTGGGGATTGGAGGGGCAGGAGGGTGGCTCCGACAGCGGCACAAGCCTGTCGCAACACAGATCGGCGGTTTGAGTTAGCCATGGGGATTTCCTTTCTCGGAAAGTTAGATGAGCGGTTTTATGACAGGCTGTCGATTTTAGCTCTTCGCGCCTTTCGAAGGGTGCAGATCCAGAAGGAGAACGGTTGAGGACTTCGAGTGTGAGGGATGCGGACCTTCGACTTGCGCGGGGCGGGGCTCCCTCCGCGGCTCAGCATGACAGCTCGAAAGGCAGCGGCCGCGGGAGCGCCCGCTCCACACGAACAGGCAAAAATGGCCAGAGAACGCGAGGTTAGTGAGTGGCGGAAGACGGGACCGGGCTCAGAGCCGCCTGGACCGTGGCCGTGGGCAGTTCGTCACCGCGGAAGTAGCGCGGATCCTTCGATCCTTCTTTATAGTTTGCCGACTTCATTTCGGGCATGGCCGTGAACGGCTTGGAATAGTCGTTGGCGGCGTTCCAGAACAAGAATCCGATGCCGCCTTTTTCGCGGGCGGTTTCCACCTGAATTTTTATGTATTCGGGTGAATAAGTTTTCGTGCGCCAGTGGAAGGCCTGCAGCCAGGACGGATCACGACTCCGCTGCCCTTGGTGATCAGTTCGAAACGGTCCATGGATTCGCCGATGAAGTGCGCGGGCTCGTCTCCGGGGTGCTCGATTTTATCCATGCCGAAGAAGTGCGACGGATAGATCATCGGCGAGAGCACGTCGCAGTAGTGGGCCATCTGCACGATGTCTTGCCCGGTATGCGAGAGGTCGATGGGGCGTTGCCATGCCATCACGCCAAAGACGTCGAGCGAGAGCAGGACGCCTGTGGGGTGAAGTTCGCCGTAGGCGCGTTTCAGGAATCTGGCGATGACGTCGGAGCGCTGAATGCCGCGGGCTTCGGGCTTCGGGCTTTGGGCTTTGGGCTTTGCATTCTTGGTTACGGCTTTTGGTTGCGATCCCTTGGACTGCGGTGGCGCTGCCGGCTCTCGTACGGTCCCTCCGTCGGCTTTCGCCGACGTCAGGATGACATCTTTGCTCGGGTCCTGGTTCGGGTCTTTCGTGGCCGCGGTGGCGTCGGGCACCGGCTGCGGCTGATCTTTCTGGAAGACGAACTGGGCATCTTTCTGGTCGCCTTCGGCGGGGAAGCGGACGTAATCGAACTGGATTTCGTCGACCCCGAGGCTGGCTACGTATTTGGCCAACGCGATGTCGTAGTCCTGAACGATGGGGTTCGAAGGATCGGTCCAGACGAGCTTGCCGTTTTCACGCCACGCGGTGTGATTGGCGCGCGACTGGACGGCGAGTTCGGGATGTTTCACGACCAGGCGCTCGTCGCGGAAGATGGCGATGTGGGCGATGGCGTGCATGTTCTGGCTGTGCAGGAAGTGCACGAGTTTTGGCACGTCGTGGATATAGGCCGGATGCTCGCCGAGTAGTGGGGCTCGAAAGGAATGGTCACGCTGCCGTCGGAATCCTTGATGTCGAAGATGATGGCGTCGCCACCGACTTCATGCCAGTGCTTATCACGCGGATGCTGTTATCGCTGCCGCCATGTATCCGGTGAGGTAGATGGCGCGAACCTCGAAATCCCTGGCGATGGCATCGTCTTTTCGGTGACCGGGCCGGGACTGATGCCGGGAACGATGATCTGCTCGTTGTTCTTGAGAATGTTCGACGAGTCGGACTGTGATTGACGGAGCGGATCGCGACAGCCAACTCGGAAGAGGTCGATATGAAGTTCTGCTGAGATAGCGATGGGCGACGGTGGGGATCGCTTCTCTGTGTTTCGCGGGATAGATCTTGGTGCCCGGGGCCGAATCAAAGCGGGGGCTGGGGCGGACAGCTTGGGCGACGTGGCGCTGGCCGATTGCAGTTTGGGAGCGTGGGGCGAAGTGATTGCCGGTTTGGGGAGTTGGCGTTTCGTGCTGCGGCGAAGCCGATGCTGGAGTGCGGTACCAGGTCCCAGGCAGCGACGGCGAAAAGAAGACAGACCATTCCCGTGACGACGTGGACAGACGAGCGACGCAAACGATCCTCCCCATGTACAAAGCATAGTAGAAGCAGTTTCGTGTGACCGCTCATGTCACTGCGTATACGGGTCGACTGTCTAAGCTCCCGGCGATGGACGCGGCCGCGCTCGGAGGTGGTGGGAGCCAGTTCAAGGGCCTGGATGCTCCGACTGCGGTTGTTCTTTGCGCATTTCGCAAAGAACAATTTTCGCTATGGACGACAACTCGTTTTGATTTTGAAGGATGGGCGGAAAGGCCCACTCAAGCCAACATCGGGCTTGAATGGGCCACCCTCTGTATGTCCCTTGGCGAGCTACGCGCTGGCCTCAGGATGACATCCTCTCGGGAGTACAGAAGACTCAAACTGCACCACTACCCAAGGGTTTGACGGGGTGGTATAAGGAGACGGCAAAATGGACCCTCCTCCTGGATTCGCCGGCGTGCGCGGGAGCGTTCGTGCGAATCGCGGAAATAATGCTATCTCTTACCTGTGATGGGACTCACTCACGAAAGTGATCTGAACATGTAAGACGGAGTTTTTTGTTGACATCCACAGGCCGCTGTCTGTAATTTATGCGGCAACCAACGGACGGGATTGCAAGGGTTCCCAGACTGTCAGGCGTGCCCCTGATCTTCATCCACTTTCCCCTGTAGTCAATGAGATTGCGTGTCTCCGTAGATTTCGCCTACGCGAGCATGAGTGCGGACATTTTATGCACACAGCAGTGTCTTTTCACTGCTGACAACTCTATTGCTGCAGAGGAATTCCATGCTGCGTAGCCTGATTGTCGCTGTCGCCCTGTCTCCAGCAACCTTCGCTTTTGCACAAAATCAACCACCAAGAGCTACTGCAAGCCGTGTCCTACGCAGCCAAATCTATTGCCGCGTTGACGGGTGGCACTGGCATCAACGATGCGACATTAACAGGCTCTGTGACTTGGGCTGGCAATGACACAGGCACTGCTACTCTGATGGCGCTGGGCACAGGCGAAAGTCGGATGGATCTGGTCCTTGGCAGCGGCACCCGCACTGAGATTCGAGACGCGCAGACAGGAACCCAGCTCGGCAAATGGATAAATCCAGATAGCTCATCAGGCTCTTACGCCCCGCAGAACTGCTGGACTGATGCTGCGTGGTTCTTTCCTGTCCTAGGTTTGTTGGCGGCTGGCTCCGACGTGATGCTCTCTTACATTGGACAGGAAACACGCAATGGAGCAGCAGTTCAGCATATTCAGTCCTATGTCTACCAGGCCAACCGGCCATCGGGTGTATCGCCTTCACCAATGCAGCTCAGCACAATTGATTTCTATCTCGATGCCTCGACGCTTCTTCCCGTGGCGGAGATCTTCAATTCGCATCCGGATAGCGATGCCAGCACAAACCTCACCTTCGAGGTTGACTTTACGAATCACCAAACTGTGTCCGGTGAGATGGTGCCGATGCGCATCCAGAGGTTCCAGCAAGGATCAATGTTGATCGATTTTGTGCTGTCGGGCACTTCGTTCAACAGCGGCCTTTCTCTGTCAAATTTCTCGATCAACTAAAGATTGACCACGCACAGAGGACCAACCAGATGAAGCTCTCGTCCAAGTTGATTATGTTGTTTGTCGCTTTGCTATCCCAAATTGCACCTGCTGAAGTGGCCACAGGAACGCCGCCCTATGGAGCTTCGGCGGTGGTCCGTTCGACACCGTCAACCTCGGAAACTTGAACGTGAACTTCGTTATCCCTGTCTTCCACAAAGCAGGACGAGGAACTCCGTTTACGTATGACCTTAGCTATGACAGCTCCATCTGGACGCCGGTCACTTCCCACGGCGTAAAGCAATGGCAGCCAGCATCGAACTGGGGATGGAGGGGAACCGACGGAGGCCCAGACCGGCTACCTTACGTATCAGACCAGCTATACCACGGATGGCAATGGTTGTAGGACCACCTACTATTCCTACGTCTATCACGATGCCTATGGTGCGTCTCATGCTTTTCCGGGAAGCTTTCAGTGGGTGACTTATTATTTCAAAAGTGGATGTCTTGGTACTAGGTTTAATGCACTTACTGCTGCATCTACGGATGGGTCAGGCTACCATTTGAGTGTCACGACCCAGGGGCAACTCGCCGGGCAGCTCACAGATCGCGGCGGAAGGCTCATCACTGCTCCCCTAAATGTCACCAACGGTGCAGCGACTTACACCGACAATAATGGTAACCAGCTTAGCGTCAGTAGCACCGGCGTTTTTACCGATACGCTCGGAACGACCGCTCTCACCGTTTCCGGGAGTGGTACCCCTTCGAGTCCGACCATCTTTACGTACACGGCTCCATCGGGTGGAAATGCGCAATACAAGATGAATTACACGGCTTACACGGTGGCAACGGCGTATCGGAATCTCTGGAATCGGTGAGTACGGTCCGGTTACGAATGTGCCTTTGGTCAGCAGCATTCATCTGCCTGATGGCACCAGTTATCAGTTCACGTATGAGAGCGGTCCAAGCTCTTGTTCTCCATGCGTGACCGGAAGAATCAAGGAAGTCACATTAGCAACAGGCGGAACAATCACCTATTCCTACACTGGTGGATCACATGGCATCGAGAGCGATGGCAGTACTGCGGGCTTAACCCGCACGCTTAGCCCAGGAGGCGAATGGCAATACAGCCGGACAAAACAAACTGGCACACCGGGTCCGGGATCAACCTGGACGACTACCGTCAATGACCCAGCCGGAAACGAGACTGACGTCAACTTTGCAGAAGACAGCACGATAACCAATTTGACTGCGATTCCGCCCACGACAGCTACGTACAATCTTTACGAAACCCAGCGAGTGGTCAAGCAACTCGTCAACAACACTCAGACTCCCTTGTTGACCACGGAGCGATGCTACAGCGGAAATTACACCAACTGCGCCACCGCCACAGTCTCTTCTCCGATTTATACGATCGACAGCTACGCACAGCCCGTAAATGGAAAAACTCGTGGTTCGCACGTGGAGTACGACGGATCATTCAGCGGATCGGGGCTAGTCTCCGTAGATGAAGAGTACGACTACGGCGTCACGATGGGGGCGTCTCTAAGTTCGTTCCACGCCCTGCGCGACACCGCAATCTCTTATGCCAGTCTAAGTAATCAATACGGTCCGATTTACGACAAGCCGTCCTCCGTCGCGGTTTACGACTGCAGCACAGGCACATGCTCGCAAGTGGCTTCCACAACTTACAACTACGACCAGACGACTCCAACTGCGACGAGCGGCACTCCGCAACATATATCGATTACTGGCTCGCGTGGTAATGCCACAACCGTCACGATGTCTACGAGCAGTTCAGCATCGCTTTCGAAGACGTTCACCTACTACGACACTGGTAACGTTTACCAAGCAAATGATGTGAACGGTGCTCAGACGAGCTACGCATACGGCGACTGCGGAAATTCCTTCCCCACGACCATCAGCGAACCTCTTAGCATGTCGCGCACAATGACTTGGAGCTGTACCGGTGGGGTATTGACAGGAGCAACCGACGAGAACGGCAACAGCATGGCGGCGGATTATACGACCGACCCGGATTTCTGGCGGCCTGACTATACTCTTGACTATGCAGGCTACAAGACGACCTGGAGCTACTCCGAAACGGCAACAGAAAGCAACTTGACCTTCGGTAGTTCCGTTTCGGATTACCGTGCCACAGTGGACGGCTTTGGGCGACCCATTTTGAGCCAGCAGGAACAGGGTCCAGGCCTAAACGAATATGACACCGTCCAGACCAATTACAACAACCTAGGCCAGGCCTCTGGAACAACGATGCCGTTTCAAGCGGCTGCCAGCACGACGAGTTCAACGGCTCCAGCTACTTCGAGCCAGTACGACGCGCTCGGCAGGCCCACCCAGCTCAAGGATGGCAGTGGCACGGTGGTTGAGACGATAACCTACAACCGGAACGACACCTATATCGACGTTGTTGCTCCATCCGGCGAGAACGACAAGCGAAGACAGTACGAATACGACGGGCTCGGACGGCTTGCCTCAGTCTGCGAAGTGACTGGTGGGGTTAGCGGCTGGCCGGGCGGCAACTGCGGCCAAAAGAATCCATTGACAGGATATTGGACAACCTACTCATACACGTCGAACGCTACTGGTCCAGCCCTAACCGTGACTCAGAACGCGCAAGCGACCACCGGGCAGCAACAACGGATCTTCCAGTATGACTGGCTTGGACGCTTAACCTCGGAAAAGAATCCAGAGAGCGGCATCACAACGTACGTCTACGATTCCACCTCAACGCCTTGCAATGGTGGCGGACCTACTGGTTCCAATGGGGATTTGATGATGCGCACCGATGCCTCACACAATTGTTCCGTGTACTTTTATGATGCGCTGCATCGGGTTACTGACGTTGGAAATAACCTGCCGAGCGCTACAAATCCTTGTAGACGGTTCAGGTACGACAATCACCCCGGCTACAAATCTTCCACTCCACCGGGAACATTGACGAATACGATGGGCAGGCTGATGGAGGCCGCGACTGATGACTGTAGCAGTCCCACACCCGATACCATCTTGACAAACGAGTGGTTCAGCTACGGTCCCCGAGGTCCGCTCGCCCAGGCATACGAGTCCACACCGAATTCTGGAGGTTATTACGAGTCCGTCACGGCATACGCGCCTAATTACGCAGTCGGCTCGATCGGTCTGTACAACGGTGCAGGAACAGCTTTGATTCCGACACTCAGCCGTGGCCTTGACGGCGAGGGGCGGCCTAACTCAGAGCTGGCTTCATCGGGTCAGAATCCGGTTACGGCTGTGAACTACGTGACCGCGAATAACACTGGTGAACCGGTAGGGGCCTTAACCAGCGTAACCTACGGTTCGCAGGATTCCGATACGTTCCAGTACAACCCCAATACTGGAAGAATGACTCAGTACAGCTTAAATGTGAATGGTCAGTCGGATGTCGAGAACCTAACGTGGAACCCCAATGGAACTTTACAGAAGCTCGCAATCACGAATCCGTTCAACAGCCTGGACAATCAGACCTGCACGAATGCCTTTGATGACTTGGCTCGAATCAGCGGAAACAGTTGCGGCGGTACGTGGGGGCAAACATTCTCATACGATCCATTTGGCAACATCAGCAAGACTGGCAGCGCGACATGGCTCCCCAACTATAACAATTCCCAGAACCAATATGTGCAAGGCTGGAACGGGGTCGCTTATGATCCAGGTGGGAATGGCAATCTGCTAAACGACTCTTTCAACTCGTACACGTGGGATGTGTATGGCGACATGGCTTCCGCAAACGGAGTGACCGCCACCTATGACGCTTTCGGTAGAATGGTAGAAGTTGCTAACGCCGCTAGCAATCCACCGGTGTACCAGTTAGTCTATTCACCTGCAGGCGGACCGGTGCTGGCACAGACAAGTAGCCAAGGGCTCCTCCTGGCGTTGGTTCCGCTGCCGGGAGGCGGTTCGGCCTTGTACAATACCCAATACTCCGGCACGAGTGTCGCATACTATGCTCATGCGGACTGGCTGGGTTCCACACGCATGATGTCGGACCCTAGCCGAAATTATGAGTTTACAATGGCGTATGCGCCGTTTGGAGAACAGTACGGCTACACTGGGCCGTGGAACTACGTGACTTTTACAACTGGCGGCTACGATTTTACAGTGAATGATGGTCACAATCAGTCCGGCACGTTGGATGATTTCATGTTCCGTCGTTACAGCCCAGGTCAGGGCCGCTGGATCTCGCCCGACCCGGCGGGCTTGGCAGCTGTCGATCCAACGAACCCGCAGACCTGGAACCGCTATGCCTACGTCGCCAACAATCCGCTCAGCTTTGTTGATCCGCTGGGGTTGCAACAATGCGCCCCCGGTTGCGGCGGCTGTACTATAGACGGCTGCGGCAGTAATCTCAGCGGGGGTGGTGCTCCCGGCGATTGGTGCCCTGGGTGCCTATCCTTCGGCCCGGGCCAGCTGCTCTCGCAGCAGAACGGGTGGTATGCGAGTTGCGTATCTTACAACTTCAATTGCGACGCGAACGGGAATTACGTTCCACCGGACGGCGCGTATGTGATCACCGTTCCGTGCAGCGGAACATTCTCACAGATTGATTGCGCCGCTCCTTCGCAGGCGGTTGCAGGCAGCCAGGGGATTAGCATTTACACGTCGCTTGGGATGCAGTACGGCTTAGGTCTGTTGGCTCAATATCAAGCGGACCCAATGTCCTCTTCTGGAAAGGACATACTTCAACAGCTTAGCCAGATGAGCAGCTCGGCACAGGCGTTCATCATCCTGGGTTATGGAGGTAGCGTCTTAGGGAGTGGGGCCGGAGCAGTAATAGGTGATTTAGCGCAGGGGCCTGCCGATTCTTTGCTCTTCGGAACGCGCTTCCAGGGCAATGCCGCATTTCTCAACTCTAGTGACTATTTTCGGGTCGGATTCAGCCAAGTCGGCCAGGATCAGTTTGTATTCCGAATCGGTGGAACTCTTCTGGAAGACCTTGGGTTCAGCAACCCCCACATAAATCTCTGGCCGCCGTCATGGTGGTTCTAAACCGATTAAGGGAGTTCGAAACATTGGAGGATACGATCCAACCCAATCCTAATCCTGGGTTTGAAACTGAGATCATCTCTGAGATCACAGACCTTGCAGGAGCATTACCGACCGGCACTGCAGAGTTGCGCATCAGCCGGGTTCCGGGGCATCCAGAGTGGCCAGAACCGTACTTTGAGATCATCCCCATTAACCCCAATTCTGCTCCCCTAAGGGGGACTGCCGTTGCCACCGACCTGAACCTCACAGTCGGCAACTCTTGGCGCGAGTTCTACGGATTCTCTAGAGGCGGAACAGTGATAAAGCGAGCCAGTTGGCAGGAGGAGATCCGCTGCATCTGGCGTGCTATCGTGGCTGGCAAGTTCACCGAACACCTTACACTCGACTCCAGCGGAAAGGTCATCGCTTGGGACTCGACATTGGTCGTTAGTGGTAAAGAGGTCGTCTTTCGTAATGGGCACCGTAGAAAGTTCTTTGGCCGTGGGCAGGAACGAGTGGAGACGGTTACTTACGAACCGTATGTTCGGGGCTGACCACGAACAACTGGCAGGATCAGTGGAGCAGGTTACTGGGCGGTGTCGGGGAGAGTCAAAACCCTGCCGTGCTGCGCACGGGATGGAGGGGTGTCGCGGTAGGGATACGGATTGCTCCGTACCCCCCGCGCGGATCCGTTCCGTCTATTCCCACGTGAGTAGGTATTTGAACAGTGCCATCGTTCCGTAATCATCCGGTAACACCGGTGAGCCGCGCCAATTCATTCCAATGCCTCGGATGCGGTTTTCTCCTTCCTCTGCGAATGTCGGACGCGTACATAATGGACACTCCAATTGCAGATGCGATCTGTGAAAGCGTCGCTTTAATTAGTCGTGGTTGAATTTGATTCTTGTAAAAGTCATCCGTAAGCCAGTCTGGCTGGCTGCTAGGATTCCAGTTCCACCGCTCCGATTGTTGACGGCGCTGTGTCGTCGCAAGCCGTGCTCTGGATTCAGGAGTCTTGGAAGCAATTCGCCCTTGCTTCGCAACCTCCACCATCTTTGCTCGTGAGATCTCAACCGCACAGAAGGCGCAATGCGAACTCCCCCACGCCACCTCCTTCCCGCACCCTAGGCAGATATTCTGCACCTGAGGGGCGGCGGGACACCGTAGTGCAGTTGCCGTCGTGCCTTTCGCTGCACATTTGTTGCTTTGAGTCAGCCTTGTAGCAAAAGGTGTGTCCGGCCTGCGTATGGTGGACCAGATTGCTCGTGCGAACCATTCCGCAATCGGAGCCACTGCGCGACGCCAGAGCGGAGCTGTTTCGGAGAGTCGAATGGCAAACAATGCAGTAACGCGACAATTCCCGTCAGACTGCTCAACGAACCAGTCCCGGCTCAACGGTTGGTGAGTAATCCAGTCGAGCAAGTAGGCGTCCACGTGAGGACGAACAGGCTCCATGAGATCGCATGCCAAACTGTCGCGAGCCGACGTGTCAACGTGCAAAACACCCAGACCTGGATCAAGCCCCAGTGCGGCAGCAGCGAGCCTAGCTTCGGACTCAAGGATGGAATAAACGTAATTCAGGATGGCATTCGGTGGGTTCGCAGCCAGTCGGGGCGATCCCGTAAGAGGCGAAACGCGTGCTCCGAAACTAAGCCAATGATCGGGAATTCGGGGGAGATCATTCTTTGGAAAATTTATTGGCAACGTACTCCATGCTGACCAATAGGCGCGTGCAGCTTGCGATTCGATTAGCCGGACAGAGCTGATGCTCTCAGCTGCGGGCAGTTCAGCCTTAAATCGAGCAATTGTGTCTGCCGTGGATGTGTCCAGGAGCTTGTGACGCGCTACGTGGTCTTGTCCGTCAAGCTTTCGGCTGATGAGTTCTGGCGTGATTCCTAATGCTACTCCCGACGTATGCGCGAGAGCTTGAGCTCGTCGTAACTTCGCCTCGGATGGTCGGACAGGACCAGCGCTCGCGAGTACCTTCCCCCCATGGTCTTGGAGCATCACGAAGCTGGCTTCCTGATCCGCCAACCATTGGAGAGCAGCGAGCGAGATGAATCCGTCAGAGCCGATGATTACCAGCCTCTTCAGACCATGCCCGACGCGGGCGAGCCTGATTCTGCGTCGCTCTGGGCCGATGCCATCCTCGATTTCGAGATGGCCACATTGCATTCGCACTTTGATGCCGTAGCCGGAGAGCGTTAAAACGCCGCTTTTACCGATTGAGGATTTGCGGGGAAAGACGGGTTGCGGTAGGGTGCCTGAAGCTGCCATCGGGGCAACACCTCCATGGTGGTTAGGGCTTGTCGGTTGCTTCCAACAGTCGGCAGGCCCGTTTTGATTTTAAGAAGGCTTTAGAAATACCTCGACTGCGCGACGGAAAAGCTCTGCCATTGGAACACCTGTAACGACTGATAACTTCTTAAGCTTTGCCACGGTCGTCTCCGGCAGCCAGACAGTTGTGCGTTTCTTCTTCACACCGTCCATTCTTGCAGGTATGTCAACGTATGTCAAATGCGTAGATATTTCCTGAGCCTTAGCTCGTACTTCTTTTTCGGCCTGGAGCTTGTTGATTCGACGTATATACCTGATTGGTACTCTCTGCCCCAATTCGGCTTGACCCTGCCAAAATTCGAGATTTGGTATGGGCTTTGGTGCTGGGCCGCGCCTCTTCCTCTCTCGATAGCAAATGCGCGAGATACCGGGGACTGTATGTATCACCGCTGTTGCGGTAAGTGCTGGTGAGGGCACAACTGTCAGCCAGGAAGCGAATCGGGCGTAGTTTCGGGTAGTCTGGGTCGAGGACTGCCGCCAAAATTGCAGCAGCGTTCGGTAATCGGTCACGCATGTATTGATGGACCGCTGATAGAGCTGCGTTGACGTCATTTTCATTCGCTGCTCGGCTGAGCGCATCCCAGTCAATCTCTTTTTGGAGTCTCTTAAACTCGGCGGAAAGATTCTTGCTCTCGTTAAAAACCCATTCCTTCCGCTGAGCCTTGAGCTTCTTTTTCGTACCAAGCGAAAAATCGAACGCTTCCGGGTCCGTAGTTTTTTGCGTTTTTACGCCTTTTGCCATCGCCTTCTAGCCGTTTCTCCGTAGGCCATCCGCGAACAGGGTAAATCCTGCCCGAATCGGAATGCTACTTCTGGACTTGCGGCGGATGTGATTCCGCTGAAGGCATATGACAAAACATCGAACTAAATCGTCCAAGCAGCGCAAAGGTCGGTCATCGCATGCCGCCTCCCGAGACCATACCAGAAAGCTCATACACCCATCCGCGCTAGCGGGGCGCGATAACCTCGCACGGGACCGTGCGCTAAAAGCGCTCTGGGCTATGCGGCAGGGCGACACCCTCTCAAAGGCCGCGCGTGACAATGGCGTCACCAGTCGGACAATCAAGCGCTATCGATGTCGGATCAGCGCTCCTGCAGGATCGACCAGGCGGACGCATCCGGGCGACCAAGAATGACCGACTGGTCCGATACCTTCAAATTCCGGGCTCCGATGGTCGACCGCGAGACATAAATGTGCGCGGGTCAAAAGCCGCTGGCGAGTTTGCCTCATATAAGGCCGACATCAATCGTTTGCTTCGGGGTGATCGTCATGCGATGGACAAGTGGCATGGGCGACGCGCTACGCAGGAATTGAACTCATTACAGACCCGAAGCACTCATAGACCAAGCTAAAAAAGAAATACTGCCGTATTCGCTATACCGCTCACTCTCAGGGGGTGCTGCGTGAGACTGGGGCGAAAACAGGTCCGCTGCTGCTCCATATGCGGATCGAGGAAGAACCTCCAAGAGCATCATCTAGGAGGCTTCCAGCACGCCCCATTTTTCACAATTCCACTTTGTGAGCAGCATCACCAAGCCGTCCATCTCGCAATTACACGCTCGGGAATAAGCCTGGAATACACGAGCGTTCGAGAGCTTTGCGTGCGCGTTTGGCACGGATGGCGGGTTTAGTTTTTCTTTGGTTTCTCGAAGAGCAGCTAGTAGCAGCCGAACAATTCAAATCTGCTCGGAGGATGAAATGAAAGAAACTAACGACGTATTCGTGCGAGCATACGCAACACCCAAAGAAGAAAACCCGAAAACCGAGAAGAAGAAAGAAGGCAAACCTAAATCGAGAAGCAGAGCTGCGCAAAAATGGCCGTCATGCGCTCTGATCTTTGACACTGAAACGCGGATCACCGCCGACCAGTCGTTAACGTTCGGCGTGTTCCGATTCTGCGAACTCAACGAAGAGAAGTACCAAGTTGTTCGCGAAGGTCTCTTCTACTCCGACGATCTTCCTGCAAGAGAGCGAAAGATTTTAGCGGAGTACGCGCAGACTGCCATTTCGGACGCCAAGTCATTTCCGCCTGAATTCCCGCTCTATTCCCGCGCTGAGTTCATGCGCAAAGTATTTTGGCCTGCAATCAAGAGAAGCGGAGCTTTGATTTGTGGATTGAATCTGCCGTTTGATATCTCACGACTCGCATTGTCGTGGCATCGAGGAGATCAGGACGAGTGGTCGCTCGTAATGTCCCGATTTCCGAATGGGGTTGAAAACCGCTATCACCCACGAATTCTGATTACCCCAATTGACAGCAAGAAGGCCTTCATCAAAGTCGCTAACCCGTGGAAGCCGGAAAAATGGAAACATAACGGGAAAGCGCGCTTCTTGGACCTAAGAACGTTAGCCTGGGCGCTCTTCAATCGTCTTATTCTTTGAAACGGCTCTGTGAGGAATTCAAAACAGAACATCAGAAAATCGACCATGAGCCGACAGGTCAAGTCACTTTCGAAGAAATCGAATATGCACGTCAAGACGGACGCTGCACCGTAGATGGTCTCAATGCTCTAAAAGAGGAATTCGACAAGCACCCGATTCCAGTAAATCCCTGCAACGCATATTCCCCTGCGAGTGTGGCAAAGAGTTATTTCGATGCGATGGGGATCGTTCGCCCAGCCGAGAAATTCAAAATTTCACCCAAGTATCACGGAATCGCCATGCAAACGTATTACGGCGGGCGTTTGGAAACACGCATTCGTTGCACCGAGGTGCCCGTTGTCCCAGTCGACTTTACAAGCGAATATCCGACTTGCTGCGCGTTACTGGGCCTTTTCGACATTCTTACGGCGGAACGCATTACATTTGAGGAAGATACAAAGAGAATTCGCAAACTCATCGAAAAGATCTATCTGGATCGCTGCTTTGATCCCGAGATTTGGAAACAATTCAACTTCTTCGTACTCGTTGAACCCGACAATGACATTCTTCCAGTTCGCACCGTCTATGACGGAGTAACGCAAAACATTGGCAACAATTACCTCAGTTCCGAGACTCCGCTCTGGTTCGCCGGATGCGATGTAATTGCATCCGCAATTCGAACGGGCAAAGTCCCGCGCATTCTCCGTGCAATTCGCATCGTGCCACACGGAAAACAAACAGGTATGAAAAAGGTACGCTTGCGCGGGAGCATGGTAGAAATCGATCCCTACAAAGACGATCTTTTCCGAAAGGTAATCGAACAACGAAAACTCAATAAAGCAGACAAGAAGCTCTACTACTGGCTCAAGATTCTTGCGAATTCGATCTATGGATTCTTTGTTGAGCTGATTCCCGAATTGCAGAATGGAAACGCTCAGCTCGAAGTCTTTTCTGGAGAAACGAACTTTTCTGATTCTTCAGATGTGATCGAAAAAGAGGGGAAATGGTTCTTTCCGCCTTTGGCTTCTCTTATCACTTCTGCCGGACGTTTGTTGCTGGCAATGACGGAGGCGTGCGTTTCGGAGAAGAACGGAACGTATGTATTCTCGATGCCGATTCTTTAGCAATCGTAAGCTCGGAAAAAGGCGGAAAACTCGATATTCCCGGAAGTGAAGGTCTGAGAATTCTGACATGGGAAGAAACGAGGAAAATTGCAGAACGATTCTCTTCTTTGAACCCTTACGACCGAACAGCGGTAAAAGGTTCAATTCTGAATCTTGTGGACGCGAATTTCGTTGATTCCGATACCAACGAACACAAAGACAGCTTTACGGATACAGCATTGCCGCAAAACGCTATGCTCTGTACGAGAAAAACGGGAAATCGGACATCATTGTTGTTGATCCCAAAGCCCACGGAATCGGTTTTCTCTATCCGCCTGAAGATTCCCCGAAGAATTGGGGGAAAGAAGTTCCTCGATGGATATATCAGCTTTGGGATTATATTCTGCGAGGAGCTTTGAAGTTGCCAAGAAATCCCCCTTCCTGGCTCGATATTCCCCAAATGATGCGACTCACAATTACGACCTGCAACGTTCTGGAAATGCTCGTAGAATGGGAGGTCGCACGGCCCTACAACTTCCTCTTACTTCCGATGGTAGATCCTCTTTACGGATTCGCATTTCACCGGAAGTCGGACAAGCAAGTCCTTTTAGTTTGCGCGTATTCGTCGAAGCAAGAGGAATGGATTTCCCTTGAATGCGTGAACGTGTATGACGGAAAAAAATACAGAATGCTCAATTGTCGGAAAACAAATGCTAATGTTCCATACAACGTTGTTTTCCCCTCTCAATTTGCACATTTGGCAATTCAGTATCAGAAACATCCGGAAGCAAAGAGCCTTGCTCCAGATGGAAGTGCCTGCAAAGCGGAAACAAAAGGACTGCTCAAGCGTACGCACGTAGTAGTTGAAGAAGTGCGTTATGTGGGGAAAGAAACAGATCGAAAATGGGAAGAAGGCGACGAAATCAGCCTTCTGGATTTTTCAGCAACAGAGTACGGGAGAAAAGGCAAAGTTGTTGCTAGCGAAGAGATAAAGGCTGCAATCAAGACGATTGGTATCAACAGGTGTGCTCGCGAAAGCGGTTTTCACCGTGCCAACTTCATACGCAAGCTAGTTCGTGGACTGCCAGTAAAACGCACTTCGTATAGCGCATTCCTCTGTTGGCTGCATACGGTTTCTTCCAACTAACTAGTTGTTGTCTGGCTAGACTTCCTCTCGCTCTCTCACCCCTTCGCGCGATCCCGCGCTCGCTCGCATTCACGCAACGCTCGGCCAAAGTCAAACCGGGTCGGGGGAGGGTCCATTTTGCCGTCTCCTTATACCACCCCCCCAAGGGTTTGACGGGGTGGTATAAGGAGACGGCAAAATGGACCCTCCTCCTGGATTCGCCGGCGTGCGCGGGAGCGTTCGTGCGAATCGCGGAAATAATGCTATCTCTTACCTGTGATGGGACTCACTCACGAAAGTGATCTGAACATGTAAGACGGAGTTTTTTGTTGACATCCACAGGCCGCTGTCTGTAATTTATGCGGCAACCAACGGACGGGATTGCAAGGGTTCCCAGACTGTCAGGCGTGCCCCTCGATCCTCATCCACTTTCCCCTGTAGTCAATGAGATTGCGTGTCTCCGTAGATTTCGCCTACGCGAGCATGAGTGCGGACATTTTATGCACACAGCAGTGTCTTTTCACTGCTGACAACTCTATTGCTGCAGAGGAATTCCATGCTGCGTAGCCTGATTGTCGCTGTCGCCCTGTCTCTCGCAACCTTCGCTTTTGCACAAAATCAACCACCAAGCGATCCGCAAGCCGTGTCCTACGCAGCCAAATCTATTGCCGCGTTGACGGGTGGCACTGGCATCAACGATGCGAATGCGGCCACTTCTGGGTGTTGCCTCCAGCCAACTTGCGCGACTTCTCTCCATGCTCAGTTGTGACTGCATAGGCACGGACGAAGATGTCATGTTGTTGTGTCATTGTCTTCCGTCATAACTTCTTTCTCCATCGACTCAATCACCATCCACAGGCCGACTACTTGTGCTTTGAGAGCTTGTATCTTCCCCATCAGCTTGTTCGTTTGTTTTTCAAAATCGACGCCAGCTTGCCGACACTTAACGTGAAAGAGCGCGTGATCGATCATGCAGTTCGGGATCCACAGCCACGGGACGTGTTTCCTTCCGCCAAGATGGTTGTCCTCCAGTTTCTCCGCACTTCCACAGAAACACCGGTTCGGACAGTCGGCACAATGTTTGCCTGTGCGTTTCTCCGTCACGCGGCACCGCCTGCGAGAGAGCGGTAAAGCGAGTACGGAAGTATTTCCTTGCGAGCTTGCTCAACCAGTGTCTTCGTATCCGTTATCAGCTCGATTCCGGCTATCTTCCTTCCGTGCCACTTCTCCATTGCATTGCGATCCCCTCGAAGCAGACGATTGATTGCAGCTTTGTAGTTGGCGAACTGGCTTGCTGCTCTCGAACCGCGAACCGTGACATCCTTCGGTCCATCTGGGCCGGGAATTTGGAGGTATCGGGTGAGACGGTCACTTTTGCTTGCGCGAATGCGTCCGCCCGGACGATTTTGCAGAAGGGCTGATCCGACATAACGCTTCATCGTGCGAACCGTGACGCCATTGTCGCGGGCTGCCTTCGAAAGGGTGTAGCCGCGTCGCATCGCCCCCAATGCCCTCAAAGCCCGCTCGCGAGCTGCGCTGTTTGATGGACGTAGAGCTCCAGAGTTATCCCCGTATAGGGGTTGCCTCTGACGATTTGTCATGAGAGTTTTCGCACGTTTCATACTGCTGTCCCTTTCGAGTGCAGTTTCCCATGCGCAATTCCGTGATTTTTTGGGAGCAAAACATTTTGGTGCGATAGACGGGATTTGGCGGGCAAAATGGGTACACTTTTAGTGCGATGGGTAGCAAATCTAGCAGGCGGAGTGCTCGTCTTTCTTTCGGACTTCTAGTTGACATGGTTTTTGCCAAATGCCGAAAAACAAGAAAATTCCCAAAAAGTTAGGTCGAGACGAGGAAATCGACTCCGAAGAGCTTCTACGAAGATATGCCGCAATGAAGCGCTTTCTTGAGGACAATTGGGGACGCCTCGGATTGAAATTGCCCCGCGTAAGGAAACCTGAGAAGGTCAAATCAGTTCTCAATCAAGTCCGCGATGCGAAGTGGTGTCCCGCGTTCCGTGATTTCCCGACCGGATGCCTGCTAGGTGACGGATCAGCGCAGGTGAAATGGCGCGAAGTGCGGCAGACACGAGAGAAGTACAAAGCTGCTGTGCACACAGAAGGGTTGCTTTCCCTGGAATCGCATAACGTGAATCAAGCAGCGCGAAACGCGAGGACTGCATTCGATGCTGCAGTTGCGGAGTACAAAGAAAACGCGGATTCAAAACAAAGCCAGCGTCGGCTGAAAGGAATTGCAAAGCAGCTACGACTAGAAGAGTTGGAGAAACAGGCTCAGGAACTTAGCGCAAGGTTTAAAACTGCCCACCAAAACCAGGACGATTTAGCAAGTCTTTTGGCGTCGCAAGAGGCGTGGCTTTCTCGCAATGAAGTCGTTGGCTTCATCAGGGATCGTGAGCGCCGATATAGCAAAACGCCTGCCAACTTTGCCAAAGCAATGGCAGGTTTGCCTTTTTACGATTGGCTGTATTCGTTGCGCAAATGCCTATCAATCCCGAAGGTGGCCACCGTTCCAAAGTCCTACTGGTTCCAGGTGTTTGAGATGCTCCAACGAATCACAAAAAGAACAGGATCAGCCAATCTAAAGAAGATTGAATTGAAGTTGAAACATGAACTGCTGAAACCAGACACCGACTCTCTCCTTAGGTCTTATGTTTCTCCTCATTGGTTCCATATGACACTGGCATTTGCCGATTGTCGGGGGAAGAAGATTCGTCCCTCTGACATTCCGTACAAGGTAATGGAAAAGTTCCTCGATCATTTCGAAGGGCCGAGCGTTGCAGAAGCCGAATTGGCCAAACATAACCAACTCTTAGGCACACCTTCAGGTTAGTCAAACATTTATAATCTAATGGCACGCAAATAACGGGCCTGCCGACTGTTGGAAGCAGCCGACAAGCCCCCTAACCACCATGGAGGTGTTGCTCCGATGGCAGCTTCAGGCACCCTACCGCAACCCAATTTTTCCCGCAAATCGCCTATTGGCAGGACTGGCGTTTTAACGCTCTTCGGCTACGGCATCAAAGTGCGAATGCAATGTGGCCATCTCGAAATCGAGGATGGCATCGGCCCAGAGCGACGCAGAATCAGGCTCGCCCACGTGGGTCACGATCTAAAAAGGCTGGTCGTAATCGGATCAGACGGGTTCATCTCGCTCGCTGCTCTCCAATGGTTGGCGGATCAGGAAGCCAGCTTCGTGATGCTCCAGACTGATGGGAAGGTACTCGCGAGCGCTGGTCCTGTCCGACCATCCGAGGCGAAGTTACGACGAGCTCAAGCTCTCGCGCATACGTCGGGAGTAGCATTAGGAATCACGCGAGAACTCATCAGCCGAAAGCTTGACGGACAAGACCACGTAGCGCGTCACAAGCTCCTGGACACATCCACGGCAGACACAATTGCTCGATTTAAGGCTGAACTGCCCGCAGCTGAGAGCATCAGCTCTGTCCGGCTAATCGAATCGCAAGCTGCACGCGCCTATTGGTCAGCATGGAGTACGTTGCCAATAAATTTTCCAAAGAATGATCTCCCCCGAATTCCCGATCATTGGCTTAGTTTCGGAGCACGCGTTTCGCCTCTTACGGGATCGCCCCGACTGGCTGCGAACCCACCGAATGCCATCCTGAATTACGTTTATTCCATCCTTGAGTCCGAAGCTAGGCTCGCTGCTGCCGCACTGGGGCTTGATCCAGGTCTGGGTGTTTTGCACGTTGACACGTCGGCTCGCGACAGTTTGGCATGCGATCTCATGGAGCCTGTTCGTCCTCACGTGGACGCCTACTTGCTCGACTGGATTACTCACCAACCGTTGAGCCGGGACTGGTTCGTTGAGCAGTCTGACGGGAATTGTCGCGTTACTGCATTGTTTGCCATTCGACTCTCCGAAACAGCTCCGCTCTGGCGTCGCGCAGTGGCTCCGATTGCGGAATGGTTCGCACGAGCAATCTGGTCCACCATACGCAGGCCGGACACACCTTTTGCTACAAGGCTGACTCAAAGCAACAAATGTGCAGCGAAAGGCAAGACGGCCACTGCACTACGGTGTCCCCCCGCCCCTCAGCTGCCGAATATCTGCCTGGGGTGCGGGAAGGACGTGGCGTGGGGGAGTACGCATTGCGCTGTCTGTGCGGTTGAGATCTCACGAGCAAAGATGGTGGAAGTTGCGAAGCAAGGGCGAATTGCTTCCAAGACTCCTGAATCCAGGGCGCGGCTTGCGACGACACAGCGCCGTCAACAATCGGCGCGGTGGAGCTGGAATCCTAGCAGCCAGCCAGACTGGCTCACGGATGACTTTTACAAAGATCAGATTCAACCACGACTAATTAAAGCGACGCTTTCACAGATCGCATCTGCAATTGGAGTGTCCATTATGTACGCGTCCGACATTCGCAGAGGAAGGAGAAAACCGCATCCGAGACATTGGAATGAATTGGCGCGGCTCACCGGTGTTATCGGATGATTACGGAACGATGGCACTGTTCAAATACTTGCTCACGCGGGGATAGGCGAGACGTATCCCGTTCTTGAAGTCGCCCATTCAATAAAAAAACTAGTGAACGTCCCGTCTGTCCCTATATTTAACTGCTGCATGGCCTGCTCATTGCCGTCAGGCAATCGCTTGGCCATCGGCTCGATCGATTTCCGCTCGCCATCCAACAAAAGGCCCCGCACGTAGACCGCTCCCCAGTGCCGACGTTCACTCCGTCCTACGGGTTGCAAAAGATCGATCAAAAACTGCTCCAGGCGTTTTCGACATCGATCCAGCTGAGCCTCGGTCATGCCCCAACATAACGCCGATTCGCTCTAATTTCAATACTTAACGTAGTAATACTAGGAACGCCAACTCTGATTGGCGATCAGAATCGCGGGAGCTACAGCTTGGGTTTCGCTGCAGCTAAGATCGGGATTTGCACATGCAGATTGCCGGTCTTCGGGTCTACGGTATCGATATAGAGAACCTGGGTTTCTGATCCTTGCAATGGGATGACTTGGCCGTCTTCGATCCTGAAGCCAATCGAATCAAAGTGCTGCATTTTGTCCGATCCATTCGCTGTCAGAACGTTCCCCGTTGCTGCAATCGTCCTAGCCTTCACATCGTAGACGATGGTATTGGCTTCCAGAGAGAAGAGATTGTAGGCGACGAGAACAGGGACGTCTGGTTCTGCAATCTTGTTGTTGGTGTATAGATAACCACGGTCGCTCGGTTGCCGCTGCGGATACTGAACGTAGAGCTGGAGCGGCGTGCCGTCTTTCGAAGGAATAGGAAAAGAATCCTCTCCTCCGCAGACGTTTTTCCAAGCCTCCTTCTTCTGCTCTTCGGTGTCACCACCCACCACGGCATCGCAGTTCATTCTTGCCAGGTAAAGAGCGCCATTAAGGACAATCGTCCGCGGTGAGGCCACGCGAAAGAGCCGAGTGTACTGCGTGAGTGACTGCGGCCAGATCGTCGGACCCTGAGCGGTCATTTTGTAGACGCCGACGGGAAGGTCTGCGCTGTAAAAACCCTTCTCGTCAACCACCACGGTCTTCGTTTCATGCTCGCCTTGAAAGGTCACCTCGGTTCGCGGGGCAACGACGTAGGAATCTTTCTCGTCGCTTGTGACGGTCGTAATCGGCTGCTCTCCGTGAAAGATAAGTTTCTTTCGCGGGACTAGAGCACCATGAAGAAGAGATTCCCATGGACTGCTGATCGTTCCCTCGATGTGAAACATCGGAGGCTTAGCCGGAGAGGGCGAGTTTTGCCCAAACAGCAGAGCGCAAAAAACAAAAACTAGAAACGCACCATTGATGCGAGCCTTAATGACTTGCACTCTGTACGTACCTCCAATCCCCGCGCGCATTTTGACCACTCCCTCCACAGGCCGTTGCTCGCCCATCAGAAGTGTCTTCTCACTGGCCGCACAATGGCAGGCACTGCTGTTGGAAGAGATGTTACTGGGCCCTGATTTCCTCCGAAGTCGCCTTGGGGGAAACAGCCATTCTCTATGGTCTGTGTGTTCTGCCCACTGAGTGCCGCAGAACCCTCCTCCATCACGATATCCGACGATGCACCATAGAACGACGACCCGTGCCCAAGCTCGTGTAAGAGCTCGATTATCATGCTCTCATATTCGATACGGAAACTCGGATCACTGCCGACCAATCGTTGACATTTGGAGTGTTTCGTCTCTGCGAACTGGAAGGAGAAAGATACAAACTGATCCAAGAGGGCATTTTCTACACCGATGATATCTCCGCCAACGATCGCGATGTTTTGAAGCAGTACGCTATCACAGCGATTTCCGACGTGAAGTCATTTCCGCCAGAATTCCCACTCTATACCCGTACAGACTTTCTCCGAAGAGTCTTTTGGCCTGCAATCAAACGAAACGGAGCCCTGATCTGTGGTCTCAACTTACCGTTCGATCTCTCGCGTCTTGCACTCGCTTGGAAGCGAGGCGAGAAGGATGAATGGTCGCTCATTATGTCGCAGTTCCCAAACGGAGTTGAAAACAGATATTACCCCCGCATATTGATCACGCCAATCGACAGTAAAAAGGCATTCATCAGACTGGCGAATCCGTGGAAGCCGGATGAGTGGCGGAATAAGGGGAAAGGACATTTCCTAGACCTGCGGACATTAGCCTGGGCTTTATTCAATCGTTCCTATTCCCTCAAGCGTCTGTGTAAGGAATTGAAAACGGCGAATCAGAAGATCGATCATGAGCCCACAGGCGGAGTTTCGGTCGAAGAGATTGAATATGCACGTCAGGATGGACGATGCACGGTTGATGCTCTGAATGCCTTGAAAGAAGAATTCGACAAACATCCAATCCCACTGAATCCGTGTAATGCTTATTCCCCGGCCAGCGTGGCAAAGAGCTATTTCGATGCAATGGGCATCATTCGCCCAGCCGAGAAGTTCCGAATTGCACCGAAATATCACGGAATCGCTATGCAAACGTATTACGGCGGACGCTCAGAGACTCGAATACGATGTACAGAAGTCCCAGTTGTCCCTGTGGATTTCACGAGCGAATACCCAACCTGCTGCGCATTGTTGAAACTTTTCGAAGTTCTTACCGCAGAAAGCGTCACTTTTGAGGAAGACACCGACAACCTACGCAAGTTCGTGGAAAACATAGCATTGGAGCGCTGTTTTGATCCGGAAGTGTGGAAAGATTTTAGATTCTTCGCGCTCGTAGAACCGGACAATGACATTCTGCCTGTGCGTACCGTCTACGACGGCGTTACGCAAAACATTGGCAACAACTACTTAACCTCCAAAACCCCACTCTGGTTAGCAGCTCCCGACTTGATTGCATCCGCGATCCGAACTGGCAAATCTCCTCGCATCCTTCGCGCAATTCGCATGGTGCCACATGGGAAACAAGCTGGCATGAAAATGGTGAAATTACGCGCGAGCATGGTTGAAATCGATCCGTATAAAGATGATCTCTTCCGGAAAGTGATCGAACAACGAAAACTGAACAAGGCCGACAAGAAGCTCTATTACTGGTTGAAGATCCTCGCCAATTCCATCTATGGGTTCTTTGTTGAACTGATTCCCGAGCTGCAAAACGACAACGTGAAACTAGAAGTCTTTTCCGGGGAGAAGAAGTTTTCTGACTCTTCCGACGTAATCGAGAAAGCCGGGAAATGGTTCTTTCCGCCGTTAGCTTCTTTGATCACGTCTGCGGGGCGGTTGTTGCTGGCAATGACGGAAGCATGCGCTGCCCAGAAGAAGGGAACCTACCTGTTTTGTGATACCGATTCTCTGGCAATCGTAAGCTCTCAACATGGTGGATTGTTGAATATCCCAGGCAGCGAAGGTCTACGAGTTCTTACGTGGACAGAAGTACGCGAAATCACGAATAGATTTTCTTCTCTAAATCCTTACGACCAGCACGCCGTAAGAGGTTCGATCTTGAATCTCGTTGATGCCAATTTCGTGGACTGCGATCCAGCAAAACCGCCAAGACAACTCTATGGCTATAGCATTGCGGCAAAGCGTTACGCTCTGTACGAGAAAACCGAGAAATCGAACATTACAATTGTTGATCCAAAAGCACATGGAATCGGCTATCTCTACGCCCCGAAAGATTCTCCAAAGAACTGGGAAAAGGATGTGCCACTTTGGATCCACGAGCTTTGGGAGTACATCGTGCGCGGTGCGTTGAAATTGCCAAGAAAAGTTCCGTCTTGGCTTGATGTACCGCAAATGATGCGGCTAACGATCACAACGTATAACGTCCTGGAAATGCTTGGAGAATGGGAAATTGCACGTCCTTACAACTTTCTCTTATTGCCGATGGTTGATCCTGTCTATGGTTACGCGTTTCATCGGCGAGCGAACGAGAAAGTTCTTCTAGTTTGTTCATTTTCTTCGAAACAAGATGAATGGTTTTCGCTGGAATGCGTAAATGTGCATAATGGCAAGAAGTACAGGATGCTGAACTGCAATAAACCAAGCGGCAATATTCCGTATGAAGTTGTCTTTCCATCGCAATTTGCACATCTAGTGCTCCAATACCAACAGCATCCTGAAGCGAAGAGCCTAGCGCCAGATGGCGGCTCTTGCCGTTCCGAAACTCATGGTCTACTAAGACGGTCGCATGTTCTAGCGGCCGAAATCCGCTATGTTGGCAAGGAAACAGATCGCAAGTGGGAAGAAGCCGACCAAATCAGCGTTTTGGAATTTGCCGCAACGGAGTACGGGAGAAAAGGCAAAGTTGTTGCCAGCGAAGAGATAAAGGCTGCAATCAAGACGATTGGTATCAACAGGTGTGCTCGCGAAAGCGGGTTTCACCGTGCCAACTTCATACGCAAGCTCGTTCGTGGACTGCCAGTAAAGCGCACTTCGTATAGCGCATTCCTCTCTTGGCTGCATACGGTTCTTCCAACTAACTAGTTGTTGTCTTGCTAGACTTCCTCTCGCTCTCTCGCCCCTTCGCGCGATCCCGCGCACGCTCGCATTCACACAACGCACGGGCCCCACTCGCCGACGGGGCCCCCGGCCAGGAGTTTTGTCGGGGGATTGGGCCGGGGCGAGGGTCCATTTTGCCGTCTCCTTATACCACCCCCCCAAGGGTTTGACCCTCTGAGCGGGAGGCCTTTAAACTTAGAAATGTTCTCCGCCTATCTTGAATAATTGGGTCAAAGGCCTTCGGGTGGCCGTCGTTATCGTTATCCTGCGGGAGGGATTCCTGAGTCGTTTCCTGGGATTTGTATTTCGAATTTGCGTTGTGAGTGCGCTACTGGGGCTGGTGGCGCCATGGTGCGCGGCCGACAACAACGGTCCTATCACGCTCGACACCAACGAGACGCTGTTTGCCGTGCTGACGGCAATGAACGCGTGCGGGTACGACGCGAACCTGAACGGATCCGACGCGCAGCGGCTGAACATACGGGCAGAGGTGACGAGAAACCTCAGAGATTCCGCGGATGGCTTTGCTGCGTTGACCAGTATGTGCGACTGGTACGTGGAAAATCGAGGAAGAGATCCGCAGCACGATCTTTCGCAATTTATTTCGCTGGCGTTGTACCTGCAAGGGGCTCCGCACTTTATGCCGCGAGTGAAGGAGGACGATTTGCCTCCGGATGCGGGGCCGATCTCAGGTTTTGGGGCGCAACTGGAGAAGTTCTACGAGAAGGCCGGCATTCATGGCATCTGGGAAGAGCATCGCGCCAATTACGCCGCCCTGGTGGCGCGCTATCACATACCGTTGGCGAAGATGGTGTTCGACACCGATATCTATCTGAAGCTGCAATCGGGCGGATATCTGGGGCGGACGTTCACGATCTATCTGGATTTCATGGGGGATCCGAACGAGGTAAATGCGCGGAACTACGGGGCCGATTATTACGTTGTGGTATTTCCGTCACCGGATCCGAACGCGACCCAGCCGTTAAAGATGGAGCAGATCCGGCATACGTATTTGCATTACTTGCTCGATCCAATGGCGGAGAAGCATTTCACGGCGGTCAAGCGGCTGGCACCGCTGCTGCAGTCGGTGAAGCGTGCTCCGCTGGAAGAGAGTTTCAGGACCGATATTTCGTTGCTGGTGACGGAGTGCCTGGTGCGGGCTATCGAGATTCGGACGACGGGCAGCAAGCAGACCGCCGAGGCGATGCGACAGCAGGCGGTGGACGACGCGGTGAAGCAGGGATACATCCTGACGAAGTACTTTTACACATCGCTGGTGGCGTTCGAGAAAGATCCGGCTGGTTTGCGCACGGCGTATCCCGACATTCTGGATGCGATCGATCTGAAGCAGCAGGAGAAGGCGGCCAACGAGATCCAGTACGCGAGCGTTTCGGCGCCGGAGCTGGTGCAACTATCGCGGTTGGAAGACCGCCGGATGCTGGTGACGGCCGAGAAGCGGCTGGCGGCGGGCGATCCCAAGGGGGCGCAGGAGCTGGCGCAGCAGGCGCTGGAGCGGAAGGTTGGGGATGAAGGGCGGGCGCTGTTTATCCTGGCGCAAGTCGCGGTGGCGAATAAGAATCGGGATGGGGCGGCGGAGAATTTTCAGAAGGCGATCCAGGCGACGAAAGATCCCAAGGTGGTGGCATGGTCGCACGTGTATCTGGGACGAATTCTGGACATGAAAGAAGACCGGGAAGGCGCGATGAACGAGTACCGGGCGGCGCTGACGGTAGGAGCGGAGTTGCCGGAAGTGAAGGCTGCCGCAGAGCGCGGATTGCAGCAGGCGTATGAGCCACCGGCGAAGCCGCAGTGAGGTGCGAGCGATTCCGAAACTGAGGGTGGAAAAGCGACTCGCGAATGCCGGACGCTACGATAGAATGCTCGGTTGCAGAAATCAAAATTCCAGATAAAGACGTGGGCTGGTCGAGGAGAACGCATGAAGCGCATAGCGATCATGATGGTAGTGGTGGGAGTGTGCGTCTTAGGTTACGGGCAGGACAAGCCGGCAGCGCAGAGCGGGGCAGCGCCAGGGGCAGCGGCGGGACAGACGGCAGCGACAACGCCGCCGGGGAAGCGACCTCCACAGGCGAAGACGCAGCCGGAGTATGAAGCGTATCAGGCTGCAATGGCGATAAAAGCCCGTCAACGTTTGCAGGAACTCCAATCCAAGCCGAGCCCGACAGATCAAGAAAAGCAGGAGATGGCGACCCTGCGCCAGCAAATCGAAGTCGCTGATGAGCCCGCAAATCTAGAAAAGGCGGCCGATGATTTCGCGGCGAAATTTCCTCAAAGTGAGCTGCGCGTGGTGCTGTACAAGGCGGCAATGCAGAAGTATCAGGCAGCTAACAATGCCGACAAGATGCTGGAAATCGGGCGAAAGGCGCTGAGTTTAGATCCGGACGATCCGGAGGCGCTGGTCGGCGTTTCGCAGGTGCTGACGGAGCGAACGCGGGACGGAGACCTGGATAAGGACCAGAAGCTGGCAGAGGCAAAGAAGGATGCCGAGCGGGCGCTGGTCACGGTGGATACGGACGTGCCAACGGCAGGGTTTCCGCCCGATAGGATCGACATGTTCAAGCGGTATACGCGGTCCGAGGCGTACGCGATTTTGGGAACGCAGGCATCGAACAATGAAAACTATGCCGAGGCGGAGACGGATCTGCGCAAGTCGATTGATGCGTTTCCGGAGCAGGTTGACCCGGTCGCGGTATTGCGGTTGGCGATCGCGCTGGATAAGCAGAACAAGACAGCCGAAGCTTTAAAGTATGCCAATCAGGCTGTGGATCTGACCAAGGATCATGCGGACACGGCCGTAGGCAAAGCGGCGCGGGCGGAGCAGGATCGTTTGAGGCAGTTGAGCGGCGGCACGGCGCCGGGGCAAGCTACGGCCCCTCCGAAATAGCTCCTTTCCAGAGGGTGCAAGCGAATATTCATCGCGGGGAGGTTTACCGCGAGTGGCAGCCTCTTTTTTCTTAACCGCTTTATGTTTTTCCTAACCGCTTTATGAAGGAACGGGAAATCACGGCGTTAGAAGAAGGGCTCGGATATCACTTCCGGCGGCGGGCGGTCATTGAGCAGGCCGTGACACACAGCTCGCAGGCGCGCGAGATGGAAGCGCAGCAGGCGGGCGATAGCAAGTACAAGGTCAGCGACAACGAACAGTTGGAGTTCCTGGGGGACGCGGTGTTAGCGCTGGTAACGAGCGAGGAACTTTTTCAGCGGTTTCCGCACTTCCGAGAAGGGGAACTTTCCAAACTGCGGGCGCATCTGGTCAGCGAACGGCATCTAATCCAAGTGGCACAGCAGCTCGAGCTGGGCCATTACCTGAAACTAGGGCGGGGCGAAGAGAAGAGCGGCGGGCGCGGGAAGACGGCTCTCCTGGTCGACGCGCTGGAAGCGATCCTGGCGGCGATTTACCTGGATGGCGGCCTGGAAGTGGCGCGGGAGTTCGTGCTGCGGAATGTGATCGCTCCGGAACTGGAGCGGATGGAGCGCGGCGGCGGCACGCTGCCGATTACCGACTTCAAGTCTGCACTGCAGGAAGCGGTACAGAGTTTGGGTCTGCCACAGCCGGCGTATGTGCTGGTGGAAGAATCGGGTCCGGAACACAGCAAGACATTCACGGTGGAAGCGCGTTTGAACACACGAGACAGCAAGCCGGCGGAGTTTGTGGGACGCGCGCAGGGTTCCACGAAGAAAACCGCCGAACAAGACGCGGCACGGCAAGTGCTGACGTATTTGGCAACGCGGTCGAAGATCGAGGAGACGAAGGTGCCGCGCTCCGCGCAGGCGATGAGTAAGTAGTGATCATGGATTCTCCAAACCAGCCCGCCGTATCGACCCCGGAACCCGCACCTTTGCCGAATCCTTTGGAGGCAGATGCCGTTGCGCGGGAACAAGGAGACATTGCGCACGAGCATGTTGCGGCTCCCGCTGGCCAAACTGTCGCTCCGCAGCGGCGGCGGGTCGTCACAAGCTTTGAGAGTGACCTGATCAGTTCGATCCAATCGCTGGCGGGAACGGTGGTGATCGCGATCTTCGTAATCACCTTCGCGGTGCAGGCTTTTCAGATCCCTTCAGAGTCCATGGAGAACACGCTATTAGTGGGTGATTATCTGCTGGTGAACAAGCTCTGCTATGGAGGAGCTGGGTTGGGCGATCATCTGATGCCGTATCAGAAGATCGCACGCGGGGACATTATCGTGTTCCATTACCCGGTGGATCCCAAACAGCACTTTGTGAAGCGCGTAATTGGACTGCCTGGTGACCGGTTGAAGATGGTGAACAAGAAAGTGTTCATCGACGGCAAACCGCTGGACGAGCCTTACGTTCGATTTATCGAGCCGCCAAACAACTTGTTCCGCGATGATTTTCCGCGCGTCGATATTCCGGCGTTCGGGCTCGAGGGTAAGTGGTGGCTGCAGATGAGAAAGCTGGTGGAAGATGGCGCACTCATTGTGCCGGAGGGACATTATTTTGTGATGGGCGACAACCGCGACGACAGTCAGGACAGCCGCTACTGGGGATTCGTGCCGCGGGAAAATATTATTGGGCGTCCGCTGGTGATTTACTGGTCGGTGCAGGATTGGGATCGCAATCCTGAGTCAAGTTTCAACGGGCGGATGCAGCATTTGGCATACGCATTTACGCACATGTTTCAGATCACGCGGTGGAACCGGACACTGCGGCTGATACACTGAGATCAGGGGCTAAAGCCCCTTGTTTTTTGGCCGAGGGACGCGGCCCTTAAGGGCCGCTCTTCCACGGGACGGACGCGCCCCTAAAGGGCCGCTCTTGCACGGGGACGGACGGGGCCCTAAAGGGCCGCTCTTTCACGGGACGGACGTGCCCTAAAGGGCCACTCTTGCACGGGGACGGACGGGGCCTTAAAGGGCCGCTCTTTCACAGGACGGAGGGGGCCCTAAAGGGCCGCTCTTTCACAGGACGGAGGGGACCCTAAAGGGCCGCTCTTTCACGGGACGGACGTGCCCTAAAGGGCCACTCTTGCACGGGGACGGACGGGGCCCTAAAGGGCCACTCTTGCACGGGGACGGACGGGGGCCCTAAAGGGCTGCTCCTGCACGGGACGGACGCGCCCTAAAGGGCTACTCTTGCACGGGACGGGAGGGGCCCTAAAGGGCCGCTCTTCCACGCGCTGATGGGGCCTCGTTGCTCTGCTGCACGGTGGACTGACGGAGCCTAGCAGATCTTATGCTTCGCGACCGGACAGGGCTGCTTTCGTTTATCGCGAGGGGACGCGGGCTTGCATGGCCGCTCTTGCCCGTCGGATGGCGGCCTAGCGGAATGAACCGCTGGCTTATACAGTATTAGCGCGCTTTTTACGAGCTATTTAGCGTATTGATAGAAAATGAAAGCATCGACAGTGGCGAAGAAAGAACTCGTGGTTGAAAAAGAAGCAGTGGACGAGAAGCCGAAGGAAACGACAGTCGAATTTCTCTCGTCGCTGGCTGCCGTCCTGGTGACCGGACTTTTTATCATCACATTTGTGGTACAGGCGTTTGAGATTCCATCAAGTTCGATGGAGAACACGCTGCTGATCGGCGATCACGTGTTCGTCAACCGGATCCAGTTCGCACCGAGCAGCAAATGGATTGGGCCACTCCTTCCTTACCGCGATGTACACTTTCGCGACATTGTTGTTTTCTTATCGCCTTCGACGCCCGGGCTGTATGTGGTGAAGCGGATCATCGGAGTGCCCGGAGACAGAATTCACCTGCGTGATGGTGTGGTTTACCGGAACGGCGTCGCACTGGATGAGCCGTATGTATTGCACGATCGCGATACGATGGATCCGTACCGGAATAATTTCCCGGCGAGTTCCCCCTCCGCCGGATGATCCCAAACATCTGGACGAATTGGGCGGTCGATTTGCCGAGTTACATTCAAGGCGACGATATCGTGGTGCCGCCGAATCATTACTACGCGATGGGCGATCATCGCGGCGTGAGCCTGGATAGCCGTTACTGGGGCTTCATTCCCAAGGAAAACATCATTGGACGGCCGATGTTCATCTACTGGTCGTTCGAAACTCCGGACGATCAGTACACGAAGACAGAGTGGAGCGAGCGCGTCAAATTCCTGGGCAATGTGGTGTTGCACTTCTTCGACAAAACGCGATGGAGCCGCACCTTCAAGTTTGTCCGATGAGGCCCCTCGAATCTCGGGTGAGGTCCGGTTGAAGCTCCTCTCTTCCAAACGGCGGTTGGCAGCAACGGCAGCGGTAATTGTGCTGATGCTGTTTGTGCTGCGTCCGGGCGCTTCGCGTCTGAAATCCCGAATTATTGCATCGATCAGTGCAGGTGTGGGACGGCCTGTGGATCTGGGATCGGTTCACGTGCGGTTGCTGCCGCGTCCAGGCTTCGATTTGGAAAATCTGGTGGTGTACGACGACCAGGCTTTCGGGCCCGAGCCCATGTTGCGGGCGAGCGAGGTGACGGCAGATCTCCGGTTGACGTCACTGTTGCGGGGACGAATTGAAATTGCGCGACTCAATCTGACCGAGCCTAGCCTAAATCTAGTGCACGAGCAAGGCGGACGCTGGAACATGGAGGCACTGCTGGAGCGTACGGCACACACTCCACTCGCACCCACCGGAAATACGAAATCTGCTCCACGGCCACGCTTCCCATATATCGAAGGTTCCTCAGGACGAATTAATTTCAAAAGCGGCCCAGAAAAGAAGGCATACGCATTCATCAATGCGGATTTTTCTTTGTGGCAGGATTCGGAGAACTCGTGGGGCGTGCGGTTGAAGGCGCAACCGCTTCGCACTGATCTCAACTTGAATGACGTGGGACAGCTGCGCGTGGATGGGACATGGCAGCGCGCTGACAGCTTCAAAGAGACGCCGCTGAAGTTCGATGTGGAGTGGACGCGCGCGCAACTGGGCCAGGTTACGAAATTTCTGTCGGGGAACGACAAGGGTTGGCGAGGAGAAATCGAACTTATTGCGGCTCTGAGCGGAAGTCCGGCCCAGTTGAAGTTCACGAGTACGGCGTCGATCGACGATTTCCGGCGGTACGACATCACGAGCGGCAAGGCGCTGCGACTGGCCGCGCACTGCGACGGGGAGTACAGCACGGTGAGTCACGAATTCCATCAAGTGCTGTGCGGGGCTCCGGTAGGAAGCGGGCTGATCACGCTGGAAGGAGATGTAGGACTGCCCGGCAGTGGCCATTACGCGGTGACGGTGAAGGCAGAAAACATCCCGGCGAGTGCGTTCGTGGTGCTGGCGGAGCGCGCGAAAAAGAATTTGCCCGACGATGTGCTGGCCGAAGGTACGCTGCGTGGGAGCGTTGAGCCTGCAGCAGGAAGCGGATTCGGGATTGCGGTCCAAGTTTGATGGACAGGGTGAGATCACGAATTTCCATCTGAGTTCGGCCACGACGAAAGGCGAGCTTGGTCCGACGAGTGTTCCTTTTGTGATAACCGGTGGGGCCGAGCGGCACGGGAAATTTGTTTCGGGGAATAAGAGCGGAATTGCGGTGCCCGCGGGGGCAAGCGTTGAAATCGGACCGATCGCGCTGAACCCAGCACGTGGAGGTGCGAGCGCGCGGGCGTGGGTCAATCGAAACGGCTACGACATCACGGTTGCCGGCGAAAGCGAGATCTCAAGGATGGTGCGGCTGGGGCGCATGATTGGCATTCCCGCAGCAGCTAGCACTGCGGAAGGTTCGGCACAACTCAACCTGCAGATTGCGGGATCATGGAGCGGAGCGCAGACGGCGGCGGGCATGGGCTTCACCGGTCCGCAGGTAGTGGGAACGGCAAAGTTGAGAAATGTTCACGTTACCCCGGTGGGCTTCAGCGATCCGCTGCAGATATCTTCGGCGGACATGCAACTGGGAGCTGACGCGGTCCATGTGACGAAGCTGAGCGCCAAGGCCGCGGGGACCGCATGGACTGGAACATTGGATCTGCCGCGGGGTTGCGGGAGTCTCGGTGCATGTGCCGTGAAGTTTATGTTGAACGCCGACGAGATCGAGGTCGGGCGCATGAACGAATGGGTGACGGGCAAGAAGCGTCCGTGGTATGACGTTTTGCAATCGAGCGGGAAGCCGGGCTCATCTTTGCTGGCGAGATTGCGGGCTTCGGGGCATATCACAGCAAATCGCTTCCTGGTGCATGGTGTCGTGGCAACAGCGGTGACGGCTGATGTAACGATGGATGCGGGGAAGTTGCAGATCAAGAGTCTGGGCGGGGATGTCTTTGGCGGAAAGCATCAAGGGAAGTGGCTGGCGGATTTCAGCGTGAGCCCATCTGTGTGTAAGGGAAGCGGAGTGCTCACGGGCGTTTCGCTGTCGAAAGTCGCGAAGCAGATGGGCGATGACTGGATTGCGGGGACGGCGAGAGGCAGTTATGAAGTAGCCGGTCCTTGCACGGGAGAGTTCTGGCAGTCAGCGGCGGGAACGCTGCAGGTGGATGTGAAAGACGGCGCGTTGCCGCACGTGCTGCTGGGAACTGACACTGGGGTGACGATTTCGCGACTCGACGGTGAGGCTCGGCTGCGAGAAGGAACGCTCGAGATCAGTTCTGCGAAGTTAGATTCGCCGAGTGGGAAGTACGAGATCCGCGGAACGGCTTCGTTGCAGCGAGACCTCAACCTGAGATTGACGCGCACACCGGCGGATGCTGCGAAATCCGGATATGAAATTACGGGGACGCTCAGTGCGCCGCAGGTGTCGTCCCTTTCGAATGCAGAGCAGGCTCGGCTGAAGCCGCTGCCTCCAAAATAGGCTCTCAGTAGCCCTTAGTGAAGTCGGAAATCCAAAACCAGCGCCTAAAGGCGGCACTGGTTCCGCACTGGTACGGCATCGCTGAAGCGATGCCCTGATACGAAGCATATGGTTATCGACCGTTTGCGGCATGCATGAATGCGTGCCCTGATACGAATCGGACTTGCACCACAGGATCTCAGGGCGTATAGCCCGGGCCACGCAAGACCTTCCCTGGCAAATTTCCCGTCATCTTTCCCTGATCGACGACTGGCACACCGTTCACCAGGACGTATTCCATGCCTTCCGACAACTGATTGGGATTGTCGAACGTCGCGCGATCGCGAATGGTTGCAGGATCAAAGACAACTACGTCAGCCCACATGCCGGCTTTCAGGACACCCCGATCAGTGACGCGCATGCGCTGCGCGGGAAGAGCGGAGAACTTGCGGATCGCGTCCTCGAGGCTGAGAGCTTTTTCTTCGCGGACGTATTTGCTGAGGATGCGCGGGAACGTGCCATAAGCGCGAGGATGGGGATGCGCCTGACCGAGGATGCCATCAGGGGCCGTGCCCTCGGAATCATTGTCGATGGAAACCCAGGGCTGCTGCAGGGCAAGGGTGACATCGGGTTGTGACATTCCGAAGACAGCGACGCCTGTCGAGGGATCCTGTATGAGGAAATCGCAGAGCGCGTCGATGGGATCTTTGTTCCAAAGCTTTGCAATTTCCGAAAGACGTTTGCCTTGAAGCGGCAGCAGCTTGGGATTCTGCACAGCGCCGATCATGATGGCATCGGGGCCTGGGATCTCCTGCCACTCATTGTCCCAATCTCTCGAGGGAGTGAGCATGTCTTTGCGGATGCGGGCACGGGTAGCCGGATCCTTGAGACGCTCGACGAGTTTGGGCGTGCCTCCGTCGTGCGCCCACGATGGAATGAAGGCGGAGAAATCGTTGAACCAGGCAGTGTAGGCGTAGGTGTCAGCAGTGACGTCGGCGCCGGCAGCGCGGGCGGCGTTGATCTTGGCAACGACTTCTGGCATGCGTCCCCAATTGTTTTTGCCGGCGACTTTGATATGCCAGATCTCAACGGGGATGTGGGCATCGCGGCCGATGCGCAGGGCTTCGTCGATGGCATCGAGCACGGAATCGCTCTCGTTGCGCATGTGAGTGGCATAGATGCCGCCGAATTTAGAGGCTTCGGTGGCGAGCGCGATTATTTCCGGCGTCCTGGCGTAGGGGGCGGGCGCGTATTCGAGCGAGGTGGAAACGCCGACGGCGCCGTCTTTCATGGCGTCGCGCACGAGTGCTTTCATTTGTTCGAGCTGATCGGGAGTAGGCTGCACGTCATTGTCGCCGAGGACGACGCGACGTACCTGTGTGGCACCGACATAGTCGGCCACGTTGATGCCAATTCCCTGCTTCTCGAGGCGCGCGAAATATTGGCGGAAGGTTCTCCAGTCGGGAGTGATCTTGTAGTGGTCGTAGCTGTCGCGGTCCGATTGGATGAGAGCGTCCGTGAGCGGGGCAATCGAATTACCTTCGCCGGTGATTTCTGTAGTGATGCCTTGATAGATTTTCGACGGGAGCCGCGGGTCGACGAGGATGGTCATTTCGGACTGGCCGAGCATGTCGATGAAGCCAGGAGCGACGACTTTGCCGGCAGCGTCGATGGTGCGTTTGCGAGGGGCGGCAGAGAGATTGCCGATGGCGGCGACTTTGCCGTCGCGAATGCCGAGATCTCCGGAGTACCACGGGGAGCCGGTGCCGTCGATAATGTGGCCGTTGGTGATGACGATGTCGAAGGGAGTGGGAATCTGGGCAGCGAGGGTTGTTGTCAAAAGCAGAGCTGCGCAGAAGGACAGAATTGAAGCGGACCGGTTCCAGTTATTTTTCATTTCGATGACCTCTGGCAGTTAGCGGCACGATTGAAGTCGTGCCTAGATTGTTGACACCCTCCTGTTGATAACCGCAGCGCCTAAAGGCGACATTCATTCTGCATACTACGGCACCGCTGAAGCGGTGCCCTGATACGAAGCGCGGTTTATTAACAGTCTGCGGCACGAGTGAAGTCGTGTCGCTCCCGACCCCCTTAACCTCAGGCGCTAAAGCGCGAACAATTTGCAGCGAGTGAGCGGCACGACTGAAGTCGTGCATTTCCCAAATCGCCTGCGTCACGACGGAAGTCGTGCATTTCCCAAGATCATCTTTGCGTCACAACTTCAATCTCAATCTTGCGAGTGCTGGTCGAGGCTGCGATGGCTCCGACGGCGATCCAGGCGGCGAGCGCGATCCATTCATAGATCGTGAAGTGGCCGGGAATCGCGGGAATTACTTTCATCAGTCCCATGGCGATTCCGACCAGCAAGCCGAAACTCGCGACGAGTTTCTCGATCGACGATAGCGTAATGAGATCAGGCCGTGAGCGCGCCAGCGCGAGGCAAGCGGCGCAGGCGGCGGACCATCCAAAGGCGCAGGCAACGGATCCGACTTCGGTGATCGGCACAAGGATGGCATCGCCAAGCAGCATGCAAGCGGCAGTGGAAATCCCGACGCAGAGGACGGCAACCGAAGGCGTCTGAAAACGGTTGTGGATAGCGGAGACACGGGAGTGGACCATCCCGCGTCGACCCAAAGCAAAGACGAGGCGGCTGGCGGCGATGAAGTTTCCGTTGAAGCATTTCACCAGCGAGAGCAAGGCCGCCGCGAGGATGATGTTGACGATCCATTTTCCGCCAAAGCCGTGCGAGCCGACCGCCTGCTGAAACGCGACCGCGGTCATGAACTTCTCGCCGGTCAGGCGACGCCATGGAGCCACAAACGCGACTGCGGCCACGATGCTGGTGTAAAAGAGGATGCCGATGACGATGGCCATCCAGATCGCGCGGAAGAATCCGGCAGCGCGGAATTCCGGACCAGCCTCTTCTGCAGCCTTGCCGACGGATTCGAATCCAGTCATGAAATAAGGGACGATCTGAACTACGAGAACGATCGAAACCAGCGACGTGTGAGTAAACAGCGGCGGAAAGTTTGCGGGAGAACCGCGGCTTACGCCGAGAGCAACGAAGATGACGAATAGGACGAGCGTGCCGAAGGTGGTCCAGTTCTGAAAGGTCGCGCTGAGGCGGACGCCACGATAGTTCAGAACGGTAAGCAGCGCGGTGAGAGCGAGTCCGACAATCAGGTGCGGAAGATATACGGGACGACCGGCGATCCGATAAAGCTCGATGGTATCGAGGCTGGGGAAGATATACGCGGCGATGCGGCCGACGGCGACCGCTTCCCACGGGCAGACGATGAAGTAGGCGAGAGTCATCATCCATCCGGTGGCGAAGCTGACGGAGCGAGGGAAGACGGCAGAGGTGTAGGCGATCTCGCCGGCTGCGTCGGGCATGGCGACGACGAGTTTGCCGTAGACCCAACCGATGGGAAGCAGAAGCGCGCCGCCGATGGCGAATCCGAGGACAGTGCCGAGTGCGCCGCCGCGAAGCAGCCAGTCCTCCATGATGACGAGCCAGCCGACGCCGACCATGGTGCCCCATCCCAGAGTGAAGTAGTCAGTGGCGCGCAGTTTGCGGGCGAGAGTAGTCACGGGTTCGGCGACGAGTGTTTGAGGGGCGGCGCGAATTATAAAGCATTATCGGGCTTCGAGCTTCGAGCTCGGAGCTTGGACCTTAGCTTTCCGGCTTCCGGCTTCGGGCTTTCGGCTTCCGGGACTTCAAGGCTTGAAATCTTCGAATAGTAATTAAGTCCGGAGATGGCTGCACGCGCTCTGTTTCCCGCGCCAAATGCTCTTTTTGCGTGTTAGTATCGAGTCCAGCCCTGCATGACATTTCTACGTTCGATTGGCTCAGGCACGACTGCGCGGTTCGCAGTGTCTGTGGTCCCGGGGCCTCCTAAAAAATGAACGTCTCGTCGAAAACCCGCAAGCGCGTGCTCAGTGGTATGCGCTCGACCGGAAGGCTGCACCTGGGAAACTATGTCGGCGCGCTGCAGAACTGGGTGCGCATGCAGGATGAGTACGAGTGCTTTTTTATGGTGGCCGATTGGCATGCGCTGACGACTGACTACGCGGACACGTCGAAGATCAAAGAGAATTCGATCGAGGTGGCGCTGGATTGGCTAGCGGCGGGGATCGATCCGGAGAAGTCGGTGGTGTTTATCCAGTCGCATGTGCCGGCACATGCGGAATTGCATTTGCTGTTTTCGATGATCACGCCGCTGGGCTGGCTGGAGCGGGTTCCGACGTACAAAGAGCAGCGCGACAATATCAAGGACAAGGATCTGGGCACGTATGGATTTCTAGGGTATCCGGTGCTGCAAGCGGCGGATATTCTCGTCTACAAGGGTAACGCTGTGCCGGTTGGCGAAGATCAAGTGGCGCACGTTGAGCTGACGCGGGAAATTGCGCGACGTTTTAACAGTTTCTACGGCGCTGTGTTTCCTGAGCCGCAGGCGCTGCTCACTCCGGCGGCGAAGTTGCCGGGGACCGACGGGCGCAAGATGTCGAAGTCGTACGGGAATACCATCATGCTGACCGATCCGGAGCCGGTGGTGCGGCAGAAGTTGAAGACGATGGTGACGGATCCGGCGCGGGTGCGGCGTTCGGACCCCGGGAATCCAGATGTCTGTCCGGTAGGGGATCTGCATAAGATATTCAGCAGCAAAGAAACGCTGGCTAAAGTGAATGAGGGTTGTCGGTCGGCCGGGATCGGGTGCATCGAGTGCAAAGGATGGGCGGCGGATGCGCTGGTGCAGTTGCTCAATCCGATGCAGGAGCGGCGGAGAAAATTCGAGGAGAATCCGCGGCTGGCGTGGGATATCCTTGAGTCGGGCACGGAGCGGGCGCGTAAGACTGCCGGAGAAACGATGAAGGATGTACGCGCGGCGATGGGAATGTCGCTGGAGTATGAGGTGAACACGTAAAGTTAAAATTCCCATCCTGTCGCAAAGGCGCGACAAGGATGGGGCAACCGCGCTGGGGTAATGAGGGAGCGAAGTTAAGTCAACATCCCCACCCTACGAAAAGTGCGTAGGGTGGGGCACCCTTTGGGGTCTGATGTGACAGAAGAAGTAAAACTCGTGACTGACCATTCGGCCGCCGTGCCAGCGGGCATTGTTGCTCCCAACAGACTGGCAAAAGACGCGGCGAAGAAAGAAGAGAGCGACTTCCCTTTTTCGGTCGCGGTCAGCGACGTCTATGAAGGGCCGCTGGACCTGCTGCTCGACCTGATCCGCAAGCAGGATATCGATATCTATGACATTCCGATCGCGAAGATTACGGCGCAGTATCTGGCGTACGTGGAGAAGATTCGCGAACTGGATGTGAACGTCGCGGCCGATTTTATATACATGGCCGCAGTGCTGATTCACATCAAGTCGAAGATGCTGTTGCCACGGGATCCGATGGCCACGGCGGAAGACGCGGACGATCCGCGGACGGAGTTGGTGAACCGTCTGCTGGAACATGAAAAGTTCAAGTCGGCGGCGCAAATGCTGTTACAGAAACAGCAGATCGAAGACGCGGTGTGGACGAATCCTTCGCTCAAGGAGTTCATGGAGGCGGAGGGGACCGAACCAGAACTCGCGGCGGATGTGATTGATCTGGTGAAGACGTTCCAGCAGGTATTGGAG
Organism: Terriglobia bacterium; assembly: GCA_963823085.1. Taxonomy (GTDB): domain Bacteria; phylum Acidobacteriota; class Terriglobia; order Terriglobales; family Acidobacteriaceae; genus Sulfotelmatobacter. The sequence continues at coordinate 26,882 of CAWGKF010000010.1, read as the reverse complement.
CGGGTGCGGACTCGTCCGGTGCTGGACGTCGATGAAGAAACGGTGACAGTGGGGCAGATGATCGACTACCTGCACCGGCGGCTGTCGGTGGAAGATCGGCCGATCCGATTGAAGCAGGTTTTGATGCGGGTGCAGTCGCGACAAGCGCTGGTGTGCATGTTCCTTGCGCTGCTGGAACTGGTGCGATTGCAGGCGATCCAGGTACGGCAAGAGAAATTGTTTGGAGAGATAGCGGTCCGCAAGCACATCCATTTTGAACAGGTGATGAATGAGCGGGCGGCAGTAAGGGACGACTGGAGATGAAAAGCAGGGGCTAGGGGTCAGGGATCAACTGCGATCCGACTGGCCACTAACCACCGATCACTATGTCTTTAAAAGCTCAACTCGAAGCGATCATTTACGCGGCGGAGACGCCGATCACGCTGGAGCAGATGACGGCGCTGGTGAAGGAGTCCGTTGTCGGCGAGGGAGTGTCGGACGAGGCGGAGATCAAATCGCGCGTGCGGTCTTGTCTGGTGGAACTGGTCGGCGAGTACGGCTCCCCGGATCATGGCATTGAGATTCGCGAAGTGGCCGGCGGATATCGCATGTCCACCAAGCCCGAGCAGCACGAAGTGGTGCGGGCGTTTGCCAAGAGCCTGAAACCGCCGATCCGGCTGTCGCTGCCGGCGCTCGAAACCCTGGCGGTGATCGCGTACAAGCAACCGGTAACGGTGCCGGAGATCAACGACATTCGCGGAGTCGACTCGGGCGGCGTAATTGGAACGCTGCTCGATCGAAAACTGATCACGACTGCAGGGCGCAAGCAGGTGATCGGGCGTCCAATTCTTTATAAGACGACGAAGGAATTCCTGATGCGGTTTGGGCTCAAGGATGTGAACGAGTTGCCCAGCATGGAGGAATTCGAAAAGTTGGTGGCGGAATCGTTCCAGGCTGAATTAATTCCGGCGGAGAGTGTGGCGCCGGCTCAGGAGGCCAGCACGTCTGTTGAACCGGAGCCGGTGGTGCAATCGGAGCCTTCCGGCGAAACTGTGCATGAAGCGGAGAAGGCGGGGTAGCGGGCATCCCTCAGCGGCTAAAGCCGGATTGATTTTGAGAGCACTAGCGGCGCGGCTTGAAGCCGCGCCCTTTCAAAACGGTTTCAAAAGGCTAAAGCCGGACTGATCCTGTAGAGCTTAACCCGCGTGGCTTGACGCCGCGCTCCTTCAGAAACGGTTTCACAAACTGCATTTTTCCGGACTGACGGTCCTCGAATATGGCCCTTGAACGGCTGCAAAAAATAATCGCGGCGGCTGGCATCGCTTCCCGGCGAAAAGCCGAGGAGCTGATCACGTCCGGACACGTGCAGGTGAATGGAACGGTGATCACGGAACTCGGGAGCAAAGCTGATCCAGAAGTGGACCACGTCCGCGTCAATGGGAAGCTTTTGCAGGGCGAGCAGCGACATACGTATCTGCTTCTCAATAAACCGAAGGGCTATGTGACGACGGTGAGCGATCCGGAGAAACGGCCGACGGTGATGGATCTGATGCGCGGCGTGAAGGGGCGAGTCTATCCAGTGGGACGGCTCGATTACGCCAGCGAGGGGTTGCTGTTGATGACCAATGACGGCGATCTGGCGCACCGGCTTATGAAGGCCGCGTCACACGTGGCGAAAACCTATCTGGTGAAAGTGGCTGGGAGTCCGAAGGAAGAGGCGATCGCGAAATTGCGCGCCGGGGTTTCGATCGCGACGGACGATGGCAAACGCGTGAGAACCGGAGCGGCCGCGGTGAAGGTGATCAAGCAAGCGGCGAACCCGTGGTATGAGATCACGCTGATCGAGGGCAGGAACCGCCAGATCCGGCGGATGTTCGAAGCGGTAGGGCATCACGTGGAGAAGATCAAGCGGGTAAAATATGGTCCGCTGACGCTCGACGTTCCGCCCGGAGAATTCCGCTCGCTGACGCTCAAAGAGATCGAGCGGCTAAAATCCGCAATTCGAGGCGGCCAGAAAAAACCTCATTAATGGCGCGTCATGCATGAGCCGATTCTTTGATCTAGTTTCCAGACAGGTGCGCGAAATGGGCGGCTACGCTCAGAGCCCGCCACCGGGGCCGGGAAACGGCCAGCGACAACTGATCCGGCTGGATTCCAACGAAAATCCATTTGGCCCATCGCCCAAAGCGGTGGAAGCGATGCGCCGGGCACTGGCTTTGACCAGCGCGTATCCGGATGATGATTGCACGGATCTGCGGCGGAAACTGGCAGGCCTTCATGAAATTCCGACGGAGCAAGTGCTCGTGACTTCAGGCTCAACCGGAATGCTCTCCCTGCTCTGCCAGACGCTGCTTGGCCCAGGATTGAATGCGGTCACCAGCGAACGGTCTTTCATTGTCTACGGCATGGCGGTACACGCGGCCGGGGCGCAAGTGGTGACCGTGCCTGCGCGAGAGGATGGCCTCGACCTCGACACGATGTTGCAGGCGATCAATGAGGACACGCGGCTGGTGTTCGTGGCGAATCCGAATAATCCTACGGGAACGTTACACGATGCGGCGGTCATCGATAAATTTCTGAACGAAGCGCCGGGGCATGTTGTCATTGTTCTGGACGAGGCCTATTACGAATTTGCGGCGGATTTCGCTGCGCGGCGGAAGGTTCAGTATTCGCGATCGCTCGAGTACGTGAAGCAGGGAGCGAGCGTAGTCGTGCTACGAACATTTTCGAAGGTGCACGGACTTGCCGGCCTGCGCATTGGCTATGGGATGGGACCAGCGGAGCTGCTGAGCTACTGCACGCGCATGCGCAGTACCTTTTCAGTTTCGTCGATCGCGCAAGCGGCCGCGTTCGCTGCGCTCGATGACAGAGCGCATATGGCGCATACGATCTTGAATAATTCGGAGCAGGCGCAGATTCTGGGAGTCGCGTTGTCGGAGATAGGATTCCGCGTGGTGCCGACCTGGGCGAATTTTCTCTACTGCGATTTGGGAAGAGAGGCTGGCGAGGTTGCAGAGAAACTGCGCGGCCAGGGGATCAGCGTGCGTCCGCTAGGCGGATGGGGCGCGCCGACCTGCCTGCGAGTGAGTATCGGGACGGGGGCGCAGAATCGTGCGTTGTTGGAGGCGTTGGTGAAGATTTTGAGTGCGACCGCGCAATCGGGCTAAGGCAGGGGCTGAAGTGTGTGCGTGAGAACTAGCTTGTAATTGTAATGAAGATGGGGCAGAAAGAGAGGTATGGGACGATTTCTGCCGTATCAACCGGATCAGGCGTACTTGGTGCCGCCGAGTGTGAAGGACGAGTTGGGAGAAGATCATCTGTGCTTCTTCATTCACCGGGCGGTAGAGCACATGGACCTGAAGAGTTTCGAGCAGGTGTATGGAGAAGAAGGAGGGGCGCTGTACTGTCCGGCGCTGATGTTGAAGGTGTGGTTGTACGCCTACGCGGTGGGGGTCACGTCGGCGCGGCGACTGGAGCAACGCATCCGAGAGGATCTGGGGTTGCGATATCTGGCGGGGGGAGCGCGGCCGGACAACTGGGCACTGAGTGCGTTTCGGCGGCGGCATGGGCGGGGATTGAACGACGTGTTCACGCAAGTGCTGGAGATGGCGCGGGCGATGAAGCTGGGGCGGTTGGGACAGGTGGCCATCGACTCGACGCGGATCCAGGCGGCGGCGTCGCGCAACCGGCTGGAAACCGAGGAGCGGCTGCGGCAGGAGCGGGCGCGGCTGCGGCGGAGCATACGGAAGTGGCAGAAGCTGTGCGATGAGGACGATCCCAACGAAGGGGCGGGCACGCGGGTGCATCTGGAACAATGGCAAGAGCAGTTGCAGGCGATGCCGCGGCGGCTGGAGAAACTGCGCAAGAGCGGGATGAAGAAGCTGTCGCGAACGGATGCGGACGCGCGTTTTCTGCGGGAGCGGGGCGGGTTTGTGCTGGGCTACACGGCGGAAGCGGGAGTGAATGAAGATCACCTCATCGTGAGCCAGCGCGTGACGCAGAATGCGGCGGACAATCACAGCCTGATCCCGCTGGTGGAAGAAGCGGAACGGCAGAGCGGAGCGAAGGCCGAGAAGATTTTGGCCGACGCTGGATTTTTCTCACTGGAAAATATCGAAGAGTTGGAAGGTCGCGGGTTGGAGGTATACCTGCCGGATTCGAATCTGGCGCGCGAGTTGAATACGGGGCAGCGATGTCCGCGAATCCGGCTGAGCGAAACCCAGCGACGCATGCGGCAGAAACTGCGCGGACCGACCGGACAAGCGGTCTATCGCCGACGTAAGGCTTTAGTAGAACCAGTTTGGGGAACACTTAAAGAACAACGCGGAATGAGGCGGTTTCGGTTGCGAGGATTAGAGAAAGTGAAAATCGAGTTCACCCTGGCCGCCATCTCGTTCAACCTGACCCGGCTCCTGGCCCATCGCCAGCCCGGGCCGATAACCTTAACAGCAACTGGCTAACCGACCGCAGACTATAGCCGTTCTCACGCGCTCTCTGAAGCCCCATACTCCATAGACCCCAAACGCGGCGCTAAAGCGCCGCTCTTCCACGGTACCGCTCTTCCACGGCACCGCTAACGACATTCGCTGGGTCATCAGAAACAATTCTCACGCACCTCTGAACGCCCCAATCTTTAGCCCGAAACTTAGGCAGCCTCAGTGTTTCTGGACGAGGGAGTTGGTCTAGGGATGCTTCGACTGCGCCACGACCTACGCTGCGCTTGGTCGCGACTCCGCTCTGCATGACAGCGTTGACCCGCGAATTATTGGGAGAGAGGCGTGCGCGCTGCGCCGAAGAGGCCTGCATCGCTACCGAGGATTGCCTGGGTGATGATGGTTTTCTTGCTGGTGTAGTTTGCGATCTGTGGTGAAGGCGCTTTGTTCTTGCCACGAACATCGTCAGGGACGGTGGCCGCATAGACGAGAGAACGGTCGCAGAGTTCGGCAAACATGGTGGGAGCGAAGGCGTCCCAGGCGCTGACCACCCCGCCGCCGATGACAAACATTTCAAGATTCAGGACGTTGATAAGGCCGGAGAGCAGGATGCCGAGTACTTCTCCGAAACGGTGAAAGATGCGCTGGGCGTCGGGATCGCCTTGGCGCGCCAGCAGGTAAACGGATTTGGCGCTGAATTCGGGATCGGAGCTGAGAGCTTTGGCGAGCCCGGGAGCGTTGCCAGATTCGGCACCTTCGCGCGCCATCCGGACGATGCCAGTGGCCGATGCGTAACGTTCGGCGCAGCCGTGGTTCCCACAGCCGCAGGGTATGCCATTCGGCTCAACGGTGACGTGGCCGAATTCGCCGGCCATGCCATTCATTCCGTAAAAGATTTTTCCGTTGAGGACGATGGCGCCGCCGATGCCGGTGCCCAGCGTCATCATCGCCATATTGTCGACATCGCGGCCTGCGCCTTGCCATTTCTCGCCAAAGGCCGCCATCTTCGCGTCGTTGTCGAGAAAGACGCGTGCGCCCAGGCGGCGCTCGATGACATCGCGGACGGGATAGTCGGTCCAACCGGGAAGGTTGGCAGACATGCGCATCATGCCGGCTTTGACGTCGATGATGCCGGGAACGCCGATACCTGCGCCCATGAACTTTCCGCTGCCGCGATATTTTTCGGTCAGGTTGAGGATGGCGTCGCACATCTCGCCGATAACGTAGTCGCGTCCCATGGCGAGTTTCACGCCCACAGTTATTTTTTCGAGAAGCTGACCGTCAGTGGTGATGGCCGCGATGCGCAGGTTCGTACCGCCCATATCAACGCCAATGGAGTAGTCAGGCATAACGGAAGAGAGTACCAGAAATGGGCACGGGCGATGCGGCTTTTGGCCCTATTGCTTACAGGCACAGCGGCTAAAAGCCGCATTAGAGGTGGCCTTCGGCGGCACGGCTGAAGCCGTGCCCTGATACGAACCGTTTCCTGTGCTGGCCAACCAATTATGAGATCGGTGCTACCATGAAACGTTCTGCTAATTTCGAAAAAAAGGTGTGTTTATGCACGAAACCACTCTGCAGACTCAGGCTCCCGCGCCGCTGACCACGCTGACAGAAGACGAGATTTTATTTCGCGATAACATCCGGCAGTTCGCTGAAGATAAAGTCCGCCCTCTCGTGAAGGAAATGGACGAAAAGGGCGTGTTTGAGAAGGACTTGCTGCACGACTTTTTTCAGCTGGGGCTGATGGGGATTGAGATTCCCGAGGAATACGGCGGGAGCGGAGCCAAGTTTTTTGAAGCGATCCTGGCAGTGGAGGAGATGTCGCGAGTGGATGCGTCCTCGGGCGTGATTGTCGACGTGCAGAATACGCTGGTCAACAATGCCCTGCTGCGCTGGGGAAATGCGGATCAGAAGAAGCGTTACCTGCCGCGAATGGCTTCTGAGATGGTAGGGGCGTACGCGCTCAGCGAGGCTGGTTCGGGGTCGGATGCGTTTGCCTTGCAGACGCGAGCGGTTCTGAAAGGCTCGGAGTATGTGATCAACGGCCGGAAACTTTGGATTACGAACGCCAAAGAAGCGGGGCTGTTCGTGCTGTTCGCGACGATCGATGCGGCAGCAGGGTACAAAGGCATCACCGCATTTCTGGTGGAGAAGGACTTCCCCGGGTTCACGGTCGGGAAAAAGGAAGACAAACTAGGGATACGGGCATCGTCGACCTGCGAGTTGATTCTGGAAGATTGCCGGGTGCCGAAGGAGAATGTGCTGGGTGAAGCCGGCAAAGGCTACAAGATCGCGATTGAAACGCTGAATGAAGGGCGGATCGGCATTGGCGCACAGATGATCGGCCTGGCGCGCGGGGCGTGGGAGTTTGCCTGCAAATATGCGATGGAGCGCAAGCAATTCGGGAAGGCGATTGCCGATTTTCAGGGGATCCAGTTTCAGATCGCGCAGATGGCCACGGAGATTGAGGCGGCGCGGCTGATGGTCTACAACTGCGCGCGCATGAAAGACGCAGGAGTGAACTTCGTAAAAGAAGCGGCGATGACGAAGCTATTCGCGTCGCAGGTAGCCGAGCGAGTGACCTCGCTGGCCATTGAGATCTACGGAGGGCTACGGATTTACCAAGGATTATCCAGTCGAGAAATACTGGCGCGACGCGAAGATCGGAAAGATCTACGAAGGCACGTCGAACATGCAACTGGCGACGATCGCGAAGTTGGTGCTCGGGAAATAAGGTTCGTAGTCCATCCGCGCGACAATCACTTCACTTTAGGGCGTGAAGTGCAGTTCGACGTTTTCCTTGCTCTCGGGACCGGGTGCGAACCTCCACCGTGAGATGGCGTTCTCGGCAGCCTGCAGCAGGATCGGACTGCCTCCGACCGGTTCGATTTTCTTTACACTACCGTCCGGTCCGATGTCGGCGACTACTCTTACAGTGCCACTCAAATTCATTCGCTTGGCTTCATCGGGATATACCGGCGGCACTTTCCTGATCACCTTCCGGCCATTTTCGGTTGAGGAGGGCTGCTGGCAGTGGGCAGGGGTCGCCGGCCTAAAGCCATAGAGGAGGGCAAGAATCAAAATCAGAGCACACCGCTTGCGCATGGGGGCATTCCCTAAGAAAATTATTATTTCTATGAAACTCAAGATCCTAAACGAGAGTTCCATAGTGGAAAAGTAACGGCAGTAACTGAAGTGATCGCTCGCGGGTAAGCATGCCACAGTCAAGAGACCGGGCGCGTAATCCTTCCAACGCCTAGAAGCCTCACGATTGCAGGAACATAGCTCACATCGTCGAGGAGGTTCCGAGACAATGTTCCTTGCTCATAATGTGCAGCGAGTTGCACTTCGTGGCCATAATTAATTCTTGGTTTTGACGATTAAGGACCGTGTTATCAGCGGATTGCGAGTTTCCGGATCAATGGCCGACGGTGTGCACTTGTCAAAGTGCCTGCATGCCGAGGCACAGACCGGGGTGCTATTTTGACGACCATATTTGGGAACTTCGAATCCATTGAGATCAAGGCGGTTCCCACAACTCCGGCTCCGAAGAAGAAGCGGGGATGGTTGCCACTGCTGACGATCCTGTTCATGATCTCGTATGGGCTGATGACCATGCTGATCGTGGAGCAGGGACAAACGATCGAGTCGCAACGTGCATTAATTCGCGAATTGTTCCGCGATAGCACCGAACTGTCCGGCGTCAAGATGAAGGCCCAGGAAGAGCGCCGCATACAGGCTCTGGCGCAGCAGAATCCTGTCTATCCCAAATCCCGTCGTCCCAGATCCCGTCATCCCAGATCCCGTCATCCCAGAATCGCTCGAATCAGGCGCCAATGACCCAAGTTCCTACGACCCAGGCGCCTGCGAAACAGCAGGTCCCGTCTTCCCAGGCGGAAGTACAACATCGTGCACAGAATCAGTCGACATCGAAATCCCAGGTCCAGATACCTTCGAAACCGGCGTCGGATCTGGTAGATCACCGCCGCTCGCTAGTCACGATCTAAGAAGCAGGCAAGTGTAAAGCAGTACCCAGCTTCTGTGGTTTAGAGCAGTAAAGACTGTAAAAGACAATGAAGGTTCTGACCCTAGCCTTGTTGTTTAGTTTGCCTGTGGGATCCCTAGTCCCACAGAAACCTCTACGCCAACCGACCCAACAGATCAGCAAGCATGCGAAAGGCGGCCGATGGTACTTCGCGGCCAGCGGGCATGCCGTGTATTGCTATGGTCCGGTGATGACCTTGCCGCGTGCGAATGGCGATCTGCAAAGGGTAGCGACGTTCTGCCGCGATGGCAGCGCCGTGGTGCCGCTGAAAGAATAGGTTCCTGCCGGACGTCGGCAGAAGCACCCATCCCTAGCTAACGGTGAGCCTGGTTCAGCAGACATCGTGGGATCCGCGCGTTTGCGGATCTGAGAATTCTGCGGATCTCGGTATTCTCCCTGGCTTCCATATCAACAGAAGAACTAATCCGATCACGAACAGGGAGTCGACCTGCCAGAGCGGTCCGCCGAACTCACTCAGCACCAACCCATAAAGTCCTACTGCAGTAGCAAACGCCAGCCGCACAATGTTCCCGGCCCTCCATCGACTGAATGGCGTCGATGAGCCTGATCCTCGGTGAGTTCGATTGGGACGGGTAACGATGCGCTGCTGCAGCGTAAACCCCTGGACTGCACAGGCAACGGCCAAAACCAGTACGATCCAGCGCACGACTGGGCTGCCATGCGTGGTGCCTTGAACTCTCCAAGCAAGTCTGGTGCTAGCAAGAAGGACCAACAGGCAGCCTGCCTGTAGAAATCGCAACTGCCGTTCAGGTGTCGTCATGAGAGTCTCCCGCGAATAGGATATTAACGGGCCTGAACGCTGAAAGTTTCGAAATCCAGCGTGAACACACTACACGTGATCATTATGCTCCCAGGGATGCAGCCAGGTCACTGCGTCCGATTGGGGGATAGCCGCATCAAAAGCAAGACAACCTACCGAGGCCAAATATGTCTATTCGACCCGTGAAACGTCTGATCAAGTCTAAGCCCACGCTGGAGGGCGCTGGAGTGCATTTGCGCCGCGCATTTGGTTTTGGGAATACGGGAGAGTTTGATCCTTTTCTTCTCCTGGATGATTTTCGGAATGATGTTCCGAAAGATTATCTGGCGGGATTTCCCTGGCATCCGCATCGCGGGATTGAGACCATTACGTATGTGCTTGCGGGAACGGTGGAGCACGGCGACAGCATGGGCAATCAGGGCGCAATTGCCGCGGGCGACGTGCAATGGATGACGGCTGGCAGCGGCATTATCCATCAGGAGATGCCGAAGGGCGACACAACCGGCCGCATGCATGGATTCCAGCTATGGGCGAATCTTCCGTCGGCGCTGAAGATGACTGCGCCGCGGTATCAGGAAGTGAAGACGGCAGACATTCCGGAGGTCACCGACGATGACGGCACGCATGTGCGCATTGTGTGCGGGAGTTTCTGGGGAAAAAAAGGGCCGGTCGACGGTATTGCCACAGATCCGATCTATCTGGATGTTTCGGTTCCTCCGGGCGAGCGGAAGACGCTGCCCGTGGAGACCACGCGGCATGCATTCGCGTACGTTTTCGCGGGAGACGGGAAGTTCTGCAATGCTTCGGGACCGCTGGCCGTGCCGACGGAAAGCGTGGGATGGGCGGATACACAGCCTCCGTCGGACGCGCAGAATCGATCGCTGGTGGTGTTTGATCGCGGCGACGAGGTGGCCGTGCAGGCTGGCGAGGATGGCATTCGATTTCTGCTGGTTTCGGGCAAGCCGCTGGAGGAACCTGTGGCGTGGTACGGGCCGATCGTGATGAACACTCAGGAACAGCTGCAGCAGGCCTTCCAGGAACTACAGCAGGGGACATTTCTGAGGAAGTAGTGCGCGGCAGACAGCCGATTCCTCGCTGCGCTCGGAGTGACAACTGTGTTTTAAATTTCAAACATGCCTGAACTGCCTGAAGTCGAAACGATTGCCCGCGGACTTGCGAAACGCGTCACCGGAGACGTGGTCGAATCCGTGTGGCTGGGACAGAAGAAAGAGCCGTTGAAATCCCCAGCGGCCGAGATCGCGGTTGTCTTGGAACATAGTCGCATTGCTTCGGTGCGGAGGATGGGGAAGCATATTGTTTTTGATTTGGAGCGAACTGGGGCAGCGAGCTTTCCCAAGAACGGCACAAAACCGAAGCGCAAAGGGAAGAGATCGAGTGCAGCATTCGATACGCCGCAAGCAGAGGCGGACAAGAGTGTCCGCCCCACACAAACCGTAGGCCACACACGAGGCATCTCAACGCATGTCAATGCTAATGCTCAGTGGATCGTGCATCTCGGGATGACCGGTAGGCTTCAGGTTTGCGAGGCGCGGAGTGAAGTGGCGAAACATACGCACGCGATCTTGAAGTTGGCGTCAGGACGGGAGCTGCGTTTTGTAGATCCGCGGCGATTTGGGCGGCTGAGTGTCGCCGCAGAGGCGGACTTCGACGCTACAGGTTTCGAGCCCCTGGAGGTTGATCTGGAGCGTTTTGTGCCGCTCTTTCGCGGGCGCAAGACGCCGATCAAGAGCGCGCTGCTGAATCAGAAACTGTTGCGCGGCCTCGGCAACATTTACGCGGACGAATCTTTATTCCGTGCGGGCATTCGTCCACGACGGAGAGCGTCGTCGATCCGGAGTGAACAACTTGGCAAGCTTTTCCTCGCGATCCAGGAAGTGTTGAAAGAAGCGATCGCTCTCGGCGGATCTTCGGTTTCTGATTATGTCAACGCCGACGGAGAAGAGGGATTTTTCCAGCTACAGCATCGCGTTTACGGGCGAGAAGGCGAGCCGTGCCTGGTTTGCAAGACTCCGATCAAACGCGTTGTGATCGCGGGACGCAGTAGTCACTACTGTCCCAAATGCCAAAACTAGTTTTGCGGGATCAGGCGCGCTTGTAGACGATCTTGAGACCGTCGGATTGCAGAATGCGTTTGATCTGGCTGCGGGCGTGGACGGACCAGGGTCCTGAGGTGTCAAGCTTCGTGTACGCTTGCCAGTGCTTGAGGGCCTTCCGCGGCTCCCGGATTTTTTCGTAGGCCAGCGCGAGATTGTAATGGGCGTCGGCATAAGTGGGAGCCAACTGCAGAGCTGTTTTGTACGTTTGAACGGCTTCGTGCACGCGGCCAGTCTCGTCGAGAACGTTGCCCAGGTCGAAATAGGCCAATGCGTATCGGGGATCGGCGTCGATGGCCTGCCGATAGTGACGTTCAGCCAAGCCGAATTCCTGCCGGTTGTAGTAGAGGGTGCCGAGGTTGATGTGCGCGGCCGAGTGATTCGGCATGAGATCGAGCACTCTCTGGTAAGCGGCGATGGCTTCGGCCTGGGAATCTGGATCTTCTTCCAGAGCAATGCCGCGTGCGAACCATGAAGCGACCTCGTTTTCCCGCGGCGTGGGCTCGGAGCGGGGAACGGGTGTGCTGGTGACTACTTTCTCGCGCTCGGAAAAATCCATCAGGAATTGGCCGGCGATCGGTTCCAGAAGTTTGCCTTCATGGCGGAAAGCCACGCGATGCTTCGAGGTAGACCATGTGCCCGCTTCGAGCAGTGGTTTCTCCACACCGGCCGATTGTTTGCGCATCGCGTCGAGCGACTGACGGATAACGTTGGGACGCACGCTCATCGCGCAAAGATCCCGGACTTTTTTGATTTCCAGCAGGTCAGAGAAGGAGTAGGACTCGAGAGAGGTGATCAATCCCGCCCGCTCCCAGTTGGCTAACTGGCGCGGCGTTACATGCAAAATCCTCAGTAGATCGGCTCGAGTATACACGGCACAAATACCACAACGTTGCTGCGGACGGCTGCAATAACGTTCCGGCTCATTATCTTCAACTTACGAAAACAACGCAACTAGGAATGCTGTGAAACCCTGTGGAGAACCTGGTTGATTTACATGCACCAAAAATGGTGCAAAGCCTTCTCAGTCCGGTATTAAACCGCGACGACTGCTGCCTGGTAATCCGCGTAGGTGCCCTTGAAGTCCGTAATTTTGTGGTCATTTTCGAAGTGCCAGACGCGGGTGGCGACTTCGTCGATCAGATCATGATCGTGGGTCACCAGAAAAACCGTACCATGGTAGCGCTGGAGTGCGATGTTCAAGGCGTTGATCGACTCGAGGTCGAGGTGGTTCGTCGGTTCGTCGAGGACTAAGACGTTCGGCTTTTGCAGCATGAGCTTGCAAAAGAGCAGACGGGCAGCTTCACCGCCGGAGAGCACGTTGGTGGACTTGGTTGCTTCCTCGCGGACAAAGAGCATTTGGCCAAGCACTCCGCGAAGTTCTTCGGTTACGGCCGAAGGATCCCACTGATGCAACCATTCGATGGCGGTGGTGCCGGTCTCGATCAGGCTGCGATGATCCTGGGCGAAATATCCGATGGAGGCTTCGTGTCCCCAGACCACTTTGCCGGAGTCGACGAATGGACCGTCGTATCCGCTGGTCTTGCGCAGTTCGGACTCGGGAGTAGTCGGAGAATTCGCGAGCAAGGCGTTCAACAGCGTCGTCTTCCCTGCCCCGTTGCGTCCCATGAGCGCGATCTTTTCGCCGCGCGTGATGCTGGCGGTGAAGTTGCGAATGACATGGTTCTCGGCGTAGGACTTGTCGAGATGCTCGATTTCGAGGATGTGCTTTCCCGAAGGACGCTTCTGCTCGAACTTGATGTAGGGGCGAGCAATGTTGGACTTCGCCAGCTCGGTAACTTGCAGGCGTTCGACTTCCTTGCGACGGGATTGCACCTGGCTCGACCGTGTGCCGGCGGCGAAGCGGGCGATGAATTCGTTCAACTGCGCAATCTTCTTCTCGCGCTGCGCGTTCTGGGATTCGATCTGCGAGCGCACCTGCGTCTTGGCCACGACCATGTCGTCGTACGTACCGGTATAAGTGATGATGGTCTGGTAATCGATATCGGCGATGTGGGTGCAGATGCTGTTCAGGAAGTGACGGTCGTGCGAGATGGTGATCACGATGCCGTCGTAAACGTTCAGGAATCCCTGCAGCCAGTGGATTGAGTCGAGATCGAGGTGGTTCGTGGGCTCGTCGAGGAGCAGAGCCTGCGGATGTCCGAAAAGAGCCTGCGCGAGAAGCACGCGGACTTTCTGTCCGCCCTGGAGTTCACCCATTTTGCGGCTGTGCAGATCTTCATCGATGTCGAGACCTTGCAGCAGGATGGCCGCGTCGCTCTCGGCGGAGTATCCATCTTCTTCGCCGACGATTCCTTCGAGTTCGCCGAGCTTCATGCCGTCTTCGTCGGTCATGTCGTCCTTGGCATAGATGGCGTCGCGCTCCTGCATGGCGGCCCAGAGGCGCTTGTTGCCCATGATGACGGTGTCGATCACGGTAAAGGCGTCGAAGGCAAACTGGTCCTGGCTCAGGACTCCGAGCTTGCGAGGGCGCACCACGGTGCCCTTTTGCGGCTCCATTTCTCCGCTGAGTAGCTTCATGAACGTCGACTTGCCGGCGCCATTGGGGCCGGTCAGGCCATAGCGCTTGCCGGGCGTAAAGGCCGTGGAAACTTCGTCAAACAGAACTTTGGCGCCGTAGCGCATCGATACATTACTGACTGAAAGCATGGTTCGGGCTTCTCTCTTACAAACGACTGAATCTCTTCAGGAACTGCGGGGAATTCCGCCAAGACGGTGCGCAGCTGGTGTTAATAGGATATCACGGCAGGTGTCGCAGCCCCTCTAGCGGCGTCTCAGGAGACCCAAGGATTCACCACTTTTGCCGTGATATCGGAGAAGTGGGTGATGTTCCTTGTCGCCAAGGTCGCATGATGGGCCAACACGATTCCGGCGATCATGGTATCGCGAAGATCTGCCACGCGCCCTTCCCTTTTCCGCGAATTGGTGAGATTTGCTGACAGACGGGCTGCTTCCTCGCCAAAAACTGCGATGCGATGGTAAATGGAATCAAGGAGCCGCTCGAACTGCTGCGATAGCTCCGCCTTCTCGCTCGCCATCGGCAAGATCTGCAAACCTCCCTGAATTTCAAGAACGGTGATCGAAGTTGTCCAGATCGAGCCCTGAGGCTGGCGATCAAGCCATGAAACGACTTTCCTTTCAGGTACGTCGCGCATCAGGGCCGAAAGGATGTTCGTATCAAGAATGATCATCCGTCACTCTTCATCGAATCACTCTTCATCGAACTTTGCCGGACGCACAGGATGACCGCGCAACTCCGCGACTTCGAAGTTGTAGCCCTTTCCTGCGAATAACGTTGCGATCTGAGTTCCCAGGCCGGGAGTGGATTGCTCAGGCTCATTCGCGGCGCTGCGGAGAATCTCGCGAACCTCTTCTTCCATGCTGCGGCCGTGTCTCTTGGCGCGGCGCTGCAATCGAGCCTTCACGCCATCTTCGATATGTCGGACAACTAACTGAGCCATATTTCTTTCTTCAATTGATATCATGATATCAATACGCTCGAACGCGTGCAATACGGTGAGTTCCCGCCGTTTCAGTGCTACAGTATGAACCCGCTACCGGTGACGTAGTCTGTTCGATCCAATCCTCTGGAGGTCGATATGCAGAGCAGGCGAAGCTTTCTTTCGTCCATTCAATTTCCCTCAATTCTAATAGCCGCTTTCCTTTTGACCAACGCAGCATGGGGAACTTCGGGAAAGATCGTTTACAGCTTCACTGGCGGAAGTGATGGCGAATACCTCGACACAGAACTCGTCCGCGATAGTGCGGGAAACCTCTACGGAACGTCGGTCCAGGGCGGAACGTTCAAGAGTGGCACGGTGTTTCAAGTTACGCCTGACGGCATTCACACTGTGCTCTACAGCTTCACGGGCGGAGCCGATGGCGGCGAACCTTATAAGGGCGTGACTCTTGACGCGCAAGGAAACCTGTACGGGACGGCAGTTACGGGAGGAGGTGGATCCTGCGAGGGCGGTTGCGGCGTCGTTTTCAAACTCACCAGGTCCGGCGATGTTTGGACACAGACCGTGATTCATGCTTTTACCGGGGCTGATGGATCCGGACCGGGAAGCCCGGTCTCCATCGATAAGTTTGGAAACGTATACGGAACAACTCCAACGGGCGGGAAGTATGGCATGGGTACTCTCTACCTGCTGCGTCCGAACGGAGGGACCTGGAAGTTTTACGTGATCCATACATTTACCGGCGGAGTTGATGGCGGGGGTGGCTCTGCGGGGCGGCTGCTCATCGATCCAAAAGGGAACATCTATGGTGTCTGCACCACCGGCGGTTTAACCGGCTTCGGAACGGTATACGAAGTATCTCGCGCAAATGGGCGGATACAATTCACGACGCTGTATGCGTTTCAAGATTCGCCCGACGGAGCGCTGCCTTACAGCGGCCTCGTCTTTGATAAGTCCGGGAATCTTTATGGCACGACTTACTACGCCGGGGCGAACGATGTCGGGACAGTCTATTCACTTACACCCAACAATGGCGGCTGGACCGAACAAGTACTGTACAGTTTCCAAGGCGGGGCGGATGGATCGAGCCCGATCAGCAGCCTGGTTTCGGACGGACATGGAAGTTTCTACGGGACAACGAGCGCCGACGGCTCCAGCTGCGGCTGCGGCACAATTTACAAAATGACTCCCACCGCGTCGGGTCTGTGGACCGAGAGCGTCGTATACCGCTTCCCCGGCTCGCCAGGGCTCGGCGATGCCTACAACGGGATTGTGACCGATGGCGCCGGCAATTTTTACGGCACGACCGTGAATGGCGGCACTTCAAACGACGGCGCGATCTACGAGTTCACACCCTAGATATTGCGTTGCTTCAATGCAAAGCCGGACTGACCTCGACCAGCTGCTGTACCGGTGCCGTGACCTGCAAAAGAAGTCCGGCCACGGGCTTCTTGGCCTGATCGATGACGGCCATCTGCTGCGTCTTCCAAAGATCGGGCTCCGGCAGACCTTTGTCGAGGTAATCGAGCGCCTGAAGTCCGGCAGCCCCAAGCATCGCGAGATTCTGCGAAATGGGGATGTCCTCGTGGAGCAAGGCCGATTGCTGCAGCACGGGCTCGAGTCTGGCGTCGTTCGTGCGCCAGAGCATCAAGTGTGTGCGAATCTGTGCTTCGGCGGCCTGATCTTTGTAGCCGCTCTGCACGAACTGTTGAACAAGAGTGCTGAAGTGCCGCGCCGTGTCACTCTCGGGGTAGGCCGCGTCGATGAGTTGATTGAGTGGGGCGTGGAAATCGATGGGACCCTTCTCGTCGCTCCAGCGGTTGTAATCCTTGACTGGTTCTACGACGTTAGCGAGGACTCGCAGGCCAGTGATATCGGCGGTGCCCGCCATCCGCTGAAGCATTCTTTCGCGCGCGGAATTGTGAGTGAGCCCGAGCGATTCCAGTTCGAGGCTGACAGCGTGCATGCGAGTGTACATCGAGTTCACGTCGGTCACGTCTTGCGGCGACCATAGCCGTTCGGCGATGGCGGCATTGCGCGGCCAGATGTGCGAATCGATGTTTTCGGGAGTCACCCACTCGGCCCACTGGCAGGATTCTCCGCCGAGGATCAGGGCCTTTTGCTCCGGAGTCAGATTCGCGGCAGCACCGCTCATGGGATCAACCTCATAATGGCGCGACGTCGGCCACATCAGATCAAGGTAGTACCCATAAGAGAGCAGGCCGCGATAGCCCTGCTGCGCGGCGATAGCCAATGATGCCTGCCCGCGCCAGGACTGCACGACGATGGTCTTGGGCAGGTCGGGGTGGAGAATCTCATCCCAGCCGACCATGATTTTGTGATTCTTGGCCACGATTTTCTCGAGGCGCTTATTGAAATAAGCCTGAAGATCCTGATTGTTCTTCATGCCGTGCGCATGAATGAATTCCTGGATTTTAGGATTGGCGTCCCACTGCTTGCCGTCGACCTCGTCTCCGCCGATGTGGAAGTAGGGATCGGGGAAGAGCTTTGCCATTTCGGCGATAAATTTTTCGAGAAATTTGTAAGTCTCTTCGCGCGTGGGATCGAGGATTGGATCGCCTTGTTCCAGGGTGAAGGGACCGGGACCGCTGGCCAGTTCGGGATATCCGATGACCCAGGAACGGCTATGGCCGGGCATATCGAACTCCGGTACGACGCGGATACCACGGTCATGCGCGTAGGCGATGAGGTCGCGAATTTCATCCTGCGTGTAGAACTGGCCGTCAGAGCCCATGCCGGTCAGTTTGGGAAACACTTTGCTCTGGGCACGGAAACCCTGATCGTCCGAGAGATGCCAGTGCATGATGTTCATCTTGACGGCAGCCATCCCATCGAGATTGCGCTTGAGCACATCGATGGGGATGAAGTGACGGCTCACGTCGATCATTGTGCCGCGCCACGGGAAACGAGGCTGGTCTTTGATGGTGACGGCAGGAGCCGCGAATCCGGAAGGGGTGATGGTGACTAATTGCAAAAACGTCTGCAGTCCATGGAGCGCACCGAGCGCTGTAGACGCGGTCAGTTGCGCGCCGGAATCGCTGACGGTCAGTTGGTAAGATTCGTCCTCGCCAAGCTTCTGGATGGGTTCGAGGCCCTTGTCGGCGTGCACGGTCAGCGTCGCAGCCGCGCTGTCTTTCGGGCGGAATGGAATTCCGGTCTGCAGGGAAAGCTGTTTCGTAAAGCCCTGCACTGCGGCATCAAGCGTGGCGTCATGCGTGCCGGTGACCGTAACCGAGAACGATTGAGTAATCGGCAATTGTCCGCTGCCCGGCTGCACGCTGGCAGGCATGGGCATGAGGTTGAGTTGTGGTTGGGTTTGAGCGACTGCGAAGCCGGCGAGAATGAAAAGAAAACTTGTCAGTCTAAGATTGCGCATCGTGTGTCACCTGAACTTTGGGGCTGAATTGAACAGACCATAGTAAATCGTTTTAATTGGAGCGCAAGCACCTATGAGATTTTCTTCTGAAAACCGTTCTGCTCAGTGGCCGCCTAGCTCTTTCACGATCGAACCGACGAATTGCTTGGCGTCGCCAAAGAGCATCAACGTCTGGTTAAGGTAGTACAGCGGGTTGTCGATTCCCGCGAAACCGGGGTTCATACTGCGCTTGATGACCATGACGGTGTGGGCTTTGTCGACGTCAAGAATAGGCATCCCGAAGATCGGGCTCGACTGATCGGTGCGGGCGGCGGGATTGGTCACGTCATTGGCGCCGATGATCAGGGCGACATCAGTTTGCGGGAAGTCGCCGTTGATCTCATCCATCTCGATGAGGCGATCGTAGGGAATATCGGCTTCGGCGAGCAGCACGTTCATATGGCCGGGCATGCGTCCGGCGACGGGATGGATGGCGAAGCGGACATCGACGCCCTTTTTCGTGAGCTGGTCGTAGAGTTCACGGACCTTGTGCTGCGCCTGCGCGACGGCCATACCGTATCCGGGAACGATGACGACCTTATTGGCTGCGGCGAGAATCGAGGCGGCTTCTTCCGGAGTTGCGCTGCGGACAACTCGTTCTTCTTTCGCGGCAGCCGCCGACGCCTGCACTTGTCCGAAGGCTCCGAACATTACGTTGGTGAAGGAGCGATTCATGGCCTTGCACATGATCAGGGACAGAATGAAACCGGAAGATCCATCGAGCGCTCCGGCAACGACAAGCACCTTACTGTTCAAGACGAATCCCAGCAGGGCTGCCGAAAAGCCGGCGTAGGAATTCAGTAGTGAGATGACTGTCGGCATATCAGCGCCGCCGATGGGAGTGACCAGTAACACGCCAAAAATCAGGGCCACAATCACCATGATGGGAAAGAGCACGGCATGCGCAGGATTGACCACCAAGGCAACGGCCAGGGCGAGTGCGGCTCCGAGCACGGAAAGGCTGACGATATTCTGCCCACGATAGACGATGGGACGCTGCGGTAATATTTCCTGCAGTTTTCCCGCGGCGATGACGCTGCCAGTAAAGGTGAGGCAGCCGATAATGACTTCCAGCCCGATCTCTCCCATCTGAAAGCGCGTGACCGGTGCGGTGCCCACGTAAAACTCCGCGATGCCGATCATTGCGGCGGAAAGCGCGCCGAAAGCGTGGCTCAGGGCGGTTCGTTGCGGCACGGCGGTCATGTGCACCATGCCAAGGGGGATACCGACTCCGGCTCCGATGATCAGAGGAATGAGGACCCACTTGTACGCCACCACCTCGGGATTAAAGAGAGTGGCGGCAACAGCCAGCGCAGCGCCGATCTCTCCCGCCAGAACGCCAGCGCGCGCAGTCGTCGGGGAACTCAGAAACTTGAGGGAAAGAATGAAGAGAACAACGGCGGCAATATAGGCGAAGTCGAGATACTGCTGAAGCGCGAGCTCGTTCATTGTTGCTTCGCCTTGCCGGATTTGAACATGCGCAGCATGCGGTCGGTAATGAGGAATCCGCCGACCATGTTGCTGAAGGAAGCCGCGACGGCAATCGCGCCCAGCACCAGTGTGAGCCGAGTCTCATGGCGACCAGCGATGATGATGGCCGCCACCACCACGATCGCGTCGAGGGCATTCGTCAGGGACATAAGCGGAGTATGAAGGAGTGGCGAAACCCGCTTGATGACTTCGAACCCCACGAACCCCGCGAGGATGAAGACATAGAGATTAGAAATGAAATCCGCTGGCATGATTGCTCCTTAGCATTCGTTCAGTGTGCGGTTGTTAACGAGGGCAGCTTGAAAGATTCCCTTACGCGGGCGTTCACGATCTCTCCGCCGTTGGTGATCAGCGTTTCGCGGACGATTTCATCCTGCAAATTCATCTGGAGCTTGCCGTCCTTCACCATGTATGTCAGATAGGTGGTCAGGTTACGGGCATACATCTGGCTCGCATGGTACGGGACGCTGCTCGCCAGATTGATGGCTCCGATGATCGTGACGCCGTGCGCGACGACCGTCTCTGCCATATGCGTCAATTCGCAGTTGCCGCCGCGCTCGGATGCGAGGTCGACAATCACCGACCCCGGCGCCATGCCCTTCACCATATCGGCTGTGATCAAGACAGGCGATTTCTTGCCGGGAATCACGGCGGCGGTGATGACGATATCGCTCTCTGCTACGACACGAGTTAACAGTTCGCGCTGGCGGGCGTAGAAAGTTTCGTCTTGTGCGGTGCCGTAACCGCGAGCGTCTTGCGCGTTCTGCGCTTCGATGGGAAGTTCAACGAAGCGTCCGCCGAGGCTCTGCACTTGCTCTTTCGCCGCCGGACGCATGTCGTAAGCGGAGGCAACGGCGCCAAGGCGACGAGCGGTTGAAATTGCCTGCAGCCCCGCCACGCCTGCACCGATGACGAAGACACGAGCGGGAGTAATGGTGCCCGCGGCGGTGGTCATCATAGGGAAGATGCGCGGGGAAGTTTCAGCGGCCAGCAGCACCGCTTTATACCCGCAGACGGTTGCCATGGAAGACAGTGCGTCCATGCTCTGGGCGCGGGTGGTGCGCGGCATCAGTTCGATGGAGAATGCCGTGACTCCGGCGTCAGCGATTTGTTGGACGATCTCCACGGAGCCGAAAGGACGCAAGAATCCAATCAGCGCCTGGCCGCGCTTAAACAGCGGCAGGTCAGCTTTCCCCGTGACGTCGTTGGAGCCATAGCAGAGAACCTGCACAATGATATCGGCGGCACTGAAGACGTCGGCGCGACGGGGCAGGATCTTGGCGCCCTTTTCTGCATAGGCTGCATCAGGATATCCGGCCTGCTCGCCGGCGCCGCTTTCAATGACGACCTCGAGCCCAGCTTTGGTGAGAGCGGGAACCGCAACGGGAACGAGGGCAACGCGACGTTCCCCGGGATAGCTTTCTTTTGGAACTCCGACGATCACGAATCTAGTCCTTTCCGTGGCCGCTCGTGGTGCGAAGGCCTCGGTGTCAAACGTCACAAAAGGCGATAAGGGCGAACCCAAAACAGTATCAGATTAGGAGGGTGCACTGGAAGCATTGGCCGGGTAGCGCCTGATTTGATTTTCTTTTCCAGGACGTGATTCCGTGCGTAGGCTTCTGTTCAGGCGAAGCGATCGATCTCCCAGCGCAAGGGCCTTGTTCAGGGGAGATCCCTCGGCCCGCCGGTGAAAGCGCGGTCCTTCGGGATGACGCCGCGGTAGAAGTGGACTTCAATCTGGGCGTAACTTCTAGAAGGTGATCCGGAGCGCGAACTGCAAGACGCGCGGCATATGAGCGCCCGTCGAGTATAGAAAATTCGTCGTACTGACGGCGTTGTTCACACCATTCCACTCGGTGTGGTTGAAGATGTTGAATGCCTCGGCGCGGAATTGCACCGCGAGCTGCTCCTTAGGTTTGAAGACCTTATAAATGGACATATCGAAGTTCGTGCGGCGGGGATTATTCAGGCTGTTGCGGCCCGAGTCGCCGAAGGTGAGGCCTTGCGTCTGGGCATAGGCGGCGCAATTGAACAGAGGAACCCCTTTTGTTCCTGCGGCGAGCGCCGGGCAGTTCGGGCTCGCGTAAGGATCGCCAACTCGATCGGCATAAGAGCCTATGCCAGTCGTCCCGTCGGCCACGCCCGCGCTATCGCCGTAAACGCCATTGACCACGGAGAAAGGCGTGCCGGTTTGCGCCGTCATGATTCCGGCATACTGCCAGCCGCCGAGAAAAGACTTCGAGAGGCCATGGCCGCGGAACGGTATCTCGTAAGTCCAGGCGGTGGTCAGGATATGCCGCTGATCGTAATTCGAACTGGCGTAGTTGGCACGAAGGTTGGCGGAGTTCACAAAGTTGCTGTCAGTGGCATCCGAGGAGTTGTCGAGCGAATGGCTGTAGGTGTAAGCAACGTCGAGGGTAAGCGCGCCCGTCGTCTTGCGCAATGAGAACTGCAGCGCATTGTAATTCGAATTGGCCTCGGCCTCGACGCGCTGAATCGATCCCAGGCCGGGATAGTTGGTGCGGAACAGATCGGGATCGTTTCCGCAAGCAACCGCGAGATTGATCGCCGGCTGCCCGGTTATATTTTGACCATTGACCGTGAACGAAGGTTGTAGCGTAGGACCGGCTTGCGAATTGCAGATGTCATTGGTGATCGGCTGTCCGGGAAGGAAAGGATTCTGTGAGGCGGGAACAGGCGCAAGCTCGTTGAATTCATGCTGCAGGGTTAGATGCGTGCCCTTGGCGCCGACATATGCCAACGTCGCGACGGTGTTGTGGGGCAGGTCCCGCTGCACGTCGATGTGCCACTGCTGGACATACGGCCAGATCGCATGATCAGGAATAGCGGTCGTGGATAACGGAAATAGCAATCCTTGGCCGCCGACACCGCTATAGCCACTGATGTTGTACTGCGTGGGTGTCTGGACGATCGGGGGAGTGCCTTCCAGGTTTTCGGCGTTCGCCTCCATCCCGTTCGTGTGCTCAAAGAAGATGCCGTATCCGCCGCGAACCGCCATTTTGCCGTTGCCCAGCGGATCCCACGAAAAACCTAGACGCGGCGCGGGATTGAAGAGATGTCCGCTTAGACAGCCACGGGGAATGCCGTTCAGACCGCAAGTCACCATGCCGTCAAACGGATTTCCGGTATTTGGAATGAGCGCGCCTTGCTGCCCGGTAACGGTGCCGTCGACATCGAGTTGCGCTGCAGTTGCGGGGTTGTACGCAGAGGGCCGCCAGTTCGAAATCAGATGATTTCTCTCCCAGAAGGTGCCGTAGAGACTGACGCGGACGCCGAGATTCAGTGTCAGGTTCTTGAGGATGTGGTAGTCGTCCTGGAAATAGGGCTCGAAGATTTTAAAGTTGATGTGATATTTCGGCTGGGCATTGGCCTGCGAATAGTTGGCAATATTGCCCAGCAGCATGTCGGCAAATGCATTTCCGGTCGAAACGGGCGACGTGCTGTCGAAATACAAATCGCCGCTCAGATCCGTGTAGGCCATCTCGTTCTTCTCGGCGGTCATGAAGTATCCGCCGAAGACGAGCTTGTGCTTCCCCAAGCTCATGGTGACGTTATCGCGATAGGTGAAGGTGGGATTTGAGTTCTGCCAGGGGAAGGCTGTTGGACCTTCGCAAAAACCGCCGCCATAGGCGCCCGAGGTAGAGAGACAGAAGTCAGGAAGCTTGCCGCCAAAATTCGAGAACAGTCCTGGCATGGTGAAGGCGGAGGTCAGCGTCCAGACCGACGGGTTGGTATTGTTCTGGGTGATGTGGTCCGTGGTGTAGCTGGCGACAAATTCATTCAGCAACTTGGGAGACAGCGTTGTCGTCAGGCGGGCGACCATCTCCACGCCGGGGCCAATGAAGTGCGTGCCGATCGTCGGAAAGCTCTCGCTTCCCCAGGTTACGGTGGCTTTCGTCGTATCCCAGGAATCGTGAATCGCGCGGAACGTGAGCCGCGTTTTCGAATTGAAGTCGTGATCGACGCGGATCAGATCTTCGCGCCAGTGGGTCGGCTGGGCGATCGCTGCTGCATAGATCGAATTCGCGCCGGAACCCAGGTTCGCCGCGGGAATCATGTTCATCAGGATCTTGGCGTTGGGGTCAATGGAAGGAATCGTGTTATTCGGATAGGGATTTCCAGTGTTCGGGTCGATGGGACAATCGGTGGGACTGGAGACATTGCAGACATCATTGAAGTTGCCGGCGCGATTCGCGGCGGATGGCACGAAGCTATAGAAGTTGTAAGGAACGTCTTCGCGCCGCCAGTTCTGCAGCCAGAAAAAGAATGTGTGGTTCTTCCAGATCGGACCGCCGATGCTGTAGCCGAAATCGTGTTTCTTGTATCCGGCTTTTGGCGTCCCGGGAACATCGAAGTAGTTGTGCGCGTTGAACGCTTCGTTGCGGGCAAACTCCCAAAGCGATCCGTGAAATTTATTAGTCCCGGACTTGGTTTCGACCTCGACGGTTCCGGATCCGTTCTTGCCGTACTGCGCCCCGTAATTCGAGGTCAATACCTGCACCTCTTCGATGGCCTCGACGCTGGGATAGACATTCAAGGAGAAGTTGCTCCCATTGTCCATCATGTCGCCGCCGTCGACTTCCCAGTTGTTGTACTCGGTGCGGCCGCCGTTAACGCTGTAGCTGATGCTGCCTTCGGCACCGACGACGCCCTCATCCTGTCCGGTCTGATTGCTGACACCGGGAACCAGAGTGATGAGCTGGGTAAAATTGCGTCCGTTGAGTTCCAACTGCGTCAGCTCTTTGCCGGTGATTGTGCCGCCCAGTTCGGAAGACTCGGTGTTCACTTGGGCAAGACCTTCACCGTGGACCGTCACTTCTTCGTGGAGACTTCCCACTGTCATCGCGATATCAATGCGGGCATTCTGCGCAACACGCAAGATCACGCCTTTCGCCAGATAGGTGCGGAATCCCGCGAGTGACACAGTGATGTTGTATTCTCCCGGCAGCAGGGCGGCGGCGACGTATTCACCGGCAGAATTTGTGGTCAGCTCGTGAACAGAGCCGGTCGCAGTGTTCTTCAACTCGACCTTAACTCCAGGGATCAGAGCGCCGGTGCCATCGCGGACAGTACCTGTCAGCGTAGCCGTATCCTGGGCCTGAATGACTGCGCAGAAAAATAGAGAGACTGCAACGACCAGAAAGCTGACTTGCAGAATGCGGTTCTGCATACGTCCTCCTGGCTTTCAGAAGTTGACCGATTCCCTCAACGCTTAGTAATCCGGCGTGATAGCCCTTGCTTCCTCCAACGTGATGCGTTTCTTGTTTCTGTAAGAAAGGTTCGACATGTGCACGGCGATGGCAGAGCGGTAGCCGACTTCGGCTGGGGCATTCGGCGTGCCGCGGCTGCGAATACAGTCGATCCAGTTCTGCATGTGGCCCTGATCGTGGGTCGGGCCTTTCGTGGCCTCACCGTCCGGGCGGTTCGTCTTCTCCGGCCAATACTGCAGCGGTTGCTCGAAGTGATGCTCGAAAGTTCCGTCGCTGCCAAGAATGCGGTCGCCCAGGTCGTAATGCTTGTTACTGAAGGTGGATTGCCAGGTCACGACGATGTCCTTCGGAAAATCGAGGGTGACGGCAATCGTGTCAGGCACTTCGCGGCCATCTTTCTCTGAGAAAACTCCACCGGACATATAGGCGGCAGATGGGAGCGGGAGGTCGAGCGCCGTCATGATCCAGGCAATCTGGTGGACAAAATTCTCGGCGCAGTTTCCACCGGAAAATTCCCAGAACAAGCGCCAGTTGATGAGTTTGAAACCGTCAAAAGGCCGGTCGGGACGGCCATTGAGGAAGGCGCTCCAGTCGACGTTCTGCGCATTGCAATCGGAAGGAACGGGACGCACCCACTGTCCATGGCCATGCGGTGTGTTGCGACTCATCCATGATTCGACGTGCGTGATCTTGCCGACCCAACCGTCTTTAATCCACTGCTTCGCGTCGGTGAGAGACCCAGAACTCTCATGCTGCAGTCCGATTTGTACAACGCGGTCGGAAGCTTTCGCGGCGGCCAGACATTTATCGGCTTCGGGAATCGACCAGGTCATCGTCTTCTCAGAATAGAGATCCTTTCCGGCAGCAAGAGTATCGAGGAAATGGCGGTTATGAATATGTAGGGGACTGGCAACGATGACGCCGTCGATGTCTTTCATATCGAGCAGGCGGCGATAGTCGTCGAAGGTCTGGATGCCGGGGACTTTACTTTTTGCCTGATCGCGACGGCGGCTATAGATATCGGCCATGGCGACGAGTTCGACATTGGCGACTCCGCGGACTTGCCCGAGCAGATCGTTGCCGCGGTCGCCCACCCCGATCATGCCGACGCGGACGCGGTCATTTGCGCCGAGCACCTTTGAAGATGGATAGGCGAGTACGGCTGCTCCGATCGCTGCCTGTTTTAAGAAAGTGCGCCTGGTCTGACCGGTCATAGCTTTTCCTCCTGCAAATTCTTTCCAGCGAAATTAAAGCGCGTTGGCCTCTTGCAATAATTTCTTCATGCCTGCCCAACTCGTGCGTGAGCATTGCTCGGGCGTGCCTCCGCCGTCCCAGTGAGTTTCGAGACTGACGGCGAAGTGATAGCCATCGCGCTTCAGAGCCTTGAATTGTCCGGCCCAGTCGATGATGCCACCGCCCATCGGCACCCAGTCGTAGAGATTGCCTTTCTTCACCGCGTCTTTGCAGTGGCAGTGGCCAATGCGGTCTTTGGGAAGCAGATTGTAGCCGTCGGGATAGGGAATTTCTCCGCTGGCTGCGGCATTCCCGGGATCCCAGTTCAACATGAAGTTCGGAGATGGAATGGCGCCCAGCACCTTGACCGCCTCGGCCGCTGTCGCGGTATTGCAGGCCGATTCATTTTCCAGCACCAGGATGATTCCTTTTTTCCCGGCTTTGGCAGCAGCTTCCCGCAGCTTATCGTTGATGTCGGACCGGTAGGGCGTCTGATCATCGAGACGCCAGAAGTCGAAGCAGCGCACGCGGTCGGTGCCGAAGGCCTTGGCCATTTCCATGGCGCGCTCAAGCACTTCGTCCTGCTGGCTGAGCGAGAAGTTGGCGTTGAAACTCTTGCCTTCACTGAACTTTGATTTTGGCGCTCCCGGCCAA
>CAWGKF010000009.1:0-18170 GCA_963823085.1 Terriglobia bacterium | reverse complement strand
TTGAAAAGCGGGCTAGCGATGTCGGTCACTTTCAGTTGATATTTGTCGAGCAGGCGGCGCGCCTCGGCGACTTCCTTCTCGTCAAGGTTGACTATGTTCTTTTTCCACATGCCGCGCAGTTCGATCCATCCCATGCCGAAGTCCTCGGACGCGACCTGGCAAACGTGGGCAAAATCCTGCGAAATTTCATCGTTGATGACGGATACACGGAATGGCGAACTGGAATCGGCGAACGAACCCAGTCCACCTGCGCTCGCAGCGGTCATGGCGACCATTCCAGCAAGGAATTCTCGACGCGCGAAGGGGGCGGGCATGACAGGCTCCTCGGAGTGCAGCGGTAACGCGGGATGAAGTGCCCACAAATTTACCACCACAGGAGGCCATGGTGTTAGGGAACGGTTCCCATCTGGTGGAAACAGCGGGATGGATGGGGTGAGGCGAAATGCGAGATTCTCAAGCGCAAAACAAAACGCCCTGGACTCTGATGAGTCTCAGGACGTCTGTTGATCAGCCCTCCCCCAAGTGCTGCTCAAAGACAATTTAACTCGGGGCCTAATACCGGTAAATGGCTCTTCAGTGCTATTTGTCGCACTTGGGTAAGAGTAACTGAGGTACCCGGAGGAGCAGGCAAATATGGCGGTGAACTCGTTTTTTGGGCAAAACAAAACGTCCCAGACTCGGTTCGAGTCGTGGGACGTCTGTTGATCAGCCCTCCCCCAAGTGCTGCTCAAGCACAATGTACTGCTACTCCCGGAGTGGGTAAATGGCTCACCCGTGCTACCCGGTAGCACGAGGGTAACAGCGATTGGAAAGTTCGAATGTAAGGGCGAGTGGAATTCGAAAGGGAAGCCGGACGAAGAGGATGAACGATTTTCGCGCAAAACAAAACGCCCCAGACTCGGTTTGAGTCTCGGGACGTCTGTTGATCAGCCCTCCCCCAAGTGCTGCTCAAGAAGCAATGTACTGCTACTCGCAAATTGGGTAAATGGCTCACCCGTGCTACATATGGCACGAAGGTGGGGTATGGCTAAGACTATGAAAACATAGGCAGAGGGGCCTGCGATTTGGAGAAGAGCCAAATTGTTCATAGAACTGTAACCATACTGTTCGATTCACTAGGATGATGGGGGCGCAAAGAATGAAGGTGAGGTTGTGACCTTCCAGGCGGCATGCGGTCAACAAAGATGAAAAATGAACGTCTCAAATGTGGAAAACTGCGTCAAAAGACCTGACCCCAAGCTTAAGCCCATGATGCCAGACAAATGCTCCTTCTACTCTTCCTTTCGTCAAATTGCGCTCAAGCTGTTGTCTTTCGTCATGGCTGGATGCTTCCTGGTTGAAGTCACGGCACGGGCACAAAAAACCGATCAGCCAACAACGCCTCCAGTTCAGAAGCAGCAGGAGTTGCCGACGCCTTCCAATTTGCCGCCGCTTCAGCTTGATGGCAATGCCGCACTGCAACACTTGAATCAGGTCATCGGCTGGTATCGCCACGTCACAAGCGGGGTTCACGATGTTGGCCTTCCCAGCGACGCTATTTACCAGGACAATGCCAAAAGACTGGGCGCGCAGGTTGTACGGCTCGCTTTTGATTCAGCAAAGGCAGAGAGCGCGCTTCTCGCCGCGCAACAAAAGAATGGTGCAAACCAGCCCGCCGAGACAACTCAGCAGCAAACGCTGGAGCAGTTGAAATCCAAGACTTCGGCGCAGATCGATCAATTGCAGTCGCAGGTCGAGACTACCACGGCGCAGTTAGACAGGACACACGGAGCGAAGCGCGAGACGTTGCTGTCACAACGAGACGCGCTCCAGAGCGAGATCGGCCTGCAAAAGGCGCTGCTGGATGCCGTCCAGAAGATGGAATCGTTCGTGGAAACGAACGGAGAAATGAGCCATGGCCTGGAAGGCGACATTGACCGGCTGGCGCAATCGATTCCGGAGGTGCTGGGGCGTACAACTCCGCAAACTGCAACTCCTGCGAAGGCCCCGTCAAAGACAGGTCTGGCCGACTCCGGCGGTCTGATTGCGGAAGCCATGACGCTCTATGACTATTTGAGCGCCATGCACCAGATCGACAATATCGTCAAAGAGACGAACTACACGCAAGAGGTAGTCAATCACCTGCGCTCTCCGCTGCGGGACGCCCTGCGAGCCACGATCGCCCGCAGTGAACAGATGGCCAGCCAGTCGGCGGCTACCGACCCGCAACAACTGCAAACGCAGCGGCAGACGTTTCAGGAACTGACCGATCGTTTCAAGCAACTCACCGCCGCGCTGCTTCCCCTCAGTCAGGAAGTGATCGTACTCAACGACAGCAAGTCGAACCTTGAGGAATGGCGCGAATCGATTTCCCGGGAATCGGAATATGTGCTTCGTTCGGTACTGCTGAGAGTGCTCGGAATTTTCCTGGCGCTGGCAGCGATCCTGATTGTCTCGGAGATCTGGCGTCGCGTCACCTTCCGTTATATCGGCGACCCCCGACGCAGGCGCCAATTCCTGGTGATGAGGCGAGTGGTCATCGGATTTCTCTTTGCCGTGGTCCTGGTCATCGGATTTGTCAGCCAGTTCAGTTCGCTGGCGACGTTTGCCGGGTTCATTACCGCAGGCATTGCGGTCGGGCTGCAGGCCGTTCTCCTTTCGGTCGCAGCTTATTTCTTTATCATCGGGCGCTACGGAATCCGCGTCGGAGACCGCATCAGCGTGGCGGGTGTCACTGGCGATGTGGTCGATATAGGGCTGGTACGCCTTTACATCATGGAACTAGCGGGCACCGGTCTGGATTTCTATCCCACTGGCCGCATCGTTGTATTTTCAAATTCGGTGCTATTCCAAACTGCGACGCCTCTGTTCAAGCAGATTCCGGGCACGGAATACGCCTGGCACGAAGTGGTCGTGACCATCGCTCCGAACGGAAATCACAAGATAGCGCAGGAGAAGTTGGTTGAGGCAGTGAATGCTGTTTATGCCAAATATCGCGGCGAAATCGAACGCCAGCATACCGAGATCGAACGGCGCGTTGACATCCTGATCGCAGCCCCGCGTCCGGAGGCTCGAATTCAATTCGCAGATGTCGGCCTGGAGTTAATCGTGCGCTATCCCGTCGAGATCCGACGAGCGCCGGACATCGATGAAGAGATGACCCGGCGGGTGCTGGACCTCGTGGAAAACAATCCCGATCTGAAGGCTGCGATTTCTGGCACACCGAAAATTCGTACGGCGGTGAAAGGATAATCAGGACCATCGCGAAGAAGTGTTCCCTCGGGTAGATGAAATTTGGGTTCCGTATAACTGCGACATTTTATGAGCCGGTCTCCTCAATACTGGATCGGATGGCTCTTTGACGGGCAGCGCGGAGGACAGAACCGGCTGATGCCGAGATGGCTATTTCTTCGCGCTCTCGGCGGCATTTACTTCTCTGCATTCTTTTCGCTGATCTTTCAGATCCGAGGGCTTATCGGGCCGAACGGAATTCTGCCGGCCGGAAACTATCTTCACGCTGTCGCGCAGCAACTCGGGGGATGGCAAAGACTTTGGTATGCCCCAACGGTGCTCTGGTGGTCGAGTAGCGCGGGAATGTTGAATGCATTGTGCTGGGCGGGCATAGTGGCGTCGCTACTGCTGCTCCTCAACATCTGGCCACGCGGAATGCTGGCAATTTGCTTCGTATGTTTTCTGTCGTTTGTCAGCGCGGCGCAGGATTTTTCCAGCTACCAATCGGATGGCATGTTGCTGGAGGCCGGCTTTATCTCGCTGTTTTTCGCGCCGCCGGGATTGCGCCCGGGGATGGGCTGGAATCATCCGCCTTCGCGCGCCAGCCTGTTCTTGCTGCAGTGGGAGTGGTTTCGCATTTACTTCGAGTCGGGCGCGGTGAAGCTTCTGAGCGGAGATCCGCAGTGGCGCCACTTCACTGCGATGGATGAGTATTACCAGAACGGGCCGTTGCCGACGTGGATCGGTTGGTATGTGGAGCACTTGCCCCACTGGTTTCACGCCGCTACGGTCGGTGCGACGCTGGCTCTTGAACTGGTGCTGGTGTGGATGTTATTTCTTCCCCGTCGCTGGCGGATCGTTTGCTTCTTCATCGTGACTCCATGGCAGATCGGGGTGATCCTGACAGCGAACTATACGTTTCTGAACTATCTCGTCCTCGTCATGGGCGTGCTTCTATTGGATGACGAGTTCCTGCGAGGAATCTTGCCGGCCCGGTGGCGAGACCGAATCAGTCGTGGACCTGATTTGAATGCAACATCGGTGACAGATGCGGAGAATCGCGACGACCGGCTTCGCTATTCGTGGAGACTTCTGAAGCTGGGGACGAGTACGGTAATCCTGTTCTGGATCGGCTATGCGACGACCGCGGAATTGATCTGGATGTTTACCAAGGTTCCGCTGCCAACTTCCCCAATAACAACTCTGGAGCCCTTCCGAATTGCCAATCAATACGGGCTATTCGCGGTCATGACGCGCGGTCGATATGAGATCGAATTCCAGGGTTCCGCGGACGGACAAAACTGGGTGGCTTATCCGTTTCGCTACAAGCCACAAGCATTGAATCAGCCGCCGCGGATCTATGCCCCTTATCAACCGCGATTTGATTGGAACTTGTGGTTTGCTTCTTTAGGCTCGTGGCGCGACTATCCTATCGTGCCGAATACGGAGGTGCGGTTGTTGGAGAACGACAAAGATGTGCTCGCGCTTTTTTCGAGCAATCCTTTCGACGGAACTCCGCCCCGCCAGATTCGAGTATTGATCTGGCAGTACTGGTTCACGACCATGGCGGAAAAGCGGGAAACCGGAAACTGGTGGAAGAGGACACCGCTGGGCTCATACGCGCCCACGCTCGAGCGGACGCCGGAGGGCCAGATTCGCGCGGTGGATTGGCCGACGGCGCCGCCCCGGGAATAACTCATGACCGTGCATTTCGAGATCGGAAGCATTCGCGCCGGTGACTTGCGATGAACCGGAAAGCATGTGTCATCGGGGCTGGTCCCAATGGCCTGGCGGCGGCGATCGTTCTGGCGCGAGCTGGACTCAAAGTCGATGTGTTCGAGGCGGGGCCGACGCCGGGCGGCGCCGCCCGCAGCATGGAACTGACGCTGCCGGGCTTCGTGCACGATTTTGGATCCGCGGTGTATCCGCTGGCCGCGGGATCGCCATTCTTTGCATCGCTTCCGCTGCAAGAACATGGCCTGGAATGGATTCATCCCGCGGCCCCGCTCGCCCATCCGCTCGACGATGGCACGGCTGTTATCCTGGAACGCGATCTCGAAGCGGCAAAGTCTTCTTTGGGTGCCGACGGAAATACCTGGGGCAGGCTCGTGCAGCCATTCGTGGAGCACTGGCGCGAGTTCGCGCCCGATGTGCTTCGACCGCTTCCCTCGATTCCAAAGCATCCCTGGCTCATGGCACGTTTTGGAATGAACGCGCTCTTCTCGGCGAAAACGATTGCGCGGCGCTTTCGTAGTGAGCGCACGCGCGCCATGTTTGCGGGCCTCGCGGCTCATTCGTTTCTAGGTCTCGACGAGCCACTCACTGGCGCCTTTGGTATGTTGTTCGCCGTTTCGGCGCATGCCGTCGGGTGGCCGATTCCGCGGGGAGGGGCACAGTCCCTGACAAATGCACTGTGCCGGTATCTCTCGACGCTTGGCGCGAATGTAAAGACTTCTTCGCGAGTCGAGTCCCTGGCGGAGCTGCCTGGTTATGACGTTGTTCTCTGCGATGTCACACCGCGACAACTTCTCAGCATCGCCGGCGAACGACTGTCTGACGGCTTCAAGCATCGCTTACAGCGGTTTCGCTATGGCCCGGCCGCATTCAAAGTGGATTACGCCTTGAGCGCACCCATCCCATGGAAGGCTTCGGAATGCTTGCGCGCCGCGAGCGTTCATCTGGGAGGTAGTTTTGAGGAGATTGCTGCGTCCGAAAAAGCCGTGCGGAGTGGAGAACACACAGATCGGCCGTTCGTTCTACTGGCTCAGCCCACGCTATTCGATGCCGCGCGCGCTCCTGCCGGGAAACATATTGCGTGGGCGTATTGCCATGTTCCGAACGGTTCAAGCGTAGACATGTTGGAAAGATTAGAGGGTCAGATCGAGCGCTTCGCTCCGGGATTCCGCGAAACTGTCTTGGCCCGACGCGTTCTCTCTCCCAGACAACTCGAAAGCAAGGACGCAAACCTTGTCGGCGGCGACATCGGTGGTGGCGTGATGGACCTTCGCCAATTTCTGTTTCGGCCTACCTCGCGACACTACGCGACCTCAGCAAAGGATATCTACATCTGTTCTTCATCTACTCCGCCGGGAGGCGGCGTGCACGGCATGTGTGGGTATCACGCGGCGATGCAGGCATTGGCGAATCTTCGAATGGGTTGAGTCATTGTTTCGCACGGATGCAGCGAGCCGGGTGCCAAACTGGCATATCAATGCCGCGGCAGCCAGCGGATGAAAAGTTCGTCCGAGTGAAGCAATAGCTTTGGGAGGAATGATGGAGCCGACGAGCGGACTTGAACCGCTGACCTGCCGATTACGAATCGGCTGCTCTACCAACTGAGCTACGTCGGCTTGGCTGGAACTGCGATTAGTTTACCAAATCGTGAGTTCAGTTTTGCCAGGTCGCGCGGAGCGATTGGAATAGGTGCGATCGCCTATGTAGACTTGGCCGCGGTCAGCGCCGCATATTCCTGCTCGGACGAGGCTGGCAATAAAACCCACATCGTGTAGACACCCATCGCCGTCCCGATCGGAATATTGAGGAACAGCGAGATAAACGCGAGCACCAACGCCCAGGTTCGAGCCCAGGACTCACGATGCAGCAATCCGCGGCCGACGATAAAGCCGAAGGTCGCCTTGGACAGCACGATAATCCCGAGCGTGTTGAAAAGTGCGCTCAAGAAACCGGCAGGGACGTCGGGCGGTACATTCTGCATTTCGTGTAGATGCGGGAAGAGAACAGTCCCGAGAAATACCAGGAACAAGCCTCCCAACGTATTAAATGCCGAGTACGCCAGCCATAAAATGCCGAGCAAGTGAAGGTGACGCTCCACGCGGCCCGGATAGTGGCGTGCCGCAGGAATCGTACCTACGATCTGCTTGCCGCATTTACTGCAGAATACCTGGGCTGGTTGCAGTTCACTGCCACATCCATCGCAGAACATGGAGCCCTCCGGGTGAATCGGGATCGCCAGATCCACAAAACAAGTCAATAGATGATACGCATCAAGGACGACCACTGTTCCATCAACGCAGCGATGCTACGCGTCGATTTAGGTTCTATCCTGATAAATATCGCGCAAACGAAAAGGCCACCCGGCAACTGGGCGGCCTTCTCTTCAAGGGAGAATAGTTCCAACGGAGGCAATTGATTCCGTCAAAACTTTCTGCCGAAATCTTATGAGCCTAAAAACAGGGGTGTCAAGCGATTTTTGGGAAATAAATGCTTTTGTTTTCAATAGCTTATAGGATGTGTTAACAGCAGCTGAGAATGTACCAAAATGAGACAAAATGGCCTATGGAAAGCTCTAACCTGATCTTTTCAAGGCACTTACTGGACTCAGGAGCCCCCTAACTGGCCTTGTTGGCTCCCTCAGAACCGTCCTGCACCACTTCTTCCACGATCGTCTCAGTCACCTCAGTTTCGGTCACGACGTCCCCCCTAACGACGGTCTCGGTCAGGTGCAAGGAGATGAATTCCATGTGCTCGGGGCGGTCAAAAACCTTATCGGGATAGAACCGTTTCATCAAAATCCGAATGCCTCCGAAGGCTACACCTGCAACAATTGCCAGTCCCGCAAGAATTGCGCAGAGGACTACGATGTTCAGGATCAGCATGTAGAGATCGCGAACCTGTGTATCCCCGGTAGGAGTGTTCCAGGTGACGCTGGCTTCGTAGTTCACTCGTCCGAGCAACGATTTGGCATCGCTGTCGGAAATTCCTCCTGTCGCGATGGCAACGATTGGACCGGTGCGCTTGTCGAAGAAAGTTCCGGAACCATCGACCTCGGAAATTCCGGACTGCGGCTGCGCCAAGTGGTGTGCCGCATCGATACGCCGCAGGTGATCGGCTGCAAGCTGTGGCGTGGGATACGAAATCAGCATCAGCGTAGCTTCGCCGCTCGGAGTGGAGTAGTGCGCGAGCGTGGCCTCAGAACTGGCGCCGAAATCCACCAGATCCGCAGAAACCGGCGATTGCAGGGTAGCCAGTGCCAACGGACCCATCACGTATTTTTGCGTGTTGGCGATGTAATCTTTGTGGGGCAGAAATTGGATGAAACTTGGGAGATTTCCGGAGCTGCCACCGGGACGCGGCAGGTCTCCGGCCAACTCTCGCAACTCTGCCGCCGACATCGCCGTTTCCTTGCTGAACTGCGCATCGATCAAGACCGATCCGCGATAGAAGAGAGCGCGGTCTCCGATGGACACGCCCTGTTCTCCGAAGTCCTCTTTGGTCATGTCAGGTTGCAAATAGAACGTGTACGCGCCAAATGCTCCGGAAGCATCCGCGAAACGCGCAGCCCGGATTTTGAGGGTGCGGCCGTCATCCCGTGTGTAAGTCGCCGAGGCGAAGTCGGAAAAACGATATTCGTTGAGCACTGTCGCGTTGGTGGGATCGGCCGTCGCGGCATTAGTGCTGGTCTGCGCACTGCCCTGCATCTCCCACCCGGCGAACTGTTGTGGAAGGATCGGAACAGGCTGGGATGCGGGCGTGGCCGCGAACACTTGCGCGCCCAGAAAACCGAAAATCAGAAAGACGGGTAAAAAACGCGGAAATCTCATGAAATAAGCAGGTAAATCCCGCTTTTTTATTAGACCACAGGAAGCGGAGAAAAGTTTCCTGGAAGATGGAGGAACGGTCAGTGGGCAGGGGTCCGGGGTCAGGGGTCACTTGGCCTCGAGGCCGCTTGCGATCCCGGCTCTGCTGGCCCCTAACCGCTAGTGTCTGACCGAGTTCTGAGAAATGGTTACCGTCGTGCCTTTCCCCTACCCAACCGAGCCATTCCAAGCAAAGACCAGTAGGCGCAAACTGTTCATGGAGAAAAGAATGCAAACCGGCAGTGTAGTAGCCAATAAGCGACACGGAAGTCGCACCAAAGCGGTGCTGCCGGTCCGAATCAAGGGCAAAGATGCAAGTGGGGAAGCTTTCGACGAGATGGCGCATACGCTGGATGTGACGACGACCGGCGTCCGTTTAGGTTCCGTGCGGCGCGAGCTGAACCTGCAGGACGAGGTGACGATCTTCTATCGTCAACGCAAGATGCAATGTCGCGTTGTCTGGACGAAGAAGCTGAAAGGCACCTCTGAGTTTCATGTGGGGCTGCATGCCCTCACGCAAGAAAAAGAAGTCTGGGGTCTAAAGCTTGCTGATCAGGACCGCCAAACCGTAGCGCCTGAGGTTAGTGGCGCACGAGCATCAGGGATCGCATAAAAAGGGGAGAATATGTCGGAGCAAACGATGAAGTCATTCGCGTGGATCAAACAGCTGTGGAACGATGAAGAAGGCCAGGATATCGCCGAGTACTCTGTAATGCTGGCAGTGATCCTGGTGATTGTTGTAGGGACGGTTCGAATGATCGGATCGAACTCCAACAATGTCTTCTCGCAGGTCGGCAGTTCGCTGCAGTAATCTGCCAGGTTTTGCCGCAATCTTCCGTCCCCTCGTGACTGCGACGGCCGGCATAAGGCTCGAATGTGCCGGTCGTTTGATTGTTCAGTCGCAGGCAGTGAATCCCGTTCATCGTGCCCTCAGCCGGTGCTTTTATTAATGCGCACCCAGGCGACGGACACGCTTATTCGTGTCTCAGAGTTCTCATGGGATCGATCTTGGTTGCGTGGCGGGCGGGAACGAAACTAGCGAAGAACGTAACCGCCACGAGAACCGACGAGACCATGGCCAGCGTCAGAAAATCATGAGACTTCACACCGTAAAGGAAGTCGGCGAGTAAGGGCGTGGCGGCAAAAGAACCCGCGAGGCCGATCGCTACCCCGATCAGCGAGAGCACCATCGCCTGCCGCAGCACTAATCCCAACACCTGACTGCGCTGCGCACCTAAAGCCATCCGCAAGCCGAGCTCATGAGTGCGTTCGCCGACGGAGTAGGAAATCACGCCATAGATCCCAATCACGGCAAGAATCAGCGCGATCGCTGCGAACAACTCCAATACCTGGCAGAGAAAGCGCCAAGAAGTCGCCGATTTCGACACCGTGTTCTCCATCATCGTGATTCCAAAAACGGCGGATTCAGGCGCAAGTTCCGAAATCGTGCGGCGCACGTTCTCCATCAGGGTCTTGGATGCGGAGTGCGTACGAATGATCAGGCTCTTGTGAATACGGGCTTCTGTCCAGCCGGAATAGAGACGCGATGGAACCTGCTGGTAAGCGATGTAGGCCTCGGGTTGCGAGGGTTGAGTCAGCACAAACTGCTTTACATCTCCCGCTACGCCAACGATCAGTCGAGGCTTTTCCTGCGGGGAATCGTCGAACGTGATGGTGCGACCGATCGGGTCCTCGTTTTGCCAGAACTTTCGCGCCATGGTCTGGTTGATCACCACGACCCAGGCACTGCTTTCCGTATCCTGCTCGGTGACGCCTCTGCCGCGCAGTAGCGGAATGCCCATGAGGCGAAAATAGTCGGAACTGACCGCCTGCCT
Organism: Terriglobia bacterium; assembly: GCA_963823085.1. Lineage (GTDB taxonomy): Bacteria > Acidobacteriota > Terriglobia > Terriglobales > Acidobacteriaceae > Sulfotelmatobacter. The sequence continues at coordinate 7,528 of CAWGKF010000009.1, read as the reverse complement.
CATGAGGTTTGGCTTCTCCGTACCGGTCGACACTCCTTGCCCCGAAATCGTAAATCCCGGAAAAGCCGGTTGCGCTGTTTCGAGGAGCGGGAGCCAATCAACCAATGCGACGCCCTCGACGCCCGGTATATTTCGGACGTGGTCCAACACTTGCCGGCAGAACTCTGCGACCGGCGGACGAATCAGGTTAAGGTTCGCGTTATCCGCCTGGAATGCGTCCACGTATTTATCTCCTGTTAAACGCACTTCTGCGGTCAGGAGGTGCTCCGGATTAAATCCTGGGTCGGCCCGCAAGATGCGCGTCACGGTGTTGATCATCAGCCCCGCGCAAATCAGCAGCACGAGTGCCAGTGCAATTTCAGTGATGACCAGGATGTTTCTCGTGCGATGACGGGAAACCGTTGCCGTGTTGCGTCCTCCTTCTCGCAAACTCTCGTTGACGTTATTGCTCACCGCGCGATAGGCGGGGATCAAGCCGAATGCGACGCCGGTCAGAACACAGGTCGCAAAGCTAAAAAGCAAAACGCGGGCATCCACCGGAAAACCCATCGCTCCCGGAAACCAGGATGGAGCCCACGAACTGAAAATTCTGACGCCCAGGAATGACAAACCCAGCCCAGCCACTCCTCCAATTATCGAAAGGAAAACGCTCTCGGTGAGGATCTGGCGGATTAAGCTCGTTTGGCTTGCTCCTATCGCAACCCGCACGCCGATTTCTCTTCGTCGTCCATCTCCTCGAACCAGCAACAGATTGGCGACGTTGGCGCAAGCGATCATTAAAACGAGTCCGACCGCTCCAAAAAGCATGCAATAGACATTCCCCCACCAACCGAACAGGCGTTTCTGCAAGGATTCGACTTTGACTCCAACATCCTTGTAATTCTGGGGAAAAGCCTGCGCTAAATGCCGTGCCGTCACGTTCATTGCCGCCTGCGCCTGACGAACGGAAACGCCTCGTTTTAGCTTTCCGACGGCCACGAGCCATCGCACATCGTCCACGCCGGAGTCCGTCGCTTCTCCCATTCCGCCGATCACATAGACCTCCGGGACTCCGGTCCCGAACAGGTCAAATCCAGGTTCCAGCACAGCCAGAATTGGCCCCGAGAATGTGTCGACAAAAATGCTCTGGCCCACGATCTTGGGATCGCCTCCAAAATGGCGCTTCCAGAATTCGTAACTGATCAACACGCCCGATGAGCCTAGTTTCTCGCTTACATCGTCGGTAGGGAGACTGCCCATGAACGGTTTGATCCCGAGTAGTGGCAACAACCGTGCGCTCACGTGTTGCACGCCAACGCGTTCACCTGATCCCGCGCCCGACATGGCCACGATGTCGGGCCCGGAGACGAACTCCAGCTTTTCGAACACCTCGTTGTCAGCCCTCCAGTGGGCAACATCGGTCGCCGAGACGGGTCCCCAGCTATCAGGGTGGCCGGGGAAGATGTTCGACAAAGCGACGAGCCGATCCTGATCAGGGTAAGGAAGCGGACGCAAAAGTAGTTGGTTGATAACGCTGAAAACCGCAGTGGTGGCGCCAATCCCGATAGCTAGCGTCAGAACAACTACCAGCGTGAAGCCAGGGCTTTTGCGCAATCCCCGAACGGCGTATCGGAGATCTTGACCTGAAGCTTCGATCCATCCGGGCATGGCATCCCCTCACGATGTGGTCTAGCCGGTCGCTGAACGCGACAAGTTTACACCTCGCGGACGCCTTCGATCAGGCAGACAAATTGTCGGGGAGCGAAAGACATCGACAACGTGTAGGGAACCGATAGCTTCTGGCCAGCGGCTTTCAAACAATAAACGCCTCTTAACGAGTCGATGAGTGATATGGGGATTTTTCGCCAACTAGTGAGCTTTGTAACGGACTTTGAAGCCGTCATGTTTAGCGCGATGGGTTCGTCTGGTCAAACAAGTTCTGTTCTCCAAGGGTTACTTCGCAACAATCCCGGCACCTAAACATCTGCAGAGATGGTTAGGGAGATCACATGTGCTGCTAAGATCATATTCTTTGAGACGCTCGTATATGATCTCCATCCCCTCTCTGTGCATGTATTCAGTAGCCTCGTAGTCGGCCATCTGGTCGACGAACACAAGTAGATGCCAGTACTGTTTTCGTATTCTGTACTCCTCGTCATGTTGCCTGAGCTCTTCCGGCGTGGTTCTCATCAAAGGTCACCTGCCAGTATTTGATAATGAAAATGCACGACAAAGTAAACCATCGCGACGCTTACGATTATGATCGAAAGAGCCAGTAGCATCGTCCAAATCCAGCGCTAGTTCTTCTGGCCCGGCGCGGTCTTGCCGAGGCTGGATGCCAAGAAGGCATTCTTGCCACGAACATCAGAGAGGCATACGCGCTGTGGGCAGATGACTGGAATTGACGAAGACAGGCCATTACACGTTTTGACCCGTCCGATCAAACCTCGCTCTTTGGAGGGGAAAGGACTGCAATTCTGACGAGTCTTGCTGCTCTCACCCCAACGACCTGCAATAGGAGTAGCGCAATGGCCAGCAATGCGTAATGTTTGGCAGCGTACAGCAGATGCAGAATCCACAGGGCCAGATACACGAACGCGAACCCGACAAGTAGCATCATGGCGCGATGATGCAGCGCCAACGGTTGCTTGATTCCTCGTAGTGCCCCTTGGAACTCTTTCTTCATTCCGAGCGATTGTATCGGATGACCCCACGAATGGCATGCCCCCTCAACTGTCGCTATCAGGCCTTACACGCGTCGACGAATCTCGGAGGCTGTGAATCAGAGATTTCCCGCCGAAGAGACCTACTGGCCAGCGGCTTTGTCGAGTTTGCTGGCCATCTTCACGCCGCTCAATCCATCCACATATTTCGCGATTCCACGATAGAGGGATTCGGCGATGCGCTGGCGGTACTCACTGGTCTCAAGACGATGCTCATCGGTGGGATTTGAGACGAAGGAAATCTCCGCCAGAATGGACGGCATGTTTGCGCCGATCAGAACGATGAAAGGGGCTTTCTTTACTCCGCGGTTCCGGATCGCCGGACTCTTCGCCGCCAGCCCGCTGTGCAGCGACTGCTGCACGTCGCCGGCAAACTCGCGCGACTCCTCGATCTTTTCTTTCAGAGCAATTTTCTTCACCAGGTCGCCCAGTTCGTATATCGATTTTTCGGAGACGGCATTCTCACGCGCCGCCACTTCCAGCGCTTCGGGCGAAGACGTGAAATTTAAATAATAAGTCTCAACCCCGCGGGCGTCCGGATCATGACTCGAATTCGCGTGAATCGAGATGAATAAATCGGCGCGCTGCTGGTTGGCGATGGCAGTGCGAGTCTCAAGCGGGATGAAGGTATCGTCCTTGCGGGTGTAGACAACTTCGGCGCCCAGGCGGGTTTCAAGAAGCTTTCCCAGCCGGCGTCCAACCTCAAGCACGAGATCTTTTTCCTCCAGGCCGTCCGGACCGATGGTGCCGGTATCGTGCCCGCCGTGTCCCGGATCGATCACAATCTTTCCAATCTTAAGCCCCAGCGTACGAATGAGGGACCGGTCGCCGGAGGATGTCGGCCTCGCCACACGAATGTCGAGGTCTTGCGATTTGCGACTGGCGCTCAGGCGCGATTTCACTTTCGTGGGAGTCGATGTGGTGTCACCGTCGTCCGCAGAAGGGTCGGCATCTGTGGAACTGTCGTTGTTGCTGGCAACGGTATCGGAGGCATGTGGCCGCTTCAGCGAAGCGCTCCGGACCGTCTTGGATCTGCTCTCGGCGGGTCTGTTTTCCGCAGAAGCAGGGTCATCGTCGGGGTCATTGTAGACAATGACCTTTTTGATCGGAGGCGTGGCTTTCGCTTGCAGGTCAGCCGGCTTTGAAGTCTCGGCGGGTGCTTCAGAGGACGAAGACGCTGCGGTATCGTTCCCCTCGGCATCCTGATCATTTTCCTGACCATTGTGAATCTGTTCCTGTTTGGTCGCCGGCTTTCCCGCCAGAGCCTTCATGTCGGCCCTCACTTCCGTCTTCGAGACGTGAGCCTTGGCCGCCACCTGGGGAGGAGCCTCAAGATCCGCCAGACCTGACAATTCCTCCTTGGTTAACCTCGCTTGCGTAATCTTGTCGCCTTTGCCGTGAATGTCGATGATCAGCCGGTAAGGGTTGGGAAGAAGGAAGGCTTCGTAGGTCGAGAGGCTATCCACTTCCAGGACAACGCGGGTGCGGCCCGGTTGAAACTGAGCGACGCGGATTTTCTTCAAGAAGCCATCATCGACGTCGAACGTCTTGCCAACCAGTGTCGACGCCAGCTTGGTGTCGCGTAAATCGAAGAAGATGCGATCCGGGTGCGAAATGCGCTGCGAACCGAACTTGACTTCGTTCTCCAGGTCGATGGCGACCCGCGTGTAATCCGGTGTCGACCAGTGCCGGATGGCCGTGACTCGCGGGAAATGCCCGGAGTGCGACTCGTCGGGTTGCGAAGCCTCAGCTTCGGTCTGTTTTTCGGCTTCCTTCGGCGTGGGCTCCTGAGCGTCTTTACGGGCTACCGTCTTTGTCGCTCTGTCGCCAATTCCACCACCGTTTTTCGTCTCAGATTTCTTCTCGGACTGCGCGTCTTTCTCGGCCTGCGCTTTGATTTCAGCGGACTGATGCTTGAGTTCAACGATGGCCTGCTGGGCATCCTCCGCCAGCCGATTTTGCGGATAACGATGCAGGAATTCTTCGAAGGTCGCACGCGCCTGATCGGGATCGTTCAGATCGTCTTTGTAGATTTCTCCAATCGTGAACAGGGCATCGCAGCGGTACTTGCTGCCGGGATATTCTTTCCGCAGGAACTTGTACTGGGCGACGGCCTCTTGCAGGATTTTGTCATCGTCGAAGCGCCGCCCCATTTCGACCAGAGTTTCCGCGACCGCGACGGCGCTGGGATCCGCCTTCGTCGAAGTGGGCGCGCCGTAATAAACATTCCGGTACGCGTTGATAACACGCTGATAATCGTGCCGGGTGCGCTCCGCCGGAGGGCGTCCATTGAGCGCTTCGCGCATGCGATCGGCGGCGGCATAGCGGTCGCGGGCCCAGGCTTCGCTGTGATGAGGACGGGCGTGCGCCTGCATTGCCGGAAGGGCTACTAACAACAGCAGCACCCCCCAGCTCCAACCACGCCGGTTCGATGTAATTTTCAAAGTCGCCGGTCCGTTACAGTCTCGATCCGTCGTTGCAGTTGAATTGCCTGGGTACCTGAGAGAATTCAAATAACCGCTTACTTAACAGATGCTGCGCAATTAATCGGTGTTGCTGATGTAAAGCACGCCGCGCGCATCTCGTTGAACGCGCACGGGATTGCGGCTAGCGCCGACGGGTGAAAAACCCGACCCGCCGTAGTAAATATTCGTAATCCGCCGTACGTAATCCTGCGTTTCGGCGATATGCGGGACGCCTGCGCTTCGTCGCACCGCCCCCTCACCCGCGTTATAGGCAGCCAACGTCAGATTCACGTCGCCGTTGTAGCTTTCCAGCAGAGACTTAAGATGGCGCACACCGGCGTCGACGTTTTGATCCGGGTCAAACGGATTCTTCACCTTCAACATCCGCGCCGTCTTCGGCATGAGCTGCATCAATCCCATCGCGCCCTTGCGCGAGATGGCATTGGAATTGAAGTTCGATTCGACCTTCACCACTGCCCTGACGAGATTCGGGTCCACATTGTGGCGGGCGGCCGCCATCACGATCGATTGGTCAATCTCTTCCGGCGACACCTGTCGGGCGTGCGAATTCGCGGCAACGATCTTGGCATTGGCCGACTGGGTCGAGTCGTGACCGTAATACTGATCCACTTCAGCGGCTGCCGATTGTGCCGCTCGCATCGAGGCCGTTCCGGCCGAGGACACCGGCTTCCAGCGACTTTCTTTGCTGCTCCAATAGACAAGGCCCGAACGCCTCGGCTGCGGAGCAGGCGTCACCCGCTCGTGCGCCGGACCATCTTCGTTCACGTAAATCATGCGGCCGTGATCCTCAGTGGCCGTGATGCCGTGCGTGGGGCCATCCCCTTCGGCGGCCCATGCACGAACTGCGGTGCTGGTTATGGGTATGAAGGCTAAGGAGGTCGCGATTGCCGTCGTTCTCGTCAGCATGAGTGCGAGTTGCAGGCGCTTTCGCATATCCGGGTATGTCCCTTTCACCAATCCTTCGCTTGGAGAGCGGCAGGCAGACAGACTGCACCCTCCCGAGTTCTACCCGGAACCTGACGGAGAAACATCTACCAGAGTAGGACGATTATAGGCGGGGCCACTGGACCGGGCAATCTCTCCGAAGGGAGTAGAACCACCGGAGTAATTTCCGCCAACCGCTTGAAACATAAGCAGATTAAGTGATTCCAACAGTGCGAGCCCAGATGCCCGTAGTAACCACTACAAATGATTACCCCCCGCACACAAGCGAACGGGGACAGGACTACTCGGGGCCGGGTCGAGGCGTGACGGCCTGAATTACCCGCATAAGCAATAGCGCCGCCATTCCATCACATTGACCGGGTCCTCCGGGCTATGGCTTGGCTTACCCCAAATAAAGCGACCTACTCAAATGTAACGTTTGGGCCTTGACACGCACTACCTATATAGACGGTGTCGTGCGGGCTGGATCCCATCGCAAGCGGCGAAACCAGCACGATCTTTGAAGGCGGACATGTTTGCCCGAAAGGTTGCAATTCTCCTGAAGCCGAACTCACTTCAGGAATTCACGAATCTCATGGAGCGTGAAATCCTTCCTTGGCTGCGAGAGCAAGAGGGTTTCCTGGATTTGATTGTCCTGGCCGTCCGGGATAGCAGAGAAGTCGCGACCATCAGCTTCTGGAATGATCAAGCGAATGCTGAGGCTTACAACTCAATCGGTTACCCACAAGCGGTGGAAACTCTGCGAACACTCTTGGACGGGGTTCCTTACCTTAAGACATTTGATGTTGTCAGCTCAACATTTCAAAGAGGCACCGTCTTTGCAGCCTCCTGAAGCGGAACGTCTCCTCGATGTTGGTCCGACCCCGCCTGGCTATCGCTCAGCAACACTAGCGTCTGAGGGCGGAAGTTCGGAGGGTTGTCGATAAATCGCATGGAGCTTATTGACTTCGTATTTGAGGTCGAGGGGTCTGGCCAGAAGTGCCGCGCCACGAAAACGGCTGCAGAGTCATCCCAATGGTCCGTCCTATTTCTCCAGCGCCGCCGCGAATGCATCCAGCGACAACGACCGCAGCAGATTCCGCCGCATCCCGCGCTCGACGTCCGCCAATCGATCCGAAGCCGCCGTTAGCCATGCAAAATCCGCTGACTCGGCCATGCGCTTCAACTCGGTCGCGATGTCAGTATTCCGAATCAAATCCGGCGCTCCCGACTCGATAAACATCAGATCGCGCAACAGAGAATAGAGAGTCTGGATCAGAGTCTCGATCTTCTCCCGTCCTTCGGCCCCCGGACGGTACGACTCCGTGATCTTGAACAATTCCGTATGCTCGCCGGCGCGCAACGCAGAGTTCAGAATCGTTAACGCATTCTGCCGCGCGGCCACGTATGCCTCAA
>CAWGKF010000008.1:0-318886 GCA_963823085.1 Terriglobia bacterium | reverse complement strand
GATCAAAACTTCGGGCACGTCCCACCGCCCCTTCGCATAGCCGCGCCACCAGCGCCCGATGCGCCGCCTTCCACTCCGGATGATGCTTCGCCAGATCGTTCTCAATCTCTTCGGCCGGCAGCGCGGTCAGTGTAAACACCATCGAACGCGAACGGATCGTGGGCAGCAGTTCCCCCGGATTTTCCGTCAGCAGAAAAATTGTCGCGAACTCCGGAGGCTCCTCCAGCACCTTCAGCAGCGAATTCGCCGCCTCTTTCATGAACGCCGAGTCAGTGAAGATATAGACCTTTTCCTTACCCTCCGCCGGACGGTAGTAGATGGTCTCGATCACCCGTCGCACCTGATCGACTTTGATCATCATCTGCGGCGGATCGGGCGGGATGACTAGCACATCCGGATGCGTCTGCACCAGAATGCGCGTCTCTCTCTTGTCGGTTTCGCGCAAATTCTCCCGGGCCTCGACCGCTTCGTCGAAGCGCGCATCCAGATCGGCGGCCTGTGCGATGCGCATGCAGTTGGTACATTTTCCGCAAAAATCCGGCAGGCCATCGCCGTGCGGCGGATTCAGGCAGTTCATTGCCTGCGCCAGCATCAGTGCCAGCGTGTACTTGCCCGCGCCCTGACCGCCGGCCAGCATGACCGCATGAGGAAGATGATCGCGCCCCAGCATCTCGCGCAAGCGATGGACGATTTCGGAATTGCCGTGAAAGTCAGAAAAAGACATCGATCGTTTTCACCACGGAGGCACAGAGAGAGCAAAACATAAGGTTCATTGTAAATGTGAAGAGGGGTCGCCAGATGTGCTTGGATTGCTTGCTTCTCGTTTTCTCGGTGGCCGCTGTGACTCTGTGGTGAATGCAATTTCCGGCAAGCACTCAAACCTTCAGCTTCTTCCGCACGATCTCAACAATCTTCTGGTGTGTCTGCCCGGGCGTCCCGCGCGCATCTACGACTGCTACTCGCCCCGGCTCCCGCTTCGCAATCGCGGTATAACCATCATGCACTCGGGCAAAGAAACTCCGCGTCTCCTGCTCAAACCGGTTCTCATTGGGCCCGCGTCCCGACAGCTTTCGAATCCCGCTTGTTGCGTCGCCGCGCCCGGCTCACGCTGGCGTGCGGATTCGAGTCCATCAGAATGGTCAAATCCGGCTGCAAATCGCCACACAAGACGCGATGCAGATCCAGCACGGCCCCACTACCCAGCTTCCGGCCGCTACCCTGATAGGCCTCCGTCGAATCGGTGAAGCGGTCGCACAGAACGATCGCGCCCGCAGCCAGCCCCGGCTCGATGACTTCGGCAATATGCTGGGCTCGCGAAGCGAACATCAGCGCCATCTCGGCCAAAGGAGAAAGCCCGGCCGTACCGGAATCGAGCAGCACCTTGCGGATCTTCTCTCCCGTCGCCGTTCCACCCGGTTCCCGTGTCTCGATGACCTCGTGTCCCGCCTGACGCAGCACTGCCGCGAGCTTGCGCATTTGTGTGCTCTTCCCTGTTCCGTCAAGCCCTTCAAACGTGATGAACTTTCCTCGCCGCGGCATGCAGCGGAATGATAGCAGCGCTGGACACAAGACCCCTGTGAATTTCGCGCGCACCGTCACACACGCCTGCCGGTGCTGGAACAAAAAGCAGCCGAAGGAAAAAGCCGCCCAAAGACGCCTTGCAGTTCTCTCCGGGCGACTAACGCAATATTCGGAACGGCACGTTGCTCGAAAGTGTGCCGCTGGGCGTACTCACTTCGATCATGCCCGTAGTTGCACCCGCCGGAATGATTGCCTTGACTACGGTTTCTGAAATGACGGTGAAGTTTGTTGCCGGAGTGCCATTGAAGCTGACGCTAGTCGTGCCCTTTAAATCGCTACCTAAGATGCCAACGACCTGCCCGGCAGTGCCGAAGCCAGGCAGCATTTCCACGAATGGACCGAGACCGACTGATAGGCTATAGACGCTGCCAGAGTCCCAACTGCCTCCGTTGCCGGTGGCCCCGTAGAGATTCCCGTTGGTGGCCTGCATCAACCCCGCAGGCTCCCCACCGTCGGCGCAACTGCTTTGGGAGCAGAACTGGTGAAGGGTGGTTAGCGCCCCTGACGAGCTGATTTCAAAGATCGTTCCCCAGTTCCCGCTTAAGCCCCCTTCGGAAGCTGTCCCGTAAAGGTTTCCGTCGGTCGCTTGAATCAATCCATTGGGATACGAGCCATCCGCGCACGACGTTTGAGCGCAAAAACTGTACAGCGTCTGCAGCCTACCCTTAGGAGTAATTTCGAAAACCGTACCGCCGGAATTTGCGCCCCCCTGGTACGTAACACCGTAAAACATTCCATCGGCAGCCTGTACCAGCGCGGTGGGCTGCTCGCCATCCATACAATTCGTCTGCGAGCAGAAGCTGTACAGCGTACTCAGTTTGCCGCCTGGCGTGATTTCAAAGGCTGTCCCTCCCGTGTTCGCTCCGCCCGTAAGTGTTACTCCGTAGAAATTTCCGCTGCTGGCGAGTCCCAGAAGACCGGGCCCCGAGCCATCGATACAGTTCGTCTGCGAGCAGAAGCTGTAAAGCGTAGTCAGGACGCCATTCGGTGTAATTTCGAAGATCGAGCCAAATTGGTTGACTCCGCCTCCGTACGTTGCACCATAAAAATTCCCGCTCGCACCCAGCACCAGCCGGGACGTCGGGTACGCCCCATCAACGCAGTTGGTCTGAGAGCAAAAGTTGTAAAGCGTTGTCAGTTTGCCGGTCGAGCCGATTTTGAAGACTGAGCCACCACTGTGGGCGCCACCATAAAAGGTTGTCCCGTAAAGGCTCCCGTTGGCGGCTTGCACCAGCCCTCCAGGAATGGAGCCGTCGATATTGTCAAAGCGATGTACAGCGGTCAGCGTGCCCCCAGTCGTGACTTCGAAAACGGTACCGCAGCCGTAGGGTCCGCCGTCCAACCTGCAATGAGTCAAGCTACCTCCGGCTACCGTCGTCCCAAAGAGGTTGCCATTGACTCCTTCGACAAGCGGTGCATCGGGGTCCACGCCCTGCGAGAATGTGAAGTCCGCGATGGTAGTCAATGTCTGTGCAAACGCCGCAGTCGCCATCGCGGCACAAAATGCAAGAGCAATGAACATCTTTAGGAGGCTGAAGTCCTTCACGCGTTCTCCTTTTCCGCCTTGCACCGTGAAAGTCAAGAGTTTGGCCCTTGGTGATTGGCTCATCGGAAGATCCTTTCGACCGGAGGTCGTTGCGCGCAAAATGGTGGCAGCGTTCAGCCGCATAAGACAACTTGGGATAGGACAGGCGAGCCCGACAATTATTTGTCGGGTTCTGGTCGTCTGTCAAAGGCAAATCCTGCCGGAATCCCATTCGCCACTGCGATAGACTTAGATAGAAATCTGTGGGATTCAGTTATCCAGAAAATAGGAACCAGGAAAAATGACCCTCTCTCGCGCCTTGGGAGTTGCATGTTTAGTTGTGTTTTCCGTTTCGAGTTGGTGTGCCAATGGGCCCACGGTTACGCTTTCCGTCGACGCAACCAATGCTCCGCGCAAGATTTTCCACGCCTCATTGAAGATTCCCGCTACGCCCGGTGATTTGACACTCTACTATCCGAAATGGATTCCCGGAGAGCACGCGCCCGACGGACCGGTCGTCGATCTCGCCGGTCTATTCTTCCGGGCAAACGGACAGACCTTGCAATGGCGCCGCGACTTGCTCGACGGCTTTACCATTCATGTCCAGGTTCCCCAGGGCGTGAACGAAGTCGACGCCGAACTCGACTTCCTTTCTCCTGCCACTTTCGAAGGCGGATTCTCGGCCGGCTCTTCCGCCACTGCAAAACTTGCGGTGATCAGCTGGAATCAGGTCCTGCTTTATCCCAAAGGATGGAAGGCCGACGAGATCAGTTACACCGCTTCCCTAAAAATTCCAGATGGATGGAAGTTTGGCACGCCCCTTCCCATCGCCAGCCAGAGCGGGAACGAAATTCACTTCGCGCCGGCTCCGCTGAACACTCTGGTCGACTCTCCCGTGATCACCGGAGAATTCCTGAAAGTCGTTCCCCTCGCGCAAGAGCCACCGACCGAGATGGACATCGCAGCCGACAGCGCGGCTGCACTCGATGTCCCGCCAGAAGTCTGGGATCGCTACAAGAGTCTGGTCGACCAGGCGCAGAAACTTTTTGGCGCGCATCATTACCGCGATTACCACTTCCTCTACACGCTCAGCGATCACGTTGCCCACTTCGGACTCGAGCATCACGAGTCGGACGACAGCCGTGTCGACGAGCGTGCTTTAGTCGATGACACGACCCGCAAGCTGTCTGCCGGACTTCTGCCGCATGAATATGTTCACTCATGGAACGGGAAGTACCGTCGTCCGGCCGATCTCGCCACGCCGGACTATCAGCAGCCCATGCAAGACGATCTGCTATGGGTTTACGAAGGCCTGACGAACTATCTCGGCTTTGTGCTGACAGCCCGCAGCGGCCTGCTCACTGCCGATCAGGACCGCGATGACCTGGCGATCACCGCCGCCGGCCTCGACCACCTTCCCGGCCGCACCTGGCGCAACCTGCAAGACACAGCCGATGCTGCACCTCAACTCTATTTCACTGCTGAAGCCTGGCACTCCTGGCGTCGCGGTACCGACTTCTATCCCGAGGGCACGCTGGATTGGCTGTGGGTCGATGCCATCATCCGTCAGCAGAGCAAGGGCAAGAAGTCGATCGACGACTTCTGCCACTTGTTCCACGGCGCACCGAGCACTGGACCTGCGCTCAAGACGTACACGTTCGACGATGTCGTCAACGCGCTGAACCAGGTTGTCGCATACGACTGGCGCGGCTTCTGGACCGAACGTCTCACCAATCATGGACCCGGCGCCCCGCTCGGCGGAATTGAAGGCAGCGGTTGGAAACTCACCTACGACGGGAATCCGTCCGAGATGCTCGGCAGTTCTGCAGGCATGTACCACTTTGTGCCGGCTGGATTCGTGCTCGGCGTCTACCTGCGTGATGACGGCGGCATCGACGACACCATCGAAGGCGACCTCGCCGCCAAAGCGGGCATCGGCCCGGGATGAAACTTATCGCCGTCAATGGACGCCGCTTCTCACCTGACGTCCTGCGCGACGCGATCAAAGCCGCGAAGAACAACATCGCGACGATCGATCTGCTGGTCGAAAATGACGACTACTACAAAACGTACAAGCTCGACTATCACGGCGGAGAAATGTACCCGCATCTCGTGCGAGATGATTCGAAGCCCGACCTGCTGAGCGAAATTCTGAAAGCAAAGTAATCTCGTCCAAAGACTGGTCTTGAGTGTTGTCATCCTGAGGAGGGCGAAAGCCCTCCGAGGGACCTTACGTCCGAATGCAGTGGCGATGCAGCATACGAGATCATCGGCGCTGCATGCGGCAAGCGATTTCCCCTCCACGACATCAAATCTTCCACCGTCGTACGGCCTCTCTCGCCGGCTTCGCCGCCGTTCACGATGACATCAGAGCCTTTCCGCTTTCGGGAAGAGCATCGTCAGAAGTGATAACTGTCACAGACCGCAACGCTGTTCGCTGAAATCCTCCCCACATGCCCAAGCTCTACTACGTCTACATCCTGGCCAGCCAGACACGCGTTCTCTACATCGGCATGACCAGCGGGATCGAATACCGGATATTCCAGCACAAAACGCATGCATTCAACGGCTTTACGGAAAAATACAACGTGACCAACCTCGTATATTTCGAACGCCATCAGGACGTCATGACCGCAATCCGCCGTGAAAAAGAAATGAAGGCCTGGCGAAGAGAAGAAAAGATCCAGCTGATCGAATCGACCAACCCAAAGTGGAAAGACCTAAGCTACGGTTGGTATCAACGCCACCGCTATCAGCCGGACCGCAAAGTAAGTTAGCGTTTCCGCAGCGCGGTAGGATCGTCACAACTCTCTTATGGCGATGTCATCCCGAGGAGGGCGAAAAGCCCTCCGAGGGACCGTACGAAGTATGTAAAGCGGTGGTGTGGTAGACGAGATCACCTGAGCTACACGCACGCCGGGCATTCCTCTCCACGACATCATCGCCTTTTACCCTCGTACGGTCCCTCACGCCGGCTTCGCCGCCGTTCAGGATGACATCGCACGGTGGCGAGCTCACATCAGCTCGCAAACACCTGTTAGCATGTCTGCGGTCTAGACGAAACCATCCATGATCCGCAGACAAGCTGCCCTATTTTTCGCTCTATCGCTCTGCACTCCTGCCCGAGCTCAATCCATCCTCGGCTTTACGCCCGCCTCGTCAGCCCATGAAACCGAGGTCGAGAACAAATTAAAATCCATCCCCACGCCCGAAGAAGAACGCCGCCAGCACCGCATCTTCACCCAGGAACCTCACGTCGCCGGATCCAGGCGCAACAACGAACTCGCGAACTACATCGCCGATGAATGGAAAAAGCAAGGTCTCGAAGACGTCGTCATCCACCGCTACGACGTCTATGGCACGAATCCCAAAGCAGCGCTTCGCTCGAAATGATCGCCCCCACGCACTTCCAAGCCGTCCTGCGAGAAGCTCCTATCCCCGGTGATGATGATTCCAAGAATCCCACAATCAGCGGCGCATGGCTCGGCATGTCGATCTCCGGAGAAGTTACCGCTCCCATCATCTACGCCCACAGCGGCAATCCCGAAGACTACGATCTGCTCCGCAAAAATGGCATCAGCGTCAAAGGCAAGATCGTTCTGGTCCGTTACTCCAATCCTTACAGCTATCGCGGATTCAAAGCGCTCACCGCGCAGCGCGAGGAAGCGGCCGCCATGCTCGTCTACAGCGATCCGCAGGAAGACGGCTATAAGAAAGGTAAGGTCGATCCCGACGGCCCATGGGGCCCCGAGTATCACATTCAACGCGGATCTATTACCTACGACTTCATGGTTCCAGGCGATCCGCAAACACCGGGCTGGGCGTCAATCCCCGGCGCAAAACGTATTCCGATAGAGCAAGCGGTTTCCGCGCCGAAAATCATGGCGCTGCCTTTGTCCTGGCACGACGCCAAACCATTCCTGGAAAACATGGACGGCCCGGCCGCCCCAGCCGACTGGCAAGGCGGGCTGGGGTTCCAGTATCACCTCGGCAGCGATCGCGTAAAAGCCCACCTTAAGATCGATATAGACAACGGCTTACAACCTTATTACGTCGTCGAAGGCCGCATCAGCGGCGCCGAACTGCCCGACGAATGGGTCGTGATGGGAAATCATCGCGACGCCTGGGTCTTCGGCGGCGTCGACCCCTCCAGCGGCACAGCCAGCATGATGGAACTCACCCGCGCTTTCGGCCAGCTCGCGAAAAACGGCATGCGGCCGCGCCGCACCCTCGTCGTTTGCAGTTGGGACGGCGAAGAAGTCGGCCTCACCGGTTCTACCGAATGGGGTGAGCAGTTCGCCGACGAACTCCGCTCCAAGGCCGTCGCCTACATCAATGTGGACGAAGCTACGTCCGGCCCCGACTTTCACGGACAGGCTGTCGCCTCGCTCGCGCCCATGCTGGAAGAGGTGACGCGCAGCCTCCAGGATCCTTCAGGCAAGAGCCTCTACGATGCCTGGAAATCTACGGTCGAGCGCGAAAAGAAAGAAGGATCGCAATCGGGCCAATTTAGTTCTTCCGGAGTGGCCGGCGAAAGTCTCGCCGACACCCGGATCGGCAGCGGCTCTGACCATACAGTCTTCCTCAACTTTATCGGCATGCCGGTTCTCGGCCTCGGGTTCGTAGGCGATTACGGCGTATACCACTCCGCCTACGATGACTTCTTCTGGATGAATCACTTCGGAGATCCGGGCTACAAGTACCACACCCTTATGTCGCAACTCTGGGGAGTGACGGCGCTTCGCCTCGCCAATGCCGACCTGCTCCCGTTCGATTTCGCGACCTATGCCAGCAACATCCGCCAATTCGTAAATGACCTGGCAAAATCTAACGAGCAGAACCTGCGAGGACAGCTGAACCCTATCAGCAATGTCATCCTGAGCGGCGGCGAAGCCGGCGCGAAGGGCCATACGAAACCCTGCCCCACCTGCGGCACATCCGGGACTGGATCCAACCCCCTGGATCTGAGCGACGTGTTAAAGGAAATCGACAACTTCGAAACCGCTGGTAAGAAACTAAACGAGTCCCTCGCTCGCAAACTCGCCTCCGGCCCCATCGGCCCCAAACTAGCCACCACCCTCAACCACGGCATGATGCAGGTCGAACGGAATTGGCTCAATCCCGACGGCATTCCCGGACGCCCCTGGTTCAAGCACATCCTTTATGGTGCACGCTTCACTTACGCCCACCTCGAGTTGCCCGGACTCACCGAGGCCGTGGAAAATCAGGACTGGCCCACCGCGAAACAGCAAGCCGAAATTCTCATGCGAGCGCTGGAAACGAACACAAAACTTCTGAACGATCTCGACTCCAGCCTGAAACAGTAAACTGAAGCCTTTCAGACTTCGTTGAATAGAATCCGCCCAATCAGAATATGAACTCATTCACGCGCCTGGCTCACTCGCTCCCGACATTTATCTGGCTTGTGCTTTCGGCAGCTTTCTTTGCCGTGGGTGAATACCTCTCCAATAAGTTTGCCATTCGGCCTGACTGGAAAGGATTGTTCGTGGTGTGCTCGATGTATCTGCTCGGTTCGCTGGCATGGCTGCCGGCGCTCATTCGCACCAATCAACTCGCTGCAACCGGAACGGCATGGCTGCTCCTCTCAATGGTGGCCACGCTCGGGATTGGATTCGGAGTTTTCCACGAACGAGTGAATTCGATTCAGACGGCCGGCATAGTCCTGGCAGCGCTGGCGTTAGTCCTGCTGAACTATCAGAAATAATTAGCCGAGTCAGGTCGGATTCGATTGCGAGGCCGCATCGAACGGCCTCCGGCCGGACCTGTCGGAACTACTTCATCTCCTTCTGCATCACCTTCCGTAGAGCCTGGTTAATGCGGGTCTGGTATCGCCGCCCGTCTTTCTTGAACCATGCCAGCACATCCGCGTCCAGACGCAACGTCACCGGCTTCTTCAGAGGGCGATAGAGATCGCCGATCTTCATGCTTTGAAGATTCTCTTCGATGAATCCCGACAGCCCCTTCGCCGTGCGACGCCGGCGAAGGCTTCTCCGCCGCCGTCTCTGCGTTTTACCCTTGCTGCGTCGCGATGATGACCTCTGGTCACTCTTTGCGTTTTTCATAAGCCGTTCTCCCCGCTCGACTTGCGGGAATGATTAAAAATGTATGTACAATACTGTAAAACAAATGTTCCTTCAGGAACACTGTGGAAAACGTTCGAAAGTATCGGCCAAGTCATTCAGCTGCAATCACTTCGCAATGTCATCAACTTCGCCATCTCATCCGCTTACGCCGTTGTCATCCTGAGGAGGGCGAGAGCCGTCCGAAGGACCCTAGGTGATCGGGCAGTTAAGATGCAGCCAGCAAGCTCGTCACAAACGCGTGCATCACTTCTGCGCCTCACTCTTAAACCGACATCTCTGCGCTCTCCGCGATCAAAGCCTCCTCATCTTCTTCCATAAAGGCAAACACCTCCTGCGGCACGGGGTTCTGCCAGACCGGCGCAAAGGACTGCCGGTGCAGCGGCGTTGGACCTAGTTCGCGCAACGCCGTCAGATGCTTCGGCGTGCTGTAGCCCTTATGCGAGGCCAGACCGTACGCCGGAAACACCGCATCCCATTCACGCATCATGCGATCGCGCTCTACCTTGGCCAGAATCGACGCGGCCGCAATTGAAGCCGAGAGCGCGTCACCGTGAATGATGGCCTGCTGCGGCACGTCGTGATCGACTTTCATCGCATCGATGAGCAGATAGTCAGCCGCTGGTGCCAGGCGCTGCACGGCCTCTAACATCGCGGCGCGCGAAGCGTGATAGATATTGATCTGATCGATGCGCGCAGCATCGACAGCATGCCACGGCCCACGCCACTGCATGCTCGCGAATCCGTTCCGCGAGGATCTCGCGCCGCTCCGGCAGCAGTAGCTTCGAATCGCGCAAACCGCGCACCCGGTATCCCGGATCGAGAATCACTGCCGCAGCCACCACACATCCAAAGAGCGATCCGCGTCCAACCTCGTCTACGCCCGCGACCAGGCGCGCGCCCGCCGCCCAAGCCTTCTTCTCATACCGCAAGGTGCAACGCAGTCTCTTCAACAGTTGCAGCTTTGCCGCGGAAGGTGAAAGTGGACGCCCGGTGCGCGATTTGATGGCGAGAGACTTCATCACAGCCAAAGGAGGTTTCACCCATCTTCACCGAGACGAGCCAATCCTGCAAGCGGATTATCTTTAGCGATGCCGTCCGGCATTCCTGTGAGGTTGCGGCTTCAGCCGCGCCTTCCATCTACACACTGCCAATCAGTAACCACCATTTTGATTACGCACGTACATTGCCCACTCGGACATGTACTGGTAACTTTTCCACAAGGAACAAAGCTGTGGGGAACAATTCCAACTTGCCCGAAGACGGCCTGCTCACACGCAAACTGGTACATCTGGCGCTGCCAGTGCGCTGGAGCCTTGTGGGCCAGGAAGGCCGCGGCTCGGCCGAGGTGGCGTGCACCTACGACATTCATCCGCAGGGCGCGCGCCTTGTCAGTTCGCGGGATGTAAATATTGGTGACTTGATCCTGCTGGAGCGCGGCCGCAACAAGGCGATCTGCCAGGTGGTCTGGTCCGCCGATCCCACCTCTGCTTTGCGTGGACAGTTCACGGTTCAATGCGTCGAAGGCAAGACGCCGTGGGACGATGAACTACGCCAGATGGAAGAGCAATATCAACCGGTGATTCTCGACGGACTCGAGCGCCGTGGCATGACCATGACGCGTCCCGATGCAAACCGGCGGCGCCGTCCGCGTTTCTATGTGGAAGGTCAGGCCGAGGTGATTGAGGGGGTACAACGCGTGGCTGGCGAGGTACAGCAAATTTCCGAGTGTGGTGCGCGCCTCGCCGCCATGGAGCAGATGCGCCCGGGCACGGACTTCCGCCTGATGCTCAATGTATTCGACGTAAGCCTCGCCGTGAAGGCCCGTGTGAAATATCTGGTCGACAATCTGGGAATGGGCGTGGAGTTCGAGGAAATCCGCCGCGGTGACCGCCCATTGCTCAGTTACGTGTTAAGCAAGCTGAAGATGCGAAGAGTCGAAGAATTCGCTCGCAGCACCGAGGCTGTGAACCCGTCTCTCGCGGCAACTGTATAGTTCGCTCGATAACCGGCAGGCATAACCCAAGAAAAGAGCCGCGCAACCATTGTGGCTGCGCGGCCTTGTCATCTGCTGTTACGGAACCAACTTGAAAATGGTTCCCTGATTTGCAGAGCCGCCGATCGCCGTCGAACCGTAAAGGGCCCCGTTCTTCAAAACGAGGCTACCCACCTCAGGAATGGCTCCATCGGGCCCGTTGAACTGGTGCAGGACCTTGATGTTACCGTTGCCGTTCCCAGTCGGCGTCAATTGGAAAATCTGACCGCACCCATTGGGTTGGCAGCTCGGGTTCCCGCCCGATGCCACGCCGTACAGTGTTCCGTTGGGTCCGGGGATGACCCACTGCATGTACGCCGCGAAGTAGCCATCGTAAGCAATTGAGAACTGGCCGCTGGCATTGATCTCAAAAATATCGTCAACTACGTTGCTTGCGCTTCGTGAAACGCCGTAGAAGTTGCCGTGACCGTCTCCGATAAGTTCGTACGGATACTGCCCGTCCACTCCGCCGCTGAAGCTGTAAAGAACGGTCTCGCTTCCGGCGGGAATGATCTTGAAGATCGTCCCGCAGCCGTCTGGGCACGCGGTGTTTCCGCCACCGATAGTGACTCCGTAATACGCGCCGTTGTAAGCCGCAAGGCCGCCTCCGGGCCCCTGGCCGTCCGGGCTATTCTTAAAGGAATAGAGAACTTCCTCACCGGTCGAGTTCACCCGGTAGAAGGATCCCCAGCCACCTGTGCCGCCGCCCCATGTCACTCCGTATAGAGAGTTGGGCGTAAGAATTTGAACGCCCGCCGGATTCATGCCGTCCGGGGTACCGGTGAAGTTATGCAGTGTTTTGTACTTGTCCGTAGTTAGGTCGTAGGCAAACACACTGCCGCAAGCATTGCCGGCGTATTCAAAGCAGTTGTAGTTTGTTGGACCGCCGTATGCGGCCGTTCCAAACAGTAAACTGGCGTTCCCGTTCAGCAAGAGTCCTTGTGGATCGGCGGCATTGTGTTGGGGCGGTTCGGACCAGCGATGCAGCACGGTAAGTTTGTTGTCCGCGAAGCTGAAGATGAGGTTGCACGCACAACCAGAGTCATAAAAGGCCGAGCCGTAGATCGTCCCGTTCGGCGCAACAATGATGTCGGACGGCCCGTATCCCATCGAACCGCCGGGGAAGCTGTAGAGAGTTGTGAACGTTTGTGCGTGCGCAGGTTCGGACGTGAAAGCGACAACGAAGAGAGCTAAAGCCAGCATTCCTGCGGCCAAGAGACACTTCGACAGGGATCGGGGGTCGGATTGGTGCTGCACTGAAAGACTCCTTAGAGGTAGGTCTCAAATCTCGGAGCGGGGTCCTGAGCGGCTTTCAGAGCGAGACGAGTGGGCCGCACAGTTTGTGGTCTGAATCGAAAGAAAGGTTGCCGCAGTACCAATGGGTATTTGGCCGTTCCAGCAGAGCTGGCGCGAGCTCTACGAAGTCTTGGAGTATTAAAGCGCGAACAACTGCGGATTTGGCGGAGACCAAAGAAACCGCCCGGCTTTCCACCGGGCGGGTCAGGAGTTCACCGAGAATCTTTAGTTCTTCAGCTTCTCTTTCTGCGCGGCAGGTTCAACTGCGCTGGCCTCCAGCGGCCTTCCGCGATCGACCAACGCGACGTAATCGTTCGAATCGTATGGATAACTTCGCGCCGAGTCTTGTTCAGGCTGTCCGGTCGTGGTCAAGGTGATATCGACACGGCGATTATTCGCCAGCACAATCGTCTGGATTCTGGCGAGAGCCTTCTGGTGCTCTTCCGGCGTTAAATTCGTATTCTGGTCCAGCAGTTGTTTCACCTCATCCGCCGTCAGGTTTTTCTCTTTGCCAAAAGCCTGGGTTTGGATGCTGGCTTCCGGCACGCCTTGCTCGACCAGAAAACGCTTCGCGAGTTCGGCGCGTCTTTCCGAGAGTGCCTGGTTGTAGCTGTTGGGCCCGCGCTTGTCCGCGTGCCCGGCAAGTTCGAGGTGAGCGTCGGGCTTCTTGCTGAGGACAGCCTTGAACGCATCCGCAATCGATTTCAGGGATTCTCGTTCGCTGGGCAACAAAGCAGCCTCCGATTTTACGGACCTTGGCTTGTTCGTCGGGAAATACACGCTACGCATCGACAGCTTGATCACGTCCTCTTCGATCGAGCCGACAATGTGCAACGACGCCGTTTTTGTTTCGGAGCCTCCGCAACCATTCGACGCAGTGAGCGTGTAGGTGATGGTTTCGTCGACTGGTCCGGGATCGGTTTTCTTCGGAGCAATTTGCAGTGTGCGGTTGCCGTTCGCATCTACCGTGCCCAGAGGATCAATGGCGACGGTCGAGGCATTCGCGGCTGACCAGTTCAACGCAGTGCTGTCCCCTTCCACCACCTTGTCTCCTACGCGCTTGTAATGAATCTCTCCCGGTGCGAGGGCAAGATTCGCCTGAATCGCGTTATTGACGTTAACGGTCGCGGTCGAAGTAGCTGTGCCGCCAGGACCAGAAGCCGTCAGATTGTAAGTAATGGTTTGCTTGGGCTGAACGTTCTGATCACCCGTCGCGGCCACAGGCCCGACATCGCTGATCTCGACATGCGGTGCATCGGAAGAGGACCACTTCAGTTGCGCAGGGTCGCCGCAGTTGACCTGCGCCGTTGTGGTAGAAAGTTGGGCAGTCGGCTTCGCCACGGCGACAGTGGCGCTGGCCGAACTGGCGGTAAAACGCGGAATCGAGGTTAGCTTTTCTCCGCGTGTCCAGTCGACTGTCTTGCGAACCCCCTTCGGAATGTCGACGACCACTCGCTTATTGGCGGCAACTTCCACCGGCCCGGACCAGAGCTCTTTGTCTCCGCTCAGAACTGTGAGTTGATAGTTGCCTGGAGGAACAACCAGCTCCTGCTTCCATCCCCAATCGTGATCGAATTCGTCGCCATGACCGACAAAGTAGTCAGGAGTTTTTCCGTTCAGCAGGATCGCGTCCCGGGAAGCTCCCTCCACAGTAATCGCGCCGAATGGACCGGAAACTTTATCCGACACCGGTTGCAGAGTCACGTCGAGATCGGTGGATTTCCCGGCCGTGATCGTGATGTTGCGGGTCTCTGGAGTGTATCCATAGTTGGCGAGCACGATCTTGTGGTCGCCGGCACTCAAACTCAGAGTGCGATGCTTGCTGGCTTCGCTGATCGCACGTCCGTCGACAAAGATGTAAGCCTGCTTCGGAGTAACGTGGATGGCGACTTTTCCGTCAGCACCTTGTGCCAGGCACTGCGGAATCAGGCCCAATGCGAGAACTGATACCACCAATGGCAGCAGTTGAAACTTAGATTTCATAAGTGGACTCCTTGCTGAGAGCCTCTGAGGGCAGTCTGGATGGGCTTCTGACTGGGACGAGGCTTCTGGCAGAAAAATCGGACGACGCCATTGTACTCTCAGGGCGAGTAGTTGCGGTGTGGACGACGTCCTACAGTCCTCGCGGCCACGTTCACCGGGGCCGAACAATAGACGAATTACTCTCTATGGGGCTTTGTCCGCTCAGGTGAGAACTGGGAGGGCGCTGGGTGCTGGCTTAGTTACGCAGCCGCGCTACCGTTCTCTGCGGACGAATGAAAGCCCTCGCTTCAGTTCTGAAGTCAGGTCGGCTTCATCTGTGATGACGCGCACTGGCTTACCCGATTGTTGTCCGAGCCACTGATTGAGCTCCTTGGTCGTGGTCGTGACGAACCGGCCTTCCCGATGCACCGGCATGCCGGTTGACGCCCAGCGCTGCACCACAGACGCAGGTTCGCCTAGGAACTCCGATATCTGTTTCCAGCCCTTCAGAATGCCAGTTTCAGCGGTGGAAGTAGACTTGGTCGAAGAAGGGGGGTGCTTAGAGGAGTCATTCGTGGGTGACGCATGCCTGGACGAAGCCGACTTTGACGAGCTACTTCTTGACGAAACCGGCCTGGACATAGCCCTTCGCATTGCTGGTCCCGTATACGATGCCTAACCACAGGTTTTGGCTATACTGAATTCACCCACGCAGTGGTGATCGGGGGCCCGTAGCTCAAGCGGATAGAGCATCGGATTTCTAATCCGAGGGTTGCAGGTTCGACTCCTGCCGGGCCTACCATTTCATTCCAAATCATCGGGGCTGGAGGTCCTTCTCCTTCCACCTTCGCTTCGCTCGGCGTTCAGGCTCAGGATTTCGCCTGCCGTCTCCCGCTTCGCTCACGCCGGCAAACCGGCTGGGCTCACGCCTTGATGAACTGCACATCCAAGCTGATGGCGACCTCATCGCCGACCAGGATCCCACCGGTCTCGAGCGTCGAGTTCCAGGTCAGACCAAAATCCTTGCGGCTGATGTGAGTGCTGGCCGAGAGTCCGAGCCGAGTGTTGCCCCACGGATCTTTCATCGGCACGCTCGGTCCTTCCACTTCGAATACAACCGGGCGCGTCACGCCATGGATGGTGAGTTCTCCGGCAACAGCGAGTTCGCCGTCCGCTTTTTTCGAAATGCTCGTGGACTTGAACGTCAGCGCCAGAAACTTTTCGACGTCGAAGAAATCGGGACTCTTCAGGTGTGCATCGCGCTGCGCGTCACGCGTGTTAATGGCCGTGGCATCAATCGAGGCCTCAACGTACGAGTTGGCGATGTTTTTGCCGTCATATTTCAAGCTGCCAGTTATGGTAGTGAACTCGCCTTTCACGTTCGAGATCATCATGTGCTTGACTTTGAACTGGGCGCTGGAGTGGACGGAATCGATGTTCCAGGTTGATGTGGTGGCTGCGGGTGCGGTAACGGTGCTCATAGGGAATCCTCCTGTTTAATACAGATGTTATACAGATGATCGTTATAACGATAATCGATGCAAAAAAATCTATTCGACCTTCTGCCGCGCTTTTTCCAGCAACTCCTGCAACCGGCGGACGCCGTCGCGCCCTAAATGGCCCAGCTGCTGGCGGTGAATCTTAGTGACCGGGCCGTCAAGTTCCTTAAGAAGACGTAACCCCTCCGGAGTGATACGCGTCTGCACTTGACGCCGGTCCTTGGTTTCGCGACAACGGGAAATCAGGCCGCGCTTTTCCAGCCGGTCCAGTAGACGGGTGATGTCAGGGTCGCGATTGATCATTCGCTTCCCGATCTCGTTGCAAGTCAATCCTTCGAGCGCGCCGCGTAAAATGCGCAGAACGTTGTATTGCGTGGGCGAGACATCGCCGGTTTTCAGTACCTTCTCCACGTTGCGCGATAAAAGATCCGCGGTTCGCAGCAGGCAGACAAAAAGATCCTCCTCGGGCCCGCTGATCCGCCGACTCGCGCTCATTTTCTCAGTCATTGCATCTTGATATTACTTGTTATAACGACTATTGTCAAGACGCATATCTGCTCTGAATTCAGCACCTTTCGTTGGATCGCGCGACTACTAGCTCCACAGCCGGTCCCAGGAGCGTTCCTGATCCCACTGCGGGGTGGGATCGAAATATCCTGTGCCCGGCGCCAGATGCTGCCGAACTATATCTTCATTCAAGGTCACGCCCAGCCCGGGACACTCCGGCACCTCGATCCAACCATGATTCACGATCGGCGTCTTGGTTCCCTCTTGCACTAGAGACGACCACCACGGCACATCCAGCGAATGATTCTCCAGCGCTAGAAAATTCAGCGTGGCGGCTGCGCAATGGACATTCGCCATGCAGGCGACCGGCGTTCCCGCAAAGTGCATCGCCATAGCCACGCCGAACTCCTCCGCCATGTCGCCGATTTTGTGCGTCTCGAGAATTCCGCCTGCCGTGGCGAGATCCGGCTGGATCTTTCCCTACTGCATGCTTTTCGCAGAGCACGCGGAACGGTTCTTTCAGGTAGATATCCTCGCCGGTCAAAATCGGCGTGGGGCTCTCATCTGCAATCTGCTTCAGCAAATCCGTGTACATCCACGGAATCACATCTTCCATCCACGAGAGGTTGTACTTTTCGTACGCCTTGCCGAGCCGGATGATTGACTTCACGCCCAGATGCCCCAGATGATCCATCGAGAGTGGAATCTCCATCCCGACCGCAGCGCGCACCGCTGCTACGTACTCCTCGAGCATCGCGATCCCTTTGTCCGTCACCTCCATACCCAGTAGCGGATGCGGGAGTTGGTTCTCCTGCCACTGATCTAGGTCGGAAGGGTTGGTCACTGTCCCCGGAGTATCCGCCACCATCTCGACGCCCAAATCCATCTTGAGCCAAGTCAGTCCCATCACTTCTTTGCGCTCTTTCATTCGCTGCGCGTAGATTTTGGGATCTTTCGATTCCGTGGTATCGGCATAAATCCGGATCTTGTCTCGGAACTTGCCGCCGCCGAGCAGCGTGTAAACCGGAGCGTTGTACACCTTGCCCATGATGTCCCACAGTGCCATCTCGATGGCGCAGACGCCGCCGCCCTGGCGCGCGTGCCCGCCGAATTGCTTGATCTTGCGGAAAATCCTGTCGAGCTGCAATGGGTTCTCGCCGACGATCCGGCTCTTCAGGAACAGCGCGTAGGTCGGGCTCGCTCCATCGCGCACCTCGCCCAACCCGTACACTCCCTGATTCGTATCGATGCGGATGATCGGACAGGGACTTGGTCCCGGCTTCACTACCGTCGCCACGCGCAGATCCGTAATCTTCAGGCTCGACGGAGTGGAGTTCGTATTCACCGCTTTCGGATAGATATCCATCGGGTCCACGAGTAGCGCTCCCCCGAGCGCCATCGCCGAGGTCTTCAATACATCACGCCGATCGAATCTGCCCCAATTCTTTTCCGTCATCGCGGATTCCTCATCCTGCTGCCCTCCACCAAGTTCGTGTCAGGCATGCTTTCAGCCATGCCGCAACGTTGAGCATTGTTTTCGCGGCGGCCAGGCACTGCGCACCGCCGGATCAGTCACACAACCTGCCGCGTCCGACATAGAATTGTATGCTCGCTGGCAACGGCGAGCTTCGAAAAACTCCGCGATGAGGAGACTTCCCCGATGACAACGCCCCTGCGCACCTCGATCAAAACTTTCGCCCGTGCAATTTGCTTCGCCATGGTTCTGACCTCGACATGCGCTTACGCCCAGTTGTTTACATTTCCCAAGCAGGACTTGATCGACTACACGGCCAAATCGCCATTCGACCGGTTCCCGGATGGACGTCCCAAAGTTCCCGACTCCATGCTCGAACGCGCTCGCGGACTTTCCGCGGAAGAGGTCTGGTCCACGTTACAGGAGAATCGTTACAACAATCAGTATGCAGATGGATTTCAGATCCTTCACCCTGGAAAAACCATGGTTGGCCGCGCGTTCACGGTACAGTTCATGCCGCGGCGCACCGACGTCGACGATGTCGCCGAAGCCAAAGCCAAGAAACAGGGCCTACCGGAACTCAGCAATCAGTTTGCCATTGACATGCTGCAGCCTGGGGACGTGCTCGTCGTCGATCTCTTCGGAAAGAAAGTTGATGGCACCATCGTCGGCGACAATCTCTTCTATTACGTCATGAAAGCCACGCACGGCGGCGGACTCGTGGTCGACGGCAGCGTTCGCGACCTTGATGGGCTCTCTGAGATCGACATGCCCGCTTACTTCCGCTCGGCCGATCCCACTCCCATAGACAATGTCATGCTCACGGGCATCAACGTACCGGTGCGCATCGGCGGTGTCACCGTCATGCCTGGCGACCTGGTCGTCGGCGATCGTGAAGGCGTGTATTTCGTCCCGCCGCAGTTCGTCAAGGAGATGCTCGACCGCGCGGATGAAATTCACGTCCACGACGAGTGGACCAAGAAGAAGTTTGACGAAGGGAAATACAAGTCGTCGGAAATCTACGGATCGCCGAAGGACCCAAAACTGCAGCAGGAATATCGCGAATATTTGAAGAAAAGATTAGATGAGATCCACAAACAACAGGGCCAGCAGTAACGGGTCAAACAGCGTTCGACGGACAGCCGAACGCGGCTGTCCCCACATGTCCTTATCCAAACGAACTCCGTCTACTCTGAAGCCGGTTAGAACGATAATCCCAGTGCGCTGCTCAGAAACTTCGCCAGCGGCCACATCTTCTTGCAGGCTGTCGCGAACGTCGTCATGAACCTGGGGCTGCAGACCTGCGCGTCGGTAAACTCGATCGCGGTGCCGAGATCACGCAGCTTCAGGTCATCCACAAATTCGTGATCGCATGGAAATCCTCGTGGCGGACGCGACAGCTTCGTGGCATCGTCCCAGTTCAGCAACTTGCGGACGGGCCGCCACTCATCGCATCGCTCGACAATCGCATTGCGTACTTTCAGCAACGTCGGCGGCTCGGGATGCCACAGACCCGACGCTGCGAAGCATCCCCCTGGCTCCAGATGCAGATAGAACCCGGGAGAGTGGACATCTTTGCCGCGATGCGAGAATCGCATGGCAACATGCGTCTTGTACGGCTTCTTGTCAGCGGAAAACCGCGTATCGCGGTAAATGCGAAACAAAGAACCCCGCGACGTTCGTGGATCTGCCAGCAGATGCGGCGTGATGTCGTACAGAGGCCCGGCGAACTCGGTGATGAAATGCAGCGCCGGCTGGTGCGCGACGGCTTCGTACTCGTCCTTATGGCCGTGAAACCAGTCGCGATTATTGTTGCGCTTGAGGCGAGTCAGAAAACGAAAAAGTTCGGGAGTAAAGTAAGCAGGCATGGAATCAAGGTACGAGCGCGCGCCAGAAAAAGTAAAGCGGCGGCGGTTTAGGATTTGCTCTGGCGATGTTCGCAACTCTCCGTATTCAGGCAAGACTCCGCAAGACGAAGACGCTCCACCGGTTTCCCGCCAATGATGTGCGCGTCGATGATCTCGTCGACATCGGCTTCGGTGACGTGGCCGTACCAGACAGCCTCCGGATAAACGACCACTGTTGGGCCGTGCTCGCACTGGTCGAGACAGCCTGACTGGTTGGCGCGCACTCTGCCTTTCAGCCCAAACTGCGCCAGCTTCTGCTTGAAGAGTTTCTGCAATCGAGCCTCGGCGGAAGGATCACAGCATCCTCGGGGATGCCCCGCGGGACGCTGGTTTCCGCAGATAAAAATATGCTTTTCAAATTTCGGCATCAGGCCACCGTCAACGTAATTATTCCCGCCGCAATTTTCGTGATTACATCCGCATCTTACCAGTTCGGCCCAGCGCACTCGCCTCCGTTGCTATTCGCTATGGCGACACGTTAAGATAATCCGTACACGTCTTCTCCGCTCTTATCCCAGTAATTTAGTGCAGGGCATCCACCGCGGGTAAGGAGTGTGCGAACCCGGGAGCGGCGTAGCCATGCGCGGCCCGAATCATTTTGCTCATGGAGCTGGAATTGAAAAAAGGCAAGACTGCGGTGATCGTTGGCGCCCAGTGGGGCGATGAGGGCAAAGGCAAAATCGTCGACGTGTTGTCCCACAACTTCTCCGTCGTGGCCCGCTATGCCGGCGGACACAATGCCGGCCACACCGTAATCATCAATGGCAAGAAATTCATTCTGCAGCTTGTGCCTTGCGGCGTGCTGCGCACCGGATGCCGCAGCGTTATCGGTAACGGAGTCGTCCTCGACCCGCTTGCGTTTCTCAAGGAAGTTGGCGCTCTGCGCGAAGCGGGCGTGAAAGTCGATGGCAATCTCTTCGTTTCGAACCGGGCACACGTCATTCTTCCCTACCACCGCATGATCGAACTGGCGGCCGAAAATGCTCCGGGACGCGTGAAGATTGGCACGACTTCGCGCGGGATTGGCCCCGCCTACGAAGACAAAATGGGGCGCCGCGGCCTGCGTGTCGCAGACCTGCTCGATTCGAAACTCCTCAAGAAACATATCGAAAATGCTGTGCGCGAAAAGAACATGATCGCGCACGCGCTGTTCAATACCGAACCGCTGGATCCCGACAAGATGTATGCCGAGTACGCGCAAGCCGCCGAAAAGATCGCCCCTTTTGTGTGCGATACGGCCATGCTGCTGAACCAGGCGCTGAATCAGGGCGAGTCGATTCTGTTTGAAGGCGCGCAGGGCACGATGCTCGACATCGACCATGGCACGTATCCTTTTGTGACTTCCTCCAGCGCGACTTCTGGCGGGGCGGTCATTGGCACCGGCGTGGCTCCGAATGCCATCAACACCGTTATCGGAATCACCAAAGCCTACTGCACGCGCGTCGGCGAAGGCCCGTTCCCCAGTGAAGACAAGGGAGAATCCGGCGACAACCTGCGCAAACGCGGCAATGAATATGGCGCTGTGACTGGACGTCCCCGGCGCACCGGCTGGCTTGATCTGCCGCTGCTACGCTATTCCGGCATGATCAACGGCACGAACTGGCTCGTCGTCACCAAGCTCGACGTGCTCGATGAACTGGCGGAGATTCCAGTTTGCGTCGGCTACAAGATCGACGGAAAGCCGACCGCCGAAGCTCCCGCCCACGCCAGCGGCTACGAGAAAATTGAATGCGTTTACCAAAAGCTGCCGGGGTGGCGAACCTCGACGGAAGGCATCGTTCAGTACGACAAATTGCCTAAGGCCGCTCGCGAATACCTGGCCTTCGTCGAAAAAGAAGCCGGGGCACGCGTCGGAATGATCTCGACCGGGCCGGATCGTGACCATACCATTCTGGTCGACGATTTCATTACGGAGTTGAAGGTCGCTGCGAAGAAAGCCTAGAATGTCCTCCCCGGCACGGGTATTTCTCAAATCGGCTCGCTCAGCGGGCCGTGAGCCGAGGCGAAGGAGCAAGCGATGGTGGTGTTGGCTGTCACCTGGATGGCGAAAGTTGGACACGAAGCTGAAGTTGCCGCACTCTTCGAAAAGCTGACCGAGCACTCCCGCAAAGAACCCGGATGTGCCATGTACCAGGTGCACCGGCACAAAACCGAAGCGCGCCGGTTTTTTATCTACGAACAATATAAAGATGACGCGGCGCTCGAAGCCCACCGCGCCGCGCCACACTTTCTGCAACACGCAAAGAAGGAACTGCCCAGGATTGCCGAGCGGGTGGAAGGGCATTTGTTAGAGCCGCTAGGGTAGGCTCGTGAAGGGACCCCTGCCCGCGCTTTCTGCGAGAGGACTACTGCGGCTTCTTCTCGTCTGAAGCTTTGGGCTGAGAAGCACCGCCGCGGCTGTACACGATACTCTTCGTTCCGCCGTCGCAGCCGCCGACCACTTTCCCGTCGCCTTCCTTACCCTTGTCGACAACGTCGAGCGAATAACCGACAACATTCTTTGCGTCCAGTTTTTTCGTGATTTCAGCTTTCAGGTCGTCGCAGGATTTTCTTGCCGTAGAGGCTGTGTCTGCCGTCTGGGCGAAACCGCATGTGCCCACAAAAAGCAGCGCAGCGGCCACTGTCCACGTTTTCATGATGGAACCTCGCTTTCGAGCGAAGTATAAACAGTGGCAGGAGTGAAAGATGTATTACGAGGGTAATCCTGAGGTTCTGCCGGTAACTATTTCGCCGGCGACTTTATCGATCATCAACTCGCCACCGGAAGCGTAACTTTCTTTCGACACCTCGTGAAATGCAACGACGACGCCTTCGCGACGCGCTCCGGCCTCTTCGACCATGGCATCGGTGATGCGCTTGGCGATCTTGCGTTTCTGATCGGCGGTGCGGCCGGCCAGCATTGTGATTTGCACCATCGGCATTTGGAGATCCTTCGACTTCGTCGCCACCGCCTTTCGGTCGGCGACTTCGCTCAGGGTGACGGCTGCGGACTCCCGCTGCGCTCACGCCCGCAAAAACGCCATTATTTCGCCAGTTCATATCCCGCGAAGAAGAAGCTCAACTCGAAGCGGGCGGTATCTTCCGCGTCCGAACCATGAATCGCGTTGAACTCGATGTTCGTGGCCCACTTCTTCCGGATCGTGCCTTCTTCGGCATTCGCAGGATTGGTAGCGCCCATCAGCTTGCGAAGATCGGCAATGGCGTTTTCTTTCTCCAATGCTAGAACAACGATCGGACCGCTCGACATGAAATCTGTCAGCGAGTTGTAAAAAGGACGGCTGGCGTGCACGGCATAGAATTGCTCCGCCTGATGCTTGGAAATTTCCAGCATCTTCATGGCGAGAATGCGGAAGTTGTTTTTCTCAAATTGCTCGATGATGTCACCGATTGCATTCTTGCGTACGGCGTCAGGCTTCACGATGGTAAGAGTTCTTTGCAGGGTCTTCATAAGTTAGGTTGTAGGTCCTTGAGATTAGTCTTTGCAGAGACGTTGCCAGCTACGCCTTCTCACAACGTGTAAATCAATACGTACCAAACTACATCTCCACGAGCGGAACTAAGCGTTCACGCCCACGGCCGCTGCCAGCGTCTCTCCGATTTGAGCCGGCGATTTCGCGACTTTGATCCCGCAGGCTTCTAACGCTTTGATCTTCTCGGCGGCCGTTCCCTTCCCGCCAGAGATGATCGCGCCCGCATGTCCCATGCGACGTCCCGGAGGCGCCGTCTGTCCGGCGATGAATCCTACCACCGGCTTTTTCATATGCGTCTTCACAAACTCCGCAGCCAGTTCCTCGGCATTGCCGCCGATTTCGCCGATCATAATGACGGCTTCCGTCTCGGGATCGCGGTTAAACAGATCCAGCGCGTCGATGAAATTCGTCCCGATAATCGGATCGCCGCCGATGCCGATCGCTGTCGATTGTCCGATCCCGCGCTGCGTCAACTGGTGCACTGCCTCGTACGTCAGCGTGCCCGAGCGCGAAACGATGCCGATATTTCCTTCTTTGTGGATCGACGCCGGCATGATGCCGATCTTGCACTTTCCCGGCGAAATGATCCCAGGACAGTTCGGCCCGATCAGCCGCGAGCGGCGGTCCTGCAGAAACTCCCACGCCTTCACCATATCGAGCGTCGGAATGCCTTCCGTGATGCAGACGATGAGGTCGATTTCGGCATCGGCGGCTTCCATGATGGCGTCAGCCGCGAACGGCGGCGGAACGAAGATCACGGTCGCATTCGCGCCGGTCTTGTCGACCGCTTCCCGGACGGTATTGAAGATCGGCCAGCCTTCATGGGTCGTTCCGCCTTTTCCAGGCGTCACGCCACCCATAATCTTTGTCCCGTACGCCTGGCTCGCTTTCGCGTGAAATGTACCTTCGCGACCGGTCAGGCCCTGCACCACCACTCGCGTATCTTTATTAACTAGGATTGCCATATGAAATTCCTCGCTTCGACCACCCGGGCTAAAGCCCGTATGAATTCAGCTTTGGACGCGACCCTGAAGGACCGCTCTTCCACCAACTGCTACCGCCATTCCGTAACGCCCATGGTGCCGCGGGCTGCGGCCACAACTTTATCCGCCGCGTCCTTCATGGTGTCGGTCACAACGAAATTGAAACCCGAATTCTGCAGGATCTTCTTGCCCTCGTCGACGTTCGTTCCCTCAAGCCGCAGCACGATCGGCAGCTTGATGTTCGTCTTGCGCGCCGCTTCGACCACGCCGGTCGCCAGCGTATCCACGCGCAGGATGCCGCCGAAGATGTTGATCAACACCGCCTTCACATTCTTGTCACTCAGCAGGATCTCGAACGCGTGCGCGACCTGCTCCGAACTGGCGCCGCCGCCCACGTCAAGGAAGTTCGCCGGCATGCCGCCCGCGTACTTGATGATGTCCATGGTCGCCATCGCCAGGCCGGCGCCGTTGACCATGCAGCCGACGTTCCCGTCGAGCTTGATGTAATTCAGGCTGTACTTCGAGGCCTCGACTTCCAGCGGATCTTCTTCCGTAATGTCGCGCAGCTCGCGCAGATCCGCATGCCGGAAAAGCGCATTGTCGTCGAAGTTGATCTTTGGCATCGAGGGCGAACAGCCGCCCGTCGGTGGTCGTAATGAAAGGATTGATCTCCAGCAGCGAGGAGTCCGTATCCAGAAACGCCTTATACAAGCTCGTCAGAAACTGGACCGCAGGACCGATCTGCTTCGCTCCCAAGTCCCAGCTGGAACGCGATCTTGCGCGCCTGAAACGCTTCCAGTCCCATGCCGGGATCGATGTGCTGCTTGAGAATTGCATCCGGATTCTCCGCCGCAACCTGCTCGATCTCCATGCCGCCCGCCGCGGACGCCATGAACACCGGCTTGCCTTCCGCGCGATCAACCAGAATTCCGAGATACAGCTCCTTCTCGATCGGCAGTGTCTCTTCAATCAGCAAGCGCCGCACGATGCGACCTTCGGGTCCTGTTTGATGGGTGACCAGTTTCATGCCCAGCATCTTGCCCGCGAGGTCGGCTGCCTCGTCCACCGATTTGGCGATCTTCACGCCGCCGCCCTTACCACGGCCTCCGGCATGAATTTGCGCCTTCACCACCACTCCGCCCGACCCTGAGTCGAGCAATTCTTTCGCGATCGTTTCTGCTTCTTCACGCGAAGTGGCCATCGATCCGCGGGGTACCGACACACCATACTTCCTTAGGATTGCCTTTGCCTGATACTCATGAATTTTCATAATGATGACTCTTCAGCTAAGACTCGGAAGGATCTGCTTGCAGCGTCGCACAGCGGGCAGCAAACCTTTGATTTTATAGAACAAACCAAGGGTTGAGCAAACGGCCGGGGCGCATATTCGTCTACGTTCGCGGAGTTTTCCCAAGACGGGCTTAGTCCTGTGCACGTCGCCAACAATCTGCGCCCTTTCCTCTGGGAAAGCATCGAAAACCGAACAAGAAGACCAGAAGGGACGCTCGACTGTGAAGTTAATTTCTCTCAACGTTGGACGCCCGAGCCTGATGGTCTATCAGGGCAGACCGATCAACACGGGCATCTTCAAGCAGCCGGTCAGCGGCCCGGTCTCGCTTCGCACGTTGAATCTCGATGGTGACCGCCAGGCCGATCTCAGCGTTCACGGCGGGCCAAACAAAGCTGTCTACGGATATGCGTCCGAGCACTACCCGCGCTGGCGAGAAGAACTCCCTGGCATGGATCTTCCATGGGGCGCTAATTTTCCTTGGGGATCGTTTGGCGAGAATTTCACTACCGAAGGGCTGTTTGAGCCCGATCTCCACATTGGAGATCGCCTGCGCTTGGGTTCCGCCATCCTCATGGTGCGGCAGCCGCGCATGCCCTGTTACAAGCTGGCTGCCAAGTTTCAGCGCGACGACATGATCGATCTCTTTCTTCGTAGCGGCCGCAGCGGATTCTATTTCTCAGTGGAACAAGAAGGCGTGGTCGAGAACGGGCAGGCCTTCGAGTTTCTGAGCCACGAGCCCGAGGCCATCACCATCACCGAAATGAATCGTTTGTTCGTCGAAGACAGATACAATCACGCCCTGCTGGAAAAAGCGATTGCAACTCCCGCCCTGCCGGAAGACTGGCGTGAATATCTGGAGAAACGCCTGCCCGGAGCAGCCACGGTCAAGCGCTGATCTGTTTTTCACTGTGTCCCCTGTGCTCTCTGTGGTGAAGAAGTTCTATGCCGTACAATGCCGCCAGCACATGATCCTCGACGCCCTCCACCGTCTCACCAACACAGCAGCCGCTGAGCCATCCTCATCGCTCAGCCGCGAGGAAGCACGCGCCGTCATGACCGACGTCTTGAGCGGCAAGTGCACTGATGCCCAGATCGCCGCCCTCCTTATCGCACTGCGCATTAAAGGAGAGACCGTCGAGGAGATCGTTGGCTTCGCCGAAGCCATCCGCGCTGCCGCTGCGCCTCTGCCTATCGAACGCAACGGACTCGAACCTCTCGCGGTTAGCGGCACTGGTCGCGATGCTCTGCTCGAAGAGCCCGCCGCAGATTCTCTGATCGACACCAGCGGCACCGGCGGTGACGCCAGCGGCACTTTCAACATTTCGACAGCCACCGCGCTGGTCACCGCCGGAGCGGGCGTCCGCGTGGCCAAGCACGGCAATCGCAGCATCAGTTCCAAGTGTGGCTCGGCCGATGTTGTCGAGGCGCTCGGGGTGAACATCCAACTCTCGCCCCAGGACGCGACCCGCTGCCTGCGCGAAGTTGGCATCTGCTTTCTGTACGCGCCGAACCTTCATCCCGCGATGAAGCAGGTGCAAGGCGTACGCCGGGAGTTGCGCATGCGCACTATGTTCAACTTGCTCGGCCCACTGACTAATCCGGCCCGCGCCTCGGGACAGGTCGTCGGCGTCTATTCGCTCGATCTTGTCGAGAAGCTGGCAGAAGCCTTAAGCATGTTGGGTTTGCGCCGCGCCTTGGTCGTCCACGGCCTCGATGGTCTCGACGAGATCACCATCACCGGCGTCACCCGGATTGCCGAAGCCCGCGCCGGTTCAGTACGTTCCTATGAAGTCGAGCCCGAAGAATTTGGTATGAAGCGCGCCACGCTTCCGGAAATCGCCGGCGGAGACGCGAACGAAAACGCCGGAATCATCCGCGCCATTCTGGATGGAGAGCGGTCTCCCCGCCGTGACGTCGTGTTGCTGAACTCTGCTGCCGCGCTCGTCGCCGCGGGCAAAGCCGATCACATCGCCGGTGCAGTCCCGCTCGCTGCAAAGTCGATCGACTCAGGAGCCGCCGCCAAAACGCTTGAAGCCCTGGTCCGTTTCAGTTCTGCCTCGTAGGTATCAACCACTAAGGGCACGAGGGACACAAAGAAGACGTGGACTTCCTTCGCGTACCTGGTGTGCTTTGTGGTTAACAATCAAACCTCAACCTTCTCCCGATACTGCGCCAGTTCTACGTTCCATCCGAGTTCTTTCTTCATCAGATCGCGCAGTTGCCCGGACGCATCTGGCTCCCCGTGGACCAGATATGTCGTCGCCGGACGATTGCCGAATGTACGCAGCCACCGCAGCAACTCCGGTGGATCGGCGTGATCGCTGAACTGCTGCAGCGCGGCCACCTGCGCGCGAATCGGCACATAGTCGCCAAATATCTTCACTTCGTCCGCCTTGCTCTTGATG
Organism: Terriglobia bacterium; assembly: GCA_963823085.1. GTDB lineage: Bacteria > Acidobacteriota > Terriglobia > Terriglobales > Acidobacteriaceae > Sulfotelmatobacter. Next base: position 290,850 of record CAWGKF010000008.1, on the reverse strand, counting down.
ATGAATCCACGCGTCCCGGGCGCCTGAAAACCGATGAACAGAACCAGATTCCTCGGATCGGGCAACCGTTGCGCCAGGTGATGCAGAATGCGCCCACCGGTCACCATGCCGCTCGATGAGATGATCACCGACGGCATCTGCGCGTCATTGATCTTCTTCGACTCTTCCGGGGTCGATGCAAACGTGAACCCGGGCCACGCCAATGGCGAGCCGTACTTGCGAATCATTTCCCCGGTCTCGTCGCTGTATTCCTCATCGTGCTTCAAGAAAATCTCGACTGCCTTGATCGCCATCGGGCTGTCGCAGAAAACGGGCATGCGCGGAATTTGCCCCGACTCAATCAAGTGCTTCAAGATGAAGACGAATTTCTGCGTACGCTCAATCGCGAATGCAGGAACAATCACGCTTCCCCCGCGATTGGCTGCGGTCGTGATCAACTCCGCCAATTCGGGCATCGGATCTTCTTTCGGATGCAGCCGATTCCCATACGTTGATTCCATCACCACTATGTCGGCGACTTCGCCCTCGGTCGGACCGGAGTGCACCACCTTCCCCGGCGCGACCGCATGATCGTGCACGCGCCCAATGTCTCCGGTAAAGAGCAGCCGCCGATCTTGCCCGTTGGTTTTGAGTGAGACCTCAGCCATGCACGATCCGAGAATGTGCGCCGCCGGGACAAAGCGGAACGAGATCTCCGGCGAAAGCACAATGGTGTCTCCGACCTGCACCGGATTGAAGTACTCCAGCGCGGCCTGCGCCTCATCGAACGTATAGAGCGGCAGCGCCGGATCGTGTTTCGTCTTTTTGATCTTGTTGTAGAATCGTGCATCTTCCTCCTGCAGATGACCGGAATCAGGAAGGATGATGCCGCACAGATCGATGGTCGGCGGAGTCGCGTAGATCGGCCCACGGAAGCCCTCCTTCACCAGCCGCGGAATCCAGCCGCAGTGATCGAGATGCGCGTGCGTGAGGATAACGGCGTCAATCTGCTTGGCCGGAATCGGTGTATCCCGCCAATTCCGCTCGCGCCACTCCTTCGGGCCTTGAAACAGCCCACAATCGATGAGAACCTGGAAACCAGTCTTGCCTGTGTGGTCTCCGGTATTGATAAGGTGTTTCGACCCGGTTACCGTGCCAGCAGCGCCCAGGAATTGGATGTAAGCCAATGCAGTCTCCCCAGAAACTACAAAACCTACCACAGAGGCACAGAGACACAGAGGAGGAAACGAAAACAGGCTCTCAAAGGCGAGATCTTAGAATCAAAGGCAGACGGCCGTTGTCTTCCACGTTCTGACTTTCTCAGTGCCTCCGTGGTAAGAGCTCACTCCTGCGGCGCTGGAACCTTGAGCGTATTGTTCGTCGTATCGCTCTCAGGAACGCTGCCGTCATTCACCAGAATTTCCTGTGGAAGCGCGGGCATCTCCACGCGTACCGTCGTCTTGCTCTTGGCGCGTACTTCGATTCGCTTCGTGACTTCACCATGGGCTGACGTGACTATCACAGGAACTTCCGCACCTGCAGTTCCAAGGTTCTCGAGCGTGATGGTCAGCGTGTACGCGTCCGTCATCGTCTTTCGTGCGAACGCCGACTCGACTCTGAAATCCGGCAGCCCATGATCTCGATAGACCCAGTCGTCGAAGAACCACTCCAGATCGCGCTGTGTCTGGGCGGTGATTAGTCGTGGCATGTACGAGGGATCTTTATCTTGCTCCGGTTTGTAGGACGCAATTGCCTTCTTCAGTGCCGCGTCGCCGAGCATGTCGCGCAGCATCCACCAGACGCACATCGACTTGCTGCGATATAACTCCTCGTTGAAGGTTTTAATGAGCGAGCGGTTTGCCTCGTCATCCGGTTTTTGGAGTGCTTCCGGCGCCTCCAACGCCTTCAGCGCTGAGCGATGGGCCCCCATGTAATCCAGGGCTGCCTGCCGTCCCCTCTCCTGTTCCAGGTAAAGCGCCTGCGCGAAGTGAGCGAGACCCTCTTCGATCCAGGGACGTGGAGACGAGAACGACGCATGCGTTAATTGGTGCGCGGCCGCCAAGCCAACAACTTTAGACTCGACGCCGAGAGGAGTGAACCGGAAGGCGCCGGCTTCGAATGATGCCGCGTTCGCATCCGGCAGATCGGCAGTTATTGCCTTTTCGCTCTCACGCCCAAACCACTCGGCAATCAAAGGAGCAGCCTTCTCGGTTGCCTCGGCATAAGCCTCTGCTGCCGTGGCGTGAGTCCGCAGATTATAGACTGTGATCGACGGTCGATCGACTTGCCCATATTCCCCCACCACAAACGACGGAACCAAGGCACCAAGAGATCGAAAATTGCAGTCGGATTGTAGCAGTTGAGCTTCGCCGTTCTCCTTGAGAACCGGCGCACAAGACGAGTCGTCTACGATCAGGCGCGCAGGCCCCGCTCCGCTGTCTCGCGAGACCTCAATTAACAGGTGGGCCGTCGCACCCGCCTGCCGTACCTTCCAGCGCGCGAGTACTTCGAACAAACTATCGCCCTCCGACAGATTAGCCACGTCGGTTGCGATCGGATACCACGCGACGTACCCTGCGCCTCGAACCGCAGTAAAGTCGGGTCCAATCTGATCCCAGTCCGTACTCTTGGCCGCATCTTCGGGAGCGCCGATGCGTGTGAGTCGCGTCGCGTCGAGCACGATCACACCTTCATAGGCAATCTCCAAGTCAATGGTTGCGTGGGGCGCAACCTCGCGCGGCAAAGTGACAATTGCTTCGGACAAGCTGCCCGTGTGATCGATGTCCGAGGTAAACGGCTGCCGGACAAACTGGAGCGCGGTGTCCCCCGCTTTGATCGAGCGCCAGTCGAGCGAGGATGAAATCTGAAGCACCGCAATTTTCTGCGGAGCAGCAGTATCGTTGCGCAGCGTGATCCTGCCGCGCACCCCAAGACGATGCTGCTCAGGCTCAATCTGCGCTCGCAGATCGTATTTCGGAATGGAAAATGCCTCGCGGTCGAGGGAAAATACATGCAAGACCGGACCGCAGAGGACGCAGAAGAGCCACAGGGTCGTTCGGCAAGCTTTCCTGGAAACAGACTTCATTCTGTGTGGGATGCGCCTTCTTTCGTCCGACGCTGCCGGACGATCTCATAAAGTACCACTGCGGCCGCCACTGATACGTTCAGCGAAGGAACCTTGCCTAGCATAGGGATCGATACCAGGAAATCGCACTTGCGCTTGACCAGGTCGTGCAGGCCCTTGCCTTCTCCACCCAGCACCACCGCGCAATCCATGTTGTAATCGAGGGCGTCGTAGGTTTTCGTGCCACGCTCATCGAGACCGACGGTCCAGATGTTGCTCTCCTTCAACTCTTCCACCGTGCGCGCAATGTTCGTAACCTTCGCGATCGGCAGATGCTCGCTTGCTCCTGCCGACGCCTTGGTTACGGTTCCGGTGACCGCAGCCGCACGCCGCTCGGGAATCACAATTCCATTCGCACCGGCCGCATCGGCCGTGCGCAGAATCGCGCCCAGGTTGTGTGGGTCTTCCACTCCGTCGAGAACGACCAGAAGCGAATATTGGCCCCGCTTGGAGGCGATCACGTCGTTCAGATCGTTGTATTGCTTCGCCGATGTAACGGCGACGACTCCCTGATGCGCAGCGTTCCCTGCCATGCGGTCGAGTTCGGTGCGTTGCAAGAATCGCACGGGCACGCCGATCTTGCGGCAGTCTTCAATGAGTCGTTGGAGCCTGATGTCGTGGCGCTCCTTCGCCATTCCGACCCATTCGAACGCACGCCCGCGCGCCTTCAGCGCTTCGGTGACTGAATTGATCCCGTAGATGTAATGCATGAACGATTAGTGTACAGGTTTGGGAACTCGACGCGATGTCGTGTAAGTACGCAGAGCGGAGTACGGTCTCTTACGCGGGCTTCGCGGCCGCTCGTGATGACAGACATTCGACGATGTAAGTTGGCTCGGGCCGCTCCGTATAATCTTCATTCGCCGACGCATACAGAATCGTTCCGTCCCGATCCACAATGAAGGTAGCCGGTATCGGCAATTCCCAACTGTCGTCCCCATTCGTAAACGGCAGATTGACGAATGCCCGGCGATAGACCGCCTCCTGCGCGGTGGGCACGCGATATGTCAGCCCAAACTGCCGAGCCACGTTATTCCCTGCATCGGAGAGAAGCGGAAAGCGTAACTTGTGCTGATCGTGCATGAAGTACGACTGCTTCACTGTCTGTGGCGAAATCGCGATCAACGACGCCCCCGCCTCGGCAATCGACGACGCCACGAGATTCATCGACTCCATCTGTCCTACGCAAAACGGGCACCATCGCCCGCGGATGAAGCACAGCACCAGCCGCCCGCGCGCCAGTAACTCTGCCGACCGCACAATCCTTCCGTCATGGTCCGGCAATTCGAATTGTGGGGTCTTCGCACCAACGGCCAAGGCTCTCGACGGCGATGCCCTGCGCCTTTAACTCTGCCACTGCCTGCGCGTGCACAGCTTGTGTCTCGGCAGGGACGTATTTCGCGATCAATTCCTTCCGCTCGGCATAGATCTCCCGCAGCGGACGCGCATCCGCTTTCGCCGACGACTCATCCAGCGATCGCCACTTCATCGTTTAATGATGACATACCGGCCCGCGCCGCATCGCTGAGATCCGACGCGTCTTACGCGGAAACGAACCGCTGCAGGTGCACAGGGCCTTGAACTGGACGCGGGAGATGTCCCATAGGATCGAACCCAGAATTACAATGCCCACTTCCCGTAAGAAAACGCGGAAAGCGGGCACCTCGAGATGTGAAATGCTCCAGACTAAGGAACTTCGATCAGTTGCATCTTGCCGTCTCTGGCGCGGTGCAAAACCATCACTTTTCCCTTGGGATCGCGGAAGATGAAGACGTCGCGGTCCTTGAAGTGAGCCTCTTTGATAGCTTCTTCAAGAGTCATGGGGCGCATGGCGACGGCTTCATCCGAGCGAACGATATGAACCTCGGTCGTCTTGGCTACCGCGGGATATTTATGAACCAGCACAGGAACCGCTGTCTTTTCCGATAGACCGACGGCGGCCGTGATTTCCTCCTGGTCCGAGTGACCGTTCCATTTTTTGCTTTCTTCACTCTTACGAGCGGAACGCTTCTTGGCTTGCCAGCGGGTCTTGTGCTTGATCGCCTGCTTCTCGAGATGATCGAGAGCTTCGTTGACGGCGATTGTCATGTTCTTGGCTTGAGCGAGGCCAACCAGAGGCCCGTTGCGAGGATTGATCGTGATTTCAGCTTTATGGCGGTGTTTTTCGACGGCAAGGATGACCTTGGTTTCAAATCGATCGCCCAGGATTTTGCGGATCTTGGTGAGTCCGGTTTCTACTTCTTGGCGGATGGCGTTGGTAACTTCGTATTGTCTTCCGGTGTACTCCACGTTCATGAGCGCCCCTCCATTTCAATTCGATGAGCTAAAACGGGCACTGCATTTATAACGATTTCGTAATTGGGTAATTTGGTAATCGGGTAATTTCAAAGCATCGATCGCTGGAATGTTCCAAATCACCAAACTACAAAATCACCCAATTACTAAATTCATTTTTTGACCCGGCGCTGGTGCGTGCTCGGGATGCGCATGTCTTCGCGGTATTTGGCTACCGTACGGCGGGTCACCTGAATGCCTTGCGATTGCAGGATGCGGGTGATCTGCTCGTCGGTCAACGGGCGAGCGGGATCTTCTTCCTCGATGAGCTTTTTGACGCGGCGCTTAAGGATAAGCAGCGAAGTTCCGCCACCCTCCGGGCCTTGCACGCTCTCGCTGAAGAAGTAACGTAGCTCGAATACGCCTTGTGGTGTGTGGGCGTATTTGCTGGCCACAGCACGGCTTACCGTAGAAGGATGCACGCCGATTTCTTCGGCCACCTCCTTGATCATCATGGGTTTGAGGAAGTCAATTCCTCGTTCCAAAAAGTCTTGCTGGCGGGCAACGATCGAATAGCAGACCTTGGTGATCGTCTGCTTGCGCTGCTCGATATTCTTGATGAGCTGGATGGCGCTCTTGTAGCGTTCCTTGACGTAATCGCGCGTGTTCTTGTCGTTGGTGCCATCGCGCGTGACGAGCTTCTTGTAGGCCGGATTGAGTCGAAGCTGCGGCAGATCCTCGTCGTTCATGATGACCAGCCACTCGTCCCCGTGCTTTACGAAAGCGACATCCGGTTCGATGAGGCGAGCCTGGACTTTGTTGTAGCGAAGTCCGGGCCGCGGATCGAGCGTGCGGATGTAATCGAGTGCAGTCTGCACAGCTTCGATAGGCCGGCCGATCGCTTTGCTGATTTCTTTGTGCTGCTTGTTCTGCAAGCCGCGAAGGTGCTGGTCGACAACGGCCATCGCGTCTTGCAGGACTTGCGCAGTGCCGTTGCCGTTCTTATGGTGCTCCAACTGCACCTGGTGAAAGTGGAGTTGGTTCAGCAGGCATTGCCGCAGATCGCGACAGCCGACCCCAGGAGGATCCAGTTGCTGGACGACTTGCAAGGCTTCCTGCAGGTCAGCGGCACTGAAATTCGGCTGGTAGGTTGACTTCGGCGCGATGGCCGGTTCGGGAGCAGGAGCTGCGGCAGCGGCGCCGGCGCTATTGCCATCGCCCAGAGAAAATGCCGGTTCACTCGTCGGCGCAATTTCCGCAGAGGTCGGAGTATTTAGATCAGGATCGGGCGGGAAATTCGGACGCGTCTGAGATCCCACCAGTGTTCGAAAACTCTGCGGAATCCGCATGCGGCTCCGCATCGGCGATGCCCAACGCCTGCACTTCACTGGCAATGCTCTTCGCCGTCTGGGCGTCCGCTTCCGGACTAGCCGGTGGAGCAACTCCCAACAGCTCGTCGTCGCTCGCGATCAGGTAACCGTCTTCGTTCAGATTGCCGATAATCAGATCGGCAGCTTCGCGGACTTCCGGGCGCAGGCTCAAAGCTCCAAGCTGCCAGGAAAGATGGTCCGTCAGGTTCGATGGCTTAGACAGGAAATTCTCGAACGAAGGCCGTTCGATGTCTTCCATCTCGCTGTGGGTACGGTAACCGGGATCGAGATAATCCTGGAAGAAGGAACCAAAATCAATCTCTTCGAAGGGATCTTTCTTCTCGACAGCGGTGATGGGATTTTCTTCGTTGCTAGCGGCAGCGGCGCGTTCGCGGTCTTCTTCCTTCTTGCCGACTTCGTCGAGCAGGGGAACAGACTCTTCCAGCTCTTCAAGGACCGGATTCTCCACCATCTCGGTGTTGATCATGTCCTTGAGCTCAAGCTTGTTGAGCGCGAGGACAGAGACCATCTGCACCAGACCGGGGGTAAGGATCTGGCGTTGCGAGAGCTTTACGCTAAGTTTGTGTTGTAACAACACCATAGTTTCAAGTTTCGTGTTTCAAGTTTCGAGTTCACGAGTTTGAGTTTGAAACTCGAAACTTGAAACCCTGAAACTGCTATACCAGCGAGAAACTCTCGCCGAGATAAACCTTTCTTACTTCCGGATCGCCGGCCAGTTGGCCGGGCTCTCCGTGCCGGAAGATGCGGCCGTCGTCGATGATGTAGGCGCGATCGGTAACAGAAAGCGTTTCGCGTACATTGTGATCTGTGATCAGGACTCCGATGCCGCTGGCTCGCAGACTGCTGATGATCTTCTGCAAGTCGAGCACGGCGATGGGATCGATCCCGGAAAACGGTTCGTCCAGCAAAATGAACGTGGGATTGATGCATAGGCAGCGGGCAATTTCCACCCGCCGACGTTCTCCACCGGAGAGAGCGTAGCCGCGGTTCTGGCGGATATGCTCAAGTCCCAGTTCGTCAATAAACTTTTCCATTTTCTCGCGGCGCTCGTGCCAGGAGATGGGCTGAGCTTCCAGCACCGCGAGGATGTTCTCTTCTACGGTTAATTTGCGAAAGACCGATGCTTCTTGCGGGAGATAACTGATGCCGTACTGACGGGCCCGAAGGTACATGGGAACATCAGTGATGTCCTGACCGTCATAAAGGACGCGGCCAGTGTCAGGGGGGATCAAGCCAACGATGGCATAGAATGTGGTGGTCTTCCCAGCGCCGTTAGGTCCAAGTAATCCAACGACTTCGCCCTGTTGGACCTGGAGGCTTACCCCGTTTACAACGCGTCGGCCCCGGTACGACTTCCCGATTTCTTCGGTGGCCAAGGTACGCATTTATCTTGCCAATTATCGGGCAATCCGCGTTTGCGTTACCACCGGACTGCTTGCTTCGCCTTCTACGAGCACCCTATCATCGTGTCTAAAGAAAGTCAACGAAACGCCGGTAATCTTGCCCTGTTCGGCATCAAAAATGCAAGGCGGTCCGCCGGTTAGGACGAACTTGTCCTCGGCGGCGGTATAAACCAGCTTTTGGCCCTCCGCCCGCCGGTTCGGCTGCTGGATCAAAACGTTGCCATCAGCCACCATACGGTCGAGTTGGCCAGGCGCGGCGACTGATGAGCTCGCAGTAGTCTGGCTCCTGGGCAGGAGGTAAGCGTCCGCAGTCTTGGCTGAAGCCGTAAACTCGGTAGCTTTGGCTAGTACTCCGCCTTCGTAGTGGACACGACGCTCCGAGTCCGCATAGGTGACTAGGCTGGACGTGATGGTGATCGGGCTCAGCTCTCTGGGCGTTGCACCTTCTTTCGAACTCTGAGTGGCTTGGGTCTGTTTCTTATCCGCCTGGATCTTATTTGCCTGGAGCAAGATCGTCTGCACGGGCCGACTGGGCGAGCCCGCAGCCGTCACGAAGCGACGGTCGCGATCGAATTGGACGGAGGGCGCCTCGATCACATTCGCGTCTTGCCAGAGGCGGGCATTTCCTTTGTATAAAACCACTGCCGGAGCATTGTGGGCAATCATGCTCTGCGAGGTGACATGAATCGGGGAGGATGACGCCAACAGAGCTCCGTTCGGATCTTCTTTCACGTCACTGTACGTGCTCTTTACGTTACCGTCGGCCAAGGCGTCCCCATTGCCGCGATTAATGCGAATCGTATCGGCGGTTGTGGCCATCCCTCCACTGGCAATGCGCGGATTTCCAGTCAAGGTCAGAATCTGGTTGGCCGGAGTGTAGCGGGCGGCGTTCGCCCAGGCTTGCATGCGCTTTTCCAGGCCTTGGCTGTCGGCATAGGAGACATGACCTGTTTGGGTAACGGAATCAATGCCGCCAGACGGGAGAAAAATGGCGTCTACGGAGTCGCTGCTACTGACACGGCCAGGCTGCCCCGGCGTAGAGTTTGCGATGTGAGCATCCGGCGCTCCGTGGACGTTTGCCAGCCGGTTGCGTCCAGTCGGACTGCACGAAGTCAGCGACGAACTTGCCTGCAGTCACCACCGTTCGCTGCGCCGATGAATTTGGAGCGGACTGCTGATTGATGATGATCTGCGCTGCGCCGGAAGTTATCGCCCTGCGCAGCAGATGACCTTGGACTACGTCAAAATCGATTGCCGGGGCCGTGAGATCGAAATCCTGCTGGCTGTTGGTAGTTTGCTGCGAGGGCACAACGGCATCTGCCTGCTTTTGAACCAGATGCACACCCTCGCTTGCATGAGCCTTTTTCAGCACGTTCTGACCTGCGAAATCGAGGATGACGCGACCGGCATCCCCTTGGAGCGGATGCGATCCGGTCTGTTCGAAGTGAACCTGACCACTCAGGTTTGCCGTGTGCAGCAGATCTTCGCCCGGGACAAAGAGAAACTCGGCCTGGTTGGCGCGGCTGCGCATCAATTGCGGACCAGCAGTCAGTGCCGCGGAATCAGTTGCTGCAGCCCCTTTGGGGGATGTCTGGGAACGCGCGCGAGACTCTGAACGGACATTCCCAGTAGCGACGACCCGCTCCACATGGTTCTCGGGATCCAGATAGAAGACGGCCTCATCGGCCTGCATGCTTCCAGATTCGCGGTCGAGGTGAGGCTCTTCCAGCACGATTTGCCGCGGATCGTTGGTAATGATGCCGTGCTTGGCCTCGATCACTGCGGCTTCCGCTCCACTCAACTCGAGGTGAATCTGCGAAGACAGAATCAGCTGGTTGCTCTTTCCCTCGTACTTGATGCCCACCGCCCATCCGGAGGCTTGTGGAGAACGGAATTCGACGCGGGCATTGGTCGAAGCATTCCCTGTGTTCTTGTTGAAAACCAGATCCCGCGTTTTCAAGTGGAGCGGGTTCTTTAGTTCTTTAGGCATGGACTGGTCAGGGCTCGACAGTCCTGCCGGGTTCGCCACAAGATCGATCTGCACGTCGCCCATCGCGGTCACGTCGCCCGTTTTCAGGTTATAGGCGAAATCGTCTCCGGAGATCTGGTCGTAGCGCGAGGAGTCGCGGCCATAGAGCACAATGTTCACGTTGTGCAATTCAGCATTACTGTTCAGCTTGAACTCTTTGATGTCGCTTGCTTCGACCGTGAACACAGTACGTTTGCCGTCGGAGTGGGAGAACTGGTAGCCATGGGCCGTCTGCTTGATGTCATAGCCAATTTTGTTCGGAATCGACTTCAGGACGTTCGTGGTCCGGGAGCGTGCATAGAAATACATTCCGGCGACCAGCAGTGTGATCAACACCGCCGTCGCGGCGAGCAGGCGGCGCAAACGGTAGACCTGGAGCGTCATCTGGTTTCAGTGTAGAACAGTTCGCCGCAAGCAGTATTCCGCTCTCAGTTTTGATACCTTTGACCTTCTCATGGAAATCGTGCCCACACATCCGCTGCTTGAATTTCACAATATTCAGGTCATGCGTGGACAGAAGATCGCCCTCGACGACTTCAGCCTACGGATTGAAGCGGACGAGCACGTTGCGATTCTCGGTCCGAATGGTTGCGGGAAGTCGACGCTGATCAAGACCATTACGCGGGAGTGTTATCCCGTTGCGAGCGATGAGTCGTCGATGTCGATTATGGGGAAAGATTCATGGGATGTGTTCTCGCTGCGATCACAGCTTGGAATCGTCTCCAACGATTTGATGCTTTCGTGCACGGGTGATGCTTGCGGCCGGGATGTCGTTCTTTCGGGATTTTTCAGCAGCACGGCAATCTATCCCAACCACGCAGTTGATCCGATGCAGCGGGAAATCGCCGAGGCGGCGCTGGCTGAATTAAGGATTTCGCATTTGGCAGATCGGCCAGTCTGCGAAATGTCGTCGGGAGAGGCACGGCGTGTGCTGATCGCGCGGGCACTGGTCCATAAACCGCGAGCGCTTTTGTTCGATGAGCCCTGCAACTCGTTGGACCTCGCTGCGCAGCAGAAGGTGCGGCAGACAATGCGTGAGTTAGCCGATGCGGGAACGGCGATCATTCTCGTCACGCATGAACTGGCCGATATTGTTCTGGAGATCCAGCGTGTGGTGTTGATGAAGAACGGGCGAGTGGTCGCCGATGGACCAAAAGAAGAAATCTTGCGAGTGGATCGGCTGACAGAACTGTTCGGGGTCACAGTGCAGATGGAACGGCGGGACGGGCATTATCACTTGTGGTGAGGATGCTAACTCGCGCGTCGAGCGGCTTGAGTTATGGCCTGCGAGTCTTTGTCCAATTGAACTGCCAAAAATCCCGACGGCTCTGGATCAGAGCTGCCTGTGAGATAAGGGATCCTCTTTCATTCTGTTGCGCAATAACGACCGCGACATGCCGACGGTACTGATAGCTGCAACAACCGACGTACAGAGGTAACCATTTTCCCCGTGTGTTCCGGTCAAAGACGTCGTCAGTAAAATCGGGTTCCGTCCCAGGAAATTTGCGAGGAGTTCGGCATACTACGATCTTCTGCAATGAGAGCTGATAGAAGCTCCTCTGGTACTCCACGATCCTCAAAGCTTCGGGTGAGGGTGACTCGTTGGAGGGAATGCAATCGGACGGAAGAGGCATGAACTTGATCGTCGTCGGCCAGAGGTATTCTCCCACCGCTTGGATGGCACCGAATGGTCCTCCCCATAACAAAGCAGCGCCGAGTGTAATTTGTCAACGCGATCCAAATCCACTTTGACCGCATGCTGATCATTGGATACCGGCGGGGCCGATAGGGACAAGTCTCGGAAGTAATACACATCGTCCTCGTTTTTGAATGACCTTCAAGACCGACGATGATTAGTGTAGCTCGCGATTTCACCCTACCCTTTCGGCCGTGTTGGTATTTGTGATGAGAGATGCAGCCATCAGCTGGCAGGTGTTTTGAAGTCCTTCAGCGTGAATTCCAGACCGCCGTACTCGGGGTGGTCGTTGTGGCCGATGCTGAAAGCGATGTCGATCGAGTCTCCGGCCAGGAGCGGCGATTGCTGAAGACGCTCTGCCATGTGCCAGCCCAGGGCATCGAAGGTGATCTTGGAGCGGAAGTCAATTTTCTGCTCAGTTCTCTCAGCCAGAGCAGCGGCCCGTTCGCTGCGCCGGATCGCTGCGCTGTCCGGATGGCAGCGCGGAGTGGCCAGGATTGCGGCTGCGGTGAGTTCTTCGGAATCCGCGGATGGCAGTTGCTGCTCGCCAGCTCTCAGTTTCAGCTTCACGTGCTTGTCTTTCAGAATCTTGGGCGGAGCGACGAGTTGTACGCCTCTGGCGGCGAAGACCGGCTCAGCATTTCCCATGCCGAAGGGCTCCAGCAACTGCAGAGCGTGAAACAGGTCGGGTGTAACTTCAGTCAAATCCAATTCGCCATCGAACTCCAGCACAGGATCGAAATCGGCCACTTTCAGCTTGGTCCGAGCGAACTGGTCAAGCCGCACGCGCAACTCGGGCACGTTCGCTGCCGGCATAGCAAAACCGCAGGCATGTGAATGTCCGCCGTAGCGGGTGAATAGGGCTCCGCAAGACTCGATTGCCTCGAGCAGATGGAACGCTCGAATTGAGCGCCCTGAGCCAAACGCTTCGTCGCCTTCGCGCGAAATGACGACCGTGGGTCGGTTGTAACGCTCGACGATACGAGTAGCCGTGATTCCGATGACGCCGCGATGCCATCCGTCACCATCGACGACGATGCAATAGGCATCGCATAGTCCTGACTCGGCGGCGAAGCGCTCGTCGACGGATCGCAGGATACGACGTTCTTCTTCCTGCCGATCGGTATTAAGCTGGTCGAGTTTGGCGGCTAGCTCGCGGGCTCGTACCGGATCTTTCACGCTGAACAGTTCGATCACGTCGCGAGCGATGTCCATGCGTCCGGCAGCATTGATGCGCGGAGCAATACGAAACCCGACCTCCCCTGAGGTCGGCGGACGATTGGCGGAGATGTGCGCGGTTTCCAACAGAGCTTTCAATCCGGGATTCACCGCCCTGCGCAGGGCGTCGAGCCCTAGGGAAGCAAACACGCGGTTCTCTCCGGTGAGGGGAACTGCGTCGGCGATCGTGGCAATGGCAACGACCTTCATGAACGAGAGCAAAAGTTTGTTTTGATCTCTCGCCTCAAGGCGGCGCTGCATGATTCCCTGCGCCAGTTTGAATGCCACTCCGGCCCCGCAGAGCTGTTTGCAGGGATAATCGCAGCCCTGCTGATTGGGATTCATGACAGCCAGGGCTTTCGGCACACCATCCGGACCGGGAAGGTGATGGTCGGTAACGATCAGGTCGACGCCGAGACGCTGCGCGGTTTCTGCCGGACCAAAGGCGCGAATGCCCATATCGACGCTGATAATCAGGCGAATACCGGCGGCGGCCGCACGCTCGATCACATCGTCCCGCATGTCATAGCCTTCGCGGATTCGATGGGGGACGTGGAAGTCGGCGCTGCCTCCGCAGAGTTCAATGGCAGTCTTGAGAATGATAACGGCCATGGTGCCGTCGACGTCGTAGTCGCCGTAGATCAGCATGGGCTCCTTGCGTTCGATCGCCGCGTCAAGACGATCAACAGCGGCTCGCAACCCGGCCATCTGTTCGGGGGAATGCAGGTCGGAAAGCGATGGCTTCAGGAATCTTTGAGCTGATTCTGGGTCGATGATGCCTCGGCGCACGAGCAAAGGGGCAAGGATGGAAGCGGTGCGCACGCTGGCGATCCCGCGAAACCCAGAGTCAGATCGAAGAGACGTGGTCAGGGACTCTACGAGGTCTCGATTCGAGGGCTTTTGGATCCACTGCATGCTGATGCTGCAGTGTACTCCAGAAGGGATTGTGCAGAGATGTTGGAAAGTGTAAAAGGCCGAGCTACGCTCGGCGGACGGACGAATGCGTCCGTCCCTACACGAACGCTGCTAGTTTTCTTCGTCCTGATCGGGCTCGTCCAGGGTAAGTCCGCCGAATTCATCTGAGACTTCGAGCAGGTGCTGGTAGCGCTCGTACCAGTCGGTGCTCACCTCGCAAAGGAACATGGAGCCCTGAAAGGGCCAGCCCAGTTGCAGATATCCGATCTTGCCCACGTGGGCACGCAGCCAGCGGGCATCCTCGACGTCGTCGCCATCCGTAAACTCAGAATTGGTGAGGCGTTCGACCATCTCGTCGAGCTCGGTACGCTCGAGGGTCCAGGAATGCATGGTCAGGAACGGAGCCCCAGCAGCCTTGGCAAGTTCGACAAAATCTTTCCAGCCGTCGGGATTGTCTCCCGTGTCCCACATGACGCACTGAACTTCTTCGTAATCGACAAAGCCGTGGAAGCGGCGCATGCCGTGGCCTTCGATGAAGGCAATCATGTCGTCTTTTACTGTAGTGAGATCGTCTGGAATGGGAGACATAAAGTGCGAACAGCCGCAAACTTTATTGTATGCTGTTCGCGCTTCGGCTGCCAGCAGGGGGCCGAATTCTGGGGCCGAATTCAGTGTGGAGTAGGAGCGGTCATCAGGCCGACGAACATGCGGTAAAACCTCTCCGTGTCGAGGTCGAATTGAATTTCGACCTTCCGTGAATTTAGGTGCTGGCTGGCATCTTCCGCCCAAGTCAGGGTATCGCCGTAGGTCGGGCCGTGATCGAGATCAACCGTCATGAAGCGAGTCTCGCTTTTCGTGATAATGCTGGGATCGACCCAAGCGGCCGCTGCGAGTTCATCCCACATGATGTCGGCACCCGGAGTTAGCATGGCGAATTTTGCGATGTAGCGGACGACGGGCGTTCCCGCGGCCTCGATTTGTTTTACAAGGTCTGCGGTCATATGGGTTTTGACTGAAATGTCGGTCGGTGTGCAGACAATCTTTTTCCAGGGAGCACGCAGCACGATTGCGGCGGCTTCAGGATCAAACCAGAAATTGAACTCGTGCCGCGGGTTGTTTACGAACTCGGGATTATCGCTCTTCGGACTCAGGCTTCCGCCCATGAAGACGAGTTCCTGCGCCAGTTCCGGAAATTGGGGATCGATCGAGATGGCGAGCGCAAGGTTGGTCATCGGGCCGCCCTCGTAAATCGTCACTTCGTGCGGATACTTCCGCACCATACGGATCAGAAAGTGCGGTGCATCTTCGTCAGAAGGCTTGGTCGTGGGCTGGCCCTCCGGAAGCGGGGGGATGACCGAGGCTTCATGCCACCAGCGATCATCCCAGGCACCAGCATAAGCGACCTTGCCGTACCGCTGCTGCCAGGCCTGTGCCTCACTACGAGTGCGAACCAGCGGGTACTCCGCTCCGGGGACGACAGGAATGTCGGTGCGGCCCATGATTTCCAGCAAACGTAGCGTGTGCGCGACTTCTTCGTCGAGCCATTGATCTCCGCTGACGACGGTGATGCCGAGCACGTCTACCTGCGGCGATTGGATCAACGTCAACAGCGTCTGCATGTTGCTGCCGCCCGGTCCGGAGCAGTCTTCGTTGATGATCACCTTGCGGCGCGGCTGCGCCAGGGCAGCGGAGACGAGCAGCATCAGCAGGGCAAGTCGGCAGCAACGACGGAATCGCATGGAAACTCCGTTCAAACAGAATAGGGCAGACCGGCTAACCGATCTGCCCGACGATCTTGCTTCTTGTCCAACAGCGTCAGAATCTCAGTTTCAAAGCGAATTGAATCAGACGCGGATTATTTACCGTATTGCTGATGACACCGAAACTGGAGGGCGTGTTGATATCTTGCATTCCGCTGTTCCCGATACCAGGCAGGAAGAACTGCGGATGGTTGAACAGGTTGAAGAACTCAGCCCGGAATTGCAGGTTCACGCCTTCGCGGAAGGTGAACGGGAAGTCCTTGATAAGGGAAAAATCCGTGTTCACGAAACGGGGCCCGTAGACTGGAGCACGGGCCGCAGTGCCGAGTTCACCGACCGTAAACTTTGGGGTGTTCCAGAATTAAATGTGAACGCTGCCGAGGCGAACGCACAGGGGTTGAACCAATTCTGGATGGTATGGATTTGAGACGGAGCATTCTGCAACCGGGGTTCCCGGCGACCGGACCGGACTTTGTTTGGATCTCCTAACCTGATTCGGACGCTGCTAAAGTGAAGCCGTTGTACGAGAAGAAAATTCCCGATGGGTCGCTGCTATCCACCACATATAGCGGGAACCCCGAGGTAGCTCTCTCGATGAGATCCACCTGCCAGTTCCCCATAGACAGCATTGGCAGCACCATTCCAATTGCTACCAAATTTCTTGCCTTTGCCGAACGGCAAATCATAGAGCACGCTGGCGGTGAAACTGTGGTTCAGATTGAGAGATGAAAGCCCCCAATCTAGCTTCTAGGTTCCAGGAAGGGGATAGTAGATCCCCCCAGGATTTGTACCCAGACCATCGGGCATGCCGGAATCGAACGTTCGGGAGTAGGTGTAGCCAAGTAGCGCATACAATCCGTGCCGCGTACTCTTCGTCTCTGCCTTCGCCTGGAATGAGTCGTACCGAGCAGACCCCACGCTGTTATTGGCTTCCACGATCTGAAATGGAGCTGCATAGGGCCAATTATCTATGCCGCAGCCCAACTTATAGACACCGTAAAGTGGATTGGGTTGCGAGTTACCGGAAACGTCAGTTGCGGTTGGGAAGCATGCTGAGGGCGATTCGATGTTCTCGTTCGACTGACCGATAAGAATGTGCGCACTGCGCGAGCCCGCGTAGCCCATGGTCAAAACTACACTGCCGGGGATCAGCCGCTCCACGTTCAGCGTAAATTGTTGGATGGTGCCTTGGCGGAAATTGAGATTCTGGGACTGAATGGTTCCGGTGTAAGAACTCGGATTCACAGGCGCGTTGTAGATGGCGCCACCCGGAACGTTCAGTGCCGATGGCGTGTTGGCCGGCAGAAGGAAACCACCAGAAAGCGATCCCGCTGTGCTGCCGTAACCAAAGAGATAGGTTGGCGGATCGACTTCCGCGTAGTATGGCGGATTCTGCCACAGGCCCTGTCCGCCCTGGTTCCACGCGGAATCGTGGTAGATCGCATAGCCAGCGCGGATCGCCGTTTTATCACTCCCCATCGGTTTCCACGAGAGTCCGATTCGGGGCTCCAACGCTTTCTTGTCAAACTGGACGCCAACACGGCCATCAGTCGTGATGCAGCTCGTGCAGGCACTGATTGCGGGGCTGCCCTTGGGAACGTACCATTTCAGATTTTGGATATTAAAGTCTGCCTGGCGATTTTGCACTTCGGTTTCAGGGGTGGCCAGGGCCCAGGCAAGTCCAAGATTCACGGTGAGGTTGTTGGTGACGCGCCAGTCATCCTGCACGAACGGGCGAATGAGTTTCCAGCGCCGGCCGGTGGTGCCTCCGAGGAAGGTTTGATCGTGTGCCGCGAAAACTCCCATGCTACCCAAGAGCAGATCGGCGATATTGTCCCCGGTCGCAAGGCCGTTGTTCACGACGTACCCGTCCTGAAACGCATTGTTCCGTACGTTCATTTCTTCGGCACGATAAGTAGCGCCGAAGCGGATATTGTGTTTGCCGCGAATGACGTCAAGCACGTCGGACACGGAGTAGACATTCGTGCCGCCCTGGTACGGAGCGTATCCGCGATCACCAACGGACATATAGGCGGACATCTGGAACGAGGTAAGCCCGCAGCTGATGCAGTCCTTGTTGGACTGGTTCAGGCTTGTGGGATAGCCAGTCAAAGGATTGCACTTCGCTCCCAGGTTGGCTCCTGGTATTCCGATCACCGATGCCTCGCAGCTTCCCGTGCCAAACGAGAGAATGTGGTTGAAGATGCGGTTGTAACCCACATTCAACTGATTGATCAGATTCGAAGAGAAGATGTGAGTTTCGGAGATAGCAACGTTGCGCCCGTGATTGTCGATGTATTGATTGCTGCCGAAGGCGTTCGTTTCAGACCACGTCGGAGATCCACCAGGGACGAAGTTCGTCGCTTGATCATAGCTGAAGCGACCAAAGGCGGAATCCTTGTTGGAAAAATTGTGATCGACCCGGATATCGGCTGTGCCCTCATTCAATTTCCGCACAGGCTCGTTCACATAGTTGTAGCCAGTTGCACTCGCATTGGGCGTGGGGTAAAGCTGAGCCACTTTCGCGCCAAGAGGGTTGATCAACGCTGCCGGAATGATGTTGCAGGCCTGGCCAGCGGGCTGGCTTCCATCCGCAAGATTGACGGGTTCCGGAGTTTTGGTGCCGGGAAGACACTGAAAGGAAGTGCCTCCGAATGGATTATTTAACTGGATGCCGAGCGGGTCGTTGCTGAAATCGTAATTGCCACTCGCGTTTGGCGTCACCATGGAGCTGGTCGGAACATAGCCAGTGAATGGAATCCCGCGTCGCTGCATCTTCGCCTGATAGTCCACGAAGAAAAATGTCTTGTCTTTCTTGATGGGTCCGCCGAACGAGCCGCCAAATTGATTGAGATTGAATTTCTCCACGGACGAAGCGAAGTAGCTGCGAGCGTCGAGCTTCGTGTTGCGGAAGAACTCAAATAACGACCCGTGATACTGATTGCTCCCTGATTTCGTCGTGACCAGTACGGTTGGGCCAGCGCGTTCTCCATACTCGGCTGAGTAGTTGTAGGTAAGAACCTTGAATTCCTGTATGTCGTCGATGGACGAGAAGATGGCGATTCCACCTTCGTCAAGCTGGTTGTTGTCATTGCCGTCGAGCAGCCAGTCTGTGCTCTGTTCGCGGGAACCTCCCACTGAAAGCGAGAACGATCCGCGGGTCGCCGCTTCGCTGCTGGCCGCGCTCGTGAAGAAACTTACCGGACTGGTCGACGCCGTCGTGCCAGGCGTCAACGTCGCGAGTTGCACAAAATTACGGCCGTTGAGCGGAAGTTCGGCGACCTCCTCAGACGTAATGACCTGCCCGAGGCTTGGGCTGGTTGTCTCCACAGCAACTTCCGTCGCATTCACTTCGACGCTGGTGCTGACAGACGCAGGTTGGAGGGAGAAGTCCAGTTCGCGCTGTTCATCGACTTGCAGTCGAACGTCCTTCTGCTCGGCGGGACCGAAACCTTGTGCGTCCACATGGATGGTGTAGAAACCAACTGGGAGCAATGGAACAATGTAGTGTCCGGAATCGTCGGTCTTGGCGTCGCGCGTCAACCCGGTAGCTTGGGACGTTACCTTTACGTTCGCTCCGGAGATGACCGCGCCAGCCTTGTCGGAAACTGTGCCGGAGAAACCGGCTGTAGCCTGACCATATAGCAGCGGAGTACACAGGGTTAAGAGTCCCCAACAAAAAACGGCAAAGAGTGCCTTCTTGCTCGACATCATCTTTTCAACCTTTCAGCGTCCGCCCCAAAAGAAAAAGACCGCCCCTTCCCAGGAAGTTGGGAGGTCGAGTAGCACGTGAATAGGAGGTCTTTGGACCGCAGACAGGGCTTATAAATTGCCGGTTAGCGTTTAGTCAAGAAGTTTCGGTTTGTGAATGACTTCGCGGGAATCAGAGGCGGTGTTTTTACATGCGGGCGGACCACTCAGCGTCGAAGTTCGAGCGCTTGTAAAACGATTTTTGCGTTCCGACGCCCGTGGTCGAGAGTGCCGCGTACAGATTCGCGCGGCGCAACGCTTCTTTTTCCGGCAAGCCTTCTCCCAAGAACACGGCGAAGCTTCCAATGAATGCGTCTCCCGCTCCGGTGCTGTCGATGCTTTTGACGGCGAAGGGAGCGATGTGTTCGATCTCGTCTCGGCTGGCGAGCAGGGATCCGTTCGCCCCAAGCGTGATGATTACGCGATTGATCCCGCCGTCAACCAGTTTCTCGGCGCACTTCCTGGCATCGTCGACCGTTTTTACGGGCTGGCCGGTAATCGTCTCGGCCTCACTCTCGTTGGGGACAAAATAGTCAAGATCCTTCAGCGCCATCATGTCGACCGGTTGCGCTGGTGCGGGATTCACGATGCAGAGAATTCCATGTTTGCGCGCAAATGCGACCGTGTAATAGACGGTCTCAACCGGAATCTCAAATTGCAGGACGATACAATCGGCCGACTTGAGAACCTCGGATGCAGCGTCGACGTCGGCGGGCTTCAATGCGTCATTGGCACCCTTCACGACCAGAATCCGATTCTGGCCGTTTGGCTCGACAAAAATCGGGGCGACGCCGCTCGATAGTCCTTCGACCTGCTTGACGTGGGTTGGATCGATACCCTGCTTGCGAAAATTCTCGATGGTTGCGGGCCCGAACAGATCGCTGCCTACACGCGCGACCATGAAAACCTCAGCGCCGCAGAGGCGCGCAGCAACAGCTTGATTTGCACCCTTCCCGCCGAATCCCAGGTCAAAGCTCTGTCCAAAGATAGTCTCCCCCGGTCGCGGAAACTGATTGGTGAATGTCGTGAGGTCGATGTTAGCGCTGCCGACTACCGCGATCCGCGGACGCTTAGCCATTCTGTCTGGTCCAGTTCGTAAGTTCGAAGAAGGCAGAGTCTACCACGCCCATGCCCATCGCGGCGCAATGGCTGCCTTACGACGGTTGGAAGAATTGTAGGTTGGCGAAAAGAGGAGTATCGTTACACGTTTTCCAAGGGAGAATCATGTTCACACCGCCAAGTCTCACCATTGCGCTTTTCATGATGATTGTCAGCGCCATCTGCTGGGGTTCGTGGGCCAATACTTTCAAGGGTGTAAAAAATTATCGTTTTGAACTCTTTTATTGGGATTATGCGATCGGAATTTTTCTGATCTCCCTGGTGCTTGCACTGACCATGGGAAGCACGGGGCACGACTCTTCGAGCTTTCTGAATAACGTCCAGTCCGCGGACACTTCCAACATCGTTTCCACCATGGTAGGCGGGGCCATCTTCAATTTAGCGAATCTGCTGCTGGTGGCGGCGATCGATATGGCGGGACTCGCGGTGGCGTTTCCGGTATCGATCGGAATTGCGCTCGTGGTTGGAACAATATTGAGCTACGTGCTGCAGCCCAAGGGCAATGGTCTGTTCCTGGCTGTTGGCGTTGCGTGTGCATTGATTGCCGTTATCCTCGACGGCAAAGCTTACGGGAGCCTTGGCAGCGCCGGCCGCGCGGTGTCGCGTAAGAGCATTGTTATTTGCGTCGTTTCGGGAGTTTTGATGGGCCTTTGGAACCCGTTCGTTGCCTACGGGGCGACCCGCGGAAACGCCTTGACCCCGTATAGCTCGGTGGTGTTTCTCACGCTCGGGGCACTGCTCTCGTGCTTCATCTGGAACATTTATTTTATGAAGAAGCCGCTGGTTGGTGAACCAGTGAGCTTCAGCGGCTTCTTCAGCGGCCCGCCCTCGGGCCATCTTCTCGGGCTGGCCGGCGGTTTCATCTGGGGTCTAGGCACTGTATTCAATGTCGTCGCGGGAAAAGCTACTAGCTATGCGATTTCGTATGCGATCGGGCAATCCGCGCCGATGGTTGCAGCTCTGTGGGGAGTCCTGGCATGGAAGGAGTTTGCCGGATCGGGCTCACGCGCGAAGGGTTATCTCGCAATGATGTTCGTTTTTTATTTGCTCGCCATCCTGCTGGTTGCGCACGCGAACGGCTGATCTTTTCACCGTTGAGCAGCCTGAGATCGCTGCGTTACGTGAAAAAACTTCTGCGTCTCGACGCTATCGGCGTTGAAGCCTGCGGTTCACTATTTACCCTTAATTCTGCTGATGAACAAGTTCAGGAACCGGTCCGCGTCGGACGCTAAACAGACTCGCGCGTTTGGCTTCAGCTCGATCACTCCATCGATTTCGTAATGATCTCCGTGCAGCACATTCTTCTCGTCCGAGCCCATGCGATTTGCTACTGTTTCCCCGCGAGTGAATTCGCCTTTGGTTTCGACGTCCACATGCATCTCTTTGAGCGTTACTAAGCTAGGATCCATGACGGTCGCCACTGCCAGTGGATCGTACATCGCAGCGCCTTGATATCCGCTCTTCTCGGAACGGGTGAGATACCAGTCCGCAAGTTTCGCGATGAAATCGCTTTCCGGTCCATGCAGCGACTGCAGATCGGCCAGATATTTGCGTGTGATCAATGTTCGCTCTCCAACGTCGGAGCCGATCATGGTAACGATCCATCCGGCATTGAAGACGATCGACGCTGCCTCAGGATCGCCATAGATATTCGCTTCGGCGGCGCCATCTACATTGCCGCCGCTAATCGATCCTCCCATGATGACGATGTCTTTTACTAGCGGAACGATGGAAGGATCTTTCGAAACTGCCAGCGCGATGTTGGTCAAAGGACCGACCGGAATCAAAGTGATCTCATGCGGATATTTGTGGATCAGTTCGATGATGAGATCGGGACCGAATCGTGAATCAGCCCTACATTTACTCGCAGGCAACTCGACATTGGCCAAACCGTTCTTGCCGTGCCAGTACTGCGCGGTAATTAGTTTCTGATTGAGCGGATGTTGCGCTCCCCCAGCGACGGGCAAATCGCAGCGACCGGCAAGAGAGGCGATCTTCAGAGCATTCTCCAGCCCTTGCCACGCCTCTACATTTCCGGGAACGACCGTCAGCGCCTCCACTTTTAATTCGGGCGAGTTCAGCGCGAGCAGAATCGCCATGGCATCGTCGATGCCGGGATCCGTATCGATGATGACGCGACGAGCAGTCTGGGCAGCGGTACTCATCCCCAGCAAGAGAATTGAGACCATGACACAACTTGATTTTGTGAATGGCTTCACGAAAGATTCCTTACGGTTTTATTTGATCAAAGACAGAATTTATAGCAGCATGCCGGCAATCGATGCTGACATCAGGTTCGCCATGGTGCCAGCCAGCATCGCGCGGACTCCGAGTTTCGCCAGTTCGCCACGTTTGTTTGGGGCCAGAGCACCAATCCCGCCAATTTGAATTCCGATGGAACTGAGATTGGCGAATCCGCAAAGCGCAAAGGTCGCGATAGTAAATGAGCGCGGATCGAGCGCGGCCCTCTGTGGCCCCAGCATGGAAAACGCAACCAGTTCGTTCAGCACCATGCGGGTTCCCAGCAAGTTGCCGATCGCCGGGCAATCGCGCCAGGGAACTCCAATCACCCACGCGACGGGCGCGAAGAGCACGCCCAGAACACTCTCCATGCTCGCTGGGAACCAGGCAATGTGGTGATGAATGCCGCCCATGATCCCATCCAGAAGAGCAACCAGTGCGAGAAAAGCGATCAACATCGCGCCGATATTGAGGGCCATATGCAATCCATCGCCGGTGCCGCGCGCGATGGCACCGAGCAGGTTTTCGTGGCTCTCTCTTTCGGTCTCCTCGTCGCTCATGACCACGCGTCCAGCTGTTTTGGGTTCTTCAGTTTCAGGAACGAGCATCTTCGAGACAAGAATGGTGCCTGGAGCGGTCATGATGACAGCGCTGAGCACATGCCGGGGTTCGGCGCCAAACGCGAAGTACGCCGCCATGATCGAACCCGAGACGTGGGCCATACCGCTGGTCATCACGGTCATTAGTTCCGAGCGGGTCAAATCAGGCAGAAACGGGCGTATGGTCACTGGCGCTTCCGTTTGTCCCATGAAGATGCTGGCAGCAACGTTCAGCGACTCGGCGCCGCTTGCGCCCATGATGCGCGTCATCGCCCAGGCCGCGATGCGGATGACGATCTGCATGATGCCGTAGTGATAGAGAATCGCGAACAATGCGCAGATAAAGATAACCGTGGGCAGCACCTGAAAGGCAAAGATAAAGCCGATGTTCGAACCCTGCTTGCCCAGGGGTCCGAAGACGAATTCCGATCCAACAAAGGCATAGCTCAGCACGCGATTGGCGGCATCACCGGCAACCTGAAACATGCGACGGCCGTAGTCGACGCGCAGCACGAAAATGGCGAAGACGATCTGCAACCCGAGTCCCCACGCGACTGTCTTCACTCGAATAGCACGTCGATTCGTCGAGAAAATATAGGCCAGTGCCAGCATGGTCAAGAGTCCAAGAATTCCGGTGAATCTTCCCATTAGGCGTTCTCCCCGGCCTTGCCGATAACTCTGTGGATCAGCGGCCTCTTGTGCGAAGGCGCCGTCTCTGCCACTTCGCAGCTCTGCACGATCAACTGTTTCGCACGTTCCGCTCTGGACTCTTCGTTGTAATGGACCGTGGCGATTGGTTCGCCGGCTTCGATTCGATCGCCGACTTTTTTGTGGAGCATGATTCCAGCAGCAGGATCAACCGAGTCTTCCTTGCGTTCACGGCCCCCGCCCAGAATCACGCAGGCGTTGCCGATTTGTTCGCACTGCATCGAAATAACGTATCCGGCGCGCGCGCTCAAGATTGTCGTGGTGTGTCGCGCTTGCGGTAGTTTCGTTGGGTCGTCGATCGATCGAACGTCGCCGCCCTGCAGTTCCACCATTTTCCGGAACCGCTCCAAAGCTTTTCCGGACGAAATCAGCTGTGCACTGATCTGTTTGCCCTCGGCAACACTCTTGGAGGCTCCGCCAAGATATAGCATCCATCCCGCCAGGTGCAGGCAAAGCTCGCGCAGGTCCTCCGGTCCACCGCCGCGCAAAATGTCGACGACTTCAACCACCTCCAGCGCATTGCCGATCATATTGCCCAGCGGCTGATCCATGTCGGTGATCAGCGCGATCACACGCTTGCCCATGCGCTCGCCTGTCTCGACCATCAATTCGGCAAGGAACAAGGCGTCTTTTTCGCTCTTCATGAATGCGCCCGAACCGGTTTTTACGTCGAGCACGAGGGCATCGATTCCTTCCGCCAACTTCTTGCTCATGATCGAAGCGCAAATCAGATACGGACTTTCCACCGTGCCGGTCACATCGCGCAGCGCATAGAGCTTGCGGTCAGCGGGAGCGATCTCAGCCGTCTGGCCGATCATGGCGCAGCCGCAAGTCTCGAGAACGCGGCGGAAGTCATTCACAGACAAGTTGACATTAAACCCTGGAATGGCTTCCAGTTTGTCGAGTGTTCCACCGGTATGACCCAGACCACGGCCGCTGATCATCGGAACCGCGACGCCTGCTGCGGCTGCAAGCGGAGCCAAGACGAGCGAAGTCTTGTCTCCCACACCGCCAGTCGAGTGCTTATCGACTTTTTTCGCAGGCAGCGAGGACAAATTCAGAACTTCGCCCGAGCGCAGCATGGCATCCGTGAGCGCCGCAGTCTCGGGGCGAGTCATCCCCCGCAAAACTACGGCCATCAGCCAAGCCGAAACCTGGTAATCGGGAATATCGCCTGCAGTATAGGCGTTGACCAGCGCCTCAATTTCATGCCGCGTCAGTTCAACGCCATCCCTTTTTTTGCGGATGACGTCGATGGCGCGAAAACTCTGCGCTGCAGAATTCGGCTGGCTCACTTGAGGCGGAATCCTTCCGGCAAAAGTTCTGTGATGTGGGCCCGCTTGGGCCCATTCGCGCCCTGGAAATAAATAGTCGCATCAGGACCGAATTCGAAGATCACTTGCCGGCAGGCCCCGCAGGGCGAGCAAGCAACCCCGTGGTCATTGGCTACGGCAACGGCCTCAATTTCAATCTTCGGACCCAACTCGGCAACAGCGGTAAAAATGGCTGTGCGTTCGGCGCAGTTTGTCATTCCATAGGATGCGTTTTCCACGTTGCACCCGGTAAAGATCTTCCCATTCGTCAGAAGGACGGCCGCTCCGACGTGGAACTTTGAATACGGAGCATGGGCATTCTTCATGACCTTCTTCGCCGCTTGCTCCAGCTTTGCCCGGACTGTGGACGATTTCTTTTTAGTGTTCGGCAAAGGAGTCTTCTAAGCGTTCGTTCATCACGCAACCCGGTGTGTGGAATCGTGCGCCATTGTAAACCCTGGATCGCTGTCGCGGCTTTCGCCGCTGCCAGCGATGTCTCTTGCCGCTCTCGCCTTGTAAGACTCGGTGCCGTACAATTCAACTCAAGACGGCAACTCAAGACATCGCCTGCGAGTCAACGGCGATCATAAGAAGGCTGAGTTTCATGTCAGGCGATCGAAACTCTCACAATCTGGTACACAACTCTCGGAGCCAAATCGCGGCACGCGACTCTCATGCTTCTGCGTCGATTACGTCACTCAATGGCCACTCGCTCCTGTCGAACACCGGCATTCCGCTTGACCTACACTGGCTACAAGAGGTCCGGGTCAACACCAGCGCGGTGGAGCGGCGCGTGCAATCTCAGGTTGCGCGGCGCACTGTAAAAAAAGAGTGGCAGGCGGCATGGCTTCTGCGCGCGATTTCGTGCATGGACCTCACCACGCTTTCGGGGGATGACACGGATGAGCGTGTACGCCGCCTGTGCGCCAAGGCCAAACACCCTATCCAGCAGGAACTGGTTGAGAAACTTGGAATCGGCAATCTCGATGTGAAGGTTGCTGCCGTTTGCGTCTATCACACGTTCATCGAAACTGCGCTGAGAGCCCTGGAAGGCAGCGGCGTTCACGTTGCCGCCGTTTCCACCGGATTTCCCGCAGGTCTTTCTCCGCTCACCGAGCGAGTGGCCGAGATTCGGCGGTCTGTTGAAGCGGGGGCGCATGAAATTGATGTGGTCATTACACGCGGACATGTTTTCGGCGGACGCTGGCAAGCTCTGTTCGACGAAGTCGCCGCTTTCAAGCAAGCCTCCGGCGCGGCTCACATGAAGGTTATCCTAGGAACTGGGTGATCTGTTGACCTTCCGCAATGTCGCGCGCGCCAGCTTTGTGGCCATGATGGCCGGAGCAGATTTCATAAAGACTTCGACTGGCAAAGAACCGACCAATGCGACTCTGCCCGTTAGTCTTGTAATGGTTCGGGCGATCCGTGAGTACGCCCAGCAAACAGGAATGGCCGTTGGATTCAAGCCTGCCGGCGGCATCCGTACCGCGAAACAGTCTCTCGACTGGCTCGCCATGATCAAAGAAGAACTCGGACCGGCATGGCTCCGCGCAGAAATGTTTCGCTTTGGTGCAAGCGGTATGTTGGGAGATATCGAGCGGCAACTTGAACATTACGCAACGGGACGGTACTCCGCGGAATATCGTCATCCGATTGCGTAGAGCGTTTCGACGAAGTAACGACCTGAGGCCGAATGAGCATAGCCGACAAATTTCTCACGATGGAGTACGGACCTGCTCCGGAAGATCCGAAGGAAGCGATCTCCTGGCTGGAGCGACATAATTGCCGCTTTGAACACTTCATCGATGGTGGCTGGAAATCACCGGAGCGCGGAGAATATTTCGATACCCACGATCCATCGAACGGAGAGAAGTTGGCCAGCCTTGCACAAGGCAGCGCGGCAGACATCGACGCGGCTGTTAAAGCGGCGCGGGCTGCTTTGGGCAAGTGGCGTGCGCTGACTCCGCATGTGCGTGCGCGTTATCTTTATGCTCTCGCCCGATTGGTGCAGAAGCATTCACGGCTGCTCGCCGTCCTGGAAACAATGGACAACGGCAAGCCGATCCGGGAAAGCCGTGACATCGATATACCGTTAGTCGCACGTCACTTTTATTACCACGCGGGCTGGGCGCAGATTCTGCCGCAAGAGTTTCCCGATCATGAACCGTGTGGCGTAGTCGGTCAGATTATTCCGTGGAATTTTCCGCTACTGATGTTGGCGTGGAAGATTGCACCCGCCCTCGCCACGGGAAATACTGTCGTTTTGAAACCGGCGGAGTTCACTCCACTCTCTGCGCTGCTGTTCGCGGAACTCTGCCAGGAAGCCGGACTGCCAGCCGGCGTCGTCAACATTGTCACCGGGGACGGCTCGACCGGCGAAGCATTAGTTAAGCACCCCGATGTCGACAAAATAGCGTTTACGGGGTCGACGGAAGTTGGTCGTGCGATTCGAAGCGCAACGGCCGCCAGTCACAAACGTCTATCGCTCGAACTCGGTGGGAAATCTCCGTTCATCATCTTCGAGGATGCGGATCTTGACAGCGCGGTCGAAGGACTGGTCGATGGCATCTGGTTCAATCAAGGACAGGTGTGTTGTGCTGGATCGCGCCTCCTGATGCAGGAGAGTATCGCTGAGGCGCTGATCTCTAAGATTCGCGATCGCATGAGTACCCTGCGCATGGGTCCACCTCTCGACAAAGCAATCGATATTGGAGCGATCGTGGCGCGAGTGCAGCTCGAGCGCATTCAGCACATGGTGGCCCAAGGTGTAGCCGACGGGGCGACGTGCTGGCAGCCTGAGATGGTTTTGCCCTCTCGCGGCTTCTACTTCCCACCAACGCTCCTCAGCAACGTGCATCCGACATCAATTGTCGCTCAGCAGGAGATTTTTGGCCCGGTCCTCGCCACTATGACTTTCCGCACACCGCGGGAAGCTGTGGAACTGGCCAACAACACTGTGTACGGGCTCGCTTCGTGCGTCTGGAGCGAGAACATCAATGTCGCGCTGCATGTTGCCGCGCAACTGAAGGCAGGAGTGGTGTGGGTGAACTGCACGAATCTGTTCGACGCAGCTTGCGGATTTGGAGGATACCGCGAGAGTGGGTACGGCCGCGAGGGTGGACGAGAAGGCTTGCTTGAATACATGGAACCGAGCTGGCTGAAACAAGCGCCGAAGCTCCCGGCCGCGAAAACCAGCACGGGACCAGAACTCGAAAAGGCTAGACTCGACGCTACTCCTGACGCGAGCACACCATCGATCGATCGCACCGTTAAACTCTATATCGGCGGCAAACAGACACGACCGGATTCAGGCTACAGCGTGGCGGTGCAGTCTCCGGATGGTCACTTGCTCGGCGAAGCTCCTCTCGGCAATCGCAAGGATATTCGTAATGCCGTTGAAGCTGCTCGCAAGGCCGAGGGATGGGCAAAAGCTACGGCACACAATCGCGCTCAGGTGCTGTATTACTGCGCCGAGAATCTGAGCTTACGCCGAACCGAAGTCATCGGACGCCTTGCGGCCAGTGTCGGTGAGGAGCAGGCGGCGAAAGAGGTCGATCTCGGAATCGAGCGAATCTTCTCTTACGCCGCATGGGCTGATAAGTTCGATGGCGCAGTCCACAATCCTCCGTTCCGCAACATCGCCATCGCAATGAACGAGCCCATTGGAACGGTTGGGGTCATCTGCCCGTCCGAGGCACCACTGCTGGGTTTTCTTTCGCTGGTGATGCCGCTACTGGCGGTCGGAAATACCATAGTCGCGGTTCCGTCCGAGAAATATCCACTGATCACCGGCGACCTGTATCAACTCTTCGACACGAGCGACCTGCCCGGTGGAGCGGTCAATATCGTAACGGGTTACGTCTCGCAGCTGCTGAAGACGATTGCCGAGCACGACGACATCGACGCGATCTGGTGCTATGGAGATGATGCGACCGTGGCCAGCGCTAAAGCGATGTCAGTTGGAAACCTGAAACAGGTCTGGACCAACGAAGGACGGGTCATCGACTGGTTTAATCCCTCGATTGCCGAAGGCCGCTGGTACCTCGAGCACGCTGTCCAAGTGAAAAACATCTGGGTACCGTACGGGGAGTAGTTCCCGGGATTGCTTTTTCTCCCCGAGCGGGTCTAGCATACCCGAAGTTTTCATTTCCTATTTCGCCCGGCTTCATTCTCTGCAAGTCCAAGTTGACCAAGGAGGGCCTATGGGCATCGCAGTTTCTCCGCAAATCCATCCGCAAGTCGCGGAGTTCATCGATAAACCGAGACAAATGCTGATTAACGGACGATGGGTGAACGCCGCGTCCGGCAAGACTTTCCCCACATATAATCCGGCGACTGGCGAAATTCTCGCTCAAGTAGCAGAAGGAGATCGCGCCGACATTGGCCAAGCCGTCAAAGCCGCTCGTCATGCCTTCGACCATGGTCCTTGGCGCCGCATGACCGCTTCAGAGCGCGGACGCTTGATCTGGAAGTTAGCCGATCTCCTCGAACAACACACCGAAGAGTTCGGCTATATCGAGAGTCTGGACAATGGGAAGCCACTGGCCATCGCCAAAGCGGCCGACGTCCCACTTGCCGTGGATTTATTCCGCTACATGGCAGGATGGGCAACCAAGATCGAAGGCAACACCATTCCTCTGTCTGTGCCCTACACGCCCGGGGCGAAGTATCTCGCCTATACGCTGCGTGAACCGGTTGGTGTCGTCGGGCAGATTATTCCATGGAATTTCCCGCTGCTCATGGCTGCCTGGAAACTCGGGCCCGCGCTGGCCACGGGCTGCACCGTCATTTTAAAACCTGCCGAGCAGACACCGCTCTCTGCGCTCCGTCTGGGCGAGTTGATTATGGAAGCCGGATTCCCGGAGGGCGTCGTCAATGTTGTTCCGGGCTACGGAGAAACGGCCGGCGCGGCGCTTGCCGCGCACGCCGACGTTGACAAGGTTGCATTCACTGGCTCGACAGAAGTCGGGAAACTGATCGTCCACGCCGCCGCCGGCAATCTGAAAAAAGTGTCACTGGAACTCGGTGGCAAATCCCCGAACGTCGTATTCAAAGATGCCGATCTCGAGACAGCAATCCCCGGCTCCGCGAGCGCTATCTTCTTCAACCACGGCCAGTGCTGCTGCGCAGGCTCACGGTTATACATAGAGAAATCCGTGTATGACCAGGTGGTCGAGGGAGTCGCGGACTATGCCAAGAAGATCAAGGTTGGCTCTGGCCTTGAACCGGACACGCAGATGGGTCCGCTTGTTTCGGAAGAACAACTGAATCGTGTCTGCGGATATCTCGAAGCGGGATTCTCGGAAGGCGCGAAGGCGGTTGTAGGCGGAAAGAAAGCAAATGATCGCGGATATTTCGTCGAACCTACAGTCCTCGTCGATACCCGGGAGAACATGAAAGTCGTGCAGGAGGAAATCTTTGGGCCAGTGGTAGCGGCGATGCCGTTCACTGATCCGGAAGAGATCATCCCGCGCGCCAATAACAGCGATTACGGACTCGCCGCCGCCGTGTGGACGCGCGACATTGGAAAAGCACACCGCATGGCCGAGCAGCTTCGTGCTGGCACGGTCTGGATCAACTGCTACAACATCTTCGATGCGGCGCTGCCGTTCGGAGGGTATAAGCAATCCGGATGGGGCCGTGAGATGGGCCACGATGTCCTGAATCTGTACACGCAAACGAAAGCGGTCTGCACGAAGATCGCCTGAGACTTACAGCAAACGACAAAGACGGTGGCTTTCGGCCACCGTCTATTTTTTCACCCACTTCGAAGTTACTATTTCTCCATCAATAGAACTTTTTCCGCATCGTCAATTTCTGTCAGCTTCACCTCGATTACTTCGTTGAGAGTGGTCTGCACATTGCGGCCAACAAACGTTGCTTCCACGGGAATTTCTCGATGCCCACGATCGATGAGCACACACAGTTGAACGCGCCGTGGCCGCCCGTGGGAGAAAAGAGCATCCAGAGCCGCTCGCGTAGTACGGCCAGTGAAGAGCACATCGTCGACCAGCACGATGTTCTTATCCTCAATGTCAAACCCGATTTCCTTCTCGTTTACCACGGGTTTCGGACCCACGGTCGACAGGTCGTCGCGGTAGAAGGTGATGTCGAGCGTCCCGACGGGAACTTTTGCATTTTCGATGCGAGTCACGATTTTCCCCAAGCGCTCGGCAATCGGAACTCCACGGCGACGGATACCAACCAGGCCCAAAGCCTCGACGCCGCCATTCTTTTCCACGATTTCATATGCCAGACGTACAAGCGTGCGCTCGATCTCAGAAGCGGACATAAGTTGCGCCTTCTGACGAAGGCCAGTCTTTCGCGAGGTAGTTTTCATCAGGGTATTTAGCCTCTCGGCGCTGCGGCCGGCTCTTCAATGTAGTCAAGGCAGCTCGCGGAGGTCAAGCGCTGGGACTTCGTCCGCAGGCTTTCCTGTAGAGAGTTTTACTAAGAAATAAACTTGTTGACGTCTGACGTCACTCCGATGCCACTTCCCGCGCTGGCTGCCGACCTGAGCGGCGGACATGGAGTTTCGATCGTTCGGATCAGTGGACAGTTTTCGTCGCGCAACGAATGCAGATTAATGGCTTTCGAATGGAGGCTCGCTTCGCTGTTTGCGACAATGCCGATCCCCTGGTTTCTGCCACGAGCTTTGGCGCGATACAGAGCGGCGTCGGCGAGCGCGATGCATTCCTCGGCGCAAATCGCCTCATACGCGCTCCGACACCACGGATACGCCGCCCATCCTACCGAGCATGTCTTTTGCACAATGATTCCGTCGCCGAGATCGAACGGCTCCGAAGACATCACTTCGAGGACGCGGCTACAAAAGGCCGGCGTTCCCGAGGGATCGGTGGAACGGCTCATGATAAGAAACTCTTCTCCGCCCCACCTCACGAGCACGTCTGACTTACGGACCACAGTAGAGAGCCTCTGCGCCACCAACTGCAGCAGCCGATCTCCCGCCGGGTGACCGTGCACATCGTTCACCTGCTTGAAGAAGTCAACATCCACCATGATGAAGACGAGATCACGATGATCCATCTTCCGTATATCGCCGCCGTGGGCGCGTTCATAATTCCGCATGACTTGGCCGGCCTCCGCCGTCAGAATCTCTTCCATGTAGCGGCGATTCCAAACGCCGGTCAGGACATCGGTAAAGGAAATCTCTTGCAGTTCGAGATTCTTTCTTTGCAATTCCAGACTATGCCAGCGCAGGGACTGTTCCTTGTTTTCGAGTTCATCTTTCAAATGGCACATCTCGTCAAGGTTTTGGCGAGACAGCCGGAGCAGACTTAACAGTTCCTGATCAAGCAAATGCTGCTTCAGAAAAACCAGGACACCCATCACTACCATGACAGCAACAGTGAGTAACAATCTGTACATGCGCACGCGCTTCGGCGCAGCTCCACCGAATTGGGCCCAACCGAGCATCAACGGTGTGACGAACACTGCCAGCATGGCCACGCGAGCTTTCCAGATCCCGAAACCGCGAACAGGAGTTTCTTCCGCCGGAACGTGAGTGGCTGTTTGACGCTCCATGAAACCGATGCGCACAAACCAGGCCATCGACGCCACCAATGGCACGTCGTACAAGCTGCCGGTGTAGTAGAGGTGCATGTCAATGGCTTCGCTGGCAAGGAACGACGCTCCGCAATAGAGCAATGTCGCGCCAAACAACTGCAGATAAATGCTGCGCCATGGACCGTGGCTTCGCCGCCGCACCAGGAGCAAAGCAGCTGCCATCACCAGTTCTTCGCTGAAATAGAGCAGGTCGAAACTGCGTCCGTAAATCTCTTCTGAGAGATGTACGTACTGCCAAGGAATCACGACGAACAGATACAGGAAGAGCCACCACGTCAGCAGCAGAGCAAAATCAAGGGTACCTGCACGACTCGCGCGCTTTTCCTGCTGCAGGTGCGGCTGGACGGCAACCGCGGCCATCATCGGTACGACATGCAGAAAGAGGACAACGTCTCCGACGAACGGATTGGGCGCTTCGTGTCGCAAGAATACTTCGAGATACGTCCACATTATTTGCGAGACCAACCAGATGGTCAGCCCAAAACCCATCAAGGCCCAGAAGAGACGAGATTTAGGTGAGTCCGTGCGAACGTTCGACAGGAAGGAAACTGCTGCAGCAGCAAGAACCACATTTTGCAGGATGTCGCCGAAGGCGGTGAGAAAAAAACCGCGAGGAACCGCAACAGAGACAACAACGTCCAGAGACACTAAGGCGAGAATTCCAATCGTCCACCGGCGTGCGTCTTGGGACGTAGAGATCCCCACGGGTCGATTGTATGTTTCGCGAAGGTGACTT
This sequence comes from Terriglobia bacterium, assembly GCA_963823085.1. Classification (GTDB taxonomy): domain Bacteria; phylum Acidobacteriota; class Terriglobia; order Terriglobales; family Acidobacteriaceae; genus Sulfotelmatobacter. The sequence goes on along the minus strand of CAWGKF010000008.1, from coordinate 257,008 downwards.
CCGTATTACGGAGGTAATCGCTTCGGGCAGTCGAAGGTGGGATATTTCTCGTTACCGAAGGGCGGCCGCGAATCGTCGCACAAAGCGATAAACGTCTGCGTACGAGTTATATAGAGGGACTGCGGCGACACGGAAAATGTCGGGTTCGCGCCAATCGCCAACCACTCCTTCAGCGGCTAGCTTGTGGCAAATTCCGCGGCCCTCCCCTGATAGGCGGAGCGACAGTTGTGCGCCGCGCTGCGCCGCATCAGATGGAGTGATGATCGAGAACCTGTCAGATTTCAGTTCACCGAGCAAGAATTCCATATAACCGGTCAGGGCGATGCTCTTGGCGCGCAAGCGCTCGATCCCGGCTTCGGCAAAATTCTCCATCGAGGCACGTAAAGGAGCCAGTCCCAAAATTGGGGGGTTGCTTAACTGCCATCCTTCCGCTCCCTTCATGGGATGAAACTGCGGTCCCATCTGGAAACGCGTCTTCTCATCGTGGCCCCACCACCCGGCAAAGCGTGGCAGATTCCAAGCCTCGGAGTGCCGCTCGTGTACGAAGCAGCCTGCCACACAACCAGGTCCACCGTTCAGATACTTGTAGCTGCACCACACGGCAAAGTCCGGACCCCAGTCGTGTAGTTGCAGCGGAATATTTCCGGCGGCATGAGCGAGATCAAACGCGACGATGCATCCCTTGCGATGTCCCGCGCGAGTGATGCCAGCCATGTCAAAAACCTGCCCGGTGGCATAGTTCACGCCTCCGAGCAGAATCAGACTGATCGATTCTCCTTCTTCCTCGATGACCTGCTCAATATCTTCTCCGCGTAAACAGGATTCGCCCTCTCGCGGCGTCAATTCCAGCAGCGCACCCTCAGGATCGAATCCATGAAAACGAAGCTGCGACTTCACCGCGTATTGATCGGAAGGAAATGCCCCGCGCTCTATGAGGATCTTGAATCTTTGCGGCGTGGGCCGGTAGAACGATGCCATCATCAGGTGCAGATTCACTGTCAGGGAATTCATCACTACGACTTCCGCCGGTTCCGCTCCAGTGATTGCGGCGGTCTGATCTCTCAGCAACCGGTGGTACGGCATCCACGGGTTCTTCGCATGGAAATGTCCTTCCACGCCCAGTTTCGCCCAGTCTTCTAGTTCCTGATCGACATAATTCCTGGCCGACTTCGGTTGCAGCCCCAAAGAGTGCCCGCACAGATAAATGCAATCTTCTCCAGACTTAGTTTTGGGGAAGAAAAAGCGCTCGCGAAAGTGAGCGAGGGGATCCGAAGCATCCATCTTCGCGGCGAACTCCGCTCCGGACTGATAGGGATTCGCGGTCACGACAACTCCAGTGGAGTCAGTTTCGAGTGGACTAAAAGTTCCGCGAGTTTCCAGTCAAGATCTTCTACGCGCCCGATTCCTTGGCACAATTCCGAGAGCATGGCGTCCTGCACTTGTCCGCGCCGCAGCGCCATCGAATAAGGAACGCGATGGAAGGTAACCATCGCGTATTTCGGAACAAAATATTCCGGATATTTTTGCTCCAGCGCAAGCTCAATTTTCTTTCGCAATAGAAATCTGGGATCTGCGACTCGATCCCTCATTTCCACAAAGTTCTCGACTGCTAGATCCGCGATCGCATCCGTATTAATTTTTCTCGCTTGCTCGAATTCTGAGAAAACGCGTGTCCATTCGGGTCCGTAGCGATCGAGCAACTCCAGCAAAACCGTGCAATCTTCAAACCCACAGTTGATGCCCTGCCCGAAGAAGGGAACGATGGCGTGCGCGGCATCGCCCAGCAACAGCGTCCCTCCGCCTACATGCCAGGGCAAGCACTTGACCGTCACCATCGTCCCCGTGGGATTTGCGAAGAAGTTGTCCGCTAGATTCGGCATGATGACAAGGGCATCCGGGAAATTCATCCGCGAAAAACTCTTGCACGGCCGCGTGGGTTGTCAGTCGCTCAAAGCTGTCCGGACCTTCAAATGGAAGAAAGAGGATACAGGCAAAGGTTCCATCAATATTCGGTAGCGCGATCAGCATATAGTTACCGCGCGGCCAGATGTGCAAAGCATGAATCTCAAGCAGATGGCTGCCGCTGGAGCTGGCGGGGATGGTGAGCTCTTTGTAGCCGTAGTCCAGATAGTGCTGTGCGAAGTTGAAACGTGGCATTTTCAGCATCTCGTTGCGGATTGCCGATGCCGAGCCATCGCACCCGATCACAATCTCAGTCTCGACCGCGTGTTGCACGCCGTTATTCTCGTCCTGCAGTTGAAGATTGCCGGTCCTCAGATCGATTCCAACACAGCGATGTTGAAAGAATATCTTCACCCCGCGAGCCTCCGCGGCATTCATCAAAGCAATGTTGAGTTCGGCTCGTGAGATGGAATTGATGACTTCAGACTCGTCTTTGCCATACGGCTGAAACGTCAACTCCGAATTTACGGAGTGCATCATTCGTCCCTTCATTGGAATGATGAGGCTCTGCATCTGTTTCCACAGGTTTGCCTGTATCAGCGCATGAATGCCGCGAGTCGAGAGGGCCAAGTTGATCGAACGGCCGGCACTCATCCGGACTTGGCGCATGTCTGGCCGACGCTCGTAGATTTCAACCTGATATCCGCGTTCGATCAGACCAAGAGCGAGGAGCGGTCCGTTGAGTCCGGCACCGATCAGAGTAATTCGCTGGGCTTTCTGATTCATTACGGAATTCGAACGAGCTCTTCCTACTCAGTGAGCAGCGTTCTGGCCTCCCATAATTCCGGGAAGAACTTCTTATCCAATGTCAGCTTGAGGTATGACGATCCGGCGCTCCCGCCAGTTCCCATCCGAGCGCCAATGACGCGCTCCACCAGTTGAATGTGGCGCAACCTCCAACTGACGACGAGCTCGTCAAATTCCGTAAGCCGCTCGCAAACGTCGATCCAGTCGCGATGGCTGTGCTCGTCACGATACAGCGCCAGCACCGCTCGCGCCCGCGCGTCCGCTTGCTCGCGTTCTGTCTGCCCCGCTTTGTCGGCGAGATTCCCCAAGGCACGTAAGGCATCAAAAAATACATCGCGCAGTGAAGGCTCGCGCAACCGGCGCTCCAGTTGTGCGTATGCCTCTGGGGTTGGCCGATGGTACCGCAGCATCTTTTCATCCTTGAGGCCGCACAAAAATTCCAGCTCACGGAATTGCTCGGATTGAAATCCGCTAGCGGGCTCCAGTTTTCCGCGGAAGGCCAGAAAGTGCGTCGGCAACATCGTCTCTAAGATTGTGAACTGCTCAACCAGCACCCGCGTGATTTCGGTGCAACGCCGAAGCAGACGGGCAGCCTCATATACGTGGTCGTGGGATTGAGGATTCGCTGCCGAAGCACGCAGGCTGGCAACCACTCCATCCAGATCATGCAGCAATTCTTTGAACCACAATTCATATGTCTGATGAACGATGATGAACAGCAATTCATCGTGATGCTGCGGCACTGACTGAGGATGCTGCAATTCCAGCAACTCTGGAACTCTTAGATAGGAACTGTACGTAAGTTGATCGCCGCGCAGTTCGATCGGAGCCGCTGGTTTTGCACTTGATTCATTCTCAGCCTCTGTACTCAGACCGAGGAACTTGCTGGCGTTCCCGCCCAGCAAAAGGGACTTCTCTGCTGGGCTCAACCGGCTGCCTCGAATCAGCGAGCCGATGCCATGTTCTCCCAGTGGAAACGGATAATCCGATCCCAGCATGACTCGCTCCGTCCCCATCGTCTCGACAAGGAAATGCAAGGCGCGCTGATCAAAAACAGCTGAATCGACGTAGAAACGATCCAAATAATGTTTGGGCCGCAGTTCGCAATTTCCATGCGCGACAGGATGATGCTCCCATGCGTTCTCGAGACGGCCGAGCAGAAATGCGAAGCTTCCCCCACCATGGGCGAAGCAGATTCGCAGACTGCTGAGGCAACTTGTCGAATGCGCCACTCAGAATCAACGCCACGATCCCAAGCTGGGTTTCTGCGGGCATGCCAACGGTCCAGGGCATCATGTACTTCGGCATGCGCGATTGACCCAACATGTCCCAAGGGTGGACGAGGACGGCCGCGCCTTGCTCAGCACAGTGATGCAAGAAGGTAACGATGCGGGGATCGTCGAGGTTCTTCTCTCCAACATGATTGCCGATCTGCACGCCCAGATGCCCGGCGCGCATGCAACGGCTCAACTCTTTGCAAGACGCATCGATGTCTTGCAACGGGACCTGACAGAAAGACTTCAAACGTCCCTGTCCACGAGAGCACAACTCAAGCGCCGCATCATTAAACAGGCGCGCGCAATCCAGTGCATGCTCCGCGTGTCTGTCATAGGCGAACAGCACCGGCGTTGCCGAGATGATCTGCATCTCGACGCCATCGCGATCCATTTCCGCGAGGCGCACCTCAGGATCCCAGCAGGCGGAATAAATGTGCCGAAAGAACCGGTCGCCCACCATGATTTCAGCTTTGCCCGGTTCGGTGTGCTTGATCGATGGCCAGTTCGGCGTGCCAAAACGTGCCGCGAGATCAGGCCACGTCTGCGGAAAGAAGTGATTGTGGATATCGATGACTGACATTTCTACTGTTTGCCGGGATGTGTGGTTCCGCAGTGTTTGCACTTGCGGAGATTTTCGTCGCCGTAGAACTTTTCAAAAAGCGGCGGCAAGTCGCGCACGATGCTCTTTAGCTTCACTTCCGCGCGGTGTACGAGTTGATGACAATTCTGACAATACCACTCGAAGCCATCCAGCGCGCCTTCTGGCCGCGGCATCTCGACGACGACCCCCACAGTCCCCGGTTGCAGCCTCTGCGGTGAGTGGCGCATGTGCTTGGGCAACAAAAAGATCTCTCCTTCTTCAATTGGTACCTCAATCGGAGGCTTGCCAGGCGTCTCCATCAGCCGGAGAAAGATGTCGCCCTTCAGCTGATAAAAGAATTCCTCGGTCGGATCATCGTGATAATCACGGCGGTGATTCGGACCTCCAACCACCGTGACCATCATCTCGCCATCTTCCCACACCTGGGCGTTTCCTACCGGAGGCTTGAGCTTCTCTCTATTTTGTTCAATCCAGTTCTGGAAACTGAATGCCTTGAGGTCCTTGATCGATGGCATAGTAACTCCTATTTCTCCGGCTTGTACGCAACAGCACGAATTTCGATCAGCAAGTGCGGATGCGGCAACTGATGCACAGCGACCGTTGTGCGCGCGGGCCCATCCTGATTGAAAAACTCTCCATAGGCTTCGTTGTATCCTGCGAAATCGTTCATATTAACGAGATAGGAAGTAACTTCGACTAAATCGGCAAGATCCGACGCCCACAGTGCGCAGGATATCTCGGATATTTTCAATCACAGCCCGGGTCTGAGTTCGGATGTCGAGATGGGTCGTCCCAAAATCGTCACTTTCCGCTCCCGCGATGCTGTTATCGGCGCGACGTGAGCTTGTTCCCGAAATAATGTAAAAATCGCCGGCGCGCTTAACGTGCGGATATTTCCCGCGCGGCTTCGACTTGCCCTCAATCACTTTGCTTTCGACTTTCCCCATTTACGTTTCCCAAGCACACCCGATCCGGTTCAGAGCCTAATACATATGTTATTGAGTTCGGAATAAAAATTCAGCGAATGCACACCGCCTTCGCGTCCGATTCCTGATAATCCCATCCCACCAAATGGGGTTCTCAGATCGCGCAGGAACCAGCAATTCACCCACGTGATGCCAACATTCATTTGCTGCGCGACACGATGTCCGCGCTTGAGGTTCGTGGTCCAGATCGACGCAGCGAGCCCGTACTTCGTGTCATTGGCCATCTGGACAGCTTGTTCTTCCGAATCGAAACGAGCGATGTGGCACACGGGCCCGAAGATCTCTTCCTTCACACAGCGCGCGGACTCCGGCAGCCCGATCAAGATAGTAGGCTGTACGAAAAAACCGTGGTCGAGAGAGTTGCCGAACTCTGGAACACCTCCGCCCGTGACGATGGTCGCACCTTCTTCCTTCGCCAGTCGGCAATAGGAAAGCACTTTCTCGCGATGCTGCGCTGAGATCAGCGGCCCTAGATTCGTATCCACATCGAGCGGCGATCCAAGACGCAGGCTCTCAGCCTTTTGTCTCAGCGCATTCACGAAGCGGTCGAATATTGCGCGCTCGACGTAGACTCGCTCTGCGCAAAGGCAAACTTGTCCCGTATTCAGAAACACGGCATCGCTGATACCGTTGACGGCTTCTTCAAAGTCGCAGTCCGCGAAGACGATTGCCGCGTTCTTACCGCCGAGTTCGAATGATACCGGCTTTACGCTGGCGGCCGCGGACCTCATGATGGCAGCGCCGGTCTGCGATTCGCCGGTGAATGTGACCGCATTTACATCCGGATGTCGCGTCAGGAATTCCCCGGCAGAATTTTCGCCGAACCCATGTACGACGTTGTATACGCCGTCTGGAATTCCAGCCTGTTGCATCACTTCAGCTAGCACCGTCGCAGTCGCGGGAGTCTCCTCGGATGGCTTTACGACGACAGTATTGCCACACGCCAGAGCCGGAGCAACTTTCCAGGTCAGCAAAAGCAAAGGCAAATTCCAGGGCGTGATAATTCCCACCACACCTAGCGGCTTGCGAACCGCATAATTCAGTGCGCTCTTCCCGTCGGGCGTTTCGGTTTGAAAGGATTCCAGTCCGGCCGTCTTGATCAGGTCAGCGAAGGCGCGAAAGTTCGCAGCCGCGCGCGGGACATCCAACCTCTTTGCCAGTGAGACGGGTTTCCCTGTGTCTGCTACTTCTGCCGCGACGAAACAGTCGAATCGAGTCTCGATCGCGTCCGCAACTCGCTGCAGTCGTGCGGCCCGCTCGCGCACTCCCAAACGTCCCCACTCTCCTTTTAATGCTTTCCGCGCAGCGGTGACGGCAGCATCGACGATACCGATATCCGCTTCGGTGACTTGGGCGATCACAGTCCCATCCGCCGGATTGACGTCGGCAAACTGCCGCAAACCTTGTACAAACTTCCCGTCAATGTAGTTTTGGATGATCTTCACCAGGAGTGAACCCCGCCGCATCCTAACAGTGTCACATTTGGAGAGGCAACCTACGCTGCGGTCGCGCGTTCTTGCAGATACCGCCGCAATGCGTCCTGCCACCCCGGCATTACGATGCCGCATTGGCCAAGACTCGTTGCCGATAGGACTGAGTACGCCGGACGAGGCGCCGGACGTGCCATCTGCTGGCTACTCACCGGGCGGACCTCGGCCGCTAATCCCGCATTCTTTACGATTTCCTGTGCGAACTCGAACCAGGTACAGTCGCCAGCGTTCGTGACGTGGACGATCCCTGCCGCATTCTTTCGGCAGAGCGCAATGATCGCGCGCGCCAAGTCGACAGTGTAGGTTGGACATCCCCGTTGATCATTCACTACGTCGATTGCAGCCCGGCTCGCTGCCAATTTCAAAATCGTATCCGGGAAGCACTTGCCCCCAACCCCAAATAACCAGGAAGTTCGCGCGATGCAGGCATCGGGAAGTACGCGCTGCAGTTCGAATTCAGCTTCTGCCTTCGTGGATCCGTAAGTGCTTTGTGGGTTCCGCTGGTCCCCAATTTCATACGGAGAACTTTTCGTTCCATCGAAGACGTAATCTGAACTGACAAATAGCACTTTCGCATCAGCGTGCTTTGCCGCGCCTGCAGCGTTCACCACGCCGTCGCGATTCACGGCAAATGCCAGATCCTTGTGGCTCTCACAGCCGTCAACATCGGTATATGCCGCTGCGAGAACAATCCAGTCCGGGCGAGCATTCTGTACGACCTCGCGCACGCGCGCGACGTCGCGAATGTCGACATCGCGAGAGGATAATCCGACTACCTCGTCCCCGTGCCACTCGCGCATGAGAGGCTTACCGAGAAGTCCAGTTGCTCCAAGAACTAAGATTTTCATTTTTTATGAGTAAACGGGTCTGTAAATGAGAAGCTTTCTAACTGACTCGCCAAGAACCCCGCGCCCTAGAACACGCGATCCCGCAGCAGCTGCAGCAGATATGCTCCATAGCCGCTATTTTGCATGGAGTTTCCTACCTTCTCCACCTGCTCAGCCGTGATGTAGCCGGAACGGTACGCAATCTCTTCGGGACAGGCCACCATCAGCCCTTGCCGCTTTTCGATCGCCTGGATATACATGGCTGCGTCCATGAGCGATTCGTGAGTGCCCGTGTCAAGCCAGGCCATGCCGCGTCCCATCACAACGACTTCCAATTGTCCCTTCGCCAGATACGCTTTGTTTACATCGGTAATCTCTAGTTCGCCGCGAGCGCTCGGCTTCAGCGACTTGGTGATCTCAACCACATGCCTATCGTAGAAATACAGCCCGGTTACTGCGTATCTCGACTTCGGCTTTTTGGGCTTCTCTTCAATGCTCAACGCCTTGCCACTCGCGTCGAACTCGACAACGCCGTAGCGCTCGGGATCGTGCACGGGATAAGCAAACACCCTGGCCCCATCAGCCTTTTTCGCCGACTGCTGCAGATCTTTCGCCAGGTCGTGTCCGTAAAAGATGTTGTCGCCGAGCACCAGCGCGCATGGATTTCCACCGATGAATTTCTCGCCCAAAAGGAATGCCTGCGCAATTCCTTCGGGCTTTAGCTGAACCTGATATTGCAGATGAATACCAAACTGGCTGCCGTCATGAAGCAGTGTTTGGAATTTCGGAACATCATCCGGCGTAGAAATCACAAGGATGTCACGAATTCCCGCGAGCATCAGCGTACAGAGCGGGTAATAAACCATCGGCTTGTTATAGACGGGGAGCAGGCTCTTGCCCATGGCTTGCGTGACCGGGTAAAGCCGCGTTCCGGAACCGCCGGCCAGGATAATTCCTTTGTATTCGTTTTTATCGTTCATGTTTGTTGGAGAGTCGACAATCCCGCTCAATCCGCGTAATGCGTAGTAATCCACTGCCGGTAGCTGCCGCTAGTCACATCGCGCACCCACTCGTCATGTTCGAGATACCAGCGAACCGTTTTGCGGATGCCGCTCTCGAAAGTCTCTTTCGGCTTCCAGCCTAATTCGCGCTGGATCTTGCTCGCGTCCATCGCATAGCGGCGGTCATGCCCGGGACGATCCTTCACGAATGTGATCAAGTCTCTTCTCGGCGCGCTCAATCGAGGCGAAAGTGCGTCCACCAGATCGCAGATCATCTCGACGATTTCGATGTTCGGCTTTTCGTTCCACCCACCGATGTTATACGTCTGCCCGATTACCCCCTTCCGCAACACGGCCGCGATCGCTTCGCAGTGATCTTCTACGTAGAGCCAATCGCGCACATTTTTTCCGTCGCCATAAACCGGCAGTGCCTTTCCATCTCGTGCGTTCAGAATCATCAGCGGAATCAATTTCTCGGGAAATTGGAAGCGACCGTAATTGTTCGAACAATTGGTCGTCAGAACCGGCAGGCCATAGGTATGGTGGTAAGCGCGAACCAAATGATCCGACGCAGCTTTCGACGCGGCATATGGACTGTTCGGGGCGTAAGGAGTCAGCTCAGAAAACGCAGGATCCTTGGGACCGAGGGATCCGAAGACTTCGTCTGTCGAAACGTGCACGAATCGAAAACGATCGCGCCGTCCTCCAGAGAGACCAGCCCAGTACGCCCGCGTTTCTTCCAGCAGCGCGAAGGTACCATTGATGTTGGTATGAATGAAGTCTTCCGGTCCGCGGATGGAACGATCAACATGGCTTTCGGCCGCAAAATGAACGATTGCCGCCGGTGCCTGTTCCTCCAGAACTCGCCGCACTAAGGCACGATCGGCGATATCACCGCGCACGAATGCGTAACGCGTGTGGTCGGTCAGGGAATCAAGATTCTGCAGATTTCCAGCGTAGGTTAGCTTATCGAGATTAACGATGGAGACGGACTCGTCCTGGGTCTGCTGCAAGATGAAATTCGATCCGATGAATCCTGCTCCGCCAGTGACCACAATTTTCATAGGGAAAGCCGTTCCGCAGGGCCATTGCCACTTTCGACTCGGAACGGTCAAGCTTTTGATTGTAATAAAAAAGGACGGGATTGGCCCGTCCTTGGCTCGTTCCTGATTGCCGTTACCTAAAATGTTCAGGGGTAAGGGGTTGCCCCCTCTGCTTCGATCACACTGTGGGCCTGCGCCACTGCCGCGATGCGAACGCCGCCATGGAACTCGGTCCCCCCGCCAAATAAGCTAATTAGACTTCGAAACGCTCTCAGCTCGCGCGCCGTGCGTGATTGCCAGCGCCCACTGCAGTCACTCGGGCGATCGGCTTCTTCAATGTGGCATCGGGTAATCGTCGTCCCAGAATTTTGAAGTACGCCGCTTCGATCTCCTCGGCGACCGTTGGCCACTCATATTCCTGTTCAATTCGCTTTCTTGCAGTTCTGCCAGCAGCTTCACGAACTGCTGGATTCGAGATCAGGAATCGAAGTCTGTCGGTCAGATCTTCGACGCTGCCCCGCACAAATGTGAATCCGGCGCCCTCCACTGCCTCGCGATTTTCAGGGACGTCGCTCACCAATACGCAAAGTCCCGCGCCCATGGCGTCAAGCAGCGCCAACGAAAGCCCTTCCATATCCGACGGCAACACAAAGATCATTGCGTTCGTTAGCAATTCATTAAGGGTCTCCCCCGACACCCAATCGAGAATACGAATGCGCTCGCTGGCATGTTCGCGTAACTCGCGGCTGTACGCGTCACAATAACTCGAGGCGCCGGCCATCACGAGCTTCACGTCAGTTTCGATCTGCTCAAAAGCGTTGACCAGTAGATGGCAGCCCTTCTCAGGAGAAAATCGTCCCAGGAATAAGACATACTTTCCCGTCTGTAACCCCCATTCAAGAATCCGGCGCGGCTCGCGAAGATCGCGTAAGAATCCTCCATTGGGGATATAGATCGTTTCCGAGCCGTTGGTTTCTCGATAGCGCTGTTGCAGCACGCGCGAAACGACCATAGTTCCGTTTGGAAGCCGGGCTGACGCCTTCTCACCCAGGCGCAAAACTGTCGATGCCAATCGTCCCCACTTTCGGCGTTGCCAATCCAGCCCCTGCACGGTCACGACTGTTTTCATTCCGAAGAGCCGCGGGATGAACGAGAATAGCGCCGGACCCAGCGCGTGGTAGTGCACGAGATCGTAGTTCTGCGTGATGGCGTGTGCTGTGCTCAGCAACGTATGGATCAAGGTCTCAAGGTGCTTCGATCGAATCGTCGGCAGCCGCATCAGCTTCATGCCATTGTGTCCGGCTATCGCAGGCGTGAAATAGTTTCGGCAATAAACAGTCACGTCATGGCCTCGTTCCACCAGCCGCTTCCCTACTTCCTCGTAGTAGGTCTCAATGCCGCTGTATTTTGAGATCACGCCGCGCGCGCCGATAAATGCAACCCGGAGATATGGACTCTCTGGCACAGGCAGCGTCCAGAGGGTATTGAAGTGCTTTCTCTTTTCCACGCTCTTCTTCTCGATCAATCTGGCGTAGAGCTTCGAGAGCTTTTGATAGTGAGACTCGGGCGTGTACCCTTGACGCATCCACTCGCGCCCGGCCTGTCCCATTCTTTCGGCCGCCGCGGGATTCTCGGCCAGCCACTGAATGGCCTTGGCAAGGTCATGCACATCACCGCATCGGTAAAGCAGTCCGGTTTCGCCATGCCGAACCAACTCTCGTCTGGAGCCAGTATCTGAAGCGACCACCGGTCGGCCGAGTGCATACGACTCGAGGATCGTTTTCCCCAATGTCTCGTAGGCATGCGAAGGCAGCACCGTGAATTGCGACGCCGAAATCAGAGCGTCCCGCTTTGAGGGAGAGACCTGTCCGACAAATTCCACATTTTCGAGACCGAGCGAACTCGCCAGTTGCTGAAGGGCAGCGCGTTGAGGGCCATCTCCCGCAATTTCTAGTCGAAGATGCGGGACGAGTCGCATCGCGCGCACCAAATCGTCGACTCCTTTTTCTTCGGAGAGTCTCCCTACATAAAGCATAGGTGCGCCGGCTGCAGGCCTTTCGCTGGGTAAGACTTGTTGAAAATGGGGCAGGACTTCAAACCGGTTCGCATCCCACCCATGCTCGACGAACTTATCGCGAACAAACTCGCTGGGCGCCAGGAAGAGATCGACGCACTTGCGATAGGTGCCCAGCCATCGATGAACGAAAGCCTCTGCCGCCAGAGTGGCGCGATTCCCGAGCCCCGGATAGCAGTTCGCCGTCACTGCCCTCCAGAACTTCCCACCCTTGCAGGCCTCGCAGGCGCGTCCCTGAGAAACCATGTTGTAGCTCGGGCACAACAGTTTGAAGTCATTGAGGTGATACAGAACAGGTACGCCCTGCTTCTTCAGTTCCCACAGAATGGACGGAGAAAGATGGTGATAGATGTTGCGAACATGCGCAACATCAGGCTGGAAATCACGGATCATGGCCCGCAGCCTATGTCGAGCCCCTATCGAATACACGGCATGTGCCGCGCCTTTGATCTTCGCCATGAATCCTGGCCGGTTCTTGAAATCGATGTGGGGCACGAAGTGGCGATCGTAGGCGCTGGCATCCCCTCTCGGATCGGCCATGGAAAACAGGGCGACCTCGTGTCCGCGCGAGCGCATCAGATTCATCAATTCGAACAGGTAGATTTCCGTGCCACTGAACGGAAAGTTATATTTGTTGCAGTACAAGATTCTCATGGGGCATCTGCTCTCTCTGCGACGAAATCCTTTTCAGAAACAGATCGGCAAAATACTGCAGGTTGTTGGTACGGTTGAAGTTTTGTAGAACCTGCACGCGGGCTGCATGGCGGATCCAATCCAATGTCGCGTCGGCCGAGTTAGAGCTCCCACTCTGGGCGGACTTGGCAGCGAAGATCATCGAGCGAATAAACAGAAGTTGACTTAGAAAATCGCTCATCGATCCGGGTTCGTATAGGAATCCCGTCTTACCCGGGATCACGAGTTCTGGAATTCCAGTAATTGCTGGCGCGATTACGATCTTGCCGTGAGCCATGGCCTCCATCAGGACAAGCGGAATCCCTTCGCTCCGGCTGGTCAGTGCTACAACATCCGCTGCGTCGTACATTGGCCCGAGTTGTGCGCTGTCAATGTGGCCCAGCAGCGTAACCAACTGACCAAGGCCGCATTCCACAATCAAGTTTTCCAGCGAACTCGCGTTCCGGGCCTTCGCCCGCAATAGAGCACTCGAATTCCACTCCCACCACAACGAGTTGCGCGCAAGCTCTTATCAGAAATGCGTGATCTTTTACTGGGTGCAATCTCCCTACGGCGAGCAGTTTCAATCTGTACCCGTCGTCTCTCTTCGCAGGCTGCAGCGCACAAATCGCGGAAACGTCCACCCCCATCCGGCTCACAATTATCTTTTCGCCGGAGATCTGGGGATACTGGGCCAGGATGTAATCCCGGTTGTAATCCGAGACGGTCAGGCAGAACTTGCAGGCGGCGAGCTTCACGTCCAGATAAGCCGGATGCAATAGCAAATCCGAACCGTGAAGGGTCATGCTGAAGCTGATATCCATTAGGCGCGCCGCGGTCATCGCCACCCATGAACCGAAGTATCCGTGATGAACGTGAATATGTTCGACATCGCGGCCGCGCAATCGCACGGCGTAGCAGGCGCCCAGAAACGTATGTGCCAGCGCCTTGATGCGCTGCAGCAGTCCTTCCCCGCCCCGAATCAAGATACGGAAGAGCAGCGGTGCGATCCGCATCCACTTACGGGCGCACAAGAATACAGCTTGCAACAACAATGTCAGAGAGAAGAACTGCAGAACAATCTGCGGCTTAGGAGTGCCGGCACTCCCGTGCGAAAACCGCCGCTTTCTCACGCTACCCGTAATAACTTCATTGCCCCTGCGCTCCAGTTCTGCGATCTCCTCCTTCACATAGGGCTCGACAGGTGAGGGAAACTCATTGGCCAGATACGCAATCGTCGTCATGCAGCGAAGGCCTCCGCTCGGCGCCGCTGTGCAGCCAGCATTCCCGCCAGCGTAAAAACCAGCCCGTTCACAAACTGGTAGCTCATCACAACGAGAGCAGCATTCACCCAATAGACGGCCAGCACGATTAGCCACATCCGGTGAAAGTCTCGGTTAAGAAATCCTTCTCTCTCGCGGGCCGGAACCATCCCACGACCCAACCGCCAGAGTTCCCACATCATCCACAGGTAAAGGACGAGGCCAACTACGCCGTGCTCGACCAGCAACTCCAAATACGTGTTATGCGGGTACAGAACCTTTTCGTCATAGCCACTGACGAACCGCGGCAACTCGGCCGGCATCTGATGAAATCCCCAACCCGTCAGCGGACGCTCCAAGAACATCTCCCATCCACCCGCATACACGGCTTTGCGGAAGTCAACCGGGCCTTGTTCCTGGAAACGGTCATTCAGCGATCCAGCAAGGTCATGGGAGCTCACCACGACGCCGAAGCCCAGGATGGCCACCGCGAATAAGGCGAAACACGCTCGACGGCGCCGACGTGCATTGTCGGAAAGCAAGATCAACGCGACCACGCTACCCGCGAAAGAGAGCCATACGGCTCGCGTCATGGTTGCGAGTATCGCGACCGGCACAGAGGCCAGTAAACCAACGATCACCGCCCCCCGCCTCCTGCCGCGTTTGTAGGCGTGCCACGCAAAGATCGCTAATATGTTCAGGGAAACGCCATTGGCAACAGCTTGCAACAACGGACCACGCGCGCGCTCCGCGTGAAACCCAATGCTTTCATCCAAGATGAAACGTGGGAAGATCAGCGAATGGGCTCCGGCCAGGAAAGCAATCGCCGTAAAGCTGAGGTATGCGAGCACAATGAGGGCGAACGTCTCAAACCGGCGAAAGCTCTTCTCTTCCGCAAAAACCATCCCTGCCAAATGAAACAGCGCGAACGGCACAATATAGCTTTGAGGCTAGAAGGCTCCAGGTTTCATGCTCGAACGGTTGCCCCGCCACACTCAGCAGCGCGAGCAGAGTTAAGCCCAGCATGGGCCAACTGACTCGCTCAAGAACAAGAAGGGGCTGCCGAAGCACCACTGCCCGGCCTATGACTCCGGTGACCAGCAGAAGAAACGCAATCCGATCAAGCTGATAAAACTGCACATCGGGATGACGCAGCAGCATCGCTGTGAGCGCCACCAGAAAAAGGACAGAAGGCGCAGAGATCAATAACTGAATCGGCTTCAGCAGAAACTCAACGATGCTGCCTTGGGCACGCCACAGTCTTGTTGCGCATAAGAAAGGAGGCGACGATTCCTGGATCATTCCCCGCTCCCGTCGAGTACAGCTAGCACAGTGCGCAGCAGGATTTTGAGATCCAGCCCTAGGCTCCACTTCCGGATGTATTCCCGGTCCAATTCCATGCCTCGTTGAAACGACGGATCTCGCCGCGCCGTAACCTGCCACAATCCCGTGATACCGGGGGTAACATCCAACCTCGCCATATGTTCGAGTGCGTATCCCGCTACATCATCCAGCGGATGGGGCCTGGGTCCCACAAGGCTCATCTCACCTTTGAGTACGTTGATCAGCTGAGGCAGTTCGTCGAAGCTGTAGCGCCGCAGAAGATGACCAACTCGAGTAATTCGGGGATCGACGGTGATCTTGAAAAACGGTCCAGATCTTCGATTGTTCTGCCGCAAAGAGTCTTTCAATGCATCCGCGTTGCTGACCATGGTGCGGAACTTATGACACCGAAACAGACGACCTTTGCGGCCTGCCCGCGGCGCGCTGTACAGAACCGGCCCCGGAGAATCAAGTTTGATCAGAAGCGCAATCAGTGCGAAGAGAGGCGACAGCAAAACCAAGAATGCCCCAGCTCCGAGAATGTCCCCTATCCTCTTCAGAATTAGGTCTACGGCCGGTGACCGCTCGAAATGCACGCTAATCACCGGCAACCCGCCGAGTCGCTCTACGTCGTGATCTGCTGGGCTGCAACCAAATAGCTCGGGGACGATTCCAAGATCCAACCGCAAACGTCGGGCCTCACGGAGTACCCGTCGAGCCAACTCCTCATCTTTCGGCGCCGCAAGAATGACCTCATCTACAAAATCCTTGCGAGCTACCTGCGCCAGTTCGGCAACGCGGCCGATCACCCCATTGCCTGGCAGATTGTTGTCATCCAGGAATCCGCAGACCCGCCGTCCTGCTCGCGGATGCTGCTCTATGTATGCCGCCAGGCGTTTCCCCGCTGGGCCGGAGCCGACGATGAGCACATTCCGTAAATCTGTACGTCCTTCGCGCAGAGTGTCGCTTTCACGTCTCCACAATCCTAGAGCGACGAAGTGCAGTGCGCCTGCGCAGCAAAACAAGAAACTGAGAGTCCACGGAGCCCCTTGCAGCTGGTAGGCGAGACACATGAGAAGAGTAGCCAGCAGGACTGCTTTGCCGAGAATCCCCCTTTGACGGCCCAAGTCGCAAGCTGGCGAATGCAGACCTTCGGTGTATCCCACCAGCGTGATCAGTGCAGCATGCAAAATCGCGAATCCCAACAGCGAGACCGGCGCTCCTGCGGCAAACTGGAACAGCCGTCGATGCGGGAAGAGAACCCGCAATGGCACTAATGCAGCTCCCACAACTAACCAATTCAGAATAACGAGCGCACAATCGATCCCCATTGTTTGGACCCACTGCGCGGCCATTCGTCCCTGCAATGGTTTAGGCGTCAAGAAACTGAAAACCGTCTCAGATTTGTCACCCTCCAGGGTGTCGACCTCATGCAACTGAAGCGGCACCGAACGCGAGGGTTTTTTCTGCGTTGGACGAAAAGCCGACTGCCCTCCAGGAATGAGACGGGCCCACTCAACTGGTGCGGACTTCTGTGTTTGCGCATTGAGTGAAAAAGACGACACTACAGCTCCTTCGCGGCTGTCGGAGCCGCGACCACACGTCACCGCTGAATCTTGCTAGAGCCTTCGATAGATTGTCGCCGGAACGGAAAACTCCCGATCCGTCAACACAGTTCCCAATACGCGCAGCTGCGCCAGTGCGTCGCGAAATCGGAGTGCTCCTGCGCGCCTGGTTTTCATCGCCGACAACACAAGAACGATTCCGTCGGCGGACTGCCCGATAGCGAGCGTTTCGTTCGGCTCTCCCCCCGCGGCCGCCACAATGGAATACTCGAACTCGCGCCGGATTTCCTCCATGTATACCTTCAACAAACGCGTGGTGATCTGAGCACCGTCGCTCGGAAGCTGCAATGACCAGAGATTTTTCTTTACCTGCCGCACACCTGTTCGCACGAACTCCGTCGGACCCAGTTCACGATACAAATCCGGTCGCGGATTGCTCGTGACCACCACAACATCCTTCTCCGCTTCCGTCGCGAGAACCTCGCCAACCCTGTCACAGACCCCAGCGATATCGGCACCAGGCTCGATCCCGCTAAAAACGACGTGGCGCACTGCAGGAGTTAAGCCCGAAATAAAAACTTGCCGCACCAGACCACAAATCTGCTCGCGCGCAAATCGTTCCGCAGAAAAACCCGGAGCAGACGGAATAGAACTTTTTTCCTCGACGAGGAAACCGCGTTCCGATGTTTCAGACCGCCGCCCCAAGCCATACAGCACCGATGTCATGGTTCCGGTCCTCATGCGGAAAGTCTCCCGCGAGAATCCCGAGGCAGCGATGCCAGCACTGGCACGTGTAACGACGCAAGTACGTCCTCTGGATCTCGGAATGCCGGGTCCAGGTAGTCCGCCAAAAACGCAGCACTGGTACCCGCTGCCCCAGCCGTGCAAAATCCCACCATAAGGATCATCGCAGCTGACCAAACCGGTAATGCAGGTGCGACCGGCTGCTCTGCAATAGCTACGTTAACGATTCCGCGCTCATCGAGCGCGTCGTTCATACGCGCTTCCTCCTGCTTCTTGACGTAGAGCAGGTAGTTGTCGAGCGCGGCTTTCTCGTTGCTCAGCAGATCATCCTGCGTAACAGCATCTTCTCCGAGCCGCTGGGCGATAGATTGATAAGCGAACTCTTGCGAGTTGGTGGCCGAAGCCCGTGCCGCCAAGGCTTTTAATTGCACTTCCGATTTCTCCAGCTCCGATTTCGCCCATTCGTAGTGAGCGTCTTTATCCGTAGTTTCATCGCGGACGGGCGAGGCAGTTTCGGCGACGATCGTTGCCTCGGACTGAGCAATCTGCTGGTCGACCTCTTGCACCAACCGGTGGTTCGGTTCGAACTTGGTCAACAGCTGCGTCCGTTTCAACTGCAGGTCCAGCAAGCTGGACTTGAGCGCCTTGAGCAGTTCTGGATTATCTGCGGTTCGCACCTGTGTCGTGGTTCGCTCCGGAATGGCCTTCAATAGGCCTCGCAGCTCAGCAACGCGTTGCCGCGTCTCTGCCAGGTCGATTTGTGTCTGGCGGTGGTTTGCATCCAATTCGCTCAGCTTCTGGACGGCCAGATCACGCTGCAGTCCCGCAGCTGCCGAGCCACTCAGGGCCGCGAACCGCAACAACCGCTGCTTCGATTCGTCCAGCGCTCTTCTCGATTCGTCGATCTGCTGTTCGAAGAAGTGCAGCTGTCCTGCGGGACGATGTACCGCCATATGCTTTTCCAGGTAGGCGCCGGCCAGCGATTGCAGGACGCGCTGCGCCATCTGCGGATCATCGGACGCGTAGTTGATCGCAATCAGATTGGTCTTCTTGAGCGGTTCTATCTTCACCTTCTTTGCCAGCCGCCGCGCAGCCCGCTCCTCCCGTTGGGCCGGTCCATCGTCCCAGCGCAGGAAATGCAGCCAATCACGCTGACCTACTCCCGTTTCTTCTGCAACTTTTCGCAGGATGTCATCCGCATGGAGCAGTTCGACCTCCGAATTCAGATCCTCTTCCGTAACCGCCATCCTTGTCAGATCAAGGGGAGCATTCTCGCCTGCGCTCAAGGGAGCGTCTGCGCGCCCGCGCCGCACCAGGATCTTCATATTCGCCTGGTACTTCGTGCCGAACACGGCATACAGAATTGAAATCGCGAACACCAATGCCGAGACCCACAGAAAGGCTCGCCGCCGCCGAAACAGCACGACTGCCAGTTCTCGTGCAGTTGGCACGGGCTGTTCTATCCGAGAGCGATTTGTATCTCCGTGCGGCATGATGATTTGCGACTTGTCAAAATTGAGAGGAATTCATGTACATACTCACCGAGGGCTTACTCATGAACCGGGCAATCTTCGAAATCGTATTCTGTGGAACAAAGATAAGATCTCCAGGACGCAGGTGGGCATCTTCTTTCAAGCTGCTTTGCTTCAACATCTTCTTTAGATCGAGTACTCGCGTTTCCATCAGGTCATCATTGACACGTCGGAACAGCACCACTTGCGAGTGCTTCGCTTCAGAGGTAAAGCCTCCCGCAATCTGGACCGCCTCGGCTACTGTCGTGTCTGACCGCATTTCGTATTTGCCCGGCTTCCCTACCTGCCCTCCAACGATGAAATAAGGCCGCTCGAAATCTTTCAGTACTACCGCAGCTTCCGGATCGTGCAGGTATCCTCGGTACGCCTTCTGTACCGCCTCGGCGAACTCGGGCATGGTCAGCCCTTCCGCGTCCAGCGGCCCGACATCCTTCAACATCACGTACCCGTCAGGCTGCACTGTCAGAATCTGGTTGAATTCCGGAGCCACCGTGAATGTCACCTCGGCTACATCACTGGGACGCAACCGGTAGAGCGGACGGCGTTCACCTCCGAGCATGGGGTTTCTACGTCCGTCCGCTTTCCCGGGTTTTGTGGCCGTTAACTCATCGTCCTCCACGCCAGCTCCGGTTAAGCTGAGGTGAGAGCTTTGCTTTCCTCCGCCGAGGTCTTTCGTCTCCTCCTGCGCGAACACGGCCGAACCAAATCCAAACATCCACACCAAGATTGCGGTAAGACTGACGAATTGATAGGCCCGTTTCATTGACCCTGCAGCCGTCTCTTGATGCCGGCTGGCGCGAATTTATGACTGTTGAACTTCGCAAACTTACCTTTCCCTACCGGACCCAACAAGACATGTGAAGTTCCCTCTCCGAAAGTGGAGTGCTGTGGATGTTATCGAACCCGGAGGGCAACCCAAGGCAATCGTCTTGATTCAACAGCTTGTGGGAATCTAATCACATGCAGGGCAAGTGGCGCGGCTGGGATGACTAGCTTCTTTTGGAGCGTCTACAAAAGTAGACTTGCATGTTCAGCAGATCACATGCTCGCCCCCAAATCACCTGAGGATTTCCCACGTTGACACAATAATTGTGATACCAGTCACGAAAAGATCGTCCCAGGCCAAATCCATCGCTCCAAAGTTACCGCCTTGCACAGCGCAACCTGAAACCAGAGGCACCGCTTGTCACACGACACGTTTTATTCCCGAAATGAAAACTGATACGAACTTTTGTAACAACTTTCCTTGTGACTCCTTTTCCACATTCCTACAATCGCATGTCGTCTTCATTTCTTGGGAGCTTCGTCTATATGGGTTTGTCCGCCGCCATTTCCGAGGGCATCCGTGTACTCATCGCCGACTCCAGCCGCATGCAGTCTCAGTTATTGATCACTGCTCTTCGCAGACATCCTGACTTCCACATCACTGCTTGTGAGATGGAAACCGTTTCCATCCTTCGCTCGGTGACGGAGAAGTACCCCCACGTTGCACTACTTTCCATCAATTCCACCGTCAACGTGGGTGAAACCGTCATCACCCTGCGCCGCTTTCATCTCTCCCATCCTGAAATTCCCAAAGTCATTCTTGTCGAATCCGTGGACCGTGATCTGATCATCAGCGCCTTCCGTTCCGGGGCACGCGGCATTTTTTCCATCGCCGACGCTAGTCTGCGCCTGCTCTGCAAATGCCTCGTCCGCGTGGCCGCGGGACAGATCTGGGCCACCACCGAGCAACTCAATTACCTCATCGACCTGATCTCCGAAGTCCCCTCATTACGCGTTCTGAACTCCAATGGCAAGCGTCTTCTCACCCCACGAGAGGAGCAAGTCGTCGCCCTGGTTGCTGAAGGATTGGGCAACCGTCAAATCGCCCGCGAACTCAACCTGAGCGAGCACACGATCAAGAAATATCTTTTTCGGATATTCGAGAAGCTCGGCGTCTCCACGCGCGTTGAGTTGGTGCTCTACGCGCTAAACAACGGAGACCCGCGCCAGGCCGAGTGGCTCCCCGGCACCGCTCGCATACCCCCAAACGCGTAATTTGCCGCGATTTCCATCTTGACAGCTAACTCGGACTCCGATATAACGATATCCGAGCTATGTCAGACGCATTCGATCGCTTTTTGCCCTTGTCCCCAGCCACCCTGCACATCCTGCTGTCTCTTGCGGGCGACGACCTTCACGGGTACGCGATCATGCAGGAGATCGCCCGCCAATCCGATGGCAAATACAAGCTGGGTCCCGGCACTCTTTACGACAATCTGCAGAAGTTAATCGACCGCGAGTGGATGCAGGAACTCGGACACCGTCCTGCTGACGATGATCCTCGCCGCCGCTACTACCGGCTGACTGCGGCAGGCCGCGGTGTGCTAGCTGCCGAGACAGCGCGTCTGGCAGACGTAGTCCGCGAGGCTCGCTCGCGTCTGCAAATGGTGAAGCCCCGGAGGGCCTGATGCTTCGGCATCTCTATTGTTGCGCGCTACGTCTCCATCCGTCCGGATTTCGCCAGAGGTTCGGCGAAGAGATGCTTTCTATCTTCGATCACGCACAAGGAAGGTTCGCTGCATTCCGCCTGCTTCTCGATGCCGCCGGCTCACTCAGCCGTCAATGGCTCTTGCGTCCGGAATTTTGGAGTGAAATTGGTCCCGTCCCAACGAGAGAGCCGCTTCCCGACGGGATCCCGACTTTCTCCACACTCGACGGATTCCGTCCGCGTCCCAGCGCCGTCATTGACGGTGTTGTACTCTCGCTCACTCTGTTCTGTCTGACGTGCTTCGCCATTCGCTACAGCTGGATCCGCGTCCTGAACGTGCATATCCCTGAGGTCCAGTTTGAACCGTCGCAGTGGGTACCGCCGAGTTCTGGGGTTGGTGCATCGTCAGGGAAACGATCGGCCTCCCCAATCGAAGAAACCGACATGTCGGAAGCGACTTCGACCGTTGCCCGCCCGCCGCTGTCGAAGGGGCCGGTCTCAGCCGCTAATGCAATCGAAGACACGCATCTCGTCCCTAAGTCATCCGAAAACGCAAATTCCAAATCTGTGACTTCCAAAGTCAAGCAAGCCTTCGCCACCGCGCCCACGACAACGATCGCGAAAGTTGGAGCCGCCGCCGAGGCGCTTCTCCCCGCGACCGACGCTACGCTCGACGCCACAGAGCGCCAACGCGTGATCGATGGAGCCATCAGAAGTTTGAGACAGTATTACGTTTATCCGGCCATCGCCCGGAAGATGGCCGAGTCGCTCAGGAGACACGAAAAGAGCGGCGATGATGACGAGACTCTTAATGGCGGTGCCTTTGCCGACGTGTTAACCACGCAACTGAGAGAGGTGAGCCACGACCGGCACGTTATGGTGATCTATAACCAAGAGGTGAGCCCGGACCGTGCAGGGCCAACGCCGGAAGCGATCGCTCGTTATAAAAGAGAAATGGCGCAGACCAACTGCACATTCGAGAAAGTCGCAATTCGGGCGCACAATGTCGGCTACGTAAAGTTCAACTCCTTCCCCGATCTCTCGATCTGCCAGCCCACGGCAGCGGCTGCAATGGCCTCATTGAACCAGTCGGCCGCAATCATCTTTGACTTACGCGATAATCATGGCGGCACTCCAGCCATGGTTGCCTTTATCGCCAGCTATCTTTTCGATCATCCGCAGCACTTGGACGACTTGTATAACCGCTCTGAGAAATCGACTCTGCAGTCCTGGACTCTGTCGCCGGTCGTCGGAAACCAGCTGGCAGACAAGCCTGCATTCGTGTTGATCTCGGCCGAGACTTTTTCCGGAGCCGAGGAGTTCAGCTACGACTTGAAGATGATGAAACGCGCCACTCTTGTGGGTGAGAGAACGGCGGGCGGTGCGCACATGGTGCGTCGCCATCGGATCGACGATCACTTCAGTATCGGAGTGCCCGATACTCGCCCCATCAATCCCGTCTCGAAAAGCAATTGGGAGGGTACCGGCGTGTCGCCAGATGTAAATGTGAAAGCCGCCGACGCCTTGGCCACGGCAGAGAAACTAGCTTTAGGCGGCCTACAGAAGAAGTAAACCATACGGCGTCCCACCTGGTTCGCAATCTCTATCGGGAAAAAGCTTTGAATCCCCGCGTTCTGCCCTGTATAACTTGGAGCGGAACCCGTTGCCCGACGCCACTTCTAACTCGTCCCCGGAGCCGCGTCCTCGTCGCTGGAGCATTATTGCTGCAGGACTGCTGTTGCTGGCACTGGCGCTGGTCGTCATCTATACGACTCGTGGCGCATTCCTGAGCCCGCTGGCACTCGTCGTCGTTGCCGCGATCGGACTAGCTGCACTGCTATTGCAGTTGCGCCTGCGCAAGGACGTTAGCACGCGCATCCGTGCGCCGCTCTGGCTCAACGTTCTGGGACTGTTCTGCGCCATCGGCGCGGTGTTCGCCGATCACCTTCATTTCAGCGCAAATCTTTTGTTGGTAGCCGCACTGGGAGCCGTCGTCTGCTTCGCCGTAAGCGGTGTCTCCGTTCTGCAGGCATTACGCAAGCGGAATCTCTAGCAGAAACTGTCGGCGACACGTTTCCGACGCCGGCCGTCTTCGGAGATCTGCCCCTCTTTTACCGAATCGCACAGGAATCTACAGCAGAGAGTGTTTTTCCGGAAGCCCAAAGCCGGAAGCCCAAAGCGAAAGCCTTATCGCTTAAATTCCACGGCGACTCGCGACTCAACGACCAGAGGCTCACCATTGACGCGGTAAGGTTCAAACTTCCACCAGCGGAGCGCATCCATCGCCGCCCTCGCCAGCACGTCCGGTCCATTCAGCGGATGCATCGCCGTCACTGCCCCATCGCGTCCCACTACGATATCCATCGCGATAATCCCCTGCACATTCTGCTTGCGCGCTTCCGCCGGATAGACCGGCTCGACACGATGCACCAGCAACTTCTCCATGACTTCGGCCGGAACTTGCGCGCGTGGCACATCTGCCGAAGTCGTCTCTGAAGCCTTCCAACCCGATTCCAGTTCTCGCCAGCCGCGGTTCCATTTCCACCAATAAGCGGCAGCCGCAAACCCGAGCAGTATCAGCAAAACCAGCCACAAACGTCTGCGTCTTGTGCGCCTTCGGGAATTTGCACGACTCGAGGCGCCACCACTTTTTTCCGTTTCGCTGCCCTTGGCCACGAATACTTGGGGCGGCGGGACGATGCTCGCCTCGCCGCCAAACTTCGACCCACTCGCCCATTCCCGGATCACGGACCTCTGTTCCGCCGTCATCGCGGCGAACTCCAATCCGCAGCGTAATTCATGCTGGTATTTCACCGTGGCCTGCGTCCGCATCGGCTCCAGCCGAGGAGAGAAGCTGATCTCAACGCCAACGGTCTCCCCCGGAACCAGTTCGCCCGCAATTACCGCAGCGATCCCGCGCTCGCCAACGTTCAGCGATCGTCCCGGGACAGTATCCGGAATCCCGGAACGCAGCACCGTCACATCCAGAGGTGCCTGCACCGCGTACCGCGGCACACGCCGTCGCGATGGTCCGTCCCCGATCATTTGCGTCCCTGATGACATGCCTGGATTTTCGTTGAATTGATCATCGAGCGGCCAGAGGCTCTTCGAGTCCTTCGTCATCCAGACAAGCGAGCAACCTGCTGTTCTGGATGTCATTCACGCATCCTGCCCTCACCACGGTCGAATGGAGCACCCGTGGAAAAGCGGAGCTTTAGCGCCGCGAACAGGGCAAAAAGAAAATGGGCTTTAACCCTGCCGTTTCAATTCCACGATCTCATTCCCGCGAGCGAACAACACCACGCTGGCCATTCCGATAAATAATCCGTGCTCGACCACTCCCGGCATTTCGCTCAATGTGCACGCGAGCCCCTCGGCGTCCCGAATCTCGCCGAACCGGCAATCGAGAATGTGATTGTTCTCGTCAGTCAGATACGGTTTTCCGTCGGGTCCCGGCCTGAGCTGCACATGTGCCCCCAGCGCTGTGATCCGCTTGGCTACGAGCGCCTGCGCGAACCGGATCACCTCCACTGGAAGCGGGAACTTTCCCAGCCGCTCCACCTGCTTGGAAGCGTCCGCCACGATCACCAACTGCTTTGTCGCCGACGCCACAATCTTTTCGCGCAGCAGCGCCCCGCCTCCGCCTTTGATCAATCGCAGTTGCGGATCGACTTCATCCGCCCCATCCACCGTCACCGCGATTTCCTGGCATTCATCAAGCGTAGTCAGGGGAATTCCCAGGCTCATCGCGAGTTCGCGCGAGCAGATCGAAGTCGGGATCCCGCGAATGCGCAGTCCTTCTTTTACCTTCTCGCCCAGCAGCTTAATGAAGTAAGCCGCCGTCGATCCCGTGCCGAGCCCCACCACCTGCCCATCTTTCACGTACTGCAGACTCGCCCGTGCCGCCGCTTCTTTCTCTTGATCGTTCGCCATAGTTAATTTAGATTCCTGACCCAACCCCTTGCATGAAAGCCGTATTTTTGAGTGCCGTGCACGACCCTCACATCAGCGTGGAAGAGCGGCGCTTCAGCGTCGCGTAATCCGAGGGAAAACTCGGGCTTCAGCCCCCGTCCGTCAGCCCACGCTGTTCTCGATGTAAATCAAATATGCGGCCAGCACCAACCCGAACAACACCGTCAAAATCGTCACTAGATCCAACACAAACCCCGCCGGCTCGAATGTCCCCTCATCCAGTCGCTGACGCGTTTTCCGATATCGAACTAGCCCCGCCACCACGAGCACGACGCCCAGCACAATCGACGTGGCGCCCATCCAAACGGAAAGTCCACTCCGGTGCATCGGATGGCCCTGAAGCGCCGTCAACTGTCGCAACGCAATCGAGAATCGTCCGATCGCGAATCCGAACACGACGATTGCCGCACCCGTCCGCACCCACGCAAGAAACGTTCTTTCATTCGCGAGATGATCGCGAGCCCGGTTCGGATTGATCTTCGCGTCTTCGTTCAAACCCACTCCGTTGAAGCCAGCATTATTCCACAGCCTTCGCGATCAGCGCGCCTGCACCAGCAAGATTCTTGATCAAATCGGCAGGCACGCCATGCCGTTGCCGCAGATATTCCGGATCGTTATACGTTACGCTGACCTTGCCGTCGGCATCCTCCGCCACCAGCGCCTTCAAAGGCAAATCGATCGCCAGGCTCGGAGCCGCTACCATCAGCGGCGTCCCGGCCTTCGGGCTTCCAAAAAGAATCACCTTCGTCGGTGCCATCTTTAACCCAACCTTTCCGGCCTCGCCGCTGTGATCGATTACGGCAAACACCTGCATGCCTTTTTCGCGAAATGCCGCTTCCAACCGAACCACCGTCTCATCCACAGAACGTTTGCTCTGGACGACAATCAACCCATTCGCTGCCATATCTTCACCTCGGAAGATTCTTTTGCAATGAAACTCAGGAGCCTCGACGACGGAATGACTGTCAGGCCGCTTCAGATCCGCGCGGGCGGTGACAACCATCCCATCAGACGCAAGCCACGGCGGGCTATACCGGCACATCAGAGTAACAGCCAGCAACGAGTTTAGGATGCCGCCATTTGGTCGCGAGGAACATTTTCTACCCGTACGCTTTGCGATCCATCCCAACGGTTGGTTGTGGTAAGGTTCTGGTTCAAGAAGGCCTTATGGTTCCACGCCGCCTTATTTTATCCCTTGCGCTTCTCGTGTTTACCCCATGGGCTGCCGCTCCGATTCACTCCCAAACCGCAGCCAACAACGCCACTACTATCAAGACCAAGTCCCAGCTCGTTCTGGTGGACGTCGTTGTGACGAATGACAAAGGGGGACCGATCACTGGACTGGAGAAAAAAGATTTCGCAATTCTCGAAGACGGCAAGCCCCAGACCATCTCCACCTTCGAGGAGCACCACGGTACACCGATCACGCAGATCCAGTTACCGCCGCTCCCACCGCATGTGTACACAAACTTCCCGCTGGTTCAGGCGGCGGATTCCGTCAACATTATTCTGCTCGATGCTTTGAATACTCCATCGCGCGATCAGGTCTACGTCCGATCGCAGATGCTCCAGTATCTGAAGACGATTCCTCCTGGCACACGGGTGGCCATTTTCACCCTCGCATCACAATTGCGTATGTTGCAGGGACTGACCACGGATTCGACAGAATTGCTGGCGGCGCTCGACAGCACCAAAGCAGCTCAACAGTCTGCGCTACTTCCCTCCGATGCCGAAAACGATGCCAACCAGCGCCGGATCGACTTCCTGACCCAAGAGGAACAGGGACCTCCGCCCAAGACTCTCGCCGCCTCCGCGGTTGATCCCGTCCAGGCCGCCAAGCAGTTTATAGCCGACACAGCTGCCTTTGAGACCAGGCAGCGAATCGACATCACCCTCCAAGCCATGCAGCAATTGGCCCGTTATCTAACAGGCGTGCCTGGCCGCAAGAACGTCATCTGGTTCTCGGGATCATTCCCTACGGCGATTTTTTCTGATCCCGATCTGCCCGATCCATTTAACATCGCGGCTAGCTTTCAGAACGAAATCCGCAAGACCACCGATTTGCTTTCTTCCGCTCAACTCGCTCTGTATCCCATCGCCGCCGAAGGCCTGGCCTCGGATGCCATCTTTCAAGCTAACAACACCGAGATCTCACAGAAACGGCCGTCCCTGGCCATGCGCGATCAGGTCAAGCAAATGAATGCGGGACAGGCGAGTCGCGATCTGAATCACTCCGCCATGGAAGACTTGGCCAAGGACACCGGTGGCGAAGCGTACTACAACACGAACGGACTGAGCGGCGCTCTGGCTCGCGTGATCAACAACGGCACACGCTATTACTCGCTCGCGTACTCACCTACCAATGCCGCGATGGATGGCAAGTTCCGTCGTATTCAAGTCAAGCTGGTCAATGGCAAGGGCGCCCTTGCATATCGTCGCGGATATTATGCCGACGACCTTGCTACCGCCCTCTCTGCAGGACAGAAGCCGGCCTCCGATCCCCTGCTATCCCTTATGGGGCGCAACCTGCCCGATTACACTCAGATTCTGTACAAGGTCCTAGTGCAACCCTCCAACCCGCAACCGGCGGCGGACGCACCTCACATCGGTAGCAATACGGAGTTGAAGGGGCCGTTCACGCGCTACAGCGTTGACTTTGCCATCTCGGTCGGCGACTTGAAGCTTGATCCCGCTCCCGATGGCGTTCGTCACGGCAGCATCGAAGTCGTACTCCTTGCCTACAGTCGCGAGGGTAAACCGTTGAACTTCGTGGTTACGCAGGGTAATGTCGTGCTGCAAACCAAAGAATATGAAAGCGTGCGGAAGGGCGGCTTGCAGATTCACAAGGAAGTCGACGTGCCGAAAGGTTATGCTTACTTGCGGACCGGCGTTTATGATTTCAAATCGGGCAATGCAGGCACTCTCGGACTTCCTTTGACCGACACTACGATCACGGCGGCGAAGTAATTGCCGATTTATTTACTATTGCGGCACACAAATTATTGCAGCACACAAAATCATGATCGACTCTTTGCCGTCTCGTTTGGCTCGATACTTTCAGATCGCAATTCTCACGCTGGGCGTTCTCGGCGCTGTCAGAACCTTTGCCCAGAACGGTTACCAACCCACTCCCGAGAACCTCCAGGCTCGCCGCGAATTTCAGGACATGAAATTCGGCATGTTCATTCACTGGGGAGTCTACAGCGTCCTCGGCGACGGCGAGTGGGTCTTCCACAATCGCAAGCTGACCGTCGACGAATACAACCGTCTGCCGATGTTCTTCGATCCCGAGAAGTTCGACGCTCACACCTGGGTCTCACTCGCCAAAGCCGCCGGCATGAAGTACATCACTATTACTTCCCGCCATCACGATGGCTTTGCCATGTTCGATTCCAAAATCTCCGACTGGAACATCGTTCAGCGCACTCCTTTTAAGAAAGACCCGCTCAAGATGCTCGCCGACGAGTGTCACCGCCAGGGCATTAAGCTCTTCTTCTATTATTCACAGCTCGACTGGCACAATCCCGACTACTATCCGCGCGGCGCCACCGACTGGAAAAACGGCCGCCCCGACCACGGCGACTTCAACTCTTATCTCGACAACTACATGGACGGCCAACTCACCGAACTCCTCACCAATTACGGCCCAATCGGCGGAATCTGGTTTGATGGCATGTGGGATAAGCCAAACGCCGACTGGCATCTCGACAAGACCTATGCCCTCATTCATCGCCTGCAACCAGCCGCGCTGATCATTCCGAATCACCATCAAACTCCGCGTCCGGGCGAAGACGTCCAGACATTCGAGCGCGATCTGCCCGGCCAGAATTCGGCCGGATTCAACACAACGTACATCAGCACCCAACTTCCGCTCGAAAGCTCCGACACGCTCAATGACAACTGGGGATTCAATATCGGCGACAGCAACTACAAGAGCGCCGAAGAACTGGAACGCCGCCTGGTCCGCGCTGCCGGGAACAATTCAAATCTGCTGATGAATATCGGCCCGTATCCGAATGGAGAGATTGATCCGCAGTTCGTCACCCGGCTTCATGCCGTCGGCGAGTGGCTCTCAAAATATGGAGATTCGATTTATGGAACCCGCGGCGGCCCGCTCGCTCCCGCAGATTGGGGAGTCACCACCCAGAAGGGAAACAACGTTTACGTTCACGTCCTGAATTGGGCCGCTCCCCTGCTGGCTCTACCCCCGATCCAGGACAAGATCGCTGCGGCCCATGTTCTACTCGACAACCAACCAATTACCTTCACTCAAAACGTAGACGGTGTAGTTCTGAAACTTCCTTCGCCCACCCAGAACGAAACCGACCGGGTCATTGTGCTCGAACTCGACAAGAACTGACAATTGCTGAGAGGTTGTAGCACAGAGATGCTAGATGCTACGACTGTACGATCTTCTCCAGAGCGATGCGGCTGCGAATCATCAGCATCGCGCCCTTCGACTGCATCAGTTGTTTCTTCTTGAACTCGGAGAATAGCCGGCTCACCGTTTCGCGTGTCGTGCCGATAATCTCGGCAATCTCTTCGTGCGTGAGCGTCAATCGCACCTGCGACGACCCATCGGCCTGCGTCGTCTTCGTCGACCATGAGAGCAACAGCTTTGCGAACTTCTCAGACGGCGAAGCCGCCAGCCCCAGCGTGCGGATCTCCTCGTACGCCGTGTAATAATTCCGGCTCAACTGTTGCGATACCCGCATCGCCGCATCCGGAAAATCCCTCAGCATCTGCGTCAGCGAATCCTTCGGAATGAAATTCGCCTGTCCCGGCTCCATCATCTCCGCCGTCACTTCATACGGTCGGTTCGACACCACAGCGTTCAGCCCAAGAATGTCGCCGGAATCCGAAATCTTGGTGATGATCGTTTTGCCATCCCGCGAGGTCGTCGACAGCTTTACCTTCCCGCTGCACAGCACAAAGACGCCACGCGCCATTTGCCCTTCGATGAAGAGCATCGCCCCCTTGGGATACACGGCGGTCGACTTGATCTCGTTCAGTCGCTGTGAACCTTGGGCAGAAAGATTGCAGAAAAGATGTTCGCCCCTCGACGGGCACGACGTGCAGTTGTCCAGAATATTCAAACCATAAGGAGCTCGCATTTGGAAACCTCCTCGGGTATCGGCAGCGCTTCTTGCCCTGTACCCGTATGAGAAATGGCAAGCCGAAGACCAATCCCCCACGAGCGATCAAACCCTCGTTGCCGAATCGGCATATTGCTGACAATACATGGGTTAGCTAGCTCGAGGTGGGGAGTGGAATTCCACGCAGTTTCCCCCGCAGGAGGCCCAAAAGGGTTATTTTCCTCACACCAGTGTGTGATCCGCATCACTGGTTTATGTGATCGACAAACAGACGGAACCTCTCCCGGGTGACTCAAGTAAGCATTTCTCGCTGAAATAGGCTTAGGGACCGACCGACACCTGCAGGGCTTTTGCGCTCTGCAGCCGCTCCCGATAGATCACATTCCGGGACGGTACCTCTCCAACCGCGTCCACATGCACGACATAGCCCCCTCGCGGCAGCGTTTCCCCGAAGGGCAGTTCCATATTTATCGTCCCCCGCCGTAACAAGAAGTGCTGATATCCGATCGCGACCGCCCGCCCGTTCTCGGGAACGGCCAGCACAATGAAGGTCAAATCGATATCATCCGGTGTCGTATTCGAGATCTCCGCACTTCCCTCGATCCGGTTGCCAGTGACACGCGGCTCCTCTTTCCACCGCAGGCTCATTGCCGACAGCACCCGCAGCACGAATCCCTTCTGAACCGCCTGTTGCGGCTGGCCACCATCTCTCACCGATATCGTGAACTCAAACTCTCCCGCGCGCACCGGCTGGCCATGCAACAAGCCGTCTTCTTCAAGCTTCAAACCCGGCGGCAGCGTACCTTTCTCCAACCGCCAGTGCAGAACGGGAACGCCGCCGTGTGCGTGGAATCGATACTCGTAATCGGCATGCGGATACGTATCGGGCAGTGGCGAATCATTAAGAATGGCCAAATCCGAAGCGCTCTGATCCGGACTCGGCTGCGCGGCCTGACCCGCCGCTTGAGCGCGCGCGGGCCTGCTTCCCGCCCAACTGCACACACACATAAGGACAACAACACCAACCATTCGCCGCATCTTCGAGAACTCCGTGGCACCAATGCCTTATTTTGCTCGCACCTCGCTTACTATCCCATGATTCGCCGCCGGACCATATAGGAATGATCCATGAGCCTCATCTTGCGGAGTGGCGCCCCGGAAAACTGAGGTCACATTGACTA
Organism: Terriglobia bacterium; assembly: GCA_963823085.1. Classification (GTDB taxonomy): domain Bacteria; phylum Acidobacteriota; class Terriglobia; order Terriglobales; family Acidobacteriaceae; genus Sulfotelmatobacter. The sequence continues at coordinate 225,180 of CAWGKF010000008.1, read as the reverse complement.
AAATTCGGAACTTCTGAAAAACTAACGTCTATACGTTATGAGCGATGCTGGCCTGCCCGGCATCCAACCATTTGTCGTAGATGGAACTACTACTCAATCTCGCATGGCTACTTCTGGCGCTGCCCGCCTTCTGGCTGTGGCGTGCTGCCGGAACTACGCCTGCGGCTCGCAAGTTCACCGCGTTCCAGTGCCTGCTGGCGCTGGGATGCCTGTTGGTCCTGCTCTTCCCGGTAATCTCGGCCACCGACGATCTTCGCGCCATGCGCGCTGAGATGGAAGAGTCACCCACCAGCAAGCGCAGCATTGGACAGTCGAGCAGCGAGAATTCTTCCGCTTCGCCATCGCAAGTTCAGCCTGCCCTGGCCGTACACTCACATACCACGGCTTTACGCGAGCAAGGCTGGCACTTCGTTGTAGCGACTCTGCTGTCCGCCCCGGCATCCCCCGCATTATTTCGCGCCGTCCGCGGTCCGCCTCACTTCTTCCTTGGGTAGGCAGCTTCTTCCGGATCGCTTATCCGTCTCAGAAGAAAATCAGCAGCGATGCCGGATCCTCTTTACGCATTACTTACGCGGGAAACGAGACAGTAGCGTTGCCACGGCGTTTGTGGCGATATTCGTCCCGCTGCAACAGAACCCCCGCGAACTTCGCTTGCGGGAATGGAGTTGTTGGATGCGATTGCGATCATTCATCGCAGGAACCGTGGTTGCGCTCAGCGCCCTGAGTCTCTTCGCCCAGAATCCGCCGAAGCTGCCGCCTGCGCCGCCCGCGGAAGTATGGACCTGGGATCAAGTCAAGGACCGCTTCGAACTGAACAATACGACGTTGATGGCCGCTAAGCTGAACATCGACGAACTTAAGGCTGAGGAAATCACAGCTCATCTTCGCCCCAACCCGGATTTCACCTTCACCGCCGACGGCACTCAGATCTCTCCCAGCCATGGCGTTTGGCAGCCCTTCGCCGGCACTTTCGTTTCCCCGGGGATTAGCTATCTTTTCGAGCGGCGCAACAAGCGCAATCTGCGATTCGAGGCCGCCAAGCAAGGCACGTCCATCGGAGCCGCGCAGGCTTCCGATACCGAGCGCACCCTGCTGTTCAATGTGCGCAGTGCCTTTGTCGGTGTCCTGCAAGCCAAAGCTGTGGTCAAAGTTTCACAGGATAATCTCGAGTACTACGATCGCATCCTCAAGATCAGCCGCGACCGCTACGAGGCTGGAGACATCGCTCAGATCGACCTTGATCGTCTCGAACTGCAGCGCCTGCAATATGAATCCGACTTGCAGAACGCTCTGGTCAACTCTGCGCACTACCAAAATCAATCTACTGGCGCTACTCGATGACCGCCGTCCGATCGATAGCTTCGACGTCGACGGTCCCTTCGACTTCAAAGACGACCTGCTCTCGGTCGACGATTACCGCAAAGACGCGCTCGACAGCCGTCCCGATCTGAAGGCTGCCGTATTGACGGTCCAGCAGGCAGAAACCAATTACAAGCTTGCAGAGGCGAACGGGTCCACCGATCCAACTATCGGTGTATGGTTCACCCATAACGGATCGTTCAACAATCCGGACGCGTTGAACACTCTAGGCGCCAGTGTCAGTATTCCGCTGCGCATCTTCGACCGCAATCAGGGCGAAAAACTTCATACCAAGATCGACATCAACCGCAGCGAGAAGCTGCGCGACGGCGCCGAGACACAGGTGTACAGCGATGTTGATTCCGCCTACGCAACCATCTCCACCAATATCGCGCTGCTCAAGCCGTACAAAGAAAAGTATTTGGCACAAGCCGTGCGCGTGCGCGACACGGTTCAGTTTTCCTATCAGCACGGCGGTGCCGCTCTCATCGACTTCTTAAACGCTGAAAACGATTACCGCGCCGTGCAATTGAGCTACGTCAATCTGATCGGCGCCTATCTCACCGCGGCCGCTCAAATGAATCAGGCCGTAGGACGTGAGGTCATCCCATGACAACGCATTCGCGAAACCGCAGAATTCTTGTCGCACTCTGTCTTTCTTTGACGCTGTTGGCCACAGCCTGCAGCAGCGGCAAAGCCAATCCTCAAGCAGAAACTCCACCCCAGGCCACGGTCCAGGCAGATCTCGACTCCAACAATTTCACTGTCGCTCACCCCGACCAGTTTCCGCTCGCAACAGCAGTGCCTTATCTTACGGCGCCAGCTTTGAACGTCACCGGAGTCGTACAGCCCGATATTACCCGCGCCGTTCCCGTCGTCTCGCTGGCATCGGGCCGCGTGGTTGAACTGAAAGCCCGCCTCGGTGATGAAGTGAAAAAAGGCCAGATTCTGATGCGCGTTCAAAGCAACGATGTCGCGGGCGCTTATCAGAACTATCTCAAAGCCGAATCCAACGAGCGGCTCACCCGTGTGCAACTGGATCGTCAGCAAATCCTGTTCGATAAAGGTGCCGTGGCCAAGAGCGCTCTCGAACAGGCGCAAAACGCCGAAGATGGATCGAAAGCCGACCTGCTCGCCGCCACCGAACAATTGCGGCTTCTTGGCATCGATAAAGACCATCCGTCGGGCACCGTCGATATCGTCGCTCCTATCTCCGGCGTTATCACCGATCAGCAAGTCACGGACGCATCCGGCGTGCAGGGACTTTCCGGTCCGAATCCGTTCACGATCTCCAATCTTTCCGAAGTTTGGATCATCTGTGATGTCTACGAAAATGATCTCGACGCAGTGCGCGTCGGTGAATTCGCCGACATCCACCTGAGCGCCTATCCGAATCAGACGTTGAAGGGACGCATCAACAATATCCTGCCCATTCTCGATCCCAGCATTCGCACCGCGAAAGTGCGCCTGGAAGTGAAGAATCCGGGCATGATCCGCATTGGAATGTTCGCGACCGCGACATTCTTCGGCAGACATCCTCAGACGTACGCCTCGGTACCGGCGACCGCCATCCTGCATCTGCACGATCGCGAATGGGTCTATATGCCGCTGGGAAACGGACACTTCAAGCGTGCGGAAGTCAGAACCGGCAACATGCTGCCGAACAAACAACAGGAAGTGATCTCCGGCATCAAGCCCGGGGATCAGGTGGTGACCAACGCCCTCGACCTGCAGAACACGGTGGAGCAATAGGTGCGGACAAGAAACACAATTCTAAGAGGGCGTCATCCGGACCGGAGCCGCTTTACAGGCGGAGCGAGGGATCTCGCGTGCATCGGCTTTGAACCTTCCATTCGCCCTGCAAGAAAGGACCGGAGCGCTCGATGATCAAACGCGTCGTCGATTTCGCTCTTGGCAATCGCCTCCTGATTCTCGGGCTGGCATTCGTGCTCTTTGTCTGGGGCATTATCTCGTTCCATAACCTGCCGATCGAGGCCTACCCCGACGTCGCCGACAATTACGTCGAAGTCATTACGCAATGGCCTGGTATCTCGGCCGAGCAGATCGAGCAGCAAGTCACGATCCCGCTCGAGACTGTCATGAATGGCATCCCCGGGGTCGTCCACCTGCGCTCGTTCTCGCTTTTCGGCCTTTCCGATCTCAAGCTGATCTTCGAAGACGGCACCGACAATGCCTGGAATCGCGAACGCGTTCTCGAACGCCTCAGCCAGGTAACTCTTCCGAATAATGTCGTCCCGCAGATGGGCACCGACTGGAGTCCCGTCGGCCAGATCTATTTCTTCACCCTGCACAGTTCCAATCCGCAGTACGATGCGATGGAATTGAAATCTCTCGAAGACTGGGTCGTCGAGAAAAACCTCAAGTCTGTCCCCGATATCGTGGACGTTGCCAGCTTCGGTGGCCCCACTCGCGAATACCAGGTTCGTCTCGATCCCAACAAGCTCATCGCCTATGGCCTGAGCCTTTCACAAATCGAACAGCAACTCGCCAACAACAACTCTAACGCGGGCGGAAGTTTCATTCAGGAAGGTCTGCAACAGATCAATGTTCGCGAGGTCGGCCTGGTCGACCATGTTCACGACATCGAACAAACCGTCATTCTCACCAAGAACGGCACGCCCCTCCACGTAAAAGACATTGCAGTCGTGGAGCAGGGGCCAAAGATCCGCCTCGGCCAGTTCGCCCGCGGGTGCAGCTTTTGTCCATACGGCCCCAATGGGGCCATCCAGCATGAAGATGGCAAGATCATCGATAATGACGACGTCGTTTCCGGCATCGTCCTTCTCCGCAAAGGCGCCGCCGCCGATCCCGCACTCAAAGCACTACACGACAAAATCCAGGAGATGAACGATCACATCCTTCCCAAGGGAGTGAAGATCGTTCCCTTCATCGACCGTAGTGATCTGGTTCATTTCACCAGCCACACCGTTCTGCATAACCTGTCCGAGGGAATGATCCTGGTCTCGATCATTCTGTTCTTGTTCCTGGGCAACATTCGCGGCGCAATCATCGTAGCGGCTACGATTCCGTTTTCCTTGTTATTCGCTTCCATTTGTCTGGACCTGAAACGCGTCCCTGCCAACCTGCTTTCCCTGGGAGCGCTCGACTTTGGCATGGTTGTCGACGGTGCCGTGGTCATGATCGAAAATATCGTGCGCCACATGAGCTTCTCCCACGCCACCAAGACGCCCATCGAGCGCATCGGCGATGCCGCCCACGAAGTCCAGCGCCCCGTTTTCTACGCCATCGGCATCATCATTACCGCTTATTTGCCCATCTTCACTTTGCAACGCGTCGAAGGCCGACTCTTTCAGCCGATGGCTTGGACCGTCGCGTTCGCTCTGCTCGGCGCACTGCTGTTCTCCATGCTCATCGCTCCCGTGATGGCCAGCTTCGCTTTCGCCAAGGGCGCGAAGGAATGGCACAACCCGGTAATGTCGTTCCTCACCGAACGCTACCGAGTCGCTGTGCGCTCCGCCATTCGTCACCGCTATATCACCGTCGGGATCGCAGCGGGAGCAATCCTGCTTGGAAATTTCCTGGCGTTCAGCGGTGCAATCGGATCCGAGTTCCTGCCTCACCTCGATGAAGGCGCGCTCTGGGTTCGCGGCACGCTTGCTCCGAGTACTGGCCCCGACGAAGGCATTCGTGTCATGAACCAGGCGCGTATCGTCTTGTGCTCGTTTCCCGAAGTTCCGCAATGCACCAGTCAGGTGGGACGCCCCGATGACGGCACTGATACCACCGGTTTCTTCAATACCGAATATTTCGTCGACCTCAAACCGAAAGAGGATTGGCGGCCTGTTTTCCATGAAGACAAAGACGAACTCATTGCCGCCATGCAGCGCGAACTCGACAAGATCCCGGGCGTCGTCTGGGGATTCTCCCAGCCCATCGAGGACAACATGGAAGAAGCGGTCAGCGGCGTGAAGGGCGAACTCGCCACCAAAGTTTTCGGGGATGACCTGCACACACTTGAAGACAAAGCCGACGAGATCATCGGTGTGATGCGCAAAATCAAGGGCATTGAAGATCTCGGGGTTCTTCGCGTCCTCGGCCAGCCCAATCTCAACGTAACCGTAGACCGCGAGGCTGCCGCGCGTTACCAGATCAACGTAGCTGACGTGCAGGACGCGATTCAGACCGCCGTCGGCGGCAACGCGCTCACGCAGGTCCTGCAGGGCGAAGCACGATACGACCTTGTGCTCCGGTATCTGCCGCAGTTTCGCGACACTCCGGAAAAAATTGCAAAGATTCGCCTGCTCTCGCCTACCGGGGAGCGCGTCTCTCTCGCTCAGCTTTGCAACATTGCGGTCGCTGACGGTGGATCGGAGATCTATCGTGAAGGCAACCAGCGCTACATCGCGATCAAATACAGTGTCCGCGGCCGCGACCTGGGCAGCGCCGTCGAAGAGGCCATCGACAAAGTCACCCACCAGGTACAGTTGCCGACGGGCTACCACCTGAAGTGGGAAGGTGAATACGCCAGCCAGAAGCGAGCCAATGCCCGGCTGCTCATCGTGCTGCCCATTACGATTTTCATCATCTTCGTGATCCTCTACACCATGTTCAAGTCTTTCAAGTGGGCAACGCTCATCATGGCCAACGTCGCCATTGCGCCCATTGGAGGAGTGCTCGCTCTTCTGCTGACCGGCACAAACTTCAGCGTCTCGTCGGGAGTCGGTTTTCTGGCGCTGTTCGGCGTGTCGGTGCAGACGGGCGTAATCATGCTCGAGTACATCAACCAACTTCGGGCGCGCCGCTTCTCCGTGGAAGATGCCGCGGTTGAAGGAGCCGTCCTGCGCCTGCGGCCTATCATGATGACGATGCTGGTCGCCACGCTTGGACTTCTGCCTGCCGCGACTTCGCATGCCATCGGTTCCGACTCGCAGCGGCCCTTCGCGATTGTCATCGTCGGAGGACTGATGGCGGCGCTGATCATGAGCATCTTCCTGTTGCCGACTCTCTACGTCTGGATCGCAGGCGAGCGCGACGTGCTGCCTCCCTCAGAACCGGGCTTCTCCGAAGGTGAGCACGAGGACTGAGACGCTGCCGGTCGACCATGTAGCCCCGGACGCAGCCTGCCCTGAGCGGAGTCGAAGGGTCCGGGGCGAGTCGCGAAGCGACGAGTGACCATCCGTTCACCATCGCCATTCCGTAACTTCCGCGCGCACCTCTGCGTTATACTTCCAGAACCTGCACGTAACTTCTCCGGGGATCTCACACATGGCGGTCGGTGTTCGCACGGAAGATCTGCGCAAGGTGTACAACTCCGCGCCTCCGCTGGGAGCGACCGGGGGTTTCATCGCTCGCGGGGATGCGAAGGGTTCGAAGCAGCCGAAGCCGCAGATCAAAGCTCTCGACGGCCTGTCGCTGGAAGTCAAGCCCGGAGAGATCTTCGGACTGCTCGGTCCGAATGGCGCTGGGAAGTCTACGACGATCGGCATCGTGACGACGCGCGTGCGTGCCACCAGCGGCCATGCCTGGGTCGGAGAACACGAAGTCTGGCAGGAGCAGGCCAAGGTGAAGCGGCTCATCGGGGTGGTGCCGCAGCGTCCGAATCTCGATTTCTCTTTGACGGCGCGCGAGATTCTGATTTTTCATGCGGCTTACTTCGGTATTCCGCCGAAAGAACGCGCCAAGCGCGCCGACGAACTGCTCGAGAAATTCAAGCTCACCGACCGCGCGGCACAGATGGTGCGCGGATTTTCCGGCGGGATGGCGCAGCGCCTGTCGATCGCGCGCGCCATGATGCATGATCCGCAAGTCCTTTTTCTCGACGAGCCGAGCGCCGGGCTCGATCCCCAGACGCGGATTCTGCTCTGGGAGATCATTCGCGAATACAACCAGATGGGCAAAACCGTCGTGCTGACCACGCACAACATGGAAGAGGCCGACGCGCTCTGCCAGCGGCTGGTCATCGTCGACCATGGTCGCGTAATCGCGCAAGGAACTCCGACGGAATTGAAGCGATCGATCCCCGGAGGATTCCTGCTGCGCCTGCACTTCGGCAAGCCGACGCCCGAGTTGCTGCAACGGTTGCAAGCGCTGGCTGGAGTGCGCGAGGTGCGTCCGCTGGATTCCACAGGCGCTGATATATATGCCGACCGCGGAGGATCTCTCATCCCCGAAGTTGCCACGATCGCGGCAGCGGCGGGCGCAGAATTGTCGGACGTCCACATCTCCGAGCCCAGTCTCGAAAACCTGTTCCTGCACCACACCGGAAGGAGTTTGCGCGATTGAACTGGAAAGCTTTCGGCGCGATGCTGGCTCGCGATGCCCACGTAGCGCGGCGCAACATTGTTCAAATTATTTTTCAGACATTCCTGCAGCCGTTGCTGTTCGTCTTCATCTTTGGGAAAGTCATGGTGGGCAGCGGATACATGCCGGTCTCCTACAAGAGCCTGCTGCTGCCGGGCATCATCGCGATCAGCATGGTGTTCACCGGAATCTGGGCAGTGGCCATGCCGTTGATCGCCGAGTTCCAGTGGACGCGCGAAATCGAAGACCGCCTGCTCGCACCCATCGACATTTCGTGGATCGCGATTGAGAAAGTCGTCGCGGGAATGCTGCAAGCGATTCTGGCCGGACTTGTAGTCCTTCCGATGGCTTGGCTCGTGCTGCGGCCGGGCGTCGATCTCAGCAACCTCATTCATCAACCTCTGAGATTTGTCGTGATGCTCTTGCTGGTCGCCCTGTTCTCTGCCGCCGGAGGGCTCGCGCTCGGCTGCACCATGAACCAGCAGCACATTGGCCTGATGTTCAGCATGGTCATCACGCCGATGATTTTCTTCGGCTGCACGTACTATCCGTGGAGCGCGCTGAAGACATTTCCGATCCTGCAAAAAGTCGTGCTGGTAAACCCCCTGGTCTACGCCAGCGAAGGACTGCGCGCCGCCCTAGTGCCGCAGTTCCCGCATCTGTCGACGATTGCGATCTTGGTGGTGCTGTGCTTCTTCGACGTCCTGCTGCTGGTGGTTGGCCTGCGGCAGTTTGAGAAGAAGGCGATCAGTTAGCGCCGTCATCAAGTGTGTTTTTCTAGCGTTGTTCGCAAATTATTGATTTTGTTAACGTTAGCTTTGCGGAGACTCTTCTTCACGCCGCAAAATATTGATTCTAAATATTTTAGAGGTAAAATCTTGCATTTGAAGGACTTAACTCGGATCCTGCGAAGAATCTATTTTCTGTCGCACCACGCAAAATACTGATTTCAAGATACTTACGAGATCGGGAACCGCCGCATGCCTCGCAAAATATTGTCAAAGAAGGACTTACTCGCAAAATATTCCGGAATAAGCACTTAGCTGATCCGAGTTCTGAACTCGGGTTCGGCTCCTACAGCCCCGGCCGAATCTCCCGACGACTCTGCAGTGCAATGCGCACGCTTCCATTGTCCGTGTTTGATTTCGAGGGTCAAGGTTGGATGTCACAAGGAATGCGATTTCGCTGTGGAAAAAACTCTAAGGCGAAGATCGGATTCGTTACGGTGGCTACCTGACTTCTTGCGGCGCGGTGAGGTGTCGAGGTTCGTGGTTCCCACCCTTTCGCAAAGAGCGTCGCGAGGAGATGGGGCACCCGGCGGCGTGTTCCAGTACGACCGCAACTCATACCGCCTTCCTTGTGCGTTTAATCACTGACAAACCGCAAAGTCCAAGCACATAGTTCCTGTTCGCAAAAGGAGTTCCCAAAATGGACGACACTCCTAGCATCCTTTTAGGCCTGATTTTTCTTGCTGTAGGCTTGGCCATATACTTCGTACCCGCCATACTCGGCCAGAAGAAAAAAAACAACGTCGCTATCTTTGCCCTAAATCTGTTACTCGGATGGACTGTCGTTGGCTGGGTCGCGGCCTTGGTCTGGGCACTCACGAAAGAGCAAGCCCCTGCAGTTGTGGTTGCAAGCCAACAATTAGCACCGCCTATTCTGTGCAGGACTTGTGGTAAGTATTCACCGTGCAGTTCCGCCTTCTGTGCTTCTTGTGGCGCGTCTTTTGTTATACAAACCAGCAACATCGCTGCCTCGCGCGTCTAGTCGTCTTGCCCAAAAAAGCCCGTTCGCTGCCCAAAAAATCACGCTAGGATCGGAGCTCTTAGGCAAAGCCGGCTGGTCCCGGACTCCAAGCCCGGCTCTTATCACCGGAGAATTCTGCGGTGCAAATGCGCACGTTTCCATTGTGAGGTTTTGGATTCGAGGGTCAAGGTCAGATGTCGCAGAAAATGCGATTCTGGCAGTGGAAAACTGAGGCGAGGATCGGAATCGTTACGCGGCTACCTGATTTCTTGCGGCGCGCGTGAGATGTCGAGGTTCGTGGCTCCCACCCTTTCGCAAAGGGCCCGCGAAAGGATGGGGCACCCGGCCACCAAAACGGCCACCAGGTCTACGATGGTGACGGTGCCGGCGGCGCTCCGAGCCGAACAAATCGAAACCGACGGCGCATTATTGGAACACGGTCGTTCACCGGTATCTCCTCGATTGAAAATGAAGAGGGAAAGTGCGACTCGATAAAGACAGGGAAAATGTCCGCCATCGTCCTCCACACAGAATCAAACAACACTTCGGCCTGCCCCGGCTGATAATACTTGGCAAATTTTGTTTGCTCCTCTTTCCGATGTTCCAAAAAATGATTGCGGAACTTCGAGAGGCCGTTCTGCCAATTGGATCGTTGCAGCCGGAGATGGTCGCCGAGGTCCATGATTAGTGATGGGTGCTGCTTGTTGAATTCGACCACACCCTTTTCGAAGGCGGTGTCATTCTGAAACAAGAACCCGATATTAAATCCCATGAGGATGGTTGCCCTGGGCATGAGGTCGTTCCCTGCCGTCCTGCTCACATTTCCGCTGTTGTCAACTCCTCCGACGCTGAGGACCCTGCCGCTGGACATCCGCACTTGCGCATTCAACTCACGCGCGGACTGCATCGATCCAGTACTGGCCCATTGACCCTGGATCTGGGCGGAGACTGTTTGAAGGATTGCGAGGACGACCACAGGAAGGAGCACGGCACATGAGATCTTCTTCACGGCGAAGCCTTTCTACATTCTGTTTTTCTGAGATCAGCGACGATCAGCGCTGCTAGAAGCCCCAGTTGGAGAGGGAGTATACAGGCGGAGAGTACGGCGGGCAAGCGCAAAAAAGGCACTTTGAAGCAGCGAAAACGACAGAAAACTGGACACACGGACGATGAATGCGATCATGGCCGATCCCCGAAGAGCGGAAGCGCTTGAGCCTATTTACTGCAGGCTTGATCACTGCAGAGCATAGATCACTGCAGAGCATAGATCAGCAGCGTGAAAGTGCCGGGCTTCATCTCCGGCCAGGGATGGGGATCCTTGGGAGTGGGCGCGGGCGGCGGCAGGAACTCGCTGCTTACGGTATAGATATTGTGATTCGCAGTATCGAGTGCCATCGTGCGCGCCCCTTTCATCGTCGGAATGGTCTGTACGACCGTGAACTTGTTTGGCGCATCTTCGTGCGCGACGGTAATGGTTCCTTCGCCTAAAGAAGCGAAAGCGAGACCGGTTCCTGGATCAAAGCGGTTGGAGTCAACTCCTTTGCCGATGGGCACGGTTCCGGCGACTTTGCTGTTCGCGTAATCCCAGAACTCCATCAGGCCATTGTGGCAGCCGATGACGAGAAGCGAATGCTCGACGTCGATCGCCTGTCCGGAAGGATTCTTGCAAGGCGCCAAGGGCCACGTGTGCATCACCTGCAACGTGTTGGCATTGAATTCCGTGAGCTCGCTTTTGTCTTCGATGTTGACATAGATGTGGCCCTGGCCATCGGCTTGCGCAGTTTCGGGCTTGCCGCCGAGCGGAATCTTGCCGACCACTACGCCTTTTACGGCGTCAATCGCGGTGGCATCGCTTCCCTTCCCGCCGTTAAAGGTAAAGACGCGCTTGGTTGCCGGGTCGTACTCGATGTCGTCGGTATCGCGGTCTGCGATCTTTACTTCCTTTATGACTTTCAGCGTTTCTGGATCGAAGATCGTTACCGAGCTGCCTCCGCCATTGCTGGTGAATGCACGATGGAGATCGGGAGCGAGCGCGACGGCGTGGGCTTCATTGGTCTTTCCGACATCGACCTTGCCGATCACGTTTCCATCGGAGTCGAGCACCTGCACGTATTCACCGCGTCCAATGAAGATGTGGTGCGTCGCTGGATCGACGGTGAAGTAGTCCCATCCGCCCTCGCCACCGAGAACGATTTTTTTGACCAGGTGATATTGAGGAGCGCTTGAATTCTGCGCCCAGCCGTAGGCAGAAATCGTCAGGACGGCGACAATCATCAGGGCGAGCAAACGTAGGGGGGCGGGAAGCGAGCGGTTGATCCTCATAAGGTGCACCTCGGCGACTGGAGTGAAAGTCGATGTTCAATGTAGCAGGTGAGGCTGAAGGGATCCTGAAAAGAGGGGCTGGAGTCGCAGAACGAATAGATTGCTGCCACGGATTTTGCGAATCTTGTCAGAGTCCGAGGAGCGGGTAGGGATGCTTCGACTGCATCGCGAGGATCGCTTCGCTCTCCTCACGATTTCGCTCAGCATGACATTTTGTTTGGAGATGATGGGAACGGGAGGATGGCAACGGAGTGCGGGAAATCAGAATCGCGGCCTGCGGGAGGGGACTCTTCTTAACTCGGGGCTCTGGGCTCGTGGCTCGTGGCTCACAGCTCGTAGCTAAAAAGTAAGAGAGTTCCGAGGTGGTGTAGGGTCCATTCGTCTCGGCCAGTAGCTCGCTTAATGACCCTCGCTCGACCTGCTTGCGCTTCTTCCCTTGCGGGGTTTCTGCGCGCGATCGTCAGCTTGGGCTCCGGGCTCACCGCCAACCGGATAAACCTACCCTACGCCTCGGAACTCTATCCTGCCTTCAACATTTCTTCTTCGTTCTCCTCAACCAGCGCTTTGCTATAGACCCTTACGCGCCCTCCATCCCAATCTTGCGATCGGAACAGTGACTACGCTTGAGCCCCGGACGCCGCACCAACCGGAAAAACTTAAGAAGCTGTCAAAGAACGATCTTGTTGTACTCCTTCTAGATTTCCAGTCAATGGAAAATACGCCTTTGTAAGTACACGTGTTTTCAATCGAGTGCACGCCGTGCACAGCCCCATGACCGGAAATTGTGCAATCACGGAATCCATTTCTCCCAGAAGCCTTGTCCGACGCGGGTTTCAGTACGATACATCGGTCGAAATCAATATTGAGAGTCAATCAGCGGATGACTGCGAGTCTGTGAAAATCCAGCACTTCCCGCGGCTGACAAGGGTTTGAGACTACCCAGGATCGAGGCACCACTCCCCATCCAGACGCGAGAGTAAGCCTTGGCCGCGCTGGAGAATCTCAATCAGCTCGGGCCGACGCGAATAGGCCAGCGTCCATCCGCCACGACAGGTAAACAAGCAGCCTGCGTCCGAGAGGTCCGCCATCCTTCCGTAGTCCGCCAAGCCATTGATCGCAATAGCCCCTTGTTCCCAAGCATCACGTAGTAGATGATCGATAACCTCTTTGGAGAACTTCGGCTGGCCACCGACTTGAACCACGTCCGCGACCGCGCGCGGTCGGACGTAGTAGACATACCAGCCAACGATTTTATGGTTCTTATCGCGCACCGCTACCCGGCGATAGTTTCCGCGTCTTCCCCTGCGCTGCATAAAACTTAGCAGCCATTCCAGCGATTCGAGATCGTATTCAGGCCAGAGAGAGTAGCCCTTACGAAATTCGACGAAGCACTGCAGAAGCATCTGGGAACTCATCTCTGTTCCGGTCAGATGAGACTTCGGCGGCGTCAACCAATTCAAGACTCTGTCTGTGGCCATGCAGAACGGCTTGGTCGCCATCCTGAATGTAGCGAAGCTCGTGGGGCGCAGCTTGCGGGAGACGAGGTAGGCTGCGTAGTGACTCGGGCGCAGCGGCCGCAACCAATGCAGGCTCAGGGGATAGATCACTTGGAAGCCCCGTCGCTCCATGACCCGCCGAGAAATATCATTGGCGGAATCAGTCATCAGCAAGTCGTGATTCCCTGACATGAAGGCGCTTAGCAAAGGCTGGGAGGCCACACCGGAGCGGGCCTTGGGATGAACCACGAAGTTGGCGGCAAAGCCGACGCGAATAGGCTGGCCAGACAACGACATCTTTCGGCAAGTGGTTCCAAAAAAACCTAAAATTTGTCCGCTGCCATCCTCATACACAAAGGAAGGGCTCGCCTCTTCGACCAAAGGATTGGAGAAGTAAAGTTCCGCAAAGGAATCCGGCAGGTCTGCGGGAACTGCAGCCTGACGGGGGGCCATGAAATTCCAAAACAGGTCTACGACCTGCGGAATGTCATTTCTCACGAATTCTCGTACCGGCATGCCTTCCTTGAGAGCGCCGTTTCGCAAGCTTTCCCGGTCCACCCTCCCCAAACCAGAGCTAACCCATTCATACCGATGCTACCCCATAAAGGCATAAAGGTTTCATAAAGGGCGTCGATCGTCTCGCAATCAGAAAGGTTTGGCTCATGGGAATCCCTGGAAAAACATCTTTTCTGCTTTACATAAGAATTAACTTATATAATAATAAACTTATGGTCTGAAGCGCTCCACCTTGATGCTTCGTTCGCGGCACTCGCCGATCCCACGCGCCGGGCGATTCTGGCACGTTTAGCATTGGGGGAAGCAACGGTGATGGAGTTGGCGAAGCCATTCGAGATGAGCCAGCCCGCGATCTCGCAGCATTTGAAGGTGCTGGAAGACGCGGGGTTGATTGTGCAGCGCGTGGAGGGCAGCAAGCGTCCGCGACGCTTGGCCGAGGCGGGCATCGAGGCGATGGACCAGTGGCTGGGCATGCTGCGAAAGGCTCTGGAGAAAAATTACGACCGGCTGGATGGGGTTCTGGCCGAAATGCAATCCAAAGAAATTCGGAGAAACGAAAAGAGGAAAAAGCCATGAGTAAATTAACCTTGAAGACGGAAGGCGATACACATTTGGTGGTGACTCGGCATTTTGCGGCGCCGCCCGAGGCGGTGTACCGCGCGCATACGGATCCAAAACTGATTCAGCAATGGCTGTTGGGGCCTGACGGTTGGACGATGCCGGTTTGCATCAGCGAAGCACGGCCCGGCGGAAAGATTCGCTACGAATGGAAACATCCGAAGCAAGGTGCATTTCATTTGACCGGCGAATACGTCGAGCTCAAGCCCTACAGCAAAATCGTGCACGTGGAGCGGATGTTCCTGCCGGATCCGACCCCGGACAATCACGCCGAAACCACATTCGAAGCGGACGGCGGCGGCACGCTGATGACGATCCGCATGACGTTGCCCGATGCGAAGACACGGTCGATGATGCTGTCCACGGGCATGGAGCAAGGCATGGAAGCGAGCTATGTCCGGCTGGAAGGGATAATCGGCGAGCGCATCAACAGTGAGAAAACGTTGCAGACATCTCACTGAGCGAAGGAATTCTGGCCACTGGAGCGAGCTACGCTCCGGTGGCTTTTTTCTTGATACCGGCAGAGGAGTGCTTGCCGCCCGGCGCTTTTCGGTTTTTGCTGTTGGCAACCAGGTCGGCGACGGTCGTGTGCTCGAGAATCTTGGCGGCGGCGTCGCGCACTGCCAGAAATACTTCGTAGAGGGCACGGTGATCGGCGTCTTTGGCAATCAGTCCGCGCAACTGCTCAGCGTCGCCCATGGGGGCTAGCGGCCCATCCACCAGGCGAATGATGTCGCTGAGAGGGATCTCGGAAGGATCGCGCCGCAACTGGTATCCGCCGCGGGCTCCGCGCACGCTGTCAACGATGCGGGCATTTTTCAGTTCCAGCAGAATGAGTTCGAGAAATTTCTCTGGCAGGTCGCTTTCGGCTGCAATCTCCCGGATCTTGATCGCTCCTTGCTGGTGCCGGCGCGCCAAGGTCATCATCGCCTGCAATGCATAGAGTCCTTTTTGCGAAATCTTCAAATCAGCCGTCCTCCGCCCCGCATGATTGTGCCCCATTTTCTTCTTTCTGCATAGACTTAGTACGGATCGGTCAGGGGTCAGGGATTAGGGGTCAGGGGCTAGTGGGCAGTGGTCCGTCGACCGGTCGCTGCCTTGGGCGGGATGCGATTTAAGGCCCGGACGATTGGATTGACTATAGAGAGAGAAAGGAAGCTGGCGGCAAAACGGACCCTGACCTCTGGCCCCTAATCCCTGACCCCTGCTTTTCTTGGTGCCATCGAAGGGACTCGAACCCCCACACCGTTGCCGGTACATGGACCTGAACCATGCGCGTCTGCCAATTCCGCCACGATGGCAAGTGGACTTCAACTGTCGCGGCAGCCCGAAGGCTGCCGGATGAGGAAGACTGCGTATCTATTCTACAGAGGTGAGGTGTGGTGTCAAACGATCTGCGATCATCCAACTTGTGGATGCGGAGATAAAGAGAATAATGATGTCATCCTGAGGAGGGCGAAGAGCCCTCCGAGGGACCGTACGAAACGATTGAAGAGCATCCGCCGTGGTCGAGATCATATACGCTTCCGGCAGCTCGGGTGATCCCTCTTACCGCATCAAAGCCTTCGGTCGACTTACGGTCCCTCACGGCGGCGTCGCCGCCGTTCAGGATGACATCGCTACTTCAGTTTGACATCTTGTTACTTCAGCTTCTGTACGATCTCGTTACTCCAGCTTGGCGTTCATCGTGATCTTCGCGTTGAGCACCTTGGAGACGGGACATCCCTTCTCGGCGGCTTCGGCATACTTTTGGAATGTAGCAGCATCTGCGCCCGGGACCTTGCCCACAACATCAATGTGACTTGCAGTGATGGTCCAGCCGGAATCGAGCTTGTCGAGCGAGAGCGTAACGGTGGTCGAGATGCTTTCCGGCGTCAGATTTCCTGAGCCCAGTTGCGCCGAGAGGGCCATGGAGAAGCATCCGGCATGGGCTGCGGCGATCAGTTCCTCTGGATTCGTCCCGGGAGCATTTTCAAATCGCGTCGTAAAAGAATATTGCGTATTGTTCAGCACTCCGCCGGGAGCCGAAAGGCTTCCCTTGCCATCCTTCAAACCACCCTTCCAAACCGCACTTGCCTTGCGTTGCATGACGTTCTCCTCACCATTTTAGAAATAAAGTCGCACATGCCATTTTAGACGGAGTTCGCTATACGCGTCACGGCTACGGGAGAGCAATTGTTGATTTTCTGATTGTTGATTGCTGATTGAAACGCGGACGGTGGCTTTCTTCGGCAGGCTTGCGTGAGCGTAGACGGGTTTTAATCAGCAATCAACAATCAAATCAATCATCAATCAACAATTTTCTTTAGTAGAAGTCTGAGCAGCTCAGATAGAACCCGCATTGCGGACACTTCAACTTGCAGCGGCTCTCACGCAACTTGGCGGAGCAGTTGGGACAATACTGGCCGGGGTCAGCCTTGACGGCAGGAGCACTGTCACGCGGAGGTGGAACGGGTGCCTGCTGATTCATAGATCCCCGAAGCTAACGCCCTTGGGCCCCGGCGTGCAAGTACCAGCGCTAATGCGCGCGGACCGACCTCGTCCCGATTCTCTATGCGACTCGCTCGCCGACGGCAAGAGCGGTACGGCTCCAGCAATCGGCCATCAGCTGCCAGGCGCCGATCCGCCGCCAAACTCTGACATACTTTCCGCGGTCGGGTATTTTTGTTCCATCCGACTTGCGCAGCACCATGGAAAAGCGTCCGAGTTCCATGGCCATATCGCCGGAGTGATCCACGCGAATCGTCTCCAGGCGCAAATCGCTGTAGCCCGATTCGCCCAACCGTCGCAGCAGGTGCTCAATCGGCTTTTTCCCGGAAGCTCCCTCATAGTGAGGTGCCATCAAAGTTCCGTCGAGGGAATACAGGTTGGCCGCTTGGTCGTAATTTCCTGTATTGAAAGCAGTTGCAAAATCCTGGGTAAGTTCACGCAGCAAAGAATCTACATCCCGCAACGGACGGGTGTCCGCTGGGAAGTTCGAGTAAGACTGATACATCTACTACCTCCTGGGGGAAGGCAACCGAGAAACCGCACACTAGCCAAAAGAACCTGGCAAAAAGTGCTCAAATTCTAACTCAAAATCCAGTGGAAGAGGATAAAAGATTTTCTGTAGTTGGCTAAGCCGCAATGCGGGAATCAGAGGAGGACGCTACCGCTCTAAAGGAACGGAGCGGCTAGGCAAACGCAACCCCGCTTCGCGACTAATCTCTGTAAGATTTGTCTTTGCCGTTGCCTCGGTATTTTGGACTCCGCTGTCGCGGTTAGCGATCTGCTTCTTCACGCGCTCCATGAGAAGCACCAGTTTCCTGGTCTCATGATCACGCTCTGCCTGCTTGCACATTTTTTGGAAATCCTGGGGTGCGTACGTTACGCGATTTGTCATGGAGGAGTAGACCCCTGTTTATGAGAAGGCATAGCCTAAACCATCCCCTTGAGTCTGGCAATCCCTGAAAAAACCGATATTCTGGAGTAGCTTGGGAGGGCCTAAGACCATGCGGGACCGGGTGTCGAAAGCCGGGCTGTGGAAGCCTGACTCTGGAAGAAACGACGGGCTTTTCTCCACAGGTCCGTGACCTTAGTTACCTTTGACGGGGTACCGTCTTCCACGACAATCAGTTAAGAACGTTTCCGCCTTAGGGAGCGAGTGTGTTCTATCGTCGAATCGTAAGCATTGCCTTATTTTTGGTGGCTGGAGTCGCGTCGGCTTCTGCGCGCGACCTTGCGGTCGTCTCGAACAAGGCCAACGGTGTCTCAACGATCACGCTGCCGGACCTGGTAAAGGTTTGCAAGGCCCAGACCAACCGCTGGCCTGACGGCAGACCGGTGACGCTGATTATGCGCGCGCCGTCATCGCCGGAAATGAAGATCGTGCTGGAGAAAGTGTTCGAACTTCCGGAAGCACAGGTGAAAGAGCTTATAGCGACCGCGAACCATGGACGCGTCGGTCATCCAGCGATCATGATTGCGGACAGCGACGAAGAGCTGGTGAACAAAGTCGCATCGATTCCAGGAGCGGTCGGGGTGGTCGATGTCTACTCGATCAATAGCAGCGTTTCTGTTGTAAAGCTGGCAGGCAAACTGCCGCTGGAGCCAGGATACTTGCTGCACGGTAACTAGTAGAGTAGCGGTGCCATGCTGAACCGCTGAAAATGCATGAGTAAGGATAAAAAAGCCCGAGCAGCGGCCGCCTCTGCGGGAGGAAGCAGTTCGTCACCGGCCCCAGGTCCGACTCAGGCGCGGCCAACTTTCACCCGCCGCTTTCCGCGTTTCGTGATCGATGTCCGGCTGCAGGTAAAGATGTTCCAGGCCGGAGAATTCCGCAACTGCTGGGGACGGTCCACGGAAATGGGGCAGGACGGGATCGGCGCGACTCTGACCGGCAGCCTCGAGCCGGGGGAAATCGTGACCCTGGAAATTCCGCTGCCTCTGACTCCCTACCCAATCAAAGTGCGCGCCATCGTACGCTACCGGCAGGGACTTCGCTACGGCTTCGAGTTTCTGACGCTGAACGATAATCAGCGCGACACCATCAAGCGCGTCTGCGACTACCTGGCGACGAAAGCCTAACTAAAAATCATCACGACAGCGGATACAGGAGAACACAGAGGTTTTTTCTGGGGTGCTCGGCCACTCTCAGGGAATAATCACTGCGCGTCGTCCGTGCCACTCGCGTCCCCAGGCAGACTCTACGTCGGCCAGCGGCACCCGCTCGGTGTCAATTCTCAACGTTCCACGAGCCACATTCCCCAGCAACCAGTGAATTGCCTCGGCCCACGCTTCGCGCGAAGCCGGCGCACTCCCACTTCCGGCGCCAAGAATTTCCAATCGTGAACTGCGCAGTATTCCGGCGGGCAGAGAAATCGTGGCTCCGGCGCTCTCTCCGACCTGAACAAGGCGAACTCGGGAAGATGCCGCGCCGAAATCATTACGCCCAATGGCATCCAGGAGAGCTTCAGTTGGACGGCCCCAAAGATAATCAATCACGACGTCAAATCCCTTCGTGCCTGCTTCACGCGCAAAAGCCTGGGAGAGTTCGCTTCCACTCTCGTCGAGAAGGATAATGCTGTCGGCGCCCAGTTCGGCCAAGGTCTTCAGCACTTCTTCATTCCGTCCGGCAGCGATGACCCGGCCTGCTCCGAGCAGCTTGGCAGTTTGAATGGCGAGTTTCCCGGTGACTCCGGTCGCCCCGAGAACCAGCACGGTCTCTCCGGCCGCGATCTGAGCGCGCCACTTCAGCGCACCGTATGCCGACGAACCAGGATTAAACACGGCTGCGGCGGTAACGTCGTCTACGTTGTCGGGAAGCGGAAAACATCGCGCTGCCGCCACGACGGTGCGTTCCGCCATCGCGCCATAGGGCGGTCGAGAGCCAGCGAAGAAGACTCTCTTTCCGTCATCGAGTGTACCGACGCCATCGGTGCCGCACACCGCCGGCAGATTGCTTTGCGAAGCGTAATGCGCACCACTCGCCAACTGGCGATCAATGGGCTTGAGCGCCGCAGCACGAACGCGAACGAGCGCCTCGCCTTCCTTCAACCGAGGATCAGGGAATTCTTCACAGCGTGGTGGTTTGTCGAGAGCGGAGAGTACTGCGGCTTTCATAGCAGAAAAGTTTACATGAGGTTACTTCTTCAGTTCCGCCGTCCAATTTGTCACCAGAGTGAGGGGTTCGGTTCCCGGTTTCGCACTTCCGCTATTTACCAGGAAACGTTTCCCATCCTTGCTCGGGACATAGGTTCCCACCTGGCGCTGCACTCCGATCGCTTGAAATAGTGCGTGAGGAACTCCCAGACGCGGAGTATCGCCGCTGCCATCCACTTCGACGGCCATAATATTGTCCGAAGGATCGAGGAAATAGATCTCCTTGGAATCGCCTCTCCAGCGGGCATCAGCGCCCCCGTTGCTGGAAACCTGCCACTTCGCGCCCCCGGCGGGAAAGGCGGTGAGGTAAACCTCATTCCGTCCAGACTCGTTGTTGTGATATGCCATCCACTTTCCGTCCGGGGAAAGTGCGGCATTCAGATCGTCGAAAGGAGTCTGCACAATGGGGAACGGCTTTCGATCGCCGAACAAAGGCAGCGCCCAAATGTCGGAATTCTTATGCGGATCGTTGGCGAGTTGCCGGGCATAGACCAGGTACTTGCCGTCAGGCGAAATACTATTCAGAAATTCCGACGAAGCTTCGGGGCTGCTCAGCAGAACCTGCTCCGTTCCACTTCCATCGGCTGCCCTGGAAAAAATGTGACGGCCTCCCGTGGTGTCCGAGGTGTAATAGATGGTTTTGCCGTCCCGCGACCACTGAGAACCGAGCTGGGTTCCGCTCCCAAATGTCAGGCGCGACTTCGTCCCTCGTTTCGAATCGAGAATCCATATATTTGCCGTGCCCTGTGAGCCATTAAAGAGAGAAACGGCGACGCGGCTCTCGTCCGGTGAAAGCGACGGATAATAGTAGGGCTCCTGCTGCGCGATCACGCCCAACTGCTTTCCCGACCGGTCAAACCAGAGCAGATCCCACGCGCCTTTTGCGTCTCCCGTTTGATAGACGAGAACACCGTTAGTCGAAGCGGAAAATTCCGGAACACTGGTCGCATCGTTGATCGCGATATGCTCTGCGATAGGCGTTGTCACTCCGCTCAGCTTGAGGCTGTCCGGATCGAACGGCTGTGCCAGCAAAGTTTGATCACGGAGAAAGAGCATGATAGCCGGATCCGTAGGTCCCGGCAGTCACTCCTTTCATCACGATCGTCGCTTGCAGTGATCCCACGTTGCCGACGTACAACGTCTGCTCCCCGGCTCCCAGCGAATTGCGCGACCAGAACAGAAAGTGTTGACCGTCGGGCAGGAAAAAAGGCCAGCGGTGGCTGTTCTCGAAGCGCGAAGCATCGAATTTCGACGCCGGCTCCGGCGTTCCCCCGCTGTCGCGAACGCGAAAAATCGTGGACGATACCGAAGGGGAAAACAGGATCACGCCGTCTTTGTTCCAGGCTCCGCCACGGCCATTACTGGCATCGCAAATGACTTGCGCCGGGCCACCGGCCGCGTCCACCTTCTTTAACTTTCCTAACGCAAAGAATCCGATCTGCTTTCCGTCGGGCGACCAGAAGGGATACATCGGGTCGTCGGTACCGGGCAGGGGTTGGGCAGCTACGGAATTCAGCGGCCGCACGTAAAGCACAACTTTTCCCTTTTTCGTCGCGAGCGGAAAACACGAGCCGCGTGCCGTCCGGCGACACTACGGCCGGACCAGAAGCCGGGGCCATGGTCACAAATGATGTGCCCGGCGGCGGAAGAATTGAAGCTCGCACTACAGGAGTCGGGCGCGAGGAGACTTTCAGGTAGCCAAATCCAGCGGCCGCGGCAAGCAGGATTGCGATGGCCGCGATCACCCACCCTATTCGCGATGGCGCCGCCGTCGAAACCGACGCGCTCGTGGAAGGCGCGGAACCACCGGCCGCAATCCATTTCAGTTGCAGCTTCACATCCTGCGCGGTCTGGAACCGCTCTTCCGGATTCTTCTCCAGAGAGGTTCGAATCAGATAATCCAGTGAGGGCGGTAGGCTCGGAACAATCTGGCTGACTGGGTCGGGATCTTTCTCCAAAATTGCCGTCATGACTCCGAGCTGGCTTTTGGCCTCGAACGCACGACGCCCAGTAAACATCTCGTAGAAGACGCATCCCAGGCCGAAGATGTCGCTGCGAGCGTCGGCTTCGGATCCCTGCAGGACTTCTGGTGCGATGTACTGAAACGTTCCGACCACTGTTCCCTGCCGGGTCAGCGATTTCGCGGGAGACGTCAGTTCGGCCATCGTCATCGTTGGCGTCGAGGGAGTCAGGCCGCTCGCCGACGATCCTCCGCCTAACACCGGGCTCGACTTTGCGAGGCCAAAATCCAGTAACTTCGCGCCACGAGCCGTCAGCATCACATTTTGCGGCTTCAGATCGCGATGCAGGATGCCCGCGCGATGTGCCGTCGCCAGTGCCTCGGTAATCTGGATCGCGAAATCCAGCGCCTGCTTAAGCGGCATCGGACCTTTACGGAGACGATCGGCCAGCGTCTCGCCATCGAGGTACTCCATGACGAGAAACGCCGTGCCATCCTGCGTGCCGATATCGTAGAGATGGCAGATGTGAGGATGGTTCAGAGAAGAGACTGCCCGAGCCTCGCGCTCAAAGCGCGCGTTCAACTCGGCGTTAGAAGAAAGATGCGGAGGGAGAATCTTGATTGCGACCGTGCGGTCGAGCCGCGTGTCACGCGCCCGATACACCTCTCCCATGCCGCCCGCACCGAGCGCAGATTGGATTTCGTACGGTCCCAGTTTGCTGCCAGAAGAGAGTGGCATTCGCGGGGGACATTATATCCCGCGATGACAGGTCCCTTTGATTGTCAACGCCGTCTTTCTCGTGGTGTTGTCATCCTGAGGAGGGCGAAGAGCCCTCCGAGGGACCGTACGAAGATAGGTACCATTTCTGCAGTTTCCCGGGCTGTACTCGCCGCCGAAACTGTCCCCTCAACTTCAGCGACTCATCCATTTATCTAAGATCCCTCACGCCGGCTTCGCCGCCGTTCAGGATGACATCAACAAGAGAATGCGGCGTTTGGGACGGACTGTCCTGTCACTGGTAGCGCCCAATTCCGCGCTGAAAGTGTCAGAACTTTTTCATTGCTCAGTGCGGATGCGATAGATCAGGTAGCCCACTACAGCAATGTTCAGCATGAGCACGAGAACCTTCATAACACTCGCATGCCCATAGATCTCGTAAGCTTCAACCGGGACCAGCGTCCCGGTGATCACCACCGTGGTCCATTCGCCCCAGCGCTTCTGCATCCAGAGGCCGGTACCCTCGACCAGGAACAACGCCGCATAGATCAGGCCGACGAGGCCAAGTTTCTTGATCTGATCCGGCGTCAGGTTCGAGGCTCGGGCCAACAACATCGTGACATGGCGATTGCCGGGATCGAGGCGCATGGCGCGAATCCAACGGGCTAGCCGCTCGCCGAGGTCCTGGTGCATCAGTCGGAAAACTCCGACCGACAGCGCAATCAACGACGCAGCTTTCAGGAATTTGAAAATCGCGATCAGCCGCAACAGGTGCCCGCCAGAGCGGCGCCCAGGAGAAACGCGTGGCACATGTACGGAATTTGCGAGATCCGCCTTGGAATCCGGATTGAAAGGAGATGCCGCCGCCATATCAGTATTGGTACAGCGGCCATGCAGAAAGGTTGGCCGTTCTTCTTCTATCGCGTTTTAGTTCTATCGCGTTTTAGGCGACCGCAAAAGCTGCGCGGCGAAAAGTATCGCCCAGCGCGGGAAGAATCTCTTCCATCTTGGCAATCCTATGTGCGCGCAGGAACGCAATTCGGCTCGCGGTTTCACAAATGCTGGCCCGGATTTCGAAAGTTTCGTCGGCTGTCCGCATACGATCGGCGGTGACAGCGAAATGGGCGGTGAGTCTCAGGGCTTCGTGCGAGGTCAGCGGCGAAAGCATGGAGAGGAGATCCTTCTGAGCGGGTGCCAGAATTATATCCTAAAGAATGCGCTTTGGGTATACCCCCGATCCGCGTAAATCGCTCTCAAGGACCTGTAGTGTGTTTTCGTTCTGGGCGACGCTTTTCTGGTAACGGCAGCAATTCCAGATACGGTCGGCGGCGGCACAAATCGACACAATTCCCAGACTTACGTCGTAGTCTTTCTGCTCTCAATAAAACCCAAGGCCGGATTCGGATCATCCCACCCGTACAATAACTTCGAAACTATGCGAGCCCTGCTCCTGAGCGTCGCGATTGTCTGCACGGCTGCCGCCCAGACTGCACCCGGGCCGATAATTGCCGTGGTCGATGAAAATGGAGTCGCGGTCCCGCGCGCGCGTGTTTCGCTGCAAGCGCCGACCGTAGCCGCGGCCCATTGCGAGACCGGCGACACAGGACGCTGTTCAATTCCCGGTATCTCCGCAGGCCTCTATACGCTTCACGTCGAAAAAGAGGGCTTCTACGCTTTTGAGAGCGCCGCGGTGCAGATCACGCCGGGATCGACGGTTGAAGTCGGCATCTCGCGTCTGCAGGAAGTGAAGGAAGTAGTCGACGTTCACGAATCGCCACCAGCGATCGATCCGGCGCAGATCTCTTCTAGAGAAACGCTCAGCGGACTCGATGTCGTAAACATGGTGTACCCCTCGGCTCACGACTATCGCAACGCCATCAATTTCATTCCCGGCGTAGTGAGCGATCAGTCCGGACAGCCGCATGTGGCCGGAGCGCAGACCTACCAGACCGTCACATCTGCTCGATGGTTTCAATGTGACCCAACCCGCGAACGGACAGCTCTTGATCCGCGTCAGCACCGACGCTTTTCGCTCGATTCAGGTTGAGCCGTCGCGTGAGCCCGCGGAAGCCGGCAAAGGATCGGGCGGCTTGCTGATGCTCAATACCGGCATTGGCGACGACCATTTCCGCTTCTGGGCGACGAACTTCATCCCGTCGGTCCAAAACAAGCATGGATGGCGCTTCGACCAGTTCCTTCCGCTCATCACGTTTTCCGGCCCGATCATCAAGCACAAAATGTGGTTCTACAACTCCTTCGACGGCGAGTACGACAACCTCATCTACACTGCCTTGCCCGTCGGGCAAGATAACGATCACATCATTCGTTTCGGAAATCTGACCAAGCTGCAAACCAATCTCACCAGCCGCAACATCCTGACCACCAGTTTCCTGGTGAATCATCTTCACGACCAGTATGCGTATCTTTCGCCGCAGAGCCCGCAGTTTTCGAATCCCAAGGACGTCGAGTATTCGTATTTCCCCAGCATCAAAGACCAGCACTACTTCGCCGACGGAATGCTGGTCGAGACCGGCCTTGGTTTCGATCAGTACGACATCAATCTCACTCCGTACGGCGCAAGTCCGTATTTTGTGAATACCGAGACCGCGGGCGGAAACTATTACTTGAATGCCGAAACCACCGCCACGCGATGGCAGGGACTGGCGAATGTGTATCTGCCGCCACAGCAATGGCATGGCCGGCACGACTTCAAAGTCGGAGTCGATCTCGACAAAATCTCTTACGATGCACATTTCCTACGTCAGCCGATCTCATACCTGAGCGACGATAACCCGCTGACCTCCGCCGATCAGTGCCTGACTGCCCCGCAGAACGCGAAATTTCCCTGCACGCGCTATTCGACCTTCACGCCCGCTCCTCTGGTCGAGCAATACAACTCCGAAGTCTCCGCTTATGCCGAAGACCGGTGGAGCGTCACCAACCGTCTGCTGGTCGAGCCGGGAGTTCGTTTCGATTGGGACACCCTTGTGCATCATAAGAACTTTGCTCCGCGGCTCGCGGGCACGTATGTGCTCGACAACTCAGGCACAACGAAACTCTCCGCGGGCATCGGCGTGATCTACGAAGCGACGCCAATTTTTCTGATTGCACGCCCGTTTGCGGGAGAGCGAGAAGATACCTTTTTCACGACGAACCCGAATTGCACGACTCCAACCGGATGCGTCGCGGTCAGCGGTCCCGTCACCACCAGCTTTACCGCAAATACTGCCGATCTCGAGTCTCCTCGATTTCTGAATTGGAGTGTTGGCCTCGAAAAGAAACTTCCCGCGGCAATTTACATGAAAGCCGAATATTTTCAGCGCCGCGGCACGAATGGCTTCGTCTACGACGCGCGGGCGAATTCTACGACTGGGGATTTTGTCCTGCTCAACACGCGGCAAGACCACTACAACGCGCTCCAGATCACACTGAGGCGCAACTTCCACGAGTTGTATTCGATCATGGGCGCCTACACGCGCTCGAGCGCTCGCTCGAATCAGGCGCTCGACTTCAATGTCGACAGCCCGATCCTTGCCCCGCAGCAACCCGGCCCTTATCTCTGGGACGTGCCAAACCGTTTTCTCTCCTGGGGATATCTGCCGTTTTTCTCGCTTCCTATCCTTCACCAGACCGAAGTCGCCTACTCCGTGGAAGCGCGCAGCGGCTTCCCTTTCAATGAAGTCAACGATCAGCAACAACTGATTGGAAAACCCGGGGCGCAGCGTTTCCCCGCATATTTTTCCCTGAATCTGCAGCTGGAAAAACGCTTCCACCTTTTTGGCTATTACCTGGCGCTACGCGGCGGGTTCGACAACGTTACCGGTCGTTGCGATCCGTATGTGGTGAACGCCGTGATCGACGCTTCTCATCCCCAACCAACGTTCACGGCCTGCCTTGGCCGGGCCTTTACATCAAGAATCCGCCTGCTGGGCCGGAAGTGAATGCTTGCATGGAAATTGTCATGCTGAGCGGAGCCGCGAGGAGAGCGTAGCGATCCTCCCGGCGGAGTCGAAGCATCCCTACCGCTTCCACCGGCGCTATAATGATTTCCAACACTTGCATCGAAACCCCATTTTCCGTCATCTCAAAAGCCTGGAGGAACGATAAAAATGGCTCACGAACTACCCCCACTGCCGTATGCCTATGACGCACTCGAACCCACGATCGACAAGCAGACGATGACTCTGCATCACGATATGCACCACGGCGCCTATGTGAAGAATCTGAACGCCGCCATCGAGAAGCATCCCAACCTCGCCGGCAAGTCTGCCGAAGATCTGCTCCGCGACCTCAATGCCATCCCCGAGGACATTCGCGCCGCCGTCCGCAACAATGGCGGCGGGCACGTCAACCACACCATGTACTGGAAGATCATGAAGCCGCAAGGCGGAGGCGATCCGAGCGGTCCAATCGCTGAAGTAATTCAGAAAACGTTTGGCAACTTCAACGATTTCAAAACCAAGTTCAACGACGCCGGCGCCAAGCAATTCGGCTCCGGATGGGTCTGGCTCGCCGGCAAGTCCAGTGGCGAAGTGCAGATCATGTCGACGCCGAACCAGGACAACCCGATTTCGCAGGGCCTCTATCCCATTTTCGGCAACGATGTCTGGGAGCACGCCTACTACCTGAAATACAACAACCGCCGTCCTGAATATCTCGCAGCATGGTGGAACGTCGTGAACTGGGACGAGATCAACAAGCGCTACGCCGCATTCAAAGCCGGCAAAGGCGCTCACGAACCGGCTCTGGCGCACCGGTAAAGTTTGTGGATCCCGGACGTTATGTCCGCGGCGACACAAAATTCAGACTTAAGAAAAGGCCCTTGCCGAAGCAAGGGCCTTTTGCTTTGCGCCACGTGAGAAAAATCAGGCTGCTGACTTCGCGTATTGCTCAGGCTTCTGATCGAACTTGGTTTTGCACTCCAGTGAGCAGAAACTGTATTTCTTCCCGCCATATTGCGATTCGTGTTGCGAGTTGCCCGGATCAACTTTCATGCCACAAACAGGATCGGTGTTCATGAGTCACACTCCCGATGATAAATTCGCGTTCGTTCCATTTATTTTATTGTCGTCCCGCGCCCGCGAATTTCCGCTCGGGTAGTTCCTGTAGTCTCTCCGAGGCTTCGGCGACCTTCATGCGTCCCGCGTGTGCTCGGCATTGAAATCTTTTTGATCTTGACTTGAATTTCTGAAAAGCTGAGAACTGTCTTTCTGCATTTCCTGTGCAAGGCCTGTGGACAATACAGCCACGCTGTCTCTCAAATTTTGCGGGGCACTGTTGCGCGCGCAGAAAATCTCACGATCAGGCCCATTCGCAACTGCTCTCGCACGTTGTTCTTCAGCCGCAAAAATCCGCGCAAATCCGTCGCAGTCATTTTCCTCAGTTGCACCAAAAATACTGAATTGACCCGCGGCGCTTTCGCACTTACATTCTCCTTCGCCCTCACAAAAAAGAAAGCAGAACGTCCCAGCCGCGAAAGCCGCTTTGAGGACACTCAGCACAACGATTCGCCAGTTTTTCTTGGGTCAGCGCGCCATGAAATCGATGGAATGGAAGACGTATCGCACGCGGTTCCTAATTCAAGCCAAACAACTCAGCTCGAGTCTCAGCTTCACCGATCATCTGGGACGGCAGCACTGCGGACGGAAGGGCGATTACCTGGTCGAGTCCTTCGACGGAGTGCTCAGCATTGCTCCGCGACAGATTTTCGAAGACATCTACGTTGCCATGGGATTGGCTCCCGATCCCTCGAACACCCAACCACATAAGCATGACATCGCCGGCGCGAACGATTTTTGCTTCGAACCGCTGCGCGTTGAAAGGATCAAAACCAACTTTCGCGACGAAGAAAGTCGTCGCACCTTGGGCCGGGAGGCAATACCTCGCCCACGCAAATCACCACAACCGGTTCGAGGCTCCGCTTCGCGGTTGAGCTTGATGTAACAAACGCAAAGGTTCGAGTTGGCAGGGTCCAGAGCCAAAGGACTGAGGTCTGAGGTCGAGGGTCTAAGGTCTGACTCATTCGTTATGTGGAAATCCCGCCCTGAATCCCGCATCAAGGCCGTCATTGCTAGGGATACAACCTGTAGTGTTTCCCTCTTGACATGCACAATCTGCAGGAGTAACTTTGCAATCCCAAGCACGTAATTTCCGCCCCACGGGAATGGGGCTGGAATTGAGAGTGAAGGCAGAGTCTGCGGCGGGGCGCCCGGCCAGAGGTGACTTGGCATCCCCGCAGAAAACATAAGGAGAAGGCGCTCGGCTCCGATCCGTAGGCCCGGCGCCGAAACCTTAAACCACAACGAACCTTCGTCTTGCGGAAGCCGAACGCCGCCAGCCGGAGCCAAATTAAGTGCGGTGACCGTGCCCGATCCTCCCCCGTGCACGATGTGAGCCAATTACCTGATTTAGGAGCCCGCAATGGAAACGTTAACTCGTCTCGTGTCCGAGTCTCTGGCACGCCACGGATTTGATCGTCCGCTCGACTATCGTCGCCTGCAATGGTCGCGGTGGTTCCGCTGCGAGTCCCATCACAGCCTTCTATGCGTCCCCAGCAAGCCGGGTATCTTTGCTTTGGCAGAAGAAATCATGGACCTCCGGCCGGGCAAGGCTGAGGTGGAAGATCGCCATTCGAGCAATGTGGAGGACGTGCGCCCGGGTAATGTGGAAGAGCGGCGCTTTAGCGCCGCGTCAGGCACCCAGGGCATTGCGGCTTTAGCCGCTGCGTCTTCGCAAGCCGGAAACCCGAAGCCCGAAGCCGATTCAGGCCGCCGTATGCTGGCCGTCACTCAATTCTTCGAGGACGACGATATGGCCTTTGTTCTTGACCGTATGCTGTCGCGCAACCATCCCATGCGCGGACGACTCGAATCCGGACGTTATTTCGTCCGCTTCGTCGAAATTCAGGATCAAGCCCAGCGCCGCAGCATTTGCAGCGCACTCAATCAGTGGATCGTCTCCTCCTCCGAAAAAGCCACTGGCATCGGCTCGCATTTCGCCAGTTCGCTGGAGGTTGCCCCGGCCACTGAGCAGGGGAATGTGGGGCGGACACTCATGTCCGCCACTGCCGACACCATGACGCTGCCAAAGTCGGGTGGCGAAGTTAGCACTGCAAAGACCAAGGCAAATCCGCTGGAAGCTGTGACTGCCTCCACGGTTCAACGAATTCCGTTGTTTCCATCCGGCTTCTAGCCGGGGATCGCGCCCCGGCCCTGTCAAAGCCCCGGCGCGTGCTTTTCCGTCCCATTCGGGACGATTGATAGAGCCCGCTTTTTCGACTGGCGGGGAGCGAGTGAGAAGAAAGCGCGCCCTATGGGGACGCTTGAAACTGAGATCTCTTACAACTGAGTTCTGCAAGACCCGCCGTACCCCGGTTCCCCGCCCCCAATGGACGCCCGAATCGGGCGCAGCACCCATAGAATCTAATTAGGAGAGCCCCTGATGGCAGAATTAAAGACCACGACCGAACCTAAGACCGCCACGCCTTCTACCGCCGCGACTACTTCGACTCCGAAGAAGAAGGCCCCGGGCCTATCTTTCCGCCGCCTGTTCACCAAGCCGGGTGTCTCTCCCTATGACGAAGTCGAGTGGGACCTCCGCCTCGCTCAGATCACGGACTCCCAGGGCAACGTGATCTTCGAGCAGAAAGACGTCGAAGTCCCCAAAGACTGGTCGATGACTGCGACCAACATCGTCGCCTCGAAATATCTGCATGGCAAGATCGGAACACCGGACCGCGAAACTGGAGTGCGCCAGCTCGTCTCCCGAGTCGCCGAGTCGATCCGCGACTGGGGCATGGCCCAGGGCTATTTCCGCACCCCGGACGACGGCGCCACGTTCCACGACGAACTCGTGCACATCCTCGTCCGCCAGTACGCGGCCTTCAACTCGCCCGTATGGTTCAACGTGGGATGCGACCGCATCGAGCCCAACTCCGACGGTCAGAACTGGCACTGGAACCAACAGACGCAGCAGGTCGAATTCGGCGTCACCGGATACAGCAAGCCCCAGTGCTCCGCTTGCTTCATCAACTCAGTAAAAGATTCGCTCGACTCGATTCTGACGCTCGCCAAGACCGAAGGCATGCTCTTCAAGTGGGGCAGCGGTACCGGCACCAATCTTTCTCCTCTGCGTGGATCGACCGAGACTCTTTCCGGCGGCGGCACGGCCAGCGGCCCGCTCAGCTTCATGAAGGGATTCGACGCCTTTGCCGGCGTCATCAAATCCGGAGGCAAGACCCGCCGCGCCGCCAAGATGGTCATTCTCAACGTGGACCATCCTGACATCGTCGAGTTCATCGAGTGCAAGCAGAAGGAAGAAGCCAAGGCCCACGCTCTGGTCTCCGTGGGATACGACGGCTCTCATCCCGACTCCGACGCCTACTCGTCCATCTTCTTCCAGAACGCGAATAATTCCGTGCGCGTCACCGACGACTTCATGTACGCCGTCGTTCGCGACACCGATTTCTCCACCCGCAGCGTGACCGACAGCTCGATCGTCAAGACCTATAAGGCGAAAGAACTGCTTCACAAGATTTCTGAAGCCACATGGCACTGCGGCGATCCCGGCATGCAATACGACACCACGGTCAACCGTTGGCATACTTCGAAGAACACGGCTCGCATCAATGCCACGAATCCGTGCAGCGAATACATGTTCCTCGACGACTCGGCCTGCAACCTGGCCAGCCTCAACCTGCTGAAGTTCGCGCCCAACGGCACGTTCGACGTCGAAGCCTATCGTCATGCGGTTGACATATTGATCACCGCGCAGGAAATTCTGGTCGACAACGCCGGATATCCCACGCAAGCGATCATGTCCAACTCGCACGACTATCGCCCGCTCGGACTCGGCTACGCGAACCTCGGTGCCCTGTTGATGGCCGCAGGTCATCCCTATGACAGCGATGGCGGACGCGACTACGCAGCCTGCGTCACTGCAATCATGTGCGGCGAAGCGTATCTGCAGATTCCCGAATCGCCGAAATGTGCGAGCCCCTAGTACCAGCCACAGAAGCAACAAGAAAAAATTTGTCAGAAACAAATCTAGGCGCCGGTCTCGGCACCGCTCGTGTGGGCGCGGGCGACTCGCCCGCGCGGATCGAAGCTTCACAGCTATGCCCGGCGGAGCCTGCCCCGGCTGGTACATCAACCGCGAGCCATTCCTCGATGTCATCCGCATGCACCGGGCGAGCGTGAATGGCATCAATAAAGGAAACGTCCCGACCGCGCTCTACGAAGCCAGCAAGCAGTGCTGGGACGAAGCTCTCTCCCACGGCGAGAAGCACGGCTACCGCAACTCACAAGTCACCGTGCTCGCGCCCACCGGAACCATCGGCTTCATGATGGATTGCGACACTACGGGTATCGAGCCGGATCTGGCGCTGGTGAAATACAAGAAGCTGGTCGGTGGCGGCATGATCAAGATCGTCAACAACACTGTGCCCACCGCGCTCTTCAAGCTCGGATACACGCACGAGCAGACCGACGCCATCGTCAGCTACATCGACGCGACGGGAACGATCGAAGGCGCGCCGCACATTAAAGAGGACGATCTCGCCGTCTTCGATTGCTCGTTCAAGCCGGCGAAGGGCACTCGCTCGATTCACTACACCGGACATCTCCGCATGATGGCCGCTGCTCAGCCCTTCATCTCCGGAGCGATCTCGAAGACCGTCAACCTTCCCGAGAACGCTTCGATCGAAGACATCATGGACGCCTACCTGCAGGCCTGGAAGCTCGGCCTGAAGGCAGTCGCCGTCTACCGCGACGGATGCAAGAAATCGCAACCGCTAAGCGCAGCTGGAACCAAGACGGCGAACTCCACCAAAGACGACGCACGCCTCGCCGCAGCCGTCGTGATCGAAGAAGAAGATCTCAACGCTCCGCCACGCGCTGTCCGGCACAAGCTGCAGGAAGAGCGCGCCTCGATCACGCACAAGTTCAAAGTCGGGGACCACGAGGGCTACATCACCGTCGGTATGTATCCCAACGGCGAGCCCGGCGAACTGTTCGTGACCATGGCGAAAGAAGGATCGACGGTTTCGGGTCTGATGGATAGCTTCGCGCTCGCCGTCTCGATCGCGCTGCAACACGGCGTGCCGTTGAAACTGTTCTGCGAGAAGTTCGCGCACACCCGCTTCGAACCCAGCGGATGGAGCGGCAATCCGGACATCGGGTATGCCAAGTCGATCATGGACTACATCTTCCGCTGGCTCCAGATGCGTTTTCTGACCGGCCAACAGCAGCTGCTATTCGACAACCTGAGGCTGCGGCCCGCTGGCAACGGAGGTCATATCGAAGGCACCTCCGATGTCAATGGCACTGCGTCTTCTGGAGGTCTGAAGTCCGAGGTCCGAGGTCCAGGTTCCTCCGTCCACGCCGCCGACGCGCTGTCGAGCATCGTCGATCTCGGAGACGCTCCCAGCTGCAGCTTCTGCGGCAGCATCATGACGCGGAAATGGAAGCTGCTACCGCTGCATGAGCTGCGGCAGCACGAGCGGCTGCAGCTAAACCTTCCTGTCATACAAAATGACGGATTGTCATTTTACTTGACAATCCGTTTTTCTTTTCTTATATTGATTTCGGGTCGCCGTTACGTGCGATTCGGTAGGTTCTTTGACAACTACTCCTGCTTGCGGGTTTGCTTCCAGTGTCTGAGTCTCAGGTACGTATGAGACGTAATGCCGAGGCACTTTTTTCTGCCTTCGGCGATGGGACGGGTAGATCCCATCAGTCCGACGCTGCATGCCTGGAGATCTCGCGTTATGAGGTCGTCCCCGGATGTGCGTTGGCGTGTGTTCTTGGGTGGTTAGTTGTTTGTCGAGCGGCACACGTTGGGTGAGTTTTCCGGTTCAGTCCATTCCTTCTCGGAAGCTGCTACGCGGCACCGGCAGTTTTGCCGGAGAAGGAGTACTGCATGAAGCATGATAAGAACCTGCAGTTCTGCATGGATGTACTCGAATCCATGCAGGACAGAAATGGACCGCAACCGGAACAGAGGAGTGCACCATCAAAAGCGAAGGCTAAATTGAGGAAGCTCCGCCGAAACCCCAGTCCTACTAGAAGAGAAATCTTCGAGGCGGTGAGGGAAGTCTCGGAGGTAATCCTCAACAACTTCGTGGATCGCTCGAGAGGCTGAGCGATTTTGGTGATCGAGTTCTGAGGAAAACTCACTTCCAAGAATGAGAATGACTTGAACTACGCTAGGGCCATTCGAATAGGAAGATCTCTCGCGGATATCTCGCAGCGAGATTTGGCAAAACGGATCTCAGTTGATCCCAGCCTGATATCGATGATCGAGGCTGGGAGGCGTCGGGCGAGCACCGCGATCTTGGAGAGGATTGCTAACGCTCTTGGCCTTCCGTTTCACCTGTTCGTGCTGTTGGCTGCGGACCCGGCTCAGATAAGACGTGCTGATCCGGGTTCTGTGCACAAGCTAGCGATTGGGCTCAGCAAGCTGTTGCTAGGCGGGGGAAAATATGACTTTGGCGCAAGCGAGCGTCCAAGAACTGGAGATTCGGAGCCCAAAGCGCCTCGCCGACCTGCTGAAGGTTCCTCCAGAAAAACTCGAAAGCGTAGCGGCCAAGAGTAGGACTTACTACGGACCATTCATGTTGGCTCGGGCTCCTCGCCCTTTTCAACAGGCATACTCCCCGAAGTTGCGCCCCATCGATAATCCACTTCAGGAAATCAAGTGGATTCAACAGAGGATCTATCGACGCCTGCTCAAGCCAATCTGCTTCCCCGAACATGTAATAGGTGCTGTCCCCAAGCGTTGCGTCACAGACAATACCGAGCGGCATCTGAATTCGGATTTGCTTATTACGCTGGATGTTCAGCAGTTCTTCCCAAGTATCACCAATAAGCAAGTCTACCAAGTGTGGTCAAAGTTCTTGGGATGCTCCCCGCCAGTCGCAGGGCTGCTAACGCGATTGACTACCTTCAATCGTCACCTGCCGCAGGGCGCTCCGACGAGCCCACTTCTCGCCAATCTGGTGATTTGGATGATCGACGGGCGTATTCGTAAAGTATGTGACGATTTGCTGGTGGCATACTCGACGTGGATCGACGATCTCGCTTTTTCGGGTGAGAGGGCGAGAGAACTGATTCAACCGACCGTTTCGCTACTCGCCGCTAGCGGTTTCAAATTGAATCGCGAAAAGATTAGGATCATGGGGCCAAGGGCGATCAAGCTTCTTACCGGAACCAGACTTGGGTCAGCAGGAACACGCGCACCGAAGGAAAAATTACGACGGATTAGGTCTGGAATCCATAAACTCCGAGTTGGGGAGGTCCCACCTGAAGATGCAGAGCGTTACATTGCGGGCCTAGTGGGACAGATCAGGTTCATCAATCAACTGTGCCCCAAAGATGCCGTGCCGTATGCGCGGGTTCTCAGCGACGTCTGTAATGGGAAATGGCTTGATGGACCCTCGAGGAAGTTCCTCGCTTCTACCGAGGAGTGATCCCCTCAGGCGGACTCTGAACTGAGAGCGGGTGCCCCCCTTGCGCCATTTGCAGGAAGCGGCGGCAATGCCGCCGAAACAACTGTTCCAAACTGCGCTTAATCACCGGCAATCGCGAGTTGGCTTGCCGGGTCTAGAGCGGCGAGAGCGCTCTGTATTTCCTCGTTGATTTCTGATTCCTCGACCCTGCTTTCCAAGATTATCGGTGCGTCGGCTGGGATGAGGTAGGACACTTTCTGGAACGCGATAATCGATTCCAGGCTCAGGCAATCGTGTTTGCTTTGCGTGTTCACCTCGCTCACGTGAAGCTGTTTGATGCGGTCACGGAAACACTGAAGAATCGCCGAGGCTTCGCTCATCGTGGGGTCCACCTGGCGTGCGTGGCCAATGTCGAAGCAGAAGGATGCGTTCGGGAGCGTTTCGAAAATCTCGGCAAGGTCGCTGGCTGTCTGGCCGATCGGCTTCCTTTTGTCCATGTTCTCGATGCACAGGTGCTCGCCGAGCCGGGTCCACTCCTGGCGCTGCCACATGGCATCGGGATGCACGATGATTGGCCATTGACGAAGCGCAACCTGCTCCAGCAGCCGCAAGGCTTCAGTCTCAAACGCGGGGTCTATCGCACTGGGTGCGTGAAAGGAAACGTACTCAAAGTTGCTTAAGTCAAGATGATCGAGTTGGGCCACGAGCGGTGCGAGTTCTTCCTGCCGGAGTGCCGACAGCTCCACAGCCGAGCAGTGCTTCCCCGCCAACATTCCAAGTGCCGCCCGAAAATCTCCGAGCGCCAATGCGCCCGTAGAGAACCCAATCTGCCTCATTTAGAAGACCCCATATTTTCGAGTGAGTGGCGCCACTTGAGGATTCAGGAAGAAGATGTGATCCAAGGCATTTTCAAAAGCCCTGCTCATGTCTCTCACCCTTCCAAACGTGGCATCGGTCCGAGAGTCAGAAGCGCGAAGCGCTTTGAGTGCGTTCCGGGACTCCTCGTCGTTGAGAAGCTCCAGAAACTCTGCATAGGCCCCGAATAGCTCTTTGGCAGTGGTATTGGGAACCCCATATTGCTCAATCGACTTTGCCAGAATTTCCAGCGGAGTCAGTCTCACGCGATCTCTGATGTGATTTATCAGTTTCAGCTTTATAGCATCTTTGTCGGTGGAAATCTGGTCGTTTAGATCCGTGTCCAGAGTGGCGCTAAAGCAGACCAGAAGGCCTGAGGCAAAGATCAACTTTCTTGACATCCGCAATTTGGCATTGCGCAGCCCCCACCCCTCACCTGCGCGATCTCTTTGCTTGCTTGCAAAATCGACAGCCATCGTCCGCCAGAATCGAACAATGTCGTTTAAGAGAAAGCGAGGAATGCGATATCTCTTGGAGTCGCGACTCAGTGGATGAACATCTTCCTCAAGGTAGCGGTTTATGACAGCCCGGATAACACGCTCGTTTGCTTCTGTCCTTCTGCCGATCGGACAAGATTCGAGCAACAGCAAGATCCGCTGGGTTGTGTTCTTGTTCGTGTCGGATTGGCCGCCGATTTGGTGAATGATGTCATGGCTAAAAGCCATATTTCCGAAGATTCCGGTCGGGCCTGGTTCCGCGTATCCCGCTTCTTTCAGATGCCTCTGAATCTCTTGGCTGATTTTCAGGTGATCGGAATTGGCTCCTCCGTCGATTAAGTAGGTCCAGTCGAGATCGCTCTTGGTTGTCCACTCTCCTCGCGCGAGTGATCCGAAGACAACAAGGCTGGTATCTTCCGATGCGTATTTCCCGATCCTAGAGGAGAGAAGGACATCCAAATCTTCTCGCGTCTTCATTGAAGCTTCGCGAGCCTTCCGCAACGGGTCGAGATCAAGAAGTCCCGGCGACGCGGACGTGGGCGGCTTGACGTCGGGCATCGAGCCCTATTCTAGCAACGTTTATCAGCTTAGCGACCCATGCGTATCTTCTCAGATAATCTGAGCCGGGCGCCCGTCCGTGCGTTCTTTGCAAGTACGGGTAGCGATGCTGCCGATGCGTTTTGTTTCGAACTCGCGCTACGTTTCTGCCGTCGCTACGGGACTCGGTTCCATTCATGGCGCCGACTCAGGACTGAAGTCCCGGGGCTATCGAATGTCGTCGCTCCGCGATTCTCTGGCCTTCGACTTTTCCACAGACTAACCTTGTGACATCTGACCTTGCCGTCCACAGGCAAGAAGGCAGATCATCGTCAAGGCGTGAGCGGTCTACGCCGCAGCCTCGAAAAGGCCCGTAAGCTCTTTGAAATCAAGATTTTGACTCCTAACTCCTAGGCGCTCAAGATTTTGCGGACCATTTTCGTAAAACCCGCGCCAGTCAAGGCTTTCAGAGGGGTGGGGGAGGGGGGGGTTATACCCCAAAGCCAAGCGCATTCCCAAAACGGAACTCAGCTGCGCCGTCCTTGCGTTCCACCGAATCCTCGGGAATTTGAAATCATCATAGCCTCATGGAATATCGACAGCTAGGAAAGTCTGGATTGAAAGTACCCGCGCTGAGTTATGGGACGGGCACGTTTGGCGGCGGAAACGAGTTCTTCAAGGCGTGGGGCGCGAGCGATGTGGCCGAGGCGACGCGTCTGGTCGACATCTGTCTGGATGCGGGCGTGAATCTTTTCGACACGGCCGACGTTTATTCCGACGGCTTGTCGGAGACGATTCTCGGGAAGGCGATTGCGGGCAAGCGCGAGCGCGTCCTGATCTCGACCAAGGCAACGTTCAAGATGGGAGACGGGCCGAACGAGATTGGATCGTCCCGGTATCACCTGATTCAGGCTTGCGATGCGAGTTTGAAGCGGCTGGGGACCGACTACATCGACATATACCATCTGCACGGATTCGACGCGCTCACTCCTGTCGAAGAAGTGTTGAGCACGCTCGATAATTTCGTGACGAGCGGCAAGGTGCGCTACATCGCCTGCTCGAACTTTTCCGGATGGCACCTGATGAAGTCGCTCGATGTGGCCGACCGCTACGGATGGTCCCGGTACGTCGGGCACCAGGTCTACTACTCGCTGATCGGACGCGAGTATGAATGGGAGTTGATGCCGCTCGGCCTCGATCAGGGCGTGGGCGCGCTGGTTTGGAGTCCGTTAGGCTGGGGACGACTCACGGGGAAGATACGGCGCGGGCAGCCACTGCCGAAAGAAAGCCGGCTGCATAAGACCGCGGACCTGGGTCCTCAGATGGAAGACGAATATCTCTACAAAGTCGTTGACGCGCTAGAGGCCGTCGCGAAAGAGACGAATAAGACAGTGCCGCAAGTTGCGCTGAATTGGTTGCTGCAGCGTCCGACGATTTCAACGGTCATTATGGGAGCGCGGAATGAGCACCAACTTCGGCAGAACCTTGACGCGGCGGGATGGAATCTAACGGCCGAGCAAGTGGCGAAGTTGGACGCGGCGAGCGCAGTAGCTCCGATCTATCCGTATTGGCACCAGTGGGAGTTCACGGAGCGCAATCCGAAGCCGGTGTCGTAGATTCGTGTCCCGGTTGGAGTTCGACTCATTGCGCGCTGCGCGCGCAAGCGAACTTCGCTGTGTCAACGGCCGCTTAGGGTTTGCACTGAACCGGGTCGGCGTTGAGGTGAGCCCAGAGCTGCTTCGCCTTGGTCGAGTCGGGGTCGAATTGGAGCACGCGTGCAAGGTAGCGCCGCGCAACATCGACTTGCCCATCGACGCAGAAAGCCAGCGACAAATTCATTCCGATGATGCTTCGGTAGGGCTCCCGCTCGAACGACTGCTGCCAGAGGTGGACCGCGGGCTGCAGATGTCCGGCGCGAGCTTCGAGAGTACCTAAGTTGTTGGCTGCACCACTGTCCAGCGGATCGAGTTGCAAGGCTCGTTCGTAGAGTGGGCGCGCCTGATCCGTATGTCCTTTTTGCTGCTCGACGAAAGCTAACGCCGCGAGAACGGCGGCATCGTTGGGATATTCAACCGCAGCTTTTTTCAGATATTGCTCGGCTTGCGACGGAGCGCCCTTCATGCCTCGCTCGGCGAGAGTCTGCCAGCCCAGGGCAAAATCGCGATCGGTGGCAAGGCTGGCATCGCTGGCGGGAAAGATTTCGAGTTTCGGAGCCGGAGTGCGGAGTATAAGCTCAGGATTTTTCGGATAACGGCGAATGCGATGATCGGTGGCTTCAGTATGAGCCACATCTTTGCTGGGCAGAGCAGGCATGTGACATCCGATGCAGTCCTGCTTGTCGGGATGATGCCGGGCGGCAAAGCTTCTCGCCGTGGCAGGCGAGACATTTGCCTCGATAATAAGAGGCTTTCTCGGCTGCACTGGGCTCGGAGTGCGGGTCGTGACAACTGCCGCACCACATCTTGTCTCCGGATTTGCGTTTACATTCACTCAGCGAAAGGGCCTCAAACTGGCTCAGGGATTGTGGATTCTGCGGAGCATTGGAGGTCAGGACAAAGTAGTGAATGTAGTCGGAGATGCGATCGCCAGGCTGGAACTGAGCGAGACGCTTGCCCGGTTGATCGATGGCGACGGTGCCTTCGAAGTGGCACTCCATGCAGATGGAGTCGCGGCGATCCGGAGGCAGCTTCGCGGGATCGAGGATCGGTCCTTGGTTTTTTGCGTGAGCTTCGCTGGAACCGTGGCAGCGTTCACAGGTGATGCCGTCGTGCAGGAAAGGCTGGCCAGAGAATTCGTTTTCCGTCCCCGCGATGGGAGACTGCACTCCGCTGGTGTGACAGACGAGACAACTTGGAAACAGCGGCAGATTCAGAGGAACTTCGGCTGCGTCGGCGTAGGCTGGAGTCATATTCCAGCGATGTTCCTGCGCGTACCAGTTGATGGGAGCCTCGAAAAAGAATTTGTCGACAGAAAAAACGTAAGTGCGGCCTTTGACGCCGGATCCGATGTAATAGCGTAACTGGCGCTGGCCCTGGAGGGGATACTTACCCTTGCGTTCGTAGCTCATCCAGACGTGGCCGTCTTGCTGGTAGACGCGATAATGAACGGCCGAGATGTCGTCATCGAACTTGCCTTCGATGAGGCCGTCAGCAGCAGGACCGCTGGCGCGCGCCATGACCGTGTTTTTGTAGGACTGGTAAATTTCGGCGTGGCACGAGGAGCACGCTTCGTTGCCTGGCAAGTCGGGCGGCTGCGCTGGAGGCGCAGCCTGGGGCCAGGCAGGGGAGGAGAAGAAGACAGCAACGAAGAACGTGGCCAGACGCATCTTGTTTACGAATGTCCATTTTACAGGGATCCATTTTACTGAGGGCCATGAAACTTGGGTCGAAGCTGCATTCATGGAATCAGGCGAGCCGAACTTATGATGGACGGGATTGCTATTGCGAGTCTTCGTTCCGGTGTCGTGGCACTCACGTTGATATGATGGATCGCGCCGTTCGAGGTTTTCAGTAACTGTGAATCTTCACTCTGGTTCTTCACTATGGCTCTAGAAGAATACAAACGCAAGCGGAACTTTGAAGGGACGCCCGAGCCTCCTGCGAAGGTAGAGAAGAAGCGCGGTAATCGCTTTGTTGTGCAGAAACACGACGCGACGCGCCTGCACTATGACTTCCGGCTGGAAATGGAAGGCGTACTGAAATCGTGGGCAGTGCCGAAGGGTCCATCACTCGATCCAGCGGACAAGCGATTGGCGATGCAGGTGGAGGATCATCCTGTATCGTATTTCGACTTCGAGGGGAATATTCCCGAGGGAAATTACGGCGCTGGCAGCGTGATGGTATGGGATGTAGGCACATGGCAGCCGCTGTCGCCGACTCCCGTGGACGGAAAGTATGTGCCGGGGACGGAGGCTGAAGCGGCGGCGATGCTGGCCAAGGGAGATCTGAAATTCCGGCTAAACGGGAAGCGGCTGCAGGGAGACTTCGCGCTGATCAAGATGAAAGGGCGGCGTCCGGGGAGCAAGGGCAACGAATGGCTGATGATCAAGAAACACGACAGTCATGTGGTCGAGGGATATGACGCGGGTGATATCGATGAGTCCGTGCTGAGCAAGCGAAGCATGGATGAGATCGCCGGCGATGGACGATCGAAGGAATGGACGAGCAGCCGTCCGGCAGGACGCGGAAAGCTGAAGGCGGCGTGGCTGGCGGATGCGGTAGCGAAGGTCGATCAAAAAAAAAAGCAAAAGCTCACCGCCGAGAACGCAAAGGGCGCAAAGAAAGCAAAAACTAAACTAAGGAAACTAGCCGAGCCGGATGGTTCGCCGGTTCCGGCTGCATCATCACACCCCGCAGCGCCAAAGAGCGGTAATTCCAAAGCCTCGGCGATCTCTGCGGGCTCGGCGGTGAATTCTCCCGTCAAAAGCGCGATGCCGACGGCGATCCATCCTATGCTCGCGGAGTCGATCGAAAAGCCATTCGACGACAAGGATTGGCTGTTTGAGATCAAGTGGGACGGCTACCGCGCAATTGCTTTTGTGGAAGGTGGCAAGGTGCGGCTGGTTTCGCGAAATCAGAATGAACTGACGGGGCGGTATCCGGAATTGAAGGACATGCCGGATTTCATAAAGGCGAAGACGGCGATCCTCGATGGCGAGGTGGTTGCGCTGGATGCTGACGGGCGAGCGTCGTTCAGCCTGATGCAACAGCGAACCGGATTCCGTCCGGGTGGAAAGAAAGCGGCGGCGAAGGCAGATGTTCCAGTTCTCTACTATGCGTTTGATTTGATCTATCTCGACGGCTACGACTGGCGGCGGGTCAATCTGGAGGAGCGCAAGAAGAAACTGCGCGAGATCCTCAAGCCGGGCGATTCGCTGCGCTACTCGGATCATTACGAGGCGCAAGGCAAGGCGCTGTTTGAGATTGCGCGCGACAAAAAGCTGGAAGGAATTCTGGCGAAGCGGCGGGCCAGCTGTTACGAAGAACGCCGCAGCCGGGAGTGGCTGAAGATCAAAATCCGCCATCGCATGGAGTGCGTGGTTGGAGGTTATACCAACCCCGAAGGCAGCCGCGCGCATTTTGGATCGCTGGTGCTAGGACTGTACGACAAGGAGGGGCGCCTGATTCATGTCGGACAAGTGGGCAGCGGCTTCGATCAGAAGTTGCTGGCGGAGCTGTTCAAGACACTGAAGAAGATCGAGACGAAAAAGAATCCGTTCTATGGAGAAGTGGAAGCGTTACGGAAAGTGAGTTGGGTAAAGCCGGAACTGGTGGCGGAAGTGGAATACGCCGAGTGGACCGAGGGCGCGAATTCCGGGAGCGGTCCGAAGCTGAGAGCGCCGGTGTTTCTGGGATTGAGGGACGACAAAGATCCCAAGGAATGTACGTTGGAGCAGGCTGGAGCATAATCCAGTACGCCCGCCTGCATAACCGAGGCGTCCTCGATCAATCGAAGCAGCACGGCGGGCGGGAACGAAACCCGCAATCGACGCAGCCATGCGCCTTCTTGCTCGCAATCGAGTCAGGCCGCGTTTTTATGGGAGACGCTTCAATTCCAGGTCCTTGCCATCGAGATGCAAAATCAGCGCCTGAGCGGGACCGCTATCGGCAAACCTGAAACTGCATTCGTCAGTCGAACTTGTTGAATAGAAATCTTTGGGGCTTTCAGCACGATATTCCTGCTTGGGCTCATCATTTTCCTGAACGAAGAGCCGTTCCCCATCGACCGTGACGGATAGGACGATGTCAGCCGAGAGAGCATATCGGCCTACAAGGCGATCGAGATCCTCACGCGGCAACGAAACCGTTTTATGCTGCTTGAGCTTCGGCAGCGGCGGCAGAAGATCGTATGGCGTGTAGTTCTCCCAATCGAAGGGGAACGATGTAGGTCCAAGGACCGAATCAATCAGAGGCTTGAAGATGCCCTCTCCATTGGAACTATTCGTCATGATCAGAATTCCACTGCCATTATTGAAGCAAAGGGCGAGGTGCCTCCATCCCTCATCGTGCCCTTCTTTGAAAAAGGCCTTACCGTAAGGCGAGGAGTAAAGTCCCCAGCCAAGTCCATAGCGCAGCCGGATAGCATTGTTGGCCGTTGTGGTTGTGTTCTCCAGTGAAGGAAACTGGTGGGCAGAATAAATGCGAATTTGGGGACTCAACATCCAGCCGACGGCTCGCGTGCTCAGTACCGTTCTCCGCATAATCGCGCTTAGAAGGTCGGCGTAGTCATGGAGGGTGGTCTGCATAGAACCGGCCGCATCGGGAGTGGCGCGTTTTTCGGGGCCAAGGGAGCGTCCGTATTCGTCATAGCCATTTGCAAAATCGTTCTCAAACCGCGATTGCCATACCATGCTCGTGCGGTTCATGTGGAGGGGCTGGAAGAGCTTCTCATCCATCAGGTCGGTGAGAGATTTGTGGGTTACCGTTTCGACCACGAACTGCGCAAGAGAAATACCCTCACCGGAGTAGGCGTAGCGTGTTCCCGGATCGAAGTGTATGCGAAGCTTTCTATCATCTTCAAAGGCGCGCCAGTTTGGAAAACCGCTGGTATGGCTCAGGAGGATGCGCAACGTCAGTTTTTGGATGCGATCGTCGCCCTTCAGGTCCGCGTATCGTGGATAGTCCGGAAGCGGTTTGGGCAAATACTTGTAAATCGGCGTATCCAGATCGATCGCGTGCTGTTGAACGAGGAGCATTACCAGACTGGCAAAGGCCGCCTTGCTTAGCGATGCCGAGGTCATCACCGAGTCTGGTGTAAGAGACAATCCTTTTTCGGTATCACGATATCCGTAAGCTTTGAGGTAGGCGATTTTGCCTCGATGAAACACGGCGATACCAGTGCCGGTTACATGCGCCGCCTGCATGAGCCGTTCGACGCTATCGTCAATTCGAGATGTTTCGATCGGTCGTCCATCGGGTCGTTGAATCGTGCGCTGTCCCACACCCAGTGGCGAACAACTGAAAAACGCGAACGCACTAAGAGCAATTATGGCTAACCTTCGAAACATCTCTCCTCCGTGCAAGCGAGAACTGGTTCGAGTAGTAGATAAGGAAAATTGAGCAATCGCAGTTATCGCAGTCAGTCCGTACGCAATGCTTTTGCCGGATCTATCGAAGCAGCGCGTCGCGCCGGAATGAAGCCCGCGATCGAAGCAGACAGCACGAGAGTCAGAACCGCGGTGAGAAGCAACGCAGCGTCGACGCCCGTCACCTCGTACAGTTGCGATTTCACAAATCGCACGCACACGAAAGCGACAGGAATTCCGATCGCGAGGCCAATTACCGCCTGCACCATAGCACCGCGGACAACCATCAACGCCACCTTGCCGCGCTCGGCTCCAAGAGCCATACGAATCCCGATCTCCGACGTGCGGCGCTCAACTGAATAGGCATTCACGCCGTAGAGTCCGATCATCGCCAGCAACAGGGCCAATATGCCGAACAGCATCGTGAGCCGCGCCAGCATACGGTCCTGGATGAATTGATCAGCGATCTGCTGGTCAAATGTCTGGAACTTTACCACCGCCAGGTTCGGATTAATTGTGGAAAGCGTTTGTCGCGAGAGGGCTTCCATTTCGGGGATCGGGTGGGTCGTCTGCAAAACGAATGCGCTGACGTACATTCCTTCGTCGCGCTCGATGGGATCGTTGTCACTTGCCGGTCTCTGCAACAGAGGGACGAAGAACATCAGATGATCTTTCCAGCGCACGTCCTGATAAACCGTGTCGGCCACAACGCCAACGATTTCGTAGTCGTGGGTATTGCTGCCGCTTCCGAAGTGATGGCCGATGGGATTTTCGCCGGGCCGGAAAAACTTCTTCACAAATGTTTCGTTCACCGTTGCGACGGCCGGAGAATTCTCGGTGTCTTGAATACCGATGCCGCGCCCCATCAGCACGTGGGTCCCGACAGAATCGAAGTACTCCGGGCTCACCCGGATGTTTGAG
Source organism: Terriglobia bacterium (assembly GCA_963823085.1). Taxonomy (GTDB): domain Bacteria; phylum Acidobacteriota; class Terriglobia; order Terriglobales; family Acidobacteriaceae; genus Sulfotelmatobacter. The sequence continues at coordinate 180,241 of CAWGKF010000008.1, read as the reverse complement.
GTTTGAAGATCCAATTCGGGCCGTCCTTCCACCTGAACGTCCCAGCCATTGTTATTGTCCTCCATGGGCGTGTAAGACGCGATGCCCACCTTCTCAACACCTGGAATAGCGTGGAATTGATCTTCGATAGAGCGATAGAGTCCGCCAAGTTCTCGCTGCGAGTAGCCTGCCGCCTGGGGATTGATGTGAACGATGTAGCGATTGGTGGATTCGAGTTTTAGGTCGCTGTGCTGCAGTCTGCTCAGGCTCTGGGAGAACAAACCGGCGCCGATTAGCAGCACAAGTGAGAGTGAGGCCTGCAGCACAACCAATCCGCGCTGCAGCAGGCCGGCGCCTCCGGTAGCACGAGCGCCGCTCCGCAGAGCATCGACGGGCTCGGCTTGCGCGGCGATCCAGGCGGGCGCCACACCAAACAAAACACCGGTCAGCAGCGACAATCCGCAGGCGAAAGCAAGGACGGCTGGAGACGGGCTGGCATGGATCGGGAGGCTTGTAGTATCGGTAAAAGCGAGCGCCAGTAACATTTGTGTTCCGGCGTACGCTAGAGCAATCCCCGCCAGCCCGCCGAGTCCCGCGAGAAGCAAACTTTCAGTCAACAACTGCCGTACGATCCGGATTCGCCCGGCGCCGAGAGCGGTTCGCACTGAAATTTCCGTCTTGCGCGCCATGCCGCGAGCGAGCAGCAGATTCGCGATGTTGGCGCAGGCAATCAGCAAGACTAGCCCCGAGGTCCACATCAGAAGCTGGAGCTGCGACGAATATCCCTCTTGGATCGTCTGAATGCCCGCGCCTCCGGGAGTCAGCACCAGATGCGCGCGCGCCAGCGCCGCCTGGTCTTCTTTCTTCGAATAGGTTCGGGTGGTGGCGAGCACGTGGCGTAGCAGTCCGCTCAACTTTGCCTGAAGTTGTGGCCGCGACACGCCGGGTTTCAGGCGGCCGATCATGTACAACCAATTGCCGTCCGGATCGTTTACATACTGAACATTCGCCAACGGTGGCATGGATTGGATCGGCAAGTAGAAATCCGGCGGCGTGCCCGTCAAGCGGTCACCGTAGAAATGCTCGGGCGCGACCCCGACCACGGCGACTGGCTTCGTATTTATATAGAAGGTGCTGCCTACAATCGAGCGGTCGCCTGAATAATTTTTCTTCCAGTTTTCATAGCTCATGACCGCCGTGAACGGAGCACCCTTAAGGTCGTCCGCATCTGACAGCAGTCGACCCGCCTCCGGTCTCAAGCCAAAGGTACGGAAGTAGTTGCCCGACACGAACTCCCCCATCACTGACCGGGCATTCTCCTGTGTGCCGCCACGCCGAATGACCACGGGACGATAAGTGAATCCCGCCTGCATCGCCGCCAATTCCTCAAATTCCGGAGCATTCTTCCTCAGGTGCTCATAGACCGCGGTGGAGAACAACGAATAGTCACCATCGTCTCTATGCCCGAAGCCAACGCAGCAGTTGTTCAAATCGCCCAGCTTCACCAGATTCTCGGGCTTGACGACGGGCAGATTCTTAAGCAGGATGGCGTGGACGAGCGTGAATACGGCCGCGTTCGCGCCAATGCCGAGGGCCAGGGTGAGCACGGCGGTCGCGGCGAATCCTGGAGTCTTACGGAGTTGACGCAGCGAGAAGCGCAGATCCTGCAGCGATGTCGTAAGCACAGAGCGGCCCTCCCTCAGTCCCAAAGGGACAGCAGATCAGGTTCCACTCGCTTGCCGGGCGAATCCATTGCTTATCTGCTACTTGGAAAGACGTACGAAACCCAGATTGTCCCTTTGCGAGTTAACGCGTCCGAAATCGGACAGGCGCGATCCACCAGATGGACTTAGTTAGATTGCTTGCGGTTGATGATCCCACCTCCTACCTGCCGAAGCGGCGGACGCTGAAGGAAATTGGCAGGCCCACCACGACCATGTGTACCAGCAGGCCCTGAAGCACGTCATGAAGTTCGTAAGGGCCTCGGGCGTGAAGGGCGGAAAGCGGCAAAACCACATAGCTCATTACCAGTTCCACTCCTGCACCATAAGCCAGTCCGCACACCAGCGCATGCTCGATAAGGAAAGTCAGCCTGCGGCTTGCCAGGTAATAAAACGACGTAAAGGAGAAGGCGATGAAGAAGTGCAGCAGGACGCCCAGAATGTATGTGGCGCTGCTTCCATGCAGAGCTCTTGGTCCAAGCAGACCGGCAGCGATGACGAGCGGAATATCCCGTCCAAAGAGTATGCAAGCCTGGGTCAGATCGAGGACCCCGGCCGTCAGGCCACCGACAGAGATTGCCAGCAGAGCACTCCTTTTCGCGAATGGCACCGGCACGGCGTCTGCAATCATTCGATCTCTCTTTCGTCCTGAGCCTCTTCTTTAACGTGTGTCTGTTGATTTGTGTCGCTGACTTGTTTGTCATTCCCGAAGGAGTTGGGCACATCCAGCCCATTGCTTAAATCGCGGGCAAGAGGGACGATACTCAGACGAGACGGGGAAGTCCTGAACCCGGTCTGAAACACTCTGAATCATTCTGAAATCGAGGGGAGAAGCAATTCCGGTATGGAACCCATGACAACGACAATGCTGCGCATCGGGGCGTGGTGCGTCGATCCTAAGTCAAATGAGATTACACGGAATGGAGAAAGCAGACGGCTTGAGGCACGTACGATGCTGTTGCTTCTGTGCCTGGCCGAACATGCCGGCGAGGTCGTCAGTATCGATGAGTTGCTGAATCGGGCGTGGCCGGGAGTTAACGTCGCGCCGGACTCCGTTTATCAGGCGGTGACATCATTGCGCCGCGTGCTGGGCGACGATCCAAAGAAACCCACCTACATCGCGACGGTACCGCGGCTGGGATATCGCATGGTGGCGAAAGTGAGTGCGTGGACGGATTCTTCCCTCGCTGATAACGCGAGTAAGGGGCAGCCTGTCGATCGGTCAGGGAAAGGCCCGGTCACTGCCTCCTTACGCGGTCGACTTCTTTTGTTGGTTGCTCCGGCGCTCGGCCTTTTGTTCGTCATTTCTCTTGCCTTCCTCGCGAAGAAAAATCACCCGGCATCATCCGCACTTGCTGCGCAACCGGAGAAGTCCATCGCGGTCTTGCCGTTTCTTGACCTGACCGAGGGGATGCATGAGGAAGAGTTTGCTGACGGCATGACCGAAGAACTGATCGACAAGCTCAGCAAGATTCCCGGCCTGGAGGTACCAGCCCCCACTTCCTCCTTCTATTTCAAGGGGAAACAAATCCCGGTCGCCGATATCGCCAAGACCTTGCGCGTCGCTTATGTACTGGATGGGAGCGTGCGCAAATCGGGCGACAGCCTGCGGGTCGCGGCGCGTTTGATTCGCGCCGAGAATGGCTACGTTGTATGGTCGGAAACCTACGATCGCCCGTTCGTAGATATTTTGATGGTGCAGGACGATATCGCAGGAGAAGTCACGAAGGCGCTAAAGTCGTCCATTGAGGGAGAACAGCGATAAATGAGGTGCTGTTTCCTCCTTCAGGTAAATCCACGAAGTAACTCCTGTACATCCCCTTCTGTACCGTAGCGCAGTTGCACCAAACCAGCGAAGATAACGGCTCCTGGCTGCCTGTTTTCCGGAAAGACACTGAAAAACAAGCACTTGGAATTGCGTCGAGCGCCACATCGACACTCATGGCCGAACATTCTATGCCTGACCCGGGCAGTCACGACCCGCTGGACTCTGCCAACGACTCTCCGCAGGAATCCAATATTGTTTGCGATAGCTGGCAGCAGATGATCCAAGGCGTGCTGGGTGTACTGATGTTGCTGGGCGCCATCGTCATGGTGCACTACTACGCTCCCATCGCCGTGCAAGGAATGCCTCCCGACGATCTGCAAAAACAAGTTCACGAGCTCACGGCCGAGGTCGCGAGTCTGAAGCAAGAGCATTCGATGCCCGCGGTCGTGCTGACCCGCTACCGCAACTCCATCGGATACATCGTAGGGGTATATCAGGTTGGCTTCGCCAATCATCGCCCCTCGATCCGCGCCCGCGTCTCCGGCACGGGATTTCTGGTGGGAGACGGCCTGATTGCGACGAACCGGCACGTGGGCGAGCCCTGGTATGGTGATCCCGAAGCGGAGAGACTGCTGAGCGAGGGAGCGATCGGCACGATCGAAAGTCTCGTTGTCTTTTTCCCCGGATCTCCGACACCAGTGACCCTGACGCCTGCATCCGTCTCGAAGACTTCTGATCTTGCGGTGCTCCGTGTCGAAGACACGAATGCGATGCGTGCGCTGCCCGCACTGCCGCTGGCGAAATCCGCCGGCGCTCCGGGACAGCTTGTGACGGTGATTGGTTATCCGATGGGTATTGCGGGAATGGTCGCGAAGTCGCCATCTGAGATCTATGATCGTTTCGCCACTCGCCACAATGATCTCAGTGCCGCCAGCGAACTGGCCGCACTCTCGCTGATTCGTCCATCGACGACTTGCGGTCACCTGGGCGACGTGGTTGGGGACAAACTTATTTACGATGCGCCCACTGCGCATGGAGGCAGCGGAGGCCCCGTTTTCAACTCCGCCGGAGAGGTCATCGGCGTAAACTCCGCTTACATGGACGGTTTTACCGGAGGCACACTGGGGGTTTCGGTAGACTCGCTGAAGCCATTGATCCAGGAAGCCCAACTGCAGAAGTAAGAAGCAAAGATTCCTTCCATAGCGTTTTGCACGCAACCCCTCACGAAGTGCGTCCCGGTTAGACAAGGCAAAAGCGGCTACGTTCTGTGGGGCCATTACGCGGTACAGTATCTGCATGCGTCATTTCCGCTGGCCGTTCGCTCTTTTTCTCCTGATCGCTTGCGCACTCGTCGCCCTCGCCGACATCCCGAAACAGACCACCCCTTACTGGGCCTACTGCGTGAATCCGGCTTCGATGGCAACGGCTAATCTGACAGACAGCAAGCCGCGCCACGTCCCCAACAGCGAGGCTGCCTTCACGGTCGCGCAGACCAAAGATATGACCAATGTTCCCGACTGGCATCCCGCCGCTCATCCCCCGATGCCGGGAGTCGTTGCCCACGGCCGCCAGCCTGACTTCTTCGCCTGCGCGTACTGTCATCTGCCGAACGGTGAGGGACATCCCGAGAGTGCCAGCCTCGCCGGCTTGCCTGCCAGTTACATCATCAGCCAGATCGCTGATTTCAAGGCTCACGTCCGGAAGAGCTCGGAACCGACGTTCCTGCCGGCTTTGAACATGACCGAGCGCGAATGGAAGGCCAGCGACCAGGAGATCGCCGCTGCGGCAGATTATTTTTCGAAGCTGGAGCGCAAGCCTTGGATTCGCGTAGTCGAAACCAGCACAGTTCCGAAAACGCACGTCGCCGGATGGATGCTCGTCGCCGATATGCCGCCCGCAACGGAGCCGATTGGCCAGCGCATTATCGAAACTCCCGAGGATTTTGAGCGCGCCGAATTGCACGACGATGCGTCCGGGTTTGTGGCTTATGTTCCCGAAGGCAGCATCAAGCGGGGGAAATTCCTCGCTAGCGGAGGCGATGGCATGGCGCAGCCTTGTGCCAAGTGTCACGGTCCCGGATTGCGGGGCAGCGGCAACGTTCCGCGCATCTCCGGCCGCTCGCCAAGTTACATTGTGCGACAGCTATACGATTTCAAATCAGGCGCGCGCAACGGAGTCACCGGACAGCAGATGCGGAAAGAGGCAGCCAAACTTTCGCTGGACGACATGATCGCGCTGGCCGCCTTCGCTTCCTCGCTGAAGCCGTAGCGCCGATGGTGGAGAACGAAAAAGCCCGGGAGGCGTCTCCCGGGCCTGAGAAAAACTACTTTGCCTTAGAACGCCCAGCGCAACGAGAACTGGATCAACCGCGGATTCCCGTTTGTCTGCACGATCCTGCCGAACGGACTGGTCGTCGGGCTCGCCAGATACGCTTCGACATCCGTGACCGTGGGATTGGCGAAGTTCGTGTGGTTCCACAGGTTGAAGAAGTCCGCAGCAAAGCGAATATCGTTTCGTTCTCCAATCTTGAAGTGTTTGAGGAACGAGACATCCCAGTTCTGTTCAAAGGGGCCTTTATAGACGTTGCGTCCCAGGTTTCCGAATCCTGTACCGCAGAAATTCGGATCGGTGACGCAATCCGTCGGATCGACCATCGCAGCCGGAGCAAACGCCGTCGGCGTGAGGTATCCGGAAGTCAGTTTCTGCTGCATGCTTCCACCGGCCAGTCCGCTGGCGACGGTTGCGCCGGGCGCCAGGCTTGCGCCGAGGAGCGGAGTGCTTCCGGCACCGAGAAATGCAGTTCCTGCGCTCGAATCGTAAATCGAGAACGGCAACCCGCTTTGGAAGATCGTTACGCCGCTGACCTGCCATCCGCCGAGACGCGGCTTTCCTGATGCCGCTGGAGCGCATGAAAAACGGCAGATCGTAGGCGTAGGTGATGGCTAAGCGCTGCGGCCGGTTGAAGTCCGAAATTCCCCGCGAGGCGTTGATGTTGCTCTGGTCATTCCATGCGGTGTTGAAGGCCGTGTTTCCAGTCGACGTGGCATCGATGTTCTTCGAGAAGGTGTACGCCGCCTGGAGGTAGCTCCGGTTCCATCGACGCGAGAACGTTGCCTGCAGCGCGTGATAAATCGAGTACGCGTCGTTGGCAAAGATCTGGTAGCCGCTGTAGCCGTTCAATCCCGGGGTAGGTGTGCGAGCGATGGCGTTGTCGAATGTATCGGTGTGAATGGTGAGGGTCTGACCGTTGGTGACATCGGTGACGGTGATCGGATGCTTGATCGCGTCCACCGACTGAATGGCATCGCGCGTTTCACGAAGGTGGATTCCGCGCGTCCCGACATATCCAACTTCGAGCACCCAGCTCTTGCCGAATTCGTGTTGCAGGGTCAGGTTCCACTGCTGCGTGTTCGGGACGACAAAGTGTCGCGGAACTTCCAACACAAACAAGTTCTGAGTGGAATTGACTCCTGGCCCACTGCATGAATTGTAGGTGCCGGTAAGATTCGTGTTGGTGGTTTGGGCGCCGCTACTGTCCACAAATCCGGTGAATTGCGCCAGGCAGGGCAACCATTTGGCCGAGAGTTGCCCCGCGGCGGGTACCGCGTTCGGATTCACTGCAGGAGTTCCGGTGAAGAAGTCCGACATGGTGTACCCGGGTGTCTGCCCGAAGAACACGATGGGGATGAACGGGGACTGGAAGCTCAACTGATCGACAGCGCCTACGTCTTCGCGAACATAGTAGATGCCGTAGCCGCCGCGGAGTGTGGTGTTGTGATGGCCCATCACATCCCACGCGAAGCCGACGCGCGGACCCCAGCCGGTCGAAACATTGTTCTTGAAGGTTGATCCTGCCGCTTTCCCGGTCAGTCCGGTAACTCCCAGCTTGTCCACGCAGCTGGGATAGATGAATGGATAGGTTCCGGACTTCGTGAGATCCGATTCGATGTTTCCGATGTGGCAATCTCCATCAGTCCAGGCGCCGAGGAATTCGGTCCGCAAACCGAGGTTGACGGTCAGATTCGAAGTTGCCTTCCAGTCATCCTGCAGGAAGACGGCGGAGTTGCTTTGTTTGTAGGCATGGTTGTAAACGCCGCCACCACCGAAACTGAATTGCGGAGTGCCTCCGATAAAGTTGCCGAAATCGGTAGAAGCCCCGGTGTTCGTAAAGAAGAGCTGCCCGTTGAAGACTTGCGGGAACAGCTTGTCGAGCCGCACGCGAATGTACTGTCCGCCGGCTGTGAAGGTATGCTTTCCCTCGACCCAACTCAGGTTGTCGACGAAGTTGTAGTTATTCTGCGTCTGTGCCTGATTGGCTTGCGGCGTTGGACCGAACTGAAATCCTGACGTGGCGAAGGTGAATTTGTAAATGCTGCTGGTCAGATTGCTGGTCGGGCGGACGATGCCCGCATCCGCGGCTGTAACTGGATTAATGTTGATCGGCTGTGTTGTTGATGTGGACTAAACCAAAACGCAGATCATTCACCAGCCGCGGATTGAATACGTGCGTTTCGGAGATGATGAACAGACGATCGTGAATCGGCAGTTGATACGGGAAGTTCAGGTCCGTTCCGCTGGCTGCGGCTCCCAGCGAAGCTTGCAGGCCACCCGCACCGAACGGGATGTCTTGCTCCGAATCAGAGTAGAAGAAGCGCGCAGAGATGGCATCGCGCGATTGCCGGAACTCGTGGTCCCAGTTTGCTGTGAATTGATCGTCGGTGAATTTGCCCGGCTTGCTGACCGTGAACTGCACCAGGGAACCGGGCGCCGTTCCGGCTGGAACATTGGGTAACGGATACAGGTACCCATTTGCGGGTGCCCCAAACTGATCGCTCTTGAATGCCATTAGGCTTACTGCCACTGGATCGGCCGCGGGCACGCCAAAGTCTGCAGCCAGATTTGCCGCGTTTGCCGCGCCGCGATCGGAAGCCGGCACGTAAGGAATGAATGTGCTGATCAGGGTTCCGGGCGAGTCGCCGCTGCGCTGCCGCGTGCCCTGGTAGTTCACAAAGAAGAAGCCGAGCTTGCCTCCCGGGCTGACCGGACCGCCCAGACTTCCGCCGAAAATGTTCTGCTGAATTACTGGACGCGGCGATCCTGTTTGCTTCAGGAAGTACTCATTTGAGTCGAGCACCGTGTTGCGGAAGAACTCATAGAAATCGCCGTGAAATTGGCCCGTACCGGATTTCAGAATCGCATTGATATTGCCGCCGCCGTTTCGCCCCTGGCTGGCATCGTAGAGCGAGGTCTGCACCTTGAATTCCTGGATCACGTCGGGATTCGGCAGAGGCGTGTTCGTGAGTTCAGCAACGTTGTAGTCCGTTGCGCTGATGCCTTCAATCAGATAGTTGTTGTTGTCTTCGCGCTGGCCGTTCACTTGGATGCGCACTTGCCCGCGTCCTAACTGCGCCGCCGCGTTCAGTTCGCTTTGCGCACCGGTGGACAGCGTCAGCAGCTGTTGGAAGTTCTGCGTGGCCAGTGGCAGTGCGCGGATCGTCGCCGTATCGATCGCCTGCCCCGTGGTTGCGTCGGTGGTGTCTACCGTCTGCACCTCGGCCTGCACTTCGATCTTCTGCTGCACCGACTCTGTGGTGACCTTGGCTGTCAGCCGGGTCGTCTCGGTGACACGCACCACGACGTCGGCGATTTTGGCTGGAGCAAATCCCGAGGCCTGAATCTCAACGCGGTACGTTCCTACCGGCAGCAGAGGCGCGGTGAAGCTTCCGTCTGATCCGGTTGTTACCTGGCGCTGCAGAACATTTGTATCCTGATCCGTGATGCGGACTTGCGCATTCGCCACGACTGCTCCGCTGGGGTCCTGCACCGTTCCCGTGATCGCTCCGGTGGCACCGCCCTGTGCGAAAGCCGCCGCTGTCATCGCCAATGCGACGACACTAATAACCATGAACTTGATCGAAGATCCCGCCATTTCCATTCCCCCGTTGCCCCACGATTGGAAGCTAAGTGCTACCGAAGATTCGAATACAGAAGACATTTACGACAACGAGCAGTGCTTGGCTTGGCAGGGACATGCTTGGTACGCATCCGAGTGCGATGTCCGCGGTTGATAGGTTTCCGTTCTGCCACAGCCGTATGGGTACAGCTCTGCCCCAGGAATATCTTCTTGGAATTTTGTGAAGCTTACAGAATCCGGGCCTCGACTTTCAAGCAAAACACTTGAACGAAGGTAACAATTCGGCTACCGTCTGAGATCGAGTTTTCGTAGCGGGGGACGTACTCACCCAGAAGATCGTTGAGGTATGGCGGCATAAACGTTTTTGTAGCGTCGGCCGCAGCCTCGCTTGAGCGAGGAAAGGGGTTCAGAGCAATCTGCTTCTATCCTTCGCCAAACTCCCGATATCGTTCGAGGACATGCCGCTGCGTGACCACGCCTTCCAGTTTGCGGAAGTCAGCGCGGCTCACCACGGGCACAATCGGCCATCGGTCTACATATCGCAGCGCAGTCTCCAGCGGGTGGTCTGGATGGAGGTGGGGAATGCGGGGAATGAGCAACAACGATCCAACATTCTCCTGGGTCTTGCCTTGGGCAGCCATCTGGCGAAGGTGTTCCTTCGTGACCGTGCTCCAGCCACTCGGACTCAGCCGAACCAGCAGGTCTTCGTTCTCTGTGTGATCGAGTGCCCGCAGCGCCTTTTCGAGCGTGTCGTTCGCGTCGAGGACCGGGCCTTCCACTGGCTGCATCGCATCTTCCACTCGCAGGACGTCCTCTTCCCGCAACTCTTCCATGGATGGTAGATCGAGCCCATCCTGCCGCGTCAGCAGATCGAAGATCGCGATCGGCTGCAGCCCGCGCGAGATCACGTACGCAACTGTATTCGCCACGATCACCGGCACGATGATCGAATAGTTTCCGCTCACCTCGAGCACCATGAACACCGAGGTCATGGGCGCACGCAGGAATCCGGCAAAGAGCACGCCCATGCCGACCAGCGCATAGGTTCCCACCGACCCGGTCAAATGCGGGAAGAAAAAGTGCTGCGCGCCGCCCACTGCACCACCCAACATCGCTCCGATGAATAAGGTCGGAGCAAACATTCCGCCCGGCGTTCCGCTTACGAACGAAAGCAGCGTTGCCACAATTTTTGCGCCAGCCAGGATCGCAAGAAACTGCCACGTAAACTGCCCGTGCATTGCCTGATCGATGTACTCATAACCGGCGCCCATGACCTGCGGCGCCCCCATCATCGCAATGATTCCGATCAGCAATCCGGCAATTGCCGGTTGAAAATACTGAGTCCACAGTGGCAGGGCTTTGCATTTTGGACGCAGTGTCGTAATCCCGCTGGCAAAAGCCACCGAGGCCAGTCCGCCCACTACGCCCAGTACTGCGTACGCGATCAGTTCTGTCGGATTCTTCAACTCCACCGTGGGAATACGAAAGAGCGACTCCGAGCCCAGGAACCATCGCATCACGACGACGCTTGAAACAGCCGAAAGTACGACCGATCCCAGGATTCCCGCCGTCCAGCGTCCGATCACTTCCTCGATGACGAACAGCACTGCTGATATCGGCGCATTGAACGCCGCTGCCAGTCCTGCCGCCGCGCCCACCGGAGCGATCAGACGCATACGGTCACGCGACAGCCGCATCTTGCGTCCCAGCAATGATGCCAGACACGCGCCAATCTGCAGTGAGGGATCTTCCGGGCCCAGCGAATGTCCCGCTCCAATCGCCAATGCTGCCGTGATGAACTTCCCGATCGCCGTGCGAATGGGGATGTCGCCGTTGAAGATGTACAGTGCGGCCTTGGTCTGATTGACGCCGCTGCCGCGTGAGGTCGGAAAAAAGTGAATCACCAGGACGGCGATGACGAGTCCCGCAAGCGACGGCGCCAGCAACATGCGCACCGGTGTCAGCACCGCGCCGGTTCCCAGCAGGTACAGGCGGCACCAGTCGATCGCAAACCGGAAACACACCACGGCCAGCCCGGACAAGACTCCGATGAAGACCGACAGAATCAGAAAAAAACGATCTTCGCGGAATGCCGAGCGCAAAAACGCTCGCGGAGAATGCTGCTGGATCCAGACGGATGCGGGATGCGTCCGGCCGTTTTCCACCAAAACTTCAGTTTCAGGGTTCGATTCGAGATCCACTAACTTCCCTCGTGCAGTTTGGAGATCAGCAACAGAGCCAAATCGGCGCCCGTCGGCGTCCCACATACGATGCTGCTTTGGCGCTCGATGCGAAAGACTAAATCCATCGCTTTCTCAGCCAGATCCGGATCTCGCCGCAACCCTGCCAAGTCGACGTGCGGCTTCATTGCGAACCACTCGTCATTCAGAGAAAGAGGAGGTCCCGATCCCGGGCTGCTGGTGATTGGCAGCGTGCAACTCTTCAGCCGTTCTCCTGCGACGGTAAAAGCTTCCACCACGGCTTTGTCACGATCAGTGGTCGAAATCTGGCGCCGAAACGGATCCATGTGCAAGACCATGTCTGCCGTATGCAGCAACTGTGCGCTCTGCGTGTCGTTGGGAGTGGCAGCAATCGCCTGTTGCAGGTAGTGTTGTGCCAGCGGGTACTGTCCCAGATGAAATGCGGCCTGGCCGGCCCCTGCGAGCGCCGCGGCATTGTGCCGGTCTGCGCGCAGCGCGATGCGATAGGAAGCCAGCGCGTGTTCGTAATCTCCCGCGCGCACAAACAGATCGCCGATAGTGTCCTGTTGCGCTGGATCGTCGCCGACATTTGCCGCCAGCGCAATCAACTCGCCTTGTGCATCGCCCAGGTCTTTGATGCGTAGCAGCAGATTGATTAATTCCAGCCGCGCCTGTCGCCGATTGCTCTCCTGATCACGTGGCCAGGCTGCATAAACGGCGTCATGGTAGTAGCGCACCGCTTGATCAATTTCTCCCCGTTGCGCCGCAATGCGCGCCAGTTGCAGGTTCACCAGCCCGTTTCCGGGCTCACGATCCCACAAGTTGAGCAGATAAGCCGAGGCTTCCGCCGTATGCTTCAGGCCAATCAGCGCCTCAGCCAGATTGAGTTGATAGGAATAGTCGTCCCGCGAATAAAGCAGCGCAGAGCGGAATTCAGTGACCGCAGCCTCGTAGCGCTTCGCATTAAGATCCGCCACTCCACGGTTGAACCAGCGATTCCCTAGTGCCTGCCGTTGCGCCTCATGCGCCCGTGACAATGCAGTAACTGCCAGGAAAAAGGCGACCGTGATTACCGAGAGTAAGACCAGCAGCGCCGGCCGTTGCCGAAGATAAAAACGGTAGCGGCTGAGGGTTCCAGATGCCATGCTTTCTTCTTGCTCCCGCACCACAACTCCTCTACATACTATCCGGAAATTGAACTGGGAGTTTCAATCCAGAGGTGAGAGTAAAGGAGGCGGTCCGCCCGCGAACCACCTCTGATTGTTTGATCGCGCCTGCTCTATTCCAGTCGATGCAGCCGCTGAATCAAATTGCGCCGTTAGCGTGCTATGTCGAAGTGATCGACGCGGTTACGCTGCCAGCACTGATCGTTCTCGTCCGAGCAGAATGGCTTTTCCTTTCCATAGCTGACTGTCTTGATGCGGTCCGGAGATACACCCTCCTGCTGCAGAGCCCGCTTCACCGATTCCGCGCGGCTTGTACCCAGCGCCAGGTTGTACTCCTCCGATCCACGGTCGTCGCAATGGCCTTCCACGACGACTTTGATCGAAGGATGCAGCGCCAGAAACGCGGCATCATTGTGCGCAGTCGTGGCCTGATCCATTCGGATGTCCGCTTTGTTGTAATCGAACAGGACATCTTTCACGTTGCGCGCGAACAGATCCTCATCCGAAGCCCCAGGCATTGAGGCCTGCTCCATCTTCGCATTCACAGTGACTCGAGCGGATGCGTCCTGGGTTCCACCCGGACCTTTGGCGGTGAGAGTGTAGGTCATCGATGAACTCGGCGTTACGGTCTTCGAACCGGAACCCGACACCGCTCCGATTCCGTCGATGGCAATATCCGTAGCATTCGCGGTTTGCCACGTCAGCGTCGTGGTCTGTCCTTGTTCAATCACCGCTGGATTAGCGGCGAGAGTCGCGGTCGGAGTGGCCGGTGGTGGCGGAGAGGGCGGCGTTGCCTTTGCGGCTTTTTTGTTACAAGCGGAAAACGACAATACGCCCACTAAAATTCCTGCGAACATCAGTGTTTGCAATGCTGGCTTTGTCACCTTGAATCCTCCTCATCAAATCGAGTTAAGCCTGAAATGGCAGAAAGACTAGCTCAATGGATCACAGCACGGAGAGATGCCGCTTGCGCGGGCACAAGTACTTCCGTGATGCGAACCGGAGTAAAGAGATTCGATAGCGACTGCGGAAGGTAAATCAGCAGCGAAGAATCGTGCTGAATCCGGAGGGCAGACTGTCCAGCTTCGATGCGGTTGTGGCCAGCGCGCTCCACGAGACGGTAGCGAGCGCGACGCCGATACCGCCAAGCCAGCCGCGGATGGCAACCAGTCCGGTATGCACGATGATCGAGCGCAAACGGACCGCGGTCCGGATAGAAAGCAGCGCCGTGACCGGACCGTGCACTGCGGAATACGGGCCCGGGCCATTCATAACGGGAAAGAAGAATATCCCCAAGACGCACAGAACGGCCACTACTGCCAGCGCGCACGCAATTCGGCCCACACTCATAGCGGTGTATTCATTATACTTCGGAGCTCGAATCTTCAGGTTACCCGGCAGGAACCGCAGAGCTTACCAGCGTACAGGGCCGTCCGGTCAAGGTGTTTTGCTATGAACTCTTGAAAAATTCTCGGACTTTGAATATCGACCTTTGCCTCACACTGGCGTTTTGGCTCTGGAGTGCAGCCATCCGGGCTCGCGGAAAGATTCGTCGTGCATTCGCCGAGTGCGCGCAGCGAGAATCGTCGCCCGGTTCAGATATCCCACAACTTTCTTTTCGTCCGCCCGGTCGACGACTGGCATGCGTCCGATATTGAAGCTGAGCAGCTTCGCCGCCGCCTCTGCCACCAGTTCATCCGGATATGTCACGACCAGTTTGGTGCTGCCCGCTTCCTCGACTGTCATTGAGCCTGCTCTGTCTTTGTCCAATGCCCGCAGGATGTCGCCGCGCGTTACAATGCCCGCCAGCTTCCCGTTGTCGAGAATCAGCAGGGCTTCGTATCGCGCCACCGCCGGATCATGGCGAGCAATCCGTTCGGCTACCTCGGCCACCTTTGTTCCGGCCGCAATCACTGGCGGATCTTTCTCCATCGTTTCTCCAACAGTGGCTTGCGTGAGAACGTCGGCTTCATAGTCCTGGTGCACGCGCAGCCCGCGGCGCACAAGTTTCTCAGTCATGATCGAACTGCGCGGCATGAACAACATCGCGACCCCATCGGCGATCACCGCAACCAACATCAGCGGCAGCACCGAGTTGTAGTCGCGCGTAATCTCAAAGGCGAAGATGATGAATGAGAATGTTGCTCGCGATGCGGCGCCGAACACGGCACCCATCGCCACGAGCGCAAATGCTCCCGGCGACAAATGTGCGTTCGGGAAGACATGATTCCCGATCATCGCGAAGAGGCCACCCATGGCCGCGCTCCACATAAACGTTGGAGCCAGCAGGCCGCCCGATGTGCCCGATCCCAGCGAAATCACCAGCGCGGCGAACTTGGCGATCATGACGACGAGTAGCACCTTCCAGGCCAGTTCGCCATTCAGAATGGCGCCGATCGTGTCGTATCCCACTCCAAAGACGCGCGGCGCAAAGAACCCGATGATACCCAGCCCAAGAGCGCCGATCGCAGGCCGCCATAACTCGTCGATCGGAAGCTTCTCGAACTGATCTTCCACCCAATACAGCGCCTTGCTTAGGAAAACCGCCGCCAACCCACATAAAGGCCCAAGCACAAGGTAAAAAGGCACTGCCCTCGGGATCCCAAAATCAACTTGTCCAACCTGAAACATCGGACCGGGGCCGAGCAGCTGCATGTGTACAGCCGTCGCCAGCGTGCTCGCGATTACCAGAGGAATGAACGACCGTGACTTAAATTCGAAGAGCAGCAACTCAATGGCGATGATCACACCTGAAATCGGCGTGTTGAAGGTGGCCGACATGCCAGCCGCCGCTCCGCACGCCAACAGTACTTTGCGTTCGACCGCGGTCGTATGCAACAGTTGCCCAACCAGCGAGCCAAGCGCGCCTCCGGTCTGAATGATCGGGCCTTCGGCGCCGAACGGACCGCCTGTCCCGATGGCGATGGCCGCCGAGATCGGCTTGAGCAATGCCACTTTCGGTTCGATCCGGCTACGATTTACCAGCACCGCTTCCATCGCTTCGGGAATGCCGTGGCCTTTGATCTTCGACGATCCGTACTTTGCCATTACGCCGACTATCAGGCCACCGATCACCGGAACGAGAATCACCCATGCGCCCAGATGGTGACCGCCGACGCTCCGGAAAGTTGTCGATACTTCGTGGAAGAAAAACAGGTTGGTGAACAGCCCGATGAGCTTGTAAAGGATGTAGGCAACAAGTCCCGCCAGCAGTCCGATCCCGGCTGCAAGAAACGCCATCAGCGCAATGCGAAAGCCTGCGATTTGCGTCGGCGCCAAGGGAGAAACACCCGATGCCGCCAGGGGTTCCGCCATCTCCGGACCAAGATTCGTGCCCTCTGAGTTCATGGATTTCTGTCTATCGCCTGCCCGCCGTTCAGATCCTGTGCGGAACGGCCCTACTCCCCATGTCCGTTCGCAATCAGATCGCGCCTTCGCGCCACGTTCTTTCCAGCCATCACCCGATGCAGCGCTTGTACCAACCTTGGCGCGGCCTCCTGCAACTGCTGGTGATGATGCAGGGCCAACTCTGCCAGTACCTTCTCGCCCTTCTGTGTTAATGCCAACAGCACTTCTCGCCGGTCGTCCAGTCCACGTTCCCGCCGCACGTACCCGCCAGCCTCCAGACGGTTGATCAACTCCACGGCGCTGTGGTGCTGGATCTGCATGCGGTTGGCCACGTCCCGGATGCGCGGCCGCAAGCCGTCCGGCATGCCTTTGATCGACAGCATCAGCTGATATTGTCCGCGTTCCAGTCCTGCCCCCTCGACGGCGCGATCACTGAAGTGCAGAAATCTCCGGATCTGGTACCGGAACTCGGCCAGAGCTTGATAATCCACCAGGGTGAGCTTTTTCATGCCACGATTCTATCGTGCCCCGATAGTCTTTACATATTATATCGTGGTGCGATATAAAATGAAATCAATGTCACCTACGGTCCGCGATTGCCGAGGGGGCGATCGCGGATAAATCCCGCTTCCCCGTGGTCTGGCTGCCCGCACAGGCCCACGGGAGGGCGGGGTTTATATTTGCGCACCACGCCCCATCCCTACCGACAAACGCCTACTGACTTCAGGCGAAGGGCATGTCGCCTTACGGCGATTCCCTGTTGCCTGTTCCCTGTTGCCCTGGATTGAAAGTCTGCCACCCGCTAGCCGATCCCGCGCCTCGCCATTTAGAATCCTCTGTCCACTTTCCTCAAGGAGCTCGACCGTGATCCCGCGCTATACCCGTCCCGAGATGGCCCGCATCTGGAGCGACGAAAACCGCTTCCGCACCTGGCTTGCCGTCGAAGTCGCCGCCACCGAAACTCTCGCCGAAGCCGGAATGGTCCCGAAAGACGCCGCCAAGGCCATCAAAGAGCGCGCCGACTTCCGCGTCGACCGCATCCACGAGATCGAAGCCGAAGTCCGCCATGACGTCATCGCCTTCACCACGGCCGTCGCCGAGATCGTCGGCCCCCACGCCCGCTGGTTCCATTACGGACTCACCTCCAACGACGTCGTCGATACCGCGCAAGCCCTGCTCATCCGCCAGGCTTCTCAGGTCATCGCGCAAGACCTGCAGCGCCTCGCCGAAGTGCTGGAGCGTCGCGCATGGGAGTTCAAAGACATTCCCATGATCGGACGCACGCACGGCATCCACGCCGAGCCCATCACCTTCGGATTCAAGATCGCTAACTGGTATTCGGAAACGCAGCGCAACATCACGCGCTTCATGGCCGCCGCGGAAGACATGCGCGTAGGCAAGTTTTCCGGCGCGGTAGGAATCTTCGCGCACCTCACCCCGGAGCTCGAAGAGAAAATCTGCGCGCGTCTGGGATTGACAGCCGCCGCCGTTTCTTCCCAGGTGATCCAGCGGGACCGCCACGCCAACTACCTTGCCACGCTGGCAGTGATCGCCTCCACGCTCGATAAGATCGCCACCGAGATTCGCCATCTGCAGCGCACCGAAGTGCGCGAGGCCGAAGAGTTTTTCAGCGAGAAGCAAAAGGGATCATCAGCCATGCCACACAAGCGCAATCCGGTGACACTGGAGCAGATCAGCGGCTTGTCTCGAGTGGTGCGCAGTAATGCCCAGGCTGGATTCGAAAACGTGGCGCTGTGGCATGAGCGCGACATCTCGCACTCGTCGGTCGAGCGTGTGATCCTCCCGGACTCGACTACGCTTATCGACTACATGCTGAACAAGACAAGTAACGTCATCGACACGATGTTTGTCTATCCCGAGAGGATGCGCGCGAATCTCGAAAGTACGCGCGGACTGATCTTCAGCGGGCAACTCCTGCTCGATCTGGTCGAAAACGGTATGACGCGGGAAGACGCCTACCGCCTTGTGCAGTCGCATGCGATGCGCTCGTGGAAAGAAGGTCTGAATTTTCACGACGAGATTCTGGCCGACAAGGAGATCACCAGCAAAGTTCCTCGCAAGCAGATCGAATACGCCTTTGACCTGCCGCGCCAGCTGAAGAACGTCGACAAAATCTTCGCTCGCGTCTTCGGAAAGAAGCGCTCGGCAAAATCTGCGGGCACTAAGAATGCGAGCGGCAAAAAAAGATGAAGAAGAAATAGCAACCAGTTCTTTCTCTGTGGTTCTCTTCTGGAATCGGGGTGGCGCCTGTTATGGCCTGTCGAGGCCAAGCAGCTTCGACATTTCGTCGTAGAGGAAGCCTTCGCCCTGGCGATAGGGCTGCACCCATTGTCCATCTATAACGAACTGTGGAATAGCTCGTTTGCCGGTTCGGCGGACGACTTCCTCGGCGGCGCCGGGCGTCGTCTCGATGTCGATCTCCTTATACGGGATGTTGTGCTTGGCCAGAAAACGTTTGGCTTCGCGGCAGTCGGGGCACCAGAAGGCTGAATAAACGGTCAGTTCCATCTGCTAACGATTTAACCATAGAGGGCCCAGAGGATCACAGAGGAATACCCTTAGACCTTCTCCAGCTCGCGGTGAGTGCGCTCGTTGACCACGTTCCCTGTGTTCAGCGTCCCCGCCGGCTCAAACAGCAGGAACCAGCACTCTTCTTCGGCGACGGGCTTGTGCTCGACGCCGCGAGGTACGACGATGAACTCGCCTTCCTCGATCCATTCATGCGGACGGTCGCGGAACTCCATCCGGAAGCGGCCTTTGACGACAAGAAAGAGTTCATCCTCATTGTCATGGTGGTGGAAGACAAATTCACCTTTGATCTTGTCGAGCTTCACCATTTGGCCGTTGAGTTCGGCGGCAACGTAAGGCTTCCACATCTCAGTGATTTTGGAGAACTTCTCGGCGATGTTGACCTTCATGAGGGTTCGGATTATTCGGGACTGAAAAAAGGTCGCAAAGAAATATCTGGACTGCAACTGTGGACACAACCTGCATAACAAAAGCCGCCAGCTTGCGCCAGCGGCCATTGTTTTTCCAGTCGTGAGCGGCCGATTAGAATCGGAATCTTCTAGAATCCTGCGGTTCCCGCGATCTGGGTACTGGAGTTCGCGTGTCCGCTATGAAGCGTCAATCGAACGCCGCGTTGATTGTTCAGCTTGGTCGTTGTGGTCCAGTCGACATCATCGGTACCGATGACGCCTGAACCGCCGCCGACGAGTGAGTACGTAATGCGGCTTACGGAATATCCGTAGCCGCTCACCGCGAGCATCGCGCCACTATTCAGAACGAATACTGGCATGCCCGGCGCGGTCTGCGCATTTTCCGGCAGCGAAACGCTGCGGGTCACGTAGCTGGCATAACTGGCCTGCGGCACAGACGACGAATCGCTTGCCGGACGAACGCTCAACTGCGGACGGCATTTTTGTTTGCCTGCGAGTCGTTGCCGAATAGCTGATTCTGCAGTCGTCCGAAGAAGTGCCATCCCGGCCCGTAGGTCTGCGAGGACGCAACCGACTGCGGGATCTGGACGTCATCCATCAGGCGCATGCTCAGAACGGTTTCGCCTTTCAGCGTCGGGCGCGGGCCGCGCGCCGGCAGCATGATTACCTTCCACGGCCAGAGCGGGGGGAGCATCCATTCGATAACGTCGCGACGCGGATGCCCCTTGCCATCAATGGCACCTGTTTTATCGACCTTATAGCCGCGGGTCGAGACGACTTTCGCTTCGAGCGGCAGGTCTCCACTGGGCACTCCGATGCGATCGAATTGCAGTTTCAGATATCCCTTGCCCCAGAAGTGGCCGGGATCTTTGGCGGCCTCAAGATGTCCCACGAGATAACTTCCGCGCGGAAACGCCTGTTGGCCGAATACGGTAACGCCGCGCAGATGACATAAAACGGGGTCCCCGATATCAACCGTTTTCGAGGAAAGGTTGGGTTCATTCAAGGTGCACTGCAAAAGAGTGCCCGCGGGGACGACGACATCCCGTGCGCTGGCGCTCAACGTGAAAGCAAAAAGGGATACTGCCGGAAAGGCGAACAGCAGCCTGCACTTCATACTTCACCTCGGTTCGCACGTCCCGGCGTGGCGGGCTGGAGATGCCGGGTCGCACGTGAATTCGGGCATCTAATCACAACTTCAACCCAGGATCAATCAGGAAGTTTGCCAAACCCTAAAATTTAACGGGCGAAGTGAGGTGGTGGGTGGCACTCTGCCAGGGTGGCTGAAAACCACCACTTTTGCGAGGAGCTCGGGTCGCAGACAGCCCCGCGAGCGCTGTCGAAAGCGTGCGGGGTTGAAGGTGAAGGACGCGAGGAAAGGCCAACGGAGTCAAATTCATGAACGGCGGACGCGTGTGGCCTTACGACTTCCGAAGATTTCACGGCGATGAGCCAAGAGCGCGGGATTGGGCTCGGCCTATGGGCTCGTCCCCGCCTGAGATTTCTGCTCGTCCAAGCGCTTGAGGTGGGGAAAGAATGGAGACACTTCGAACGGTATCTTCTCCGAGGCCGACAGCAGCAGCGGCGATCTACGATTTAGCATTTCGATCTTGTCGGACCAGGGATCGACCTTGATCCGCGAACCCAGAGGCAAGGCAGCGATCTGATCCGGTTGATTCATACGGAGGCGTTTCGGAGAATTGACGAGCACCTGCATTCGGACTAAGTGACTGCTCCCAAAGTCATTGCTGAATCGTGCATGCAAGAGATTGGGCAATTGGGCAGAGCGGGCCTCCAGAGCCTGCAGAAAGAGCGCCACGCTCGCGACTTTGTCCTTATACGGCGACTTCGAAAACAATTCCTCGCCCTTCCTGTCGGCAGCTGCTTCTTGCGCCGGGTCGAAACGAAAATCAAGCTTGGCAAAGATTTCGAGATCCGAGAAGGGCAAGCTGAACTGCGACGAGTATTCAGCACCCAGAGAGTGCTGCAAAACGATGTGAGCGAGTTCGTGTGCCAGTACCGCTGCCAGAGTAGCCTCATCGGGCAGCACGTCGAGAAGTCCTCGGCTCACGACGATCGTGCGACCGACGACGAACGACTCCAGCGGTGTGGTAAGCAAAACACGACAACGAATGCCGGCGATGTCGAGTTTATTGGTCACCAGAAGATTGTTGACCACGGTCTCAAGGATGCGATCGACTTCGCCATCCGGAGCCATGAGTCCGCCCACTTGCAATCGCTCCACGACATCATCTTCAGGGGTGTAAGTCGTTTTCCCCAAGGTCAGGCTGGGACTGAGATCCTGCGAGGCTTCGAGGCGATTGGGATCGGCGGCCGCCGGATTATCAGTGAGCGGCTTGGTATTTTCATGATGATCCCCAGCCTCTTGCAGATCGTAGCCCCACACCCGAGTCTGCGCCTTAAACCACAGGCCGTGGCTTGAGGGATCGTGTGGATCTGCCTCTTCGGTATAAACATAAGCAGGCATCCACATAGTGCCCAGAGTATCGAGCCGCCAGCTATCGAAGTGAAATGAGCGTTTAGAAAACTGTTTTGCCGTGTACGTTCCCGTAAAACGGACAATGTTGAAGTCCTGGTCCTCGATCCAGATTCGGCCGAGGAAACCACGGTTCGGCAAGTTCTCACGAGGCGTTACATCGACGACAACGCAACGCACCTCGCCAAGAACCTCCCAGCGCACGAAATTGAACACGTAATTGTGACGGTCGAAGTGATCCAGATCCGGGAACACCGCCTGCGCGAAACCGCCCGCGGCGAAAGCTGCCGTAGTCCTGGGAGATTTCTTTTCTGCTTCCTCGTTCGCGTGATCGGGTTTCTCAAATTCCCGGCTGGCGGGAACCGTCCCCGTCAAATCCAAGCGACTTAAGAAATAATCGTCGTCCTTTGGAGAGGTCTGGACGTTAGAGTCGTGCTTTTGTTCCTGTACGTAGGTCTCGACAATCGGCTTGAAGTTGGTGATCAACTTCGCCAGCCGCTGTTCCTGCAGGATGGCCGCGTCCACGAACTCATCAAAGGTCACGCCTTTGCGTGCGGGACCTTGGAATGATGAATGGGTTTTGTCCACCGCCTGGACCGCGGGAGTCGCGTTCTGAGCCGCGACGGGCCAAACGAGCATTACCTCGAATAGCGCGTGGGCAAACCAGTAAAATGTCCTGCGCGCATACATGCAAAGACTAGTTTAAATCGTTTGAAGGGCTCTCTGGATTGTTTCGGTATACATAACAAAAGCCGCCAGCTTTTGGCTGGCGGCTCGTAGCTGATGGTGAACCGTGACGGTTACGAGTTTTCGTTACGAGTTCTCGTACAAAAGCACGCCTTCCGCCTTTTCCGAATCGACCGGGCGGTAGAAGAGCTTGTTGTCTTCGAGGAAGACCTCGATGAACGCGGGGCGCGTGGTGATCGTTCCCTGGATCAACGCCTCGGACAGCGGGTCTTCAATGTACTTTTGCAGCGCGCGGCGCAGCGGACGAGCTCCGTAGCTGCGGTCGGTCAAGGTCTGGTTGAGGATCCACTTCTTTGCTTCGTCCGCAACCGTAACTGTGATCGACTTCTGCGCCAGGTTCTGGTTGAGCTGCGTCACCATAAGCTCCAGAATCTGGATCAGGTCCGTTTCGTTCAACGCCATGAAGATGATGATCTCGTCGAGACGGTTCAGGAACTCCGGGTTGAAAGTTCTCTTGACCTCGTTCTTGACCAACTCTTCGACTTTGTCGGCAATCGCATCTTCCTTGGTCGACGCAAAGCCCAAGCCTTCGCGGCGCTGCAGGTGTCGGGCGCCGATGTTCGACGTCATGATGATAATCGTGTTCTTGAAGTCGACCGTGTTGCCGAGTCCGTCGGTTAACTGGCCGTCTTCAAAAACCTGCAGCAGGATGTTGAAAACATCCGGATGCGCCTTCTCTATTTCGTCGAGCAACACGACCGAGTAGGGAGCACGCTTCACGCGTTCGGTGAGCTGGCCGCCCTCTTCGTAGCCGACGTATCCCGGAGGCGAACCGATCAGCTTCGAGACCGAGTGCTTCTCCATGAACTCTGACATATCGAAGCGAACCAGAGCCTTCTCGGTTCCGAACATGAATTGCGCCAGGGTGCGCGCGACTTCGGTTTTGCCGACGCCGGTTGGTCCGAGGAACAGGAACGAGCCGATCGGCCGGTTCGGATTCTTCAGGCCGGCGCGCGAGCGGCGGATGGCGCGAGCCAAAGCGCTGATCGACTTGTCTTGCGAGATGATTCGCTTGTGCAGTTCCTCTTCGATGCGGAGCAGCTTCTGCGTCTCTTCTTCTTTAATCGACGTAATCGGAACGCCGGTCCAGCGCGAGACGACATCTTCAATGTCCTCGCGGTTGACCACTCCCGTTGACGACTCGTCGAGATGATATTTTTCGCGAAGAGCGCGCAGGTTCTCGCGCTCTTTGCGTTCTTCGTCCGAATAGAAACGCGCTTTCTCGAATTCGTGGTTCGCGATCGCGTTCTCCATCCGGTGAACGATGAACTTGATACGCTTCTGGACTTCGGTCAACTCCTCGGGCAACGAAGTCTGGCGCAGCTTCACGCGCGCTCCGGCTTCGTCGACCAGGTCGATTGCCTTATCCGGGAGAAAGCGGTCCGGAATGTAGCGGTTCGAGTGCGAGACCGCGAAGTTGATGGCTTCGTCGGTGTAGGTGACGGCGTGGAACTTCTCGTACCGGTCTTTGATCCCGAACAGAATCTTGATCGCGTCCGTCTCGTTCGGCGGCGGAACTTTTACGGCCTGGAAGCGGCGCTCGAGCGAACGATCTTTTTCGATCGACTTGCGATATTCGCCCGGAGTTGTCGCGCCGATACACTGAATCTCCCCGCGTGATAGCGCGGGCTTCAGGATATTGGCGGCATCGAGCGAACCTTCGGCCGATCCGGCTCCAACGAGTGTGTGAAGCTCGTCGATAAAGATGATGGAATTTTGCGATTCCATCAACTCCTTCATGATGGTCTTCAGGCGCTCCTCGAACTGTCCACGGTACTTCGTGCCGGCGACGATAAGAGAAAGGTCCAAAGCGAGGATCCGCTTGTCCGCCAGGAACGACGGGACTTCCCCGTCCGCGATGCGCTGGGCTAGTCCTTCGACGATGGCAGTTTTTCCAACGCCGGGTTCCCCGATCAGCACCGGATTGTTCTTCGTCCGGCGACACAGAATTTGAATGACGCGGTCGACTTCCCCCTCTCTTCCGACGAGCGGATCGAGTTGGCTGTCCATGGCAGCCTGCGTGAGATCACGCGAAAATTCCGCCAGAAGCGAACTTTCCCGCTGCCGCTGGGGCTGCGCCTTTTCCTGGGTGGTGCGGGCGAGTTCCTCACGGATCGTCGAAAGCCGCAATCCACGCTCGTGCAGGATCTCGGCGGCAAAACACTTTTCTTCCCTCAGCAATCCCAAGAACAAATGCTCGGTCCCAATATGACGGTGCGAGAGGCGCTCGGCTTCTTCCGCCGCGTAGGCCAGAACTCGCTTGCATTCATTGCTGAGCGGCAGGTCGACTGAAGTCGAAACCTTTTCGCGGATCGTGGTATGTCCCTCGATCTGCTTGCGTATCGATTCAACGGAAGCGTGCGAGCGCAGAAAACGATTGGTCAGGGCCTTGTCTTCACGCAGGAGTCCCAGTAAGAGATGTTCGGTCTCGATATAGGGAGACCCGAACTGGCTGGCCTCGTAGCGTGCGAAAAAGATGACGCGCCTGGCTTTCTCCGTATAGCGTTCAAACATAATACCCTTCCCTTTGACCTTCCTGGGTGGGGAGCGTGTGTCCCGACCCGCTAAGGCTTGACCAAAGTACCATGATCTGGCCCTTATCCTTAATTACTACATTATGCAATCAAGAGGCCATGAAACCCAAGCGGAGAAACCGGGCTCCATTCCTTTGATCACGTTACCGAAGAGACCCCCCACACTCTTTATAGTGGCTCCTCGTAGCATTTTGTTGCACTTTGTCTAACTAATCTTGCCCTCTGATTCCCTGGGGCTACAGCAGCCCCGACTTCGTAACTCACCTCAAACGCGGCCCTGAAGGGCCCGCTCTTCCACTTTACGCCGGGAGCGACTCCGGCAAAATCTCCTCCACCTTTCCCCGTTGCAGCCGCAACACGCGCTGGCAGCGCCGCGCGAATGACAAATTATGCGTTGCAATGAGGGAGGTAAGCTGGTGCTCGCGATGGAGTCTTGCAATCAAGTTGAAAACGGCTTCCGCAGTCTGTCCGTCCAAGTCTCCCGTGGGCTCATCGGCGAGCAAAAGCTTGGGCCCGGTGATAAGCGCGCGGGCTAGCGCGACTCGTTGCTGCTCGCCGCCCGAAAGCTCTCCAGAGCGGTGATGGGCGCGCTGCTCCAATCCGACCTCTCGCAGCCAGCGTAAAGCTTCCGGCTCAGTCTGTTGCCATGTCTGGCCACGAAGTAGCAGCGGCATGGCCACATTCTCTGCCGCCGTAAACTCCGGCAGCAGATAGTGAAACTGCCATACGAAACCTGTTTCGCGATTGCGAAAGTTCGCAGCTTCGTCGTGGGACAAAGAATTGATTCGCAAGTTGGCGCAGTATACGTCACCTGCAGAAGCCCGATCAAGAGCGCTCAGGATGTGCAAAAGGGTACTCTTGCCGGCTCCGGATTCTCCCACAATGGCGAGCATTTCTCCTCGCTTTACCTCAAACGACAGATTCTCAAAGAGCACGAGATCCGACTCGCCGGACCGGAAAACTTTTTTCAGACCTTCTACCCGAAGCATTTAACTTTCATCCTTTAGATGCATATTGCGCTGCTTTCGTTCCAAAGGGCTGCTGTCCTGCAGGTTGATCGATCATGAGCTACAGCCCGGGCAGTATCTACTGTCGATTTTTCCGGTCGGTAAAACCATATAACCGGGAACTCCGCCTTCATGTGATGAGAATCACTACGGTTATCGGATATCTCGACGCCCCCGAAACCTGCGATTCCAGGACGATTATTCATAACGGAGCGCCTCGGCAGGCAAGATTCGCGACGCCGACCACGACGGATAAAGAGTCGCGATAAACGAAACCAGCACAGTGAACACGGCGATCCAGACGCCGTCGACCAGCCGTGGGGCGAACGGCACATAATCGATCGAATAGACCTCCGGCGATAGCGAAATAACGTGATAGTGCCCCCCGGCATAGGCGATTCCATACCCAAGTACCAGTCCAATCACCGTTCCGATCACCCCGATCAGCATTCCCTGCGCAATGAAGACGTTCCGCACCTGTGCCTTACGGGTTCCCATCGACATCAGGACCGCGATGTCCTTGGTCTTCTCCATGACCATCATGATCAGGCTGATCAGGATATTGAGGGCCGCCACAAAGACGATGAGGCCGATGGTGATGAAGGTGACCAGGCGCTCGAGCCGGAGCGCGTGGAAGAGAGCCTTGTTCTGCTCCATCCAGTTCGTAGCCATGAAGCCCTTGCCGGCTGCATCTTCGAGTTCGCGCGAGATCGCCGGGGCCTGGTAGATGTCGTCGATCTTGAATTCGAGCACCGAAATCAGATTGCCGAGGCCGAAAAGGTTTTGTGCGTCCGATAGCCGGATAAAAGCCCAGCTCGAATCGTAATCGAAGAATCCGGAGTTAAAGATCCCGACGACGTGGAAGCGGTTGTACTTGGGCACCATCCCGAAGGGAGTAAGTTCGCCCTGCGGGCTGGTGACCAGTACCACCGATCCGACCGTTGCCCCGAGACTGTCCGCCATGTCTTTGCCGAGGACGATCGGCGGCATCGCCGCAACACGCTGCTGCACACCCTCAAGCGAGTCGGGAGATTGCTCGGCTTGTGTTGACTCTGCTTGTGTGGAGCGGGCACTCCTGCCCGCTGCTTTTGACTCTGGGCCGGATGCCTCATGGCCCGAGTTCGAGTTGTCCGCCGATGGGTGCCCCATTTCTCCCTGACTTTGGGAGAAGTGGGGATTTTCGCTTTCCTCCAGCGGCGCAGCCGATCCTTCAACCACAGAGCTCAGCAGATCCCCCACGTTCCGCTCGTACTTCGGAATCATTCCTTTCAGCACCGCGCCGCGCGCGCGCGGTCCACGCGAGATCAAGACCTGCTCGAAGATCGCAGGAGCCGCAGCAACAACATGCGGCTCTTTCGAAAGCCGTTCCATCAGCGACGGCCAGTCTCTGATGCCGTCATCGGCAATCCGCTGAAGGCTGATATGCGACGTCGAGCCGAGAAGGCGTTGCTGCAGGTCCTGACGGAATCCGTTATTGATGGCGAGCGCGACGACGAGCGAGGCTACGCCCGCGGCAACTCCAATGATGGAGATCCCGGTAATAATCCCGATGAACGCCTGCCGCCGTTTGGCGCGCAGGTAGCGGCTCGCAATGAAGAGTTCGAATCTCATTAAGCTTTCAGCTGTCAGCGATCAGCTTTCAGCCAAGTCGCACTGTAGGCAGTATAGCGGGGACTTTGCTGCGGTAGGTCATGAACTCTGTTCCGAATCTCTTCTCCAACTCCGCATCTTCCATCCGGATCATCACTGCGCCCGTGGCCATCGCGAAAGCCGTTAACAGCCAACACACAATCAGCCCCGTCCCCATGCTCCAGGCCAGCATCTCGCACAGATGCGCCAGATACACCGGATGCCGCACTCGCGCCCGAATCCCCGTCGTCACCAGCCGATCGTCGCGATGATCCGCGCGAACCTCGGGCAGCCCTCCGAGTTGCTGCCAGCTGAAGTGCGCCCCAGAGCGCAAGTAAATAAAGATGCCCGTTGCGAACAGCAGCACGGCGGGAACCCAGGACCAAGGCGTTGAGTAAAGCGCGACATTCCGCCAGTGACCGGTGATCGCGCCGATGCCGACCCACATCGTCAGCCATGCTGGTAGGAGGACGCGAAACGGTGATCGCTCCTGCTCGCGCCACTTGTGCGCCCGCGGATGCACCATGAACCAGAACAACGGGATGGTGGAGTAGACCACACAGGCCAGCCAACCCAACGTGCGGACGATCTGCATCCCGCAATTCTACAGATCGCGGTCGGGCGTCATCCTGAATCCTCTAACCCTGATCTCATCTAGCCATGATGTCATCGTGAGGAGGGCGATAGCCCTCCGAGGGACCTCACGACAGCGTGCAGCACCGATGCAGCTGTAGGGATCCGCTTTGATGTCGGGGTCGTACGCATTCCCGCACGCACTATCGCGATACGCGTGCCGTCTAAGGTCCCTCGCACCGGCTGTGCCGCTGCTCGGGATGACATCTCGCAAAACGATCCCGTGCTCCACACTTCCACCAGTAACTACCCGATTCCCTCCACCACTGCCATAATGTCAAAATGGCGCGTGTTTTCCTGAACGAAAACTGGCTTCCGAAGTCGGTCCTCTGCCTGAGGACCTACGATCGGCACAAATTCCTCCTCGATTTCATTGCCGGCGTCACCGTCGGGCTCGTCGCCCTGCCGCTCGCAATGGCCTTTTCGATCGCTTCCGGACTCACTCCGCAGGCCGGCATCTACTGCGCCATCGTCACCGGATTTCTGATCTCCGCACTGGGCGGATCGAAGACACAGATCGGCGGCCCCACTGGTGCATTCGTCGTAGTTGTCGCCGGCATCGTCGCCGTTCACGGCATCGACGGCTTGTTCATGTGTACGGTCATGGCCGGCATTCTGCTGATCATCATGGGCGTCACCGGACTGGGCACCGGGGTGAAGTTCATCCCCCGGCCCGTGGTCATCGGCTTCACCAACGGCATCGCCGTCCTGATCGCCAGCACGCAGGTCAAAGATTTCTTTGGGCTACACCTCGACAAAGTTCCGGGCGTGTTCTGGTTGCGGATGGAGGCGCTGGCCCAGAGTTTTCACACGCTCTCATTCGAAGCCACGGCCCTCGCCGTCTTTACGCTCCTGACGCTGATCATCTGCCGCAGTGTTTCGGCGCGTATCCCCGGGCCGATTGTCGCCCTGCTGCTCGCTACCGCTGCTGTTTACTTCTTCAAGATTCCGGTCGAAACCATTGGCACACGTTTTGGCGGAATTCCGAGCGGCCTGCCTCACCTGCAGATTCCGAAATTCCGCACCGACCTGATTCATGGACTGCTCGGTCCCGCCTTCACCGTGGCGATGTTGGGCGCGATCGAGTCGCTGATGTCCGCCGTCGTCTCCGATCGCATGAGCAATGACCGGCACAATCCCAACGTCGAGCTCATTGGACAGGGCGTAGCTAACATCTTCTCGCCGATGTTCGGCGGATTGCCCGCCACCGGAGCGATCGCCCGCACCGCGACCAACATTCGCTCCGGAGCGCAGTCGCCTGTCGCCGGCATCATTCATGCCCTGACTCTGCTCTGCATCCTGCTATTCGCGGCGCCGCTCGTCAGTTATGTTCCGATGGCTGCGCTGGCAGGGATCCTTATGGTTGTCGCTTACAACATGGGTGAGTGGCGCGAGATTCCGCAACTGCTGAAGCTGACCAAGACCGACATCAGCATCTGGCTGGTAACCTTCGCGCTCACTGTGTTTGCTGATCTGACAGTCGCCGTTGAGGCCGGGATGATTCTGGCTGCTCTACTGTTCATCAGCCGCGTAGCCGCAACCACTACCGTGTCGCAGGTGACCGACGACTACGTCGAAGACGGACGCGTCCATATTTTGCAGGACAAGGACATTCCCTACTACGCGACCATCTTCCGCATCCACGGACCCTTCCTGTTCGGCGGGACCGACAAAATCCAGGTAGTCACGGAAAATCTGCATAAGCTTCCGCCAGTCGTTATTTTGCGATTACGCAACATGACTGCTCTGGACGCCACCGGACTCTTCGCCATCGAAGAGGTCGCCAGAGAACTACACGCAACGAAGCGAACCCTGATTCTCTGTGGCGCGCGCGAGCAGCCAGCGCAGCTGATCCATCAGGCGGAATTCGCCGAGGTCATTGGCAAAGAGAACATCTGCGAAAACGTACAGCATGCGCTCCGCCGCGCCGAGGAAGTCTACGAAGGACTGGAGCAGAGCTCTGTGGTCTCGCGGAACTAGGAAATGAATCTGAGCTTCCCGGAGAAATTTCGAGCGGTGATCGACCTCTAAGAAGAACGGGCGACTGTTCCCATGTGAACCCCGCTGCGGGACCGAAGCTATCGGCATGAGAGCGCGCCCGTGTCGTTCAAGAAAACTAAAAGCGACATCTAGAACGCAACGTCACTCAAGACAATCGCATGATCCCCGGAAGCCCATCAAATCCTGAATCAAAGGTTAATATCTGCTCGATTCCGTATTGCTGCATCACTGCAAGATGGATCGCGTCACGCGCCGAGAGTCGACGGTAGCCGAGCAGAAGCTGTTTGGCGCGTTCGACGACCGTGCGGTCGACAGAGAGAACCTCATCCGCTATCGCAAGCAGTGTGTCAAAGGCGGGCTGGATATCGTTATAGCGCTGGAGAGCTCCGTAACGATGCAGGATTTCCTGCAAGACTTCGGCGTCGGTGACAAGCCGCTGGCGTTCGCTCAGCAACTTCTCGAGCCAACGTTGCGCATCTGTTTTATGCGGATGGGCTGGACCGATCAGGTACATGGGGACGTTGGAATCGATCAGAATCACGGTTGTCCAGACATGTATCCCCGCTCGATTTCTGCCAGCATCGTCTTGATATCGACTGCAGGTCCACCTACGTTAAGGGCAGCGGCAGCGCGAACGGCGGCTAGTTTCTTTTCGATATCTCCGGAAGGCTCGGAGCGACGGGCTTGCGAAAGCGCCTCGCGGACCCAGGCCGCTATCGTCATGTGACGGGAGCGGGCGGCGCGTCGAATTTCACGATATTCCGGGTCCTGTAGAATGACCTGTAACCGCTTAGCCATTCTATGAGTATATTTGACTCATTGGCATGAGTCAATTGGGCGAAGGGTGATCGGACCATGATTGCTGGCGAGCTTTGCTCTAATCCCGTATTCTCTAGGAAGTCGCTGATCGCTCATCTTCGATGATTATTAACCACGCGGAACGCGCTCATAACCACAACTGGGAACTCGACCCGGTCATCCGGTCGCTGCTCGACACCGACTTCTATAAGTTGCTGATGCTCCAGTACATCTGGAAGCATTTTCCCAATACCCGCGTGCAGTTTTCGTTGGTGAACCGGCACCCGGCGGTGCGCATTGCTGACACCGTTCACATCGAGGAGTTCAAGGTTCAGCTGCAGCACGTGCGCGGGCTGCGCTTCCGCAAATCAGAACTGGTATGGCTGGCCGGCAATACGTTTTACGGCCGCCGCGGCATTTTTGAGCCGGCATTTCTGGAGTGGCTGGAGAAGGATTTCCGCCTCTCGGATTACCAGTTCCGGGTGAGCGACGGGCAGATCCATCTCACGTTTGACGGAACCTGGGCCGAGACCACAATGTGGGAACTGTACTCGCTGGCGATCCTCGACGAACTCAAGACGAGAGCGCATCTGAAGACGCTGAGCGAGTTCGGGCTCGACATTCTTTACGCGCGCGCCAAAACGAAGTTGTGGAACAAGATCGAACGCCTGCGTGGCGTCCCCGGATTGAGCGTCGCCGATTTCGGAACGCGTCGCCGGCACAGTTTCTTGTGGCAGGAGTATGTCGTGGTCGCCATGGCCACCAACCTGGGAAGCAGCTTCATCGGGACGTCCAATGCGTTCCTCGCGCACAAGCACGATCTGGAGGCCATCGGGACCAACGCCCACGAGATTCCGATGGTGATGGCGGCGCTCGCTCCCGACGACGCTGCGCTCAAGGCTTCGCAGTATCGCGTGCTGGAACTCTGGCAGCAAACCTATGAAGGATCCCTTCGCGTGATGCTGCCCGACACCTTTGGGACCACGCAGTTTCTGGCTGGAGCGCCGGAGTGGGTGGCCGACTGGACCGGTCAGCGCGTCGACAGCAAAGATCCGTTTATAGCCGGAGATGAGTACATCGAGTGGCTGAAAAAACATAGGCGCGATCCCGACGACAAATTGCTGATTGCCTCTGACATGCTCGATGTGGACAAGATTCTGGCTCTTCATGCTTACTTCGCGGGCACAATCGCGAAAGGCGTGACTCCCCAGGATTTCCGCAGCGCCACCGATTTCTATGACCGGAATAAGTGGACATCGGACCGGAGGATCCGCTTCAGCGCCGGTTGGGGCACGCTGTTGACCAACGACTTCCGCGGCTGTAATCCCAATGAGGGCGATGGATTCGATCCGATCAGCCTGATCTGCAAAATCTCGAGCGTAGAAGGAAAGCCGGCGGTGAAGCTCTCGGACAACTACGCCAAGGCCCTCGGGCCTCAGCCGGAGATCGAACGCTACCGCAGAGTCTTCGGCACGGCGGGGCTCGCAAATGCGCCGCTGGTGACCTGAAATCTACAGCTCAATGAATCTCTCGAATTCCTCAGTGAATCTATACCCTCAGCAGTTTCCATCCTGTCCGAAATCTCAAGGAGGTTCCCTCATGCCTTACATCGACGTTGGAAAAGAAAACTCTTCTCCTATCAGCCTTTACTACGAAGATCATGGTTCCGGCTCGCCTGTGGTTTTGATTCATGGATATCCCCTGAGCAGTTCGTCCTGGGAAAAACAGATTCCGGTGCTCCTGGACGCTGGTCATCGTGTCATCACTTATGACCGGCGCGGCTTCGGCAAGTCGAGCCAACCCACCAGCGGATATAACTACGACACATTCGCGGAAGATCTGCATCACGTTGTCACCCATTTGAAGCTCAAGCACTTCGCGCTGGTTGGCTTCTCGATGGGCGGCGGCGAAGTAGCACGGTACATCGGGAAGTATGGATCGAAGGATGTCAGCAAGGCCGTGATTATTGGAGGCGTTCCGCCTTATTTGCTCAAAACTGGCGACAATCCTGAAGGAGTCGATGGCGCTGTTTTCGAAGGGATTGAGAAGGCCGTTAAAGCGGATCGCTATGCGTTCTTTACAGACTTCTTCAAGAACTTCTACAACACGGACGTTAATCTCGGAAAGCGCGTGAGCGAGCAGGCAGTTCAGGCGAGTTGGAATGTAGCCGCCAGCGCATCAGCGGTGGCGAGTTACGCGTGCGTGCCGACCTGGCATGAAGATTTTCGCAAGGATGTCGCGAAGATCGATGTGCCGACGCTGGTGATTCAGGGTGATTCTGACCGCATCGTACCGTTTGCGTCCTCAGGGCAACGGACTGCGAAACTGATTAAGGGTGCGGAGTTAGTCGTCATTAAGGACGGTCCGCACAATGTCGCATGGACCCATACCGACGAAGTAAATGCGGCGTTATTGCAGTTCCTGGGAAAGAAGGGCGCGCAATCGCACACTGAGAAGGAACAGGCTGTGGCGTAAGGAACAAATTATTCACCACAGGGGGCACAGAGGATCACAGGTCTGTGCCTTTTCTTTTCTTCGCTCAAGCTTCACTTTTTGCTTGCTGAGGGATACCCCCCTCCCCCCTCGGATATTTGAAATCATCAAGTTAGGGGGAAACTGTGCAAGTAATCTATGGCGCTCAATAACTTAGGGGCAAAATCTTGAGCCACAAGGACTTAGCTCCAGACGCCCAGTTGCTCGTTATACCGCTTTCGCCTTGGCAAGGATCTACGTTTTCGAATCTCGGCGCGATGACCGGGATCACTGAGGGCGGTGAGTTTCGTCACCTGCCTACCATTCTCGAAATTGGATCCCTAGCGGGGTGCTGAAAAACACTTTTGTCCTCGAAAATGTCCTCCGCGGCTAAAAGCCGCGATCGCTGGGATGGTACTTACGGCGCGGCTCGAAGCCGCGCCCTTTCAAAACTTCCGTCCAAAGAGCGGTTTTCGGCAGCCTGCCAGATTAAGTTCGTTCCGCGATGCATCTGCGGTGCAGCAATTATCTGCCAAACATAGACATCAACCGTGCTTCCCTTGCTTTCTGTGGTGACAGATTTCTCTTCTGAACGTCTCTTCCCTTGTGATCCTAGGGGAACCATCCGATTCGTCCTTCCTCTTACAACGTGCATATGGATACAGATAAACTCGAATTTCTTCGCGGCAGCCTCGACGTTCTCATCTTGAAGTCACTGGCCTGGGGCCCACTTCACGGTTACGCCATTACTAACTTTATTCTTCGGCAGAGCGATGACGCTCTGCTTGTGGAAGAAGGCACGCTCTATCCGGCGCTGTGGCGTCTTGAGAGTAAAGGCCTGCTGGCTGCCGAGTGGGGACTTTCCGAGAACAATCGCAAAGCGAAATTCTATCGGCTGACGACGGAGGGCCGCCGCAGTCTACGGCAGGAGATCAAGACCTGGCAGGCCTACGCTGCAGCAGTCGCCAAGGTGTTGGCCGCAACTCAACTGCCCGAACCGGAGGAGGCCAGATGACAACGACACCGTTCTGGCGCCGTTATGCGCGCTTCTTCGGACCGGATCCCGCCGCTGATGTGAAAGACGAACTTAGCTTCCATCTCGAAGCCAAGACGGACGATCTGATCCGCCAAGGCTTGTCTCCTGACGCCGCGCGAAAAGAAGCCGAGCGCCAATTCGGCGACCTTCGGGCAGTGCAACGCGTTGGTCAACAGATAGGTCAGAAGAATGAACGGCGCAGACGACTCGGAGATTACTGGAACGACTTGCTGCATGACGTTCGCTACACGTTCCGTACGCTTCGACGCGATCCCGGTTTCGCTGGTATCTCTCTTCTGATTCTCGCTCTCGCGATCGGAGCGAACGTCGCCGTCTTCAGTGTCGTCAACACGATTCTTCTGCGCCCGCTACCCTTCCCACACTCAAACGAACTCGTCTGGATCGCGCCGCCGCCATCGGAGTGCGGTTGGTCGTGCGCAACGTATTCCGCAGATGCGTATGAAGAATTCAGTTCCATGAGCCGCGCGTATCAGGGCGTGACCGGATACGAAGCCTTCACCACTCCGGAGAATTTTCGTCTCACTGGCCATGGCGAGCCAGTGCCAGCAACCGGCATGGAAGTCATCGGAAATTTCTTCCAGGTTCTCGGTGTTCAGCCGCAGATAGGGCGTCTGTTCACTTCGGAAGAAGCGCGAGGACCGGTTATACCTAGTTCCACCGGCACACCGGTAGTACTGCTGGCCAATGCCTATTGGCGTCGGCAATTCCATTCCGACCCAGCGATCGTCGGCCAAGCCATCGAATTGAACGGAGCGCCGGTGACCGTAGTTGGCGTCTTGCCCGAGACCTTCGACTACGGCGCCGTATTTGCTCCCGGCGCGAAGGCCGATCTTTTTGTTCCGCTCAGCCTGGACACGGAGCGCAATTGGGGCAACATCGTCACACTGGTTGGCCGTCTCAAGCCGGGAGTCACGGTCGCACAAGCACTCGACGATGCCAACCGCGTTACGCCAGAGATGTATTTCAACACCAGATATCCGCAGAGCAAGGGACGTTACAAAGGCCAGCTCGTCCCAGTACCACTCAAGGATTACGTTACCGGCAAGCTGCGCCGGTCGTTGATCGCGCTCTGGTTCGCCGTGGGCACGATTTTGCTGATTGCCGGCGTGAATCTGTCGAACCTGCTGCTGGCGCGAGCCGCCGCCCGCGCGAAAGAGTTTGCGATGCGTGGCGCTTTAGGAGCGAGCCGCGGAAGGATCATCCGTCAGCTTCTGATGGAAAGCCTGGTGCTCTCGGGTGCGGGCGCAGTCCTCGGGCTGGGACTTGCATTCGCCGTGATTCGCTGGCTCGCGCACCAGGGGTCGTTGGCCCTACCGTTGTTGAACTCTCTGCGAATCGACGACGCGGCCGTGGGCTGGACGGTTCTCGTCGCGGTCCTCACCGCCATGATCTTCGGCCTGCTTCCGGGCCTGCGCATGGCCGGCGGCAATCTGCAAGAAGTGCTGAAAGACTCCGGCGCAGGAGCGGGTCTCGGACGCAAGCACGAGCGCATTCGAGCCGCTCTCGTCATCTCAGAAATCGCATTAGCCTGCGTACTGCTGGTGAGCGCTGGACTGTTGCTGCGAAGCTTCGCGAAGGTTCTCGACGTCGATCTCGGGTTTCAGCCCGATCACGCCTCGTTGATCAATGTCGCGTACGACGAGAGCGCCCCGACCGACGAGGCCAGAGTGCTCAAGCGGACAGCCATCTTCCAGGAAGTTCTTGCGCGCGTCAGCGCAGTTCCCGGCGTGCAAGCTGCCGGCATCTCCGACTATCTTCCCCTTGGACCCAATCGCTCTTGGGACACACCTGTGCCGAAAGGAAAGGTCTTCGCTCCCGGTGAGCTTCCCGAGCCACTGGTCTATGTGATTACTCCGGGATTCATTCGCGCCATGGGCATGGGCTTGCAAGGGCGCGACTTCTCTTGGTCCGACGGCCCGAAGAGCGATCCTGTGATCATTATTAATGCATCGATGGCGCGCCGGTTCTGGCCCGGCGAAGATCCGGTCAATAAAATCCTGATGCGCGGCGACGAACAAGACCGCGTCATCGGCGTCGTCGATGATGTCCACGAGGAAAGCGTAGAAAGCACCATCGGAGCGCAAGTCTACTATCCCTGCACGCAGCAGGGGCCGTCCCGCGCACAACTTGTCGTCCGCAGCAGCCTGCCGCCGGCGGCGCTAGCCTCGACGATCCTTCGAGCCCTGCGCGAAATCAACCCCAATCAACCGGCATCGGAATTCCGGCCGATCCGAACGATTGTCGATCATGCGGTCTCGCCGCGCCGCTTCTTCATGCTTCTGGTGGCGACTTTTGCCGGACTCGGTCTGCTCTTAGCAACGCTGGGGATCTATGGTGTGATTTCGTATTCCGTGACGCGGCAGACCTCGGAGATCGGCGTTCGTATGGCCCTTGGCGCGACTGCCGGACGAGTCCAGCGCCAAGTCCTGGCCAACACACTCAAGCTGACGGCAATCGGCATCGCGATCGGCAGCGCGATGGCGATCATAGTAGCCCGGGCAATCGCCAACTTGCTGTTCGCCACTTCACCGTGGGACTTTCCCAGCTACGTGGGGATGGCGCTGGCGCTGCTGCTGGTCGCATTGGTGTCGGGCTACATCCCGGCGCGCCGGGCTTCGTTGATCAACCCGATGCAGGCGCTGAGAAATAATTGAGGCCTTCAACATCTCTCTAGATTTAAGCACAGAGCTCATAACCGCCGAGGGCGCCGAGATCGCGGAGGGAGCCAGGGCGTCCATCATCACGTCTTTTCCACTATGAATTTCCGGGGAGAAACAGCTTGAAACTGAGACACTATCGGTGGTGGTGCAGTCTGGCTTACGCGCGATGCCAGGAGAGACCGAGATCCTTCGCTTCGCCTGAAAAACGGCTCCGCTCAGGATGACAACGGAATCCATCAGTTTCAAAATGCACCACTACCCACACACATCGCTCCGCTTGCCTTTCCGGCTAAGCTCCTGCATAATAATAGTTTGTCTTGACCTCGCCGGACTCTTCCGGAACAAGGATAATGTCTCGTGTTAATGATTCGACTGTCGCGCATGGGTGCGCGCAAACAACCGCACTATCGCATTGTGGTGATTGAGAAGGCGCGCGCGCGCAATGGCCGTCCGGTGGAAGTCGTGGGGACCTATAATCCCCGCACCAATCCGGCCAGCATCTATTTCAAGCGCGAGCGCGTGGATTACTGGGTATCGAAGGGCGCACAGATGTCGGAGCGGGTGAACAAGCTGTACTCCAAGCCTCCCGTCGCAGCGCCGGTTCCCGCCGCATAAGATTCGCGCGGCTCCCTGAATTCAGATCTCGTTTCCACAGTGAGAATTTATGCCTGAGACTTCTGGAGATATTTGTGCGCTCATCGAGTTGATCGCGAAGTCGCTGGTCGACGCGCCGGATGAAGTGTTCGTCGAGAAGTTCGACGACGGCGTGATCGAACTGGAAGTCGCCGAGAGTGATGTGGGCAAGGTGATCGGGCGCCAGGGGCGGACAGCTCGGGCGCTGCGCGCGTTGCTGGGCGCGGCCGGACATCGGGCGCACAAGCGCTACCAGCTCGAGATCATCGAGTAGGCACCGTTGATTCGAGGATTAGCCAATTTGTGGAATCGCCCACTTCAGCCGCGCCATAACCGCGCCAGCAAAATTGGGGCTTAGCCCCTGAGGCCGGATTGAGTCCTGATTCGAACGACGACTTCGTTACTTTGGCTCGGGTGGTTAAAACACAGGGGCGGGTCGGCGAAGTTGGGGCCGAGATTCACAGCGATGTTCCTGATCGGTTTGCCGAAGGGATGAAGCTGTACGCGCTGGATAAGGCTGGCCAGTCGCGACGCGAAGTTGAAGTTGAAGATTTCTGGCCGCACAAGGGGCTGCTGGTTTTCAAGTTTGTTGGTATCGATTCGATATCGGACGCTGAAGCGCTGATCGGATCGGAGTTGCAGCTGCCGCAGGCTGAGCGTGCACAACTTGAGCACGGTTGGAATTACGTTAGCGATCTGGTTGGCTGCACGGTATTCGATCAAGGCAGCGAGATCGGACGGATCGAAGACGTGCAGTTTGGATCCGGCGAAGCGCCGCTGCTGATTGTGGCGGGCACGGGTGGAAAAAAGTTCGATGTGCCCTTCGCCGAGGCATATCTGGAATCCGTGGACATGGCGCGGAAGCAAGTTCGGATGAGGCTTCCGGAAGGCATGTTGGAGATCAATGCGCCTCTGACGCCGGAAGAGAAAACAGCAGCAGAAACGCAGGGGCTAGGGATCAGGGGCCAGGGATTAGCATCAGGGTTCGCCGATGAAGGCCGATATTGTCACGATTTTTCCGGACTTCTTTCGCGGGCCTCTGGATCACGGGATTACACGCCGGGCTGCGGAAATGGGCCTGGTAAAAATTGAAATCCACGATCTGCGGCAGTTCACGCACGACCGGCACCGCACGGTGGATGACCGCCCATTCGGCGGCGGCGAGGGCATGGTCCTGAAGCCGGAACCGATCTTTGATTGCTTGGAAGGTTTACAGCTTGCTCCGCGGGAGCAGCGACTGTCTGGCACTGCTAGAGAAAGCGTGATTGTGCTTTCGGCGCAGGGCCAGCGTTTCACGCAGAGAGTCGCATCGGAGTTGTCTGCGTTGGATCGCGTGGTGCTGATCTGCGGACGCTACGAAGGCGTCGACGAACGCGTTTCGGAGTTTCTGGCCGACCGCGAGCTTTCGATCGGCGACTACGTGCTGAGCGGCGGCGAACTGGGCGCGGCAGTGATCATCGAAGCGGTGACACGATTGTTGCCGGGCGCGGTGGGAAACGAAGCATCGACTCGGCAGGAATCGTTCACGGCGGATATAAATGCCGGTGAGAGTGACTTGGCCGATTCGACTTGCGGGTCCGGTGGCTTGCTGGATTATCCGCACTACACGCGTCCGGCGGAGTTTCGCGGAATGACGGTGCCAGAGGTGCTGATTAACGGCAACCATCAGGAGATCCGGCGCTGGCGGCGTGAACAGGCACTAAAGAAGACGCTGAGAAACCGTCCCGACCTCATGGAGGACGTGGAACTCAGCGAGCAAGACAAAAAGATTTTGGCCCGCATGGAAACGCGCCACGATTAGGGACGCAAGCAGGCTGGAAAGAAATCAGATCCGAAGAAACGAAGGGTAACGACATGTCAAACCTGATTATTGAAAAGCTACTCGCGAAGACACTACGCACAGACCTCCCGGCGTTTCGCCCCGGGGACACAGTGCGCGTCCACGTGAAAATCAAAGAAGGCGACAAGGAACGCGTGCAGGCGTTTGAAGGCGTGGTGATCAAGCGCGATAACGGCCCCCAGGCCAGCTTCACCGTGCGCAAGATGAGCTTCGGACAGGGCGTCGAGCGCATTTTTCCGCTGCACTCGAAGGTGATCGATAAGGTCGATCTGGTGCGGTCGTCGAAGGTACGTCGCGCCCGCTTGTTCTATCTCCGTGGACTGCGCGGCAAAGCCGCTCGTCTGCGCGAGAGCGATTAAGCGCAGAGCAGAATTCAGATCGATCCCGGCTGCGACCGGAATTCACAATGTTTAACGATGTCATCCCTCGGAGGGCGACAGCCTCCGAGGGATTTTACGAGCGCATGAAGCGGAACTGCAGTCATCGAGATCTCCTGGGGCATTCATCGGTGGCAGTCCCGTCCACGGCATTGACGCTTACCTTTCGAGGTAAGGTCCCTCGCACCGGCTACGCCGCCGCTCAGGATGACAGCGAACCAAGGTTTTCGCCTTCGCGCGCTTCCCGTTTTCGCCAGTTACTTTAGGCTGCTGAGAATACGGGCTCGATCTTGAGAGATCCTCCCGACTTGTTCTTCTTGTTCTGCTCCGCTTCGAAGTCTTTCCTACTTCCTACGAAGAACTCGATATTGCCGCCCGTGGAGATTCCGTCGCCGGTAGTGAAGATTCTTTCTGAATATCCCCAGACTTGCCCGCCCCCGGAATTCTTGAAGGTGACTTGCGCTCTTTCAATAATCGTCGAGGTTTCGACTTTGCCGCTGCGGGGGACTGCGACGGTGTAGGCGTCTCCGTCTTTCTGCAGCGGAGGGGCATCTTGGACGCCCATGACGAGCACAAAATTTCCGGTGAACTCCGCCGGAATCTGCACCTCCAGTTGCGTCCCTGATTTTCCTTTGGAGCAAGCGAGCCCAGCCGTGAGCAAAACGACAACGAAGCAACAAAATACAGATTTCACCATCATCCCCTCACTTCTTGGGCCTCAGTAGGCAACGGGCCAGATCGAGCGTTTTCCTGCTGCCGCACCGGCACTCGCGCCACGATTTCAGTTCCCTGACTATTTGATTTGATCTCCAGCCGTCCGCCGATCTCGCGGATTCGTTCCATCATCCCCGCTAAGCCGACGCCGCCAGCCGTACCGTCCTCTTTCAGGTCCCGCAACGCCGTCGCAGGCATACCGCGACCATTGTCTTTCACCGTTAGAGTGATGCGGTTCCCCGAAATTGCCAGGCCGACATCAGCCTGGGTCGCCCCCGAATGCCGATGGACATTCGTAAGGCTCTCCTGCAATGCCCGAAATAATACCAGTTCCACGGAGTCCTCGAAACGCCGGCTGGGGTCGGAAATCTGGAGATTTACCTCGATACCGCTACGCTTAGCGAATCCTTCCACGAACCAGCGAATGGCGGAGTTGAGGCCGGCTTCGTCCAGAAGGGGAGGATGGAGGAGATGCGAGATCGTGCGGGTCTCGGAGATCGCGTCGTCTGACAACTTGATGCAATCGATGACGATCGCGTCACCCGGCAGTTTGCGATGAAGCATCTCTATCGCCATTTTGATCGCGGCGAGATGCTGTCCCACGGAATCATGCAACTCACGTGCGAACTTTCGCCGCTCTTCGTCCTGCAGGGTTAACAGGCGCGCGCTGAGATTGCGCTGCGCAGTTTCCGCGCGCAGCCTTTCCCGAACCTGGTCTGTTAGCAATTGGTGATGGATGAGAAACAGGACCAGCGCCAGAAACAAGCTGGTGAGCAGCACCCCGGCGATCATGCTGAAAGACGCAGCCTGCCGGTTGCGACGTTCGTTAAGAAGACGCTGCTCCTCCATCTCCATCGCATGTATGACGGTCTCGGTGTCGTCGGCGGCGATCATCATATCGCGCGTGAGCGGAGCCTGCGCTTCCGCAGTTGATTTCCCCGATCGCTTTAACTCCACTGCTTGGTCCATCAAAGCCATGCGCCGCTCGGTAAGCTTCGCGAGTTTTTCACACAGAACCTGCTGGCTGACGTTATCTGCGGTCAGTCGTTGAATCGAGGAAAGCGCGTTGCGCACTTCGACCGCAGCCTCAGCTTGCCGCGACAGCAAAATGGGATCACCAGATTGTACGTACTCCGAGCGCAGCCGCCCGGCGCGACCTGCGGTCTCGGGTAATTGATCTAATGCGTGTTGTACGTCGAGGGAGTGCAGAACCCATTGCTCGCTGGTCTGCAGGCGCTGGAAGGCGAAATACGCAGAGCCGCTACTGAGCAGAAGAAATACCACTGCCATGGCGAGTACTGCATTGACTTTTCCGGTTGAGAACATGAGGGCGCTGAACTGCGTCCCGCTATTTTAATGGAACTGGCAAGCCATGTGGGCACAGAGTGGGGTCCACTATGAGTTCCGACAGTGGACCCGGAGCGCCGGCCCGAAGGCTAGGCCGCTTTCTTTCTGGGGACCTTCGCGCCTTTCTTTCGAGCCTCAGAGAGCCCGATGGCAATTGCCTGCTTCCGGCTTTTGACCTTGCCGCCCTTACCGCCCGGTCCCGACTTTAGCATCCCGCGCTTCTTGCGGCGCATCGCGCTCGCGACGGTCTGGCCAGCTCCCTTGCTGTATTTGCGACCGGAAGACTTCTTTTTTCGTGGCATGCAATTCCTCCTCAGAGCCCTTAGAGAACTCCTTCCAGTAGAGGGTTGTCAGAATTTGCGCCGCGGACCTAGTGCCGCACACTTCAACCAATAGTAAAAATCCCCACCCTGTCGCGAAAATTAAGCGGCAGGGTGGGGAGATTCGATCGATTGAATTATGCTGCCGCCTTTTGACCGAAGCGAATCAGCACCTTGGTGTATCCTTCGATGCGCTTATCAAACTTCGAATAGGCATCGGGAGCGTCTTCGATCCTGATGTGATGGCTGACGATCTTGCTGGGCTTGGCGCGGCCGTTCACGATCATGTCGCGCAGATATTCGTTGTACTTTTTCACCGGGGCCTGTCCGCTGCCCATGGTGATCCCCTTATCGAAAAATTCGGCGACCGGAAAGCTGTAGATTCCATTTTTCGCTTCCTCGTCTTTCGCTCCCGGATCTGGCGCAATATAAACGCCAATCATCCCAATACTCCCGGTAGCGTTGACCACCTTCAAACAGTTCTCCAGGACCTGCGTTGGCTTTTCTTTGTTCGGATTATCGTCCGACCGCGCCTGATAACCCACCGCATCAATCGCGCAATCCACGCCCTTCATCTTCTCTTCCCCGGGCCGAAGACTTTGCTGTATCCCTTTATTCTTCTTTCTTAATTCGAAAATCTGTTCTACGGGATCGCCTTTGCTGAAATCGACCGGAATCGCGCCAAGTTCTTTGGCTTTCTGCAAGCGCTCTGCAATGCTATCGACGACGTAAATCTCGGATGCTCCCTTCAGCACCGAGCAGTATGCCGATAGCAGCCCCACCGGTCCGGCCCCGAATACGGCCACCGTCTTTCCCGGAGTCACGTTCGCCAGTTCGGTCGCGTGATACGCGGTCGGAAATACATCAGAAAGAAGCAGGAAGTCATCTTCCCATTCGTCTCCCGGCTTACCCGGCAACTTCAGGCAATTGAAATCTGCATATGGAACCAGAACAAATTCCGCCTGGCCACCTTCATACGGACCCATCCCCGCGTACCCGTACGCCGCATGTGGAGCTTCCGGGTTCATGGTGAGACAAGCCTCGGTGTGTCCGCGGACACAATTAAAGACAGGATCCGCAGGCGATATTGAATGGCAGTACGACGCGGTCGCCTTTCTTGATGCTCTGTACCGCTTCGCCCACCTCCTCGATTACTCCCATGATCTCGTGGCCGACCACTGTGCCTTCTTCCAGTGGGGTTCGGCCGTCGTACATGTGCAGGTCGCTGCCGCAAATGCCGCTGGTGGTAACGCGCAGCAGCGCATCGGTAGGGGTCTTGATTTTCGGTTTCGGGTGATCATTGACGGACACCTTGTGAGTGCCTTCAAACATAACTGCTTTCACGATTGCCTCCAAAAAAGTATTTGTCCTACGATGCCGCGGGGAACGGCTAGGGATGGCAGAGAAACCGAGGGGAATTGAATCATTGAGTCATTGAGTCATTGAGCCATTGAGCCATTTAATCAATGAAAACATGCACAGCTTGCGGTCTCCGGCACTCCCGAGTTCTATTGATTAAATGATTAAATGTCTAAATGATTCAATGCGCCTCCCAGGCTCATGCAGCTTTTCGCTCCCCGCGAATCAACTCCGCAACTTTCTCAAGGTCTCGCACAAACTCTCTCCGCTGCTGTTCGCGCGCCTCAGGATCGGGAGCGCGCAAGATCGACGCCGGATGTATTGTTGCCATCACATGGGGCGCGAGATCACTTTTCCTGAGAGTTCCACGATCTCGCGTGACACGAAAATCTTTGCCTAAGAGCGCCTGCGCTGCGCTCGCGCCCAGGCAGACCAGGACCTCCGGTCTTACAACCTGCAGTTCCGCGTCGAGCCACGGGCGGCACGCTTCAATTTCTGAATGGCGCGGCTTTTTGTGAATGCGGCGCTTGCCGCGCTGTGCGGCTACCCACTTGAAATGCTTCACTACATTTGTGACGTAGACTTCCGAGCGATCGATCCCTACTTCGGCGAGCACCTCGTCCAGTAACCGTCCAGCAGGTCCGATGAACGGATGACCGGCTTTGTCTTCGCTATCGCCGGGCTGCTCTCCCACGAACATCACCCGGGCTCTGGCTGGACCTTCTCCGAATACGGTCTGGGTGCCGAGTTTCCAAAGATCGCAGGCTTTGCAGGACTTGGCGGACCGCTGCAGAGTCGCGAGCGTGGCTGATGGAGGAATGAGAGCGGCCGCACCTTTGGCGACTGGTTTCACGCTGAACTGACGGCGGATTTTGCTCACATTGCGGGGCATAACAACTTTGGAGTCAGTACCGCGAGATCGGGTTGGCAGAAAGTCCTAACGGAAATTGTCGGCCGTGCTCCGGACCTGATCTTGGAGGCTACCCTTTCTCTTCCATGCGGCATCAAAAAGCCATTCCGGACCAATGGAGGAATTGTGAAAGCTGTGACGATTTTGCGGAATATGTTGGGTTCAGCTAGTTTGGTGCTGTTGGGATATATGATCGTTCGATCTCTGCCGGATCTTCGACGCTACATTCGTATCAGCACGATGTAATGTCGCGAGCATGGCCGGAAAAGCATCTTGAGCAATTGCGCCCGCGCGATCACTCTCTGTTAGTTTCTCTGCCTCTTTCGAACCCGGGAATCAATACCCACGCCAGCTATGCCTGCTTGCGCGCCAAAATATCGAACG
This sequence comes from Terriglobia bacterium, assembly GCA_963823085.1. Classification (GTDB taxonomy): domain Bacteria; phylum Acidobacteriota; class Terriglobia; order Terriglobales; family Acidobacteriaceae; genus Sulfotelmatobacter. The sequence continues at coordinate 135,265 of CAWGKF010000008.1, read as the reverse complement.
TGAGTTTCAGTTCGTCCTTGAGTTTGATGGTGCCTGCGGCAGCGCTGACCGGGTGAATATCGTAGTTCGATTGCCGCACCGGGAACTCCCCAGACACACGCAACGACCCGTCATTCAGGATGACTCTCGCGGAGACAGGTACCGGCTGAGTCACACCGTGCAGCGTCAATTGTCCATTTAATGTCGCCCAAAATCGGTTTCCCGTGCCGTTCGCCGAAACTTGGGAACACTCATAGACGATGACAGGAAAGCGATCGGTCTCGAGCACATCGTTGAACATCTGACGATGGATCTCATCCCGGTCTTTGTCGCTGATCTTATCGGTCACTTCCAGAGAGTCTGCCCGAATGCTCACCCGCATGCGGGCATCTTGCAGCATCCCATTCTCGCGGGAGAATTGCACCTCTCCGGCGAAGTCCCGAATGGCGATATTCGGACTGTGTCCAAAAGCCGCAAGAACGCCGCTAGCAAATGCCTGCACAACGAAGTTGCTTGCCTTCGCGTCAATTGCGAAATGCTCGATGAGGCTCTCCGGCACGGGTCGCGCGGCGTTATTTTCCGGATGCAATACTGGCTCTCCAGATCGTCACATCGCCCGCAGCTTCAGGTAGCGTTCCAGATCTGGCAACGCATTCTGTGCCAGGTTTCCGATTCCGATCTGGCCCATGTAACGCCGAACCAGGGGGTTGGAAAGAATCAGTCCTGCGCCAAACACCATAAACGCGACGCCACCGAGCAGGAACAGCGTGTCCTTATCGGTCGAGGAATCAGAGTGATTGTTGTTTTCGGCCACGACTGTCTCCTTTGTTAGTTCAAGATGATTTCCTGACTCTCACCCGTGACTGCCTTCTAACAACTTTTTGACCAACGAAAGTATGAGTTGTACCGCTTCTTCCACCGCCGCTTCCACGGGCTCGCTCAACCCCATGTGTCCTTCTTCCCCGCCAAACGTGGCGGGCTCACAACCCACCAATAAGACGTGGTTCAATTTGGCATTCATCGCTTTGGCCGTTCGCAAGACAGTGAGCGGATTCATGCCGTGCGCATCCAGGACTTCCGGCTGAGATTCCTCCAGATTTTCCAGATCGGGCTCGACCAGAGACAACGTCCCAGCGGGCTGCCTGTGCGGATATGCATCCACCAGGATCGTTGTCTCGTAGCCGTCTTGCAGCGCATATGTGAGATCAAGCCCCCGTATCCCGAAATCGGCAATTCGTACTCCGGCTGGAATCTCTTTGCCGGATAACCGCTTGATCACCTCGACCCCAAATCCGTCATCGCCGAGAAAGATATTGCCGATGCCGGCCACCAGGATCCGCGGCTGCTGGGTAGGTTTCGCTGCCGCTTCTTCTGGCGGTAGCGGATCGACCTCTTCCGCATCGAAAAAGAAACGGTGACCCGGCTGGCGAAGCAACCCCAAGTCTCTTCCAGGATCATTCTCAATGACGACACAGACGTGAACCTTGCCTTCGTAATCCTGCTCGAGACTCTCGACGTAAGCGATCTGTCCGGCCAGCGCAATATCGAGCACATCGCCACCTTGTCGCGGCCGCAGGCGCACGCGATCGCCGACTTTGACCTCCGCGTTACCGATGGCTACGTGATCGAGCGCAGTCTTGTCTTCGAGTACCTGCCACTCCCACTCGTTCATCGCGTGTCCTCCCGGATCGGGCGTAGACCTCGCACGGCTCCATGGAGCTTCATGAACTGCTCGGCAGGCATGGCCTCGGTGCGTTCCAGAATCTGGCGGGCTCGCTCGTCGGATTGACGAATCTCGCGTTTTTCTTCATCTGTCAGGGTCATGATGCGCAGCGACAGGATCTCGTCGATCTCGGTGCCGTCAAACAAATCGCCGGCGCTTTCCGGAGCAATCTGCGGATAGTCGTAGAGGATGATCGGAGACGCCAGCAGCGTGTCACGCTGTCCTGGTTCACCCACCAAGACAGGCCACGCGCCCGACATTTTGACATCCTGCAGTAAATCCTCTGGAACTCTGGCGCTGGTTCGAGCAGCGAGACGAATTCGCCGCTCCTCACTTCCAGAATCGTGTGGGTCGAGACCAGAGAGTGCAATAGCGCATGATCGCGACTCGCGGCGCGGTTTTCCAACGGGGTGAGATTGCGAATGCAAACCGTGACTTTGAACAGCGTATCCAGCAGTCTCTCGGCGTAGATCTCAATCGTGCCCTCAACCGCACTTTGCCGCCGAACGACGCTTTCGGAGGGGACGTCGTCAGAATCGCGGGCAATATCCGTCCGGGAAGCGAACGCGAATTGATGAGTGAGCGTATCCCGGCAGAGTTCCTCGAGCGTGCATTCTCGTACGCTCACCTCGCGTTCAACGGCTTCCTGCCAGCCCTGCGGAGTCGACTCTGGCGAAGCCTCCGCGGCGTGAACCGTGGACCGGATTTGCAAGTGAAGAAATCTCAGTCTCACTTCAAGGATGGCATCGTCCTTGCCGCAGATGAGGCATTCCGTCCGCATGCTGAAGGGTTCCTCACCACCTTGAAATTCGCTATAGGCCTGGGGATACAGCACTCCAAAATTCCACCGCTGCTGATTTTTCACCGAGGATGGGCGGTACGGATACAGCATGTAGCCCTCGTACAGCACCGCCTTCGCAATCTGCTCCACCCGTGAAAGGTTCATGAGCGGATCACCTCCTGCGATTGCAGGATGCTATCGATCGCTTCCTCCCACGTTGGAATTCCGTGGCGAACCTTGTATTCGTAGAGACGCTCAAAGACGTCGCGCCGCAGGTTTAGCCACGCACAACCGGGGTAATACGATTCCATCATTTCCTGCCAAACCTTTACCGGCAGGCTGAACCGCGCTTCCCTGTTCCAGGAAATGGGCGCCACCTGCAAAGGCTCGCCGGCTTCAATCGCATAAAAGACGGTACCGCTGAACTGAAAGCACAGGGGTATCTCTCCATCGGCGAGTCCGTGGAAGTACTTGGTTGCGGCGATGTTGAAGTCGAACGTGCAAGGGACCGGAAGCTCGACCTGCGTGCTTCCCTGGAAACATGGGACGTTCAGGCTCACGTGCGTCCATAGCAGGTTGCGCAGAGTTTGATTCCAGCGGTCGGGCGCGTCAAACAGATCGCGCAGTTTTTCCTGATCGGCTGCGGTGTAGCGCCGCCGCGTCACCTCGATTTGAATCTGGCAGCGCAGTGCCACGGTATGAATCGTCTCATTGGGATTCGCACTGGTGAGGCGGAGTTTGAACTCCAGTTGCGGAGTCGCCGAAAACTTGGCGACCTGCGCGCCTTCGATCTTGAAGTCGAGCTCAGGCATGCAAAGCCTCGGCGGGAATTTCCGCTCTGGCGCGAAGCTCCGCAAAGAATTTCGCGATTTCCTGCCAGACTTCCGTGCCTCCCGACAGGCCGCGCCAGTGCATACGAATGAGACCCACGAGCCGGTAGCAGGCATCAATCGGGACGATGTAGTACTCCGCCGATGCTGACTGGCGCGCATATCCCACGCGGTTGACCAGCAGAGCCTCAACATCGGGCTCCATCTCGCCGAGCATTGGATTCGCCTGCACAATATTGTTCCAGGCCTCCAGCGGCAGGAGAGATTCGGTGGCGCCCGCCGGGCTGGGATATAAAACGTTCATCCGGTGGTTCCGGCTGTCTCGGAAAAAGAAGGCCAGATTTATGGGGATCAACAAGCTGTCCCAGTCAGCGTCGCTGATTTGAAAGCTCACGAGTTGGCGCACGCGGCGCGGCACACGCCGGTATTTTGCGTCCGGACGGCCGCTGAACAATATGGCGCAAGCTTCGCAACTGCAAACCAATTTGCGCTGCGCCAGTTCGATCAGGTGAGAATGGTCAGAGAACAATCCTGTGTTGCACAGCTGACAGTGTTCCATCCAGGGATCAGGCTTGCGCGCAAAGCGTCGCAAACTTTCGAACGGATTGCCCGAACCTTGATTCTCCGATTTCATCATGCCTACGCGATCAGCGAGCCTGCCGAGCGAAACATCCGTCGATCCCTGGCTCAGTCCATCCCCTCGCTGCTGAGGTTAAAGCTTCGTTCGAGCGGCGATGGAACCGCCCCCGCCGATCCCAAAAGCTGTGTCACAGCCACGAACCCACTAGCCGGGGGATCGAGGGTTTCAACGGAAAGTGAATTCAGGTCGGGTGCGGCTTCGTAAAGAGCCTCCTCGACAACCGTCCGCGCCGATTGCTTCGTCGACCCACATGCATGGCCATCGATGTTCAATTGCACGCGAACGTTCCCATCTTCAAGAGCAACCAGACGTGGCTTCCGCGCCCATCTTGTGAAGCTTGGCACGAATTTGTTCCAGCTTGCGTTCAACGCGGGTCTGAAGATCGTCCGGGTGCAGTCCATAAAGAACGAGAAGACTCCCTACCAGCGAATCCTCTCCCAGTTGATCAATAAGCTCAGAACCAGATTTCGCCGAACCAAAAATAATTTCGAGAGTTCGCTCCAGTCCCTTGCCGTGCAAATCCATCAGCAGTTGCACAAGCTTCTTCGCGGCATCACGCGACGCCGGATCCGCGATGCTTTCCAGGTCGTGTACTAAATCACCGATCTTCTGTACCTGCTGCTGGAATTCCCGTTCCTCAGCCACAATGCTCCTTCAAACGTAAAGAGCGAGAGCACCGCCGGGAAATCCGCCATCCAAGCGCTCTCGCTCGTTTGAGAAAGAAAAACCGACGTCAGGGCTGGATCCCGAACATCGGTGAATGCCTCGTCTCCAATACCTTTCCGTTCCCCAGGTACATGTGGACCCCGCACGGCAAACAAGGATCGAAACTGCGCACCGCGCGCATGATATCGATTCCTTTGAATTTCTCCGGCCCGTTCTCCTCGAAGATCGGGGTGTTCTGCACCGCATCCTCATACGGACCCGGCGTGCCGTAAACATCGCGCGGATTGGCGTTCCAGGGCGTTGGCGGATACGGATGATAGTTGGCGATCTTACCTTTGCGAATGACCACGTGATGCGAAAGCACTCCACGTACCGCTTCGTGGAAACCACAACCAATGGATTCTTCCGGGACCTTGAAGTCGGTCCATGTCTTGGTCCTGCCGGCGTGGAGTTCCTCGAGTGCCTGCTCGACAAAGTGAAGCGCCGCGCACGCAGCGTAAACCTGGAAGTACGTCCTCGCCCGGTCACGCTCAATCGCATTGCTCCACTTCGGAATCTTCCATTCGAATTCAACTTCGGGCAGTGAAGTGGTTTTCGGCAGATACATTTTCACGCTGCTTCCAGTCGACTTGATGTAGCCGATATCCACCAGCCCGGCGAGAGCGGTTGCCCACAGCCGCGCGATCGGTCCGCCACCAGTGTCGAGTGCGAGGTGGTCCCCGGTGCGTTTGTCGTACCAGCGCGGGGACATCACCCAGGTGTACTTCTCGCCGAAATCCCGTTTTTGCGGACGAGGAATCGTGGTCTGGTTCCAGGGATGATGCTTGTCGACGGCATTGCCCAGCGGATCCGTCTTCACGAACGTTTCGGAATTCTGCCAGTCATCGTAGTAGGAACTTCCCAGCAAAATCCGGATGTTCAAATTAATGTCGACGAGGTCCGTCGTGACCAGCTTGCCGTCGACCACCACGCCCGGCGTGACGAACATTTTCCGGCCCCAGTCCGTCATGTTCCTGTAGGTGTAGTCGCAGTGATTTGGATCGTTGAACGAGCCCCAGCAGCCCAGCAGGATGCGCCGCTTCCCGACTTCCTCATATCCCGGCAGCGCCTCATAAAAGAAGTCGAACAAGTCGTCATGCAGCGGGACCACCTTCTTCATGAACTCCACGTACTTCATCAGGCGCACCACGTAATCGGTGAAAAGCTGAATCGTGGGCACGGTGCCGACCCCGCCCGGATACAGCGTCGAAGGATGCACGTGCCGCCCTTCCATCAGGCAGAACATTTCGCGGGTCATGCGGCTCATCTGTAGCGCTTCCCGGTAAAACGCCCCGGTGAAAGGATTCAGAGCGCGCATGATGTCCGCAATGGTCCGGTATCCGTGCAGGTTGGAGTGAGGAGCCGCTGTTTTCTCCGCCTTGGTAAACACGCTGGGGTTGGTTTCTTTGACCATCTGCTCGCAGAAATCCACGCCGACCAGGTTGTCCTGAAAAATATTGTGGTCGAACATGTACTCGGCAGCTTCGCCGAGATTCACGATCCACTCCGCCATTGCCGGGGGCGAATCCCGAATGCCATGTTTTGCGCGTAAGTAGCGCAAGTAGCATGGTTGTCGCCGCAGATGCCACAAATACGGCTGGTGATGAAGTGCGCGTCGCGCGGATCTTTTCCCTTCATGAAGATGCTGTACCCGCGAAAGATGGACGAGGTGCTGTGGCACTCCGCCACGTGACGGTTCGCAAAATCAATTTTTGTGAAGATGCCCAGGCTACCCACGATTCGGGTAATCGGGTCCCAGTTCATTTCGACCAGATTTTTCCGGCTTACATCCGCCTCCTTTGGTGGGTGCAGTGATAGTGCTCATTGCGATTGCTCCTCTTTAATAGGTTCTCGCGTGGTAGCCGGTCGTCAATTCCGGCCGGGGATGGCGCCACTTTGGTTCTTTGTTGACGGTAGATTGAGTGAGCGAGCGCAGACTGCGGATGGTACGTCCGTAAATCTCGACCAGTCCCGATGAAACCTTGCCGCCCGGCGGTTCGTCCATGAACGGCATGAACTTGTCGGGGAAGCCGGGCATAGTGCATCCGATGCATATGCCGCCCACGTTGGGACATCCGCCGATGCCCGCCATCCAGCCTCGCTTCGGGACATTGCAATTCACCACCGGCCCCCAGCAGCCCAACTTCACAATGCATTTTTGGGAGCCGTATTCTTCCGCGAAGTCACCTTGCTCGTAGTACCCGGCGCGATCGCATCCTTCGTGCACCGTATTTCCGAATAGCCATGTGGGACGCAAATTGTCGTCGAGAGGAATCATGGGTGCTCGCCCTGCCACCTGATACAGAAGGTAGAGGAGCGTCTCCATAAAGTTGTCTGGTTGAACAGGACACCCCGGCACATTGACGATTGGAAGGCCTGCCTTTGATTTCCAATGCCATCCCAGGTAATCCGCGAGCCCCATGCATCCCGTGGGATTTCCTTCCATGGCATGGATGCCGCCGTACGTCGCGCATGTGCCGCAAGCAACTACAGCCAGCGCTTTCGGAGCCAGACGGTCGATCCATTCATTCGTGGTGATTGGTTGGTCCGTGGCGGGATCGGTCCCCAGCGCGGCCCAGTAGCCTTCCGTCTTTATCTTCTCGTTCGGGATGGATCCTTCGATGACGAGCACAAAAGGATCCAACTTGCCTTCAGCGGCTTGATACCAGTACTTCATGAAATCATCGCCGACTTCATAAGCAAGCACAGGATTGTGCAGGTGTACCTTTGGCAGCCCGGGAATTGCGCCTAACAGTACATCTTCGATGCTGGGCTGAGTCGCCGCCGTGATTGAAACTGAATCTCCATCGCAACCGAGGCCAGCGGTGATCCAGAGCACGTGCACTTCTGAGACGGCCGGCGGGGTTTGCGTGACACGACCGTATGGAACTGCTTCGGCTGTCATGGCTGCAGCCTCCTCTCGATTTTTCGGACACTTACGAAGAGTGCGCAGATCCCAAGAGGACTAAACAGACGGAAACTCGTTCTCGCCGAGGGGAAGTCCCAAGCAGGGTCAGTTAAGTCCGCACCTTTCAATCGTTAGGATCAAGAAAATAGATGGGTGTGAACAAGCGGGAGTGGCCTCGTTTTGCGATAGTACGAAGTATTAAGGCGCAATAGGGGATTCCCTGACAGGTCTGGTTCGCGGTCTGAGATCACTAGACACTGGGCGAAGACACTACGGAATCAAGCCGTCTTCTGGCTGATGCTCCATTGAATCGCGTGTTGCACCAATTCACGCGCGCTACGCAGCGACAACTTTTCCTTGATATGGGATTGATATGATTCCACAGTCTTCACGCTGATGTGCAAATCCTCCGCGATCTGACGAGTGGAATGGCCCTCGCCGATGAGCCGGAAGACTTCCAGTTCCCGGTCGGTAAGATTCGCAATGGAAGAAGGCCTGCTTGCGCTCGGGTTCCCGATGTACCGATGCAGCATCCGGTTGGCAATACGTTCGCTGACATAGATCTCCCGGCTCAAAATGCGGCGCAAGGCAACCAGCACTTTTTCGGTCGCCTCCTGCTTCATGATGTAGCCCTGCGCACCGGCTCGGAGGGCCCGCTCGGCATAGATCGACTCGTCATGCATGGAAAGAATCAGAACTGGCAGATCGGGACGTAGAGTACGAATATTCTTGAGCAGGTCCAAACCGTCCGGGCCATTTAGAGAAATATCAACGACCAGGATGTCCGGCCGAGTCGCGTTGAGCGCGTGCATGGCGGTGTGAGCATCCTCGGCTTCCCCGCAAACCGTCAGATCCGATTCGCGATTGATCAGCAGCGTTAGGCCTTGGCGCACGATGGGATGGTCGTCGACCACCAGAACTTTGCTCTTCGCCGCGACCCCGCTGTGATTCATATTCACCTCTTACTTCTCATTCACCGGCGTAGTAGGAAAACGACACGTCACGACTGTGCCGCGGTGGTGGTCGCGTTGTATCTCTACTCTGCCTCCGATCATTCCGGCACGGTAGTTCATGATGTGCAGTCCGACGCCCGAGTTCGGCGCTCGCGGCCGTTCGATGCCCACTCCGTCATCTCTGATCATCAGCGTGCCCTCGCGTTCCCCGGCGAAGAGGCGTATCACAATCGTCTTCGCCTGCCCGTGCTTCAAAGCATTATTCACCGCTTCCTGGGCGATATGGTAGAGATGAGTCGCCATCGGCGTGTCATGAATGAGGACGGGGTGCTCACATTGGAAGTGGCAGTTAACTCCGAACAGATCTCGAATCTCGATCGCGTAAAGCTGCAGTGCTGACATCAGGCCATGGGCATCAGAGACAACTGGTAACAAGCCTCTCGCCAATTCCCGGGCCTTTAGAATCGCATCGTTTACCAATTCGACGATTTTCGCCGCATCCCCAGCTTCGGGGATTTGCCGCTCCGCCAGCTTCCGCTCCTGCACCTTCGTCATGAAGGCGATGCCGGTCAGATGTTGGCCCAACCCATCATGCAAATCCTGCCCGATCCTGCGTTGTTCGCGCTCGCTAATGTCGAGGACAATTTTCTCCAAACGCTTGCGCTCGCTGATGTCGCGAATTGCGCATGATACCAGCACACCTTCTTCGGTCTCGAGCGGACTCAGACTGATCTCGACGGGGAACTCGTGGCCGTCCTTATGTAGAGCATAAAGCTCGACTCCAGCTCCCATGGGCCGCACCCGCGGCTCGGCGAAGAAGCTCCTGCGATGCCGCGGATGGCTTCCCGTTAGTCGTTGCGGTACGAGTGTTTCGATCTCTTCGCCCAGCAGTTCCTGCCTGCGATAGCCGAACAGTTTTTCAACCTGGGCGTTCACCAACACAATTTTTCCCTTCTGGTTCACGACCACTACAGCATCGGGAGCGGCTTCCAGCAATCCGCGAAACTTGGCCTGTGCCCTTTTTTGTTCCGTAATGTCGATCCCCGAAGCAATGATGTACATGGGCGTTTGTTTCGCGGCGGGCAGCACTGCCGCCGACCACGCGATGGTCCGGTGACTGCCATCTCGGGCAACCCAGGAACTCTCGTACTCGGTCCGCGAAGAATTCCCGGAGATCTGTTCGAAGACTGACCTGAACTGTTCTCTTTCTTCTGGAACCAGGAAGAGATCCCAGATGCACTGGCCACGCGCCTGCTCGAACGACTTCCCCGTCATCTGTTCGCAGGCACGATTGAAGCGGACAATGCGTCCCTCGCGATCGAGCACCACGACCAACGCTCCCACCGTATCGAGGACTGCAGAGACGACGTTGCGCTCCCCCTGCAGTTCTTCTTCGGTTCGCTTCAGATCGGTAATGTCGAACGCCACCCCTTGAATGAACCACGGACTGCCATCGGGACGGCGGATCATCCTGACTTCGCAGCGGAACCAGATTACCTTCCCGTCTCTCGCGATGACTCGGTAAGCCGATCGTAAGGCTTTGCCGGTCAGAAACATTTCGGAGGCTTCGATGCTCCATCGATCTTTGTCGTCGGGATGGACTTGCCGGTACCACAGCACAGGATCTTCGAGCCATTTCGACTGCGAAAATCCCAATGTCGCTTCAATCTGTGGGCTGACGTAGGCCTCCCCAATGCCGCGGTCGAGATAAGCCATGAACACAACCGCGGGAAGCTGTTCCAGCAAAGCTCTGTATTTTGCTTCGAGATTCGGAAGTTGCCCCTCGGAGGCTGGGCTTTGCTCGATCTTGTCGAATAGGTGATGCAGCGTGCCCGGAGGCTCCCCATCGCCGCTAAAAGCGCCCGCAAGACCCGCAAGGATCGCTTCGGCATCGTCCATGCTAAGAGCTTTCAAGCTGGAGGTGGAAGACTCTTCTTCCAGCGCGGGATCCCGCATTTGCCAGAATGTGCTCATCAAGATGGTTTCCGGAGACGTCCCAAGTCGTCAGGAAATCTTTGGAGTCTTCGACCGACTTCTCCAGCTCGGCTCTTTGTTCAGCGAGGCGTGGGTGAACCGGCGCAAAGCGTAAATCGCTCTTCCGTATGTCTGCACTGCATGAGAGGACAGCAATGATCCCGGAGGTTGGTTCATGAATGGCATGAATTTATCGGGAAAGCCCGGCATCGTGCATCCGATGCAGATGCCTCCCACGTTCGGGCAACCACCAATGCCACCCATCCAGCCTCGCTTGCCAACGTTGCACTGCACCACAGGTCCCCAGCATCCGAGTTTGACAATGCATTGCGGAGACCCGTATTCCTCGGCAAATTGCGCCTGTTCGTAATAGCCTCCGCGATCGCATCCCTCATGCACCGTGTTGCCGAATAACCATGTGGGACGCAGGGCATCGTCGAGCGGGATCATCGGAGCCCGTCCTGCCGCCATATAAAGGAGATAGAGAACCGTTTCCATCATGTTATCCGGTTGCACCGGACACCCTGGAACGCACACAATCGGAATCTGCGCTTTCGACCTCCATTTCCAGCCGAGGTAGTCAGGCAATCCCATACACCCCGTCGGATTCCCCTCCATCGCATGAATCCCGCCGTACGTCGCACAGGTTCCCGTCGCAATGATTGCCCACGCGTTCGGAGCGAGACGATCGATCCATTCGCAGGTAGTGATCGGCTGGCCCGTGCGTGGGTCGGTGCCGAACGATGCCCAATACCCCTCGCTCTTGTTGTCTTCATTCGGGATCGATCCTTCGACCACGAGAATGAACGGCGTTTCTGATTTGCCATCAGCTGCCTCACGGAAAGGGCGCACAAAATCGTCCCCATTTTCATAGGCAAGAAACGGATTGTAGAACTTCACTTTGGGGATCCAGGGAAGCGCCCCGGTCACGATGTCTTCGATGCTCGGCTGGGTGGCTCCTGTCATTGCGATGGTGTCGCCATCGCAACCCAACCCTGCGGTCATCCACAGGATGTCGACTTCTTCAATATTCGCGGTATTAGGCTCTTTGGCACGAAGAATCGGAGCATCTGCCATAGGTCCCTCGAGCTCACATCAGGCCTGGCCGGGCCGTCGTTTTCTAATCTTTTCGCACGTCACCGATTTGCGCATGATACACCCGTTCCAGCTCACTTCGAACAGAACGGGATCGACCGCCGCCGGCTACGCGGCTGGCCCCATCGAAAACACGGCTTGCCCGTTCTGCAACTCCGAAGGAATGTATTTCATCTAACCTCTAAGTACGGTGGCTTTGCCGTGACTGCCATGAGCAGTTCACGTTGAAAGGTCAACACGATCTTTGAAGACTCCCCGCTTGGATTCGACCAGTGGCCGAACGCTTTGGCTCGACGTCGAGAGTCCTAGGGCAGAACATAGAAGTAGAAGCGGACGAGACTTTCGTGAGCGGGATCACGAAGAACATGCATAAAGATCGCAAGTTGCGCCTCGTGAAGCAAGGGAGGCATGCATGGAAGCACAGCTGTTCTACAGGGAGTCATTGACCGAGACATTCGGCCGATACGCACGCAGATTATTTGTCACGTCACCCGCAATCCTGTTCAAACTGTTGTTCTTACGAACATACGGTAAGAGTCGAAAATCTACGCTGACGAAGCAATCGTCTGCGGCTGGGGGCCGGGCGGTACACCAGCCCCAGCAGTCAATCTAAGCACCTTAGACCTCCGACCGTTCACGCACCGCGATTTGACCGAGTCTGCGGCGCTTGCCAGTCGGAGATTGCTTGGAACGCCGCGCGGTTAAGCACGCCACTGTGTCCGGCCTCGGTAGACACCAGACCCAAAAAACGATAGAGTACCCACTGAGTGGACACCTTCACTGCGCTAAGTGATTGAATCTTCTGAAGGGCACTTTCAAAAGTAGGGCTGTTCTGCAGGGCGCTTAACTCAGCGGTAGAGTGCCATCTTCACACGGTGGAAGTCATAGGTTCGAATCCTATAGCGCCCACCATCTCCCCAAAATTGGGCAGGTTTGAGGCGGCCCGGGCACCGGATCGCCGCGTGGTGCCTGCGTTCAGACGCGACGTCCAGGCGGCGCAAGCAGCGGGCTGGCCACACCATCCGAGTGCGTTTTGAGTAAAATATTGCGTCAACTGTTCAAGTCGCAGCGATAGACCAGGCCTTCACGTCTCTGATAATTAATCCAGAGCCAAGGTCAGGAACGCGCGACGTGTCCTCGGGACGTCCCAACAATCTTTTTCCGCTCACCGGACAATGAGCAACGGTTAGCTAGACAGGGCGTCAAGTACCAATCTGGGAAAGGCTGGGTACTTTCGATTACTTCGGATACACTTTTTCCTTTGGCGGTATACAGCATTTCTGGTACTTTTTCGCTGTGTTGCGATGGCTCTGGCCCAGCAGTTCCGCCATCGTTCCGGCAAGAAAACACACAAATACGTTACTTCGGATGCTCCCCTACAGGACCGCTCTCTTCGTAAGGGTGCTTGCAGTTCTGCTGTCGGCAAGCCCAATACACTAACGGAGGGCGTTACATGTTGAGGTTTCTATCGGGATTTGTGTGCCTATCGGTTCTCTTCCTAAGCTCCGCGTTCGCGACGGTAAACGTTAGTTCTCCCTCGAATGGTGGCACCTACACCGGCCCAGTCCAATTCAACGCAACCGGAACCACAAACTGCTCAAAAGGTGTCGGCTCCATGGGCATTTACACTGCACCGGGAGTATTGGCATACGTCGTCAACGGCGACACGATCAATACCAGTCTCACGTTGAATCCGGCCACCTATAACACCGTCATCACGGAATGGGACAACTGCGGGGGTTCGACTACCGCAGTGGTCAAGATCACGGTCCAGCCCGGAGGAGGTTCCGGCGTCTCCATTATCTCTCCCACCAACAATAGCACCGTGGGTTCCCCAGTGAACTTCAAAGCCACGGCGACCACCACCTGCTCCAAGGGAGTTTCCTCGATGGGCATCTACACCGCTCCTTACCACCTCGTCTATACGGTGCAAGGAGCAAACCTGAACACCAACCTGTCTTTGAGCCCTGGCACCTACAACGCTGTCGTCGAGGAATGGGATGGTTGCGGAGGAGCTGCGACGGCCTCAGTTAAGTTTACGGTCAATGGTGGCAACGGAGGCGGAACGTTCTCTCAGATCCAGCATGCTGGCGGCTGGGGTGAAGCTGGCCAACGAGCTCCCAAGTTCATCAATTGCTCGCCCTCACCGTGCGACAACATCACCTTCTCCATGGCCCAGAACATCAAGAATCCTTCGCTCAGCGGCGAGGCGACACAGTATAACCTCGGTGGTTCTCAGGGGTATGGGGATGGTTTCTGGAACAACCATCTGATTGGGCCTTTCTCTTCGCAAGGCATGCCCGACACCGACCAAAAGATCGTTCCGACACTGCACAATTTTACATATGACGTTTATTTCTGGACAGGCGACGTTAATTTGGCGCAGGCTGTGGAATTTGACATTAACCAATTCTTCAACAACACAGGTTACATTTGGGGACATGAATGTCGCGTAGCTGGCGGCAATGAGTGGGATATTTGGGACAATCTGAATGCGAAGTGGGTTCCAACCGGCATTTCCTGCTATCCCAACAGCAATTCCTGGAACCACCTCACCATTCAAGTGCAGAGAACTTCCAACAACCAACTCCTTTATCAGTCCATCACGCTCAACGGACAAACTCACACGCTTAACTGGACCTTCAATCCGGCATCGACGCCAGGATGGTACGGCGTCACCGTCAACTACCAGGAAGATGGCAACTCCCGGCAGTCACCATATTCCGTTTATCTCGATCAGCTGACCTTTACTTACAATTAGACCCCTACAGTCGTTCGATACCCGGGCACGGTTCATGACCGTGCCCGTTTTTCATTCCCGGCTTCGCAACAATCAGTCACAAACCGGATTACCTTTTTGAGTGCGATGGATGTTACGGCAACCGCGCTGCCCTCCGATGCGGCCACCATCCACCCACCACGAAAATTCCAAGAGTACATCCCATGATCTCGAGTGCAAGAAGAACAAAGACGCTCGCGTCGAACCCGGCAGTCCAATGATTCACCGCCGCCATGAGGACGTTGTTTGCGGACACATGCAAGAAGTGCTCGTAAAGATCGGCACCCAGGGCGGCCAAAAAGAAAATCAACGAGACCAAACCAGCCAGCTTATCGGTGAGCTTCCATAACGCAATGGATACCAGCAAATGACCCGAACTGATCAAACCTATGGCCAGCCAGCTGACGTTGTTGTTTGGGGCAGGAAGAATCTTCGCCGCAAGAAACAGATGCCCCACTGCAACGATCCAGTGTCCGATGACAACAAGTAGAGCGAGCCTCCGTGGCTTATTCATCGCTGACAATCTCTCTTGGGGACCTCATTATTTATGACGCATGCAACTACGATTTCTTACAGGGCGGCACAGGCAAAACCGTTGTCGGGAGGAGTCAACCCTTTCCATTCATCCCAACTCTGCCAATTTCACGCAGGTGCCCCACGCACCGTGCTGTTCGTTGAGTAGGAATCCAAAACGTAGACACTTCGCGCGAGGATCCTTGGCCGCACCTCTGGTGAGTCCCTCTCGTTAGCGGGTATTAGGGTAGATCGTCGGCCACAACGGGTCCCCGGCCGTGTCCGTGACGGTCGATAGCGGCGTCAACGATCCATCAGAGTTGATTTTGAAGGTATCGAGATCCTGCGGAGGCTCGGTCAGCACCAGAGTGCTTCCGTCGCTTGCGATGCCGCCCGTATAGTCAGAGATGGTGGTAGCGTTGGCGGTTGTAATGCTGAGCGGATTTTCCGTGAAGGACGCCGTCACCACGCCGGGGACCATACCGACAAACAAAAATCCTTTTCCCGCGTAGGCTGCGGCGCTCAGAAATACCGCATTACTGAATATCAGACTCTGCGAGTTCGGCAGATCCCACATCTGCGGATTGGTCAGGACGCCGGTCGTTTCGATATTCGCGGTCAACACGCTGGGCTGAATTGAACCATTGCCGAAGACTACGACCTTGCTGTCTTTGGTGAAATCAAGAGAAGCAGGGAAACAGCCTTCAGAGCTGCAAGAGCTTGTGTCGTTGAAGGCAACGAATCCGAGATCCGTGAGACTGCCGTTTGATCCGATCTTGAATGATTCGGCGGCGGACAAATCCGGGGCCGAAACCACCAGCAGACCGCCATTCGGGCTTACTCCCAAGTAAGCGTACGAATCGGCACCCACGGACGGTACATAAGCCGCGATAAATGTCAGGGAGCAGTTCGGATTGACTTGCCACGCCCCGATGTTCATCGATCCGCTGTAAGCACCATAGACAAACTTGCCGTTCGGACTCACCGCGATTCCGCCGCCTTGATTTTTACTGAAATTGAGCGCGATATTCGAAAACTTGCCAACCAGCTTGTAAGACGGCGAGGCGAAAGCGGCGATGTCGTTCGATCCCGTGTCGAGCGCGAAGAGGCAGTGAGCATCGCTGGTGATAGCCTGGCCTATCGCGACGATCCCGCCGCCCAGACTCTGCCCCGTGGTTCCGACTTTTCCGTAAAAGGTCAGCGCTCCATCGGCCGAATTCAGTTTGTACACCGAAACACTGTTGTGACTGGGACTGTTGTTGTTAACGATGACGTATGAAGTGGCGGCAACGGCGGAGACGCTGCATACAGCGATTAACACAAAAAGTCTGGGGATTCTGGCTAGTCGGCTCATTTCTTGCGCTCCTCCTAATCTCGTCGCGGCAAAATGCCCCCGGAATAGTAGTTCGCCCAGCAACGTGGCGCAATAAGGACGAAAGTCCCTTGTAACGTGCATCATCAAGGTGCCCCGCTCAAAGTGGCGTTTGTTGAGTGGGATTCAAAACGTAGACCGTCACCAGTCGTTGCCTCCAAGCGCGAGAAGCCGAGTGGCCGGGTCGCCTATGTCCGTCGTGAGTGAAATCGTGATCTTTCGCCAAGGTTCCTCCTCAGGAAGAGTCAATCGACTGCATGGGCGTCACAAAAGCGGGGCAGCGTACACTCACTGACTCGAGCGGCCAGGCCTTACTAAGTGAAATTGCGCTGTTATATCAGTAAACCGATCCATTCCCCCGCTAGATCGGCTGGATCTTTGGGATGGTGGGAATCTGGCACGGCGGCGGCATGATCGGATCGATCATTGTGGCATTCGTTGGCGCGGTGATTTTGGTGGGGATTACCCGCCTGCTGAAAAAAGCCTGATCGTTGAAGCAAGCAGCGATCAACTTCACAGCCCAGTCGATGAGCACAATCGGGATTCTGCGCCAACTATCGTGCCGACCTCCAAGCAGAGGGGCTTTGGATCAAGAGTCTAGAGTGAGCCTCACAACTAGGAAAGATTGCCGACCGAGCACAGATGCATCAATGTGGCCCTCCCCCAGAGCACACTCAGAAGCACGGCGCTCGGCCAAAACATCGCACGATTATCCTCGCTTTAAAGCAGCAGTCAAGCAGAAAATCTAGGTGCGAGCCAAAAAACCTCTGACGGCTGATTAATTTCTCTACACGGGGGCGGCGTATGCAAGACATGCCATTAAGCACAAACCCAAGCAACAGGCCCGATGAGTGTAACTGCGATTCTTCGTCAACTATGCATGGCTAAGAGTAGCGTGCGCTGGACGACGATTTTTACATCTTTTTGACAAAGATGACGGACTGCGCGTGTCATACTGCGCGGCGCTGCATTCGGTCCGGAATTTTCCCTTCTCAGCGCCGGGTCGCTGCCAACTACAACGCAACGGTAATCAACTTCTCCCAGTGGAGGGAATCGCAAGTGAAGAGAAAATTCACGCAACTCCCGGCGCGACTGCCTCTCGTTTTGCTGGCAGAAGCGCTAACAGGACACTTCCGATCACAAGGACTACGATCACATCAGCAAAGTTCCTGTGGACGCCGTGCATCCACGCTTCCACGGTTTGAATAGCCATCACAGCGCCATGGGAGATGTTCCACCAAGCTGCTAGAGCAATCATCGAGCGATGTTCAGACGGTCTCCTTGCGGCCATGAGTAGAAAGATCCCGACCGGAATAAAAAAGCTAAGAAACATCGGTCCGCACTCGTTCTTCCGCTCCAAAAGCCAGCTGGAATGCCACAGATCCAAATATAGAAAGTAAATTTGGGGCAGATTCAACAGCCCTACGATCACCAGGACGATCTGTGTCAGGCGTTCTCTTTTCACATTGACCTCATGATTTGAGCGACCAGTTCCGACGTGCGGACAGTCTCAACCCCCGACCAAGTCCACGCCTGCCAGACGATGACCGAGGTGCATACCGTTTCGATCGTCCCGAAGAAAATGTACGATGCAAACATATGCTCGTGCCAGGCACCGCTGGCCAAAGGGTAAACGAATTGCATCGAAATAACGGCTAACGTCTCAATGGCACCCGCGATGATATTCGCCAGCCGGTTCGCCCTAAACGGAAGCAGTCGAGACGCCAGAATCATGGCGATGGGTATTTCCATCAAGACCGCTGAACCCAGCAGAGCCCATTGTGGGAGATGTGGGGCTGGATCTTGCGAGCCAACAATATCGAACAGGGCAAGCACGTCCGCATACAGGTAGTTGAGTAACGCGAAGAGCCACAATTGAGACAACCGCTCCTTTGTGTCATGCATGTCAACCTCTATGGAAGAGCAATGCAGGATCTGAGTTGCGCTCCTGCGCTCTGTACTGTGGATTTGAGCACTTTGGGAAATACGGGCGAGAACCTCAAAAGGATGCAAGGTACGAGGGAGTCTCCGAGAATTTCTGTCATTGAGATACCAGCAACACCCATCTAGCGACTGCATCTCTTGCGTCTTTTTTGGGCACTCATCCGTATTACGAGTATGGTGGGGGCGACCGCACTATCGCTGGAGGGGCTTGTGGCAGTGGATGCGGATGTGGTCCGGCTTCGCCAAGGCGACCTGAACGCTCTCTCGGAACTGATTACCCGGTACCAGAATCGGCTGTATCGGTACCTGCTGCGCATCGTGCGGCAGCCCGCCGAGGCGGAAGACCTGTTCCAGCAAACATGGTTGAGAGTGGTCGAGAAGATTCGTTCCTTTGATGCAAGCCGCAATTTTGACGCCTGGCTGTTCACGCTGGCGCGCAACCTGGCGATCGATCATTTGCGCCGGATTCGTCCGCAGAGCCTGGACGAGCCGCTCGCAAACAGCTGGCATAGCGAAACCGTGGCGGACCGGATTCCGTGTAAAGACCACACGCCACTCGATCACGCGCTCGCGGCCGAGCGCCGAACGGAGATCAGCGAAGCGATGGCGGGGCTGCCGATGATCTATCGCGAAGTCCTCACACTGCGGTTTGAGGATGAGATGAAGATTGAGGAAATTGCGCAGGTTACAGCGGTTCCATTATCAACGGCGAAGTCGCGGCTGCGACGTTCGCTGGAACAGTTGCGTGACGCGCTCGAAGCGCGGTATCCCGGAGGTACATGGCAATGAGCGAGCACGACAAGATTCGAGAACTGCTGGCGCTGGCCGCAGCCGACGCGCTGACCAGCGCGGAAGAAAAGCAGGTTGCGGAGCATGTGCGATCTTGCATCGCCTGCTCGAACGAATTAGACGCATGGCGGCCGATTGCGAGCGAGCTCCGCCGATTGCCGACGCCGCAGCCTTCTTCGTGGCTGGTGCAGGCCACGCTGGCGCGTGCGGAGGCGAAGCTCACCGAACAAGCCGAGCACGATTGGAACCGCCGCGTGATGATTGTTGTCGTGGCTTTTGCGTGGCTGCTGACGATTGCGAGCTGGGCGGTTTTCCACGTTGTGAGCGGACGTTTCGAGAGCCTACTCGGGCCGCAGTTCAGCCATACCCAGTTCAGCAATACATGGATCAGTTTTGCCGCGTTCACCGCCCTAGAGTGGCTCGCGGGAGGCGTGGCCGCAGTGATGCTGGCAGTCCGGCAGCGCGGCGAAAGGAGGCTGGCATGAGCCGCTTCACACAGGAATTGCGCGTGATTCCAAAGGCAGCGTGGATCGTTGCAGGGTTCGTCAATTTGTGCTTCACACTGCCGTTGTTCCTCTCCGTGGCACCAACGGATCCGGTAGTAGGCAAATGGCCGCGCTGGGGACAAGCGCTGTGCTTGGGCGCGATGTTCCTGTTCGTGGTGGCTTGGGTTGCGTTGATCGGATACGTCTACGGCGACGCGAAGCGGCGGCAGATGCGGTACGTGATGTGGACGCTGCTGGCGATCTTCATTCCGAATGCGATCGGGATGATCTTGTACTTCATTCTCCGCGACCCTCTGCCCAAGCCGTGCCCCGGCTGCGGGCATATCGAGAAGGCAGGATTTCCATTCTGTCCGCACTGCGGCACTTTGCTGCAGCCGCCGTGCCCGAAATGTCATAAGCCCGTTGAGCCGACTTGGGCGAATTGCGCGCATTGCGGACAGCAACTGCCCGAACCGGCGACGCGAGCTACACAAAATCCCTCTGCGGCGACGTGACGCCGTGCGCCTTCGCGATTTGCGGTCCGAGATAGCACGGTTCGGCGTCAACTACAGGGCAAAGGCCTGTCCAAAATAGCTGTGGACCGCGGTCCAAACAAGATAAGACGCCGCCCGCGACTTATCCCGTCTATCGCTTAGCCCGGATCGTTTAAACCGAATCTCTTTCCGGTTTAATTTCGAACGCGGAGCCTCCGGGCAAAGAACCTACTTCCGTGGCGTGCCGTTCCAATGCTGCCGGATAAAATTGGTGAGTGCAGGACGATCGCGAAATGCCTCCGTGCCGCCCTCTTTTGTCGTGGAATAGGCTCCAACTACGTTTGCATAAGCCAAGCAGTCTTCAAGTTTGGCACCCGTTAAGAACTGGTGGATGAATCCGGCAGCGAAACTATCTCCCGCGCCCACTTCATCGACGGTCTTCACACTCGGCGGCATGAGGCTGTACTGCTCCTCTCCGGACCGGCAAATGGCTGCGGAAGCGCCGCGCTTCACGACAACAATTTTCGCGAGTCCGGCAAGCACATTGATCGCTTGCGAAAGGTCCTCCGTACGGGCGGCCTTTTTCGCCTCACGGTCATTGGGGAAAAAGATGTCTACCTGCTTGAGAACGTCCAGCAAATCCCGGTCCCATTTGTTCTCGGGATCGTCGTTGGTATCCAGTGAGGTGGACAGTCCTGCCGCTTTCGCCTGCCGGAAGAGCTCCACGATTTTCGGCCGCAATGCTCGATGCAAGAAGAACGACGAAACGTGCAGATGCCGTGCCGACCGCACGTATGCCATTTCAACGTCGGAATACTGCAGTTCAAACATGGTGCCTGGATACGTCAGGATGTACCGCTGCTGCAAATAGGGCAAGATGACGGTCAATCCCGTAGCCGTGCGCCCCGTTGCCTGCTTTACGCGGCCTACTTCTACCCCGGCAGCCGACAGTCTCTCTAGAGCCATTTTCCCGAGGGGGTCGCCACCGATTTTCGAGATGAACCCGACCTTGCTGCCAAGCATGGCTAAGTTGTGGGCACAGATTGCGGACGAACTGCCTAAGGTAAGCGCGAGACCGCTGGCCAGAAGTTCCCGGTCCAAAATAAGTTCCTTCGGCAGACCGTAGAGGATCAGGTCCAGGTTGATTTCACCAACAACGCACACGTCCAATATCGGCATATTTCTCCTGTGGGTGCTCGGCAAATCGACGACGACACGGGCAGCGTTACGCTATTTCGGTCCGCGTGCAAAATTCTTGAAAAGTCTGGAGGCCAACGTGTTCTTATACGCTACTCTGCCTCCGGTCGGACCGCTGTCAGGGCTATCTTAGAGGCCAATGAGGTTCTTCGCTATTAACTTCCTGAACGAGTCTCGAAGCCCGTTCAATGCTTACGCGTTCGGCGTCGGTAAGGCAAGACTAGGGACAGCTTCGAGAAACGTTCCGGCCTGAAGGCCAATTCAGCCGAACTGTGATTAGAATCTGAGTGTCAGAAGAAACGGCGATGATTTCGATTCCGCAAATGGTGCGGTTCAGGCAAGGATCATTAATCCTGTCCGCTCCAAGTCTGCTCTTGCCAGCCTTGGTCCTCTGTCTGGCAGCGCCTCTGTGCGCAATGACTGTCTCTAGGGCGGGACCGCCGGCGCACCCTGGAGAAGCCTTTGCGCTTCAGGGTCAAGCACCCACA
This sequence comes from Terriglobia bacterium, assembly GCA_963823085.1. GTDB lineage: Bacteria > Acidobacteriota > Terriglobia > Terriglobales > Acidobacteriaceae > Sulfotelmatobacter. The sequence goes on along the minus strand of CAWGKF010000008.1, from coordinate 113,616 downwards.
CAACCTACCTCGCCCGCCTCGGACGCGGTGCAGGGCCTCATCAACTTCGATGTCGTGGTGACCGACAACTCAGGGAAGGCAATACCCGGCCTCGGCCCCAAGGACTTTACTTTGCTGGACAACCACCAGCCGCAGAAAATCCTTTCCTTTCGCTCGTTCGATGGAGTCTCTGCTAAGCCCGATCCTCCGGTTGAAGTGATTCTGGTCGTCGATACGATCAAGATGCCATTTGATCTGGCTGCCTTTGAGCGGGAGGAAGTTGAGAGGTTCCTGAGGCGGAACGGCGGGCATCTGGCGCAGCCCGTTTCGATTTTCGGACTTTCCGAGACCGGCTTTTGGACGCTAGCGCAGCCTTCCGGCGATGGAAACGCGTTAGCCGCGGAAATCGCTAGCGACAGACTAGTGTTTATCCGCCGTCGCCAGCTTTTGGGCAACGGAACCGGAGAGTTTGTCGACTCAGGCCGCGAAGATCCTGCTGGTTTGAAAGCCCTGAAGACGCTCGGCGATATTGCCACGGCTGAAAGGCGAAAGCCTGGCAGAAAGCTGCTGATCTGGGTCGGCCCCGGCTGGGGTATTGGGAGCGGAGCGGACTTTGAAAGCTTGCCGGACTATGACAGCGTACAACGAAGGGAACGCGCACGAGCTAGGCAAGTCACCTTCAATACGATCTACTGGTTTTCCACGCTGCTGCGCGAAGCTCGCATTTCTCTCTACAGCTTTTCGGTGGGGCAAACCGATCCTGATCCTCGCTCGCTCCTCTATTTGAATTTCCTGGAAGGTGTGGAATCGGTCCAGCAAGCAAGCCTCAAGAATCTGGATCGAAGGGTACTTGCAGTGCAGAGTGGGGGGCGTGTGCTGGGCCCGGATAACGACTTAGTCAGTAAGATCGATAACTGTATTCGAGAGGCCCGCACTTTCTATACACTATCGTTCGACCGTTCTCATGCGGATCACCCTGCCGAGTATCACAGCCTGCAGCTGCAAGTCGGCGTAACGGGTTTGACGGCCCGCACCAACACAGGGTATTACGATCAACCCTATTATTCCGATCAACCGAGACTTGCGAGCAGACGCGTGACGGTTGCGGAATTGGAGCAGGTGTTGGCGTCGGCCCGCGGCGAGTCGGATGCAGAAGTGGCGCAGCGACTCTCTGATGTGGAACTAACCGAGCGGCTGAGCGCCGCAAAGCTCTCGTCCTGGACAGCGACCCTGAGCGGTAAAAGGGCCCGGCAGGCGCTGGTTGCTCTGGCCGACGCGTCGGTGTTTCTGGAACCCTCACCGGCGGAGGTTCCTGCTGATGTGCCCCCCGACGCGGGTGCACAGCGAAGCATCATCTCGCTGGCCGTCGACTACCTGAAAAACACGATTCCAAAGTTACCGAACTTCTACGCGACGCGGACTACGGTTCGCTATGAGGAAATTCCCCAATATTTTGACGCGAGTACCCCGGTCAACTACCAGCCATTGCATGTGGCGGCCAGTTCCAGAGCAACGGTGCTTTACAGCAACGGTAAGGAGGTCGTGGATTCAAGTGGAGCGAAGGGCAAGAAGCGCAAAGCTGCAAATGGGTATTTACGCACTTATGGTGTGTTCGGCCCCATTCTCGGCGCAGTGACTGACGCAATTGCCACTGGTTTGACCTGGAATCGCTGGGAGCGGGGCACGGACGGGCCTCATGCGGTATTTGTGTATCAGATTCCGGCGGAGAAATCGCGTTATCAAGTGGGCGGCTGCTGTCTTCCAGGCGGCGACGGAACTACTCCTTTCGAAGAAACCGTCGGATATCATGGGGAGATCGCGATCGATCCGCCGAGCGGAGCCATCCTTCGCATGGAACTGGTGGCAGACCTGAAATCAACCACGCCGCTTGTCCGGTCCGACATCATGATCGAATATGGCCCGGTGCAGATCGGGGGGAAGACCTATATGTGCCCGGTGAGGAGCGTCTCTATTTCGAGAGGGAGATCTGTCACGACTCTAACGGAATGGGATGAAAGCTTCAGAACGTATGGACCCTATGCGACGATGCTGAACGATTTTGCTTTTGAGCATTATCATGTGTTTCGCGCCAAGTCGCACGTGCTGACCAGCTTCAACCCATCACAAGAGGAGCAATCAGTTCCCCCGAAATCTCATTGACAACCGCGTTGGTATTCCAGAGAGCGACTGCTCCAGCTTCATCTTCATCACACCCAAGCCCGACGATACTGGCACCAAGGGAGATGGGTGTCGTTGCACCCCCGCCAATTGCTCGAGCCCTTCCTCGTCAGAGGCACCGGAATTCGTCATACCTCCCAGCCAATGCGCCCAGCACTTTTCCACAGCTCTGCCGCAGAAAAATCCGCTTTCCTGTGACATCCAACCTTGACCCTCGATACAAAAAGCTCAGACTAGGAGCCGTGCACCGATACTTCGAGAGAAATGATTGGGACGAACGTCCGGCCTTGCCGGCGGCCGCGAGCTGGCGCATCAGTAAGCAAGTCATTTGTTTTTAATACTTTACGTGTAAGTCCTTGGGATTTAAGATTTTGCGGAGATATGAGGGCACCGTCTGCACATAAGTTACTCAGAATCAAGATTATGGCTGAAAGTGAGCAAAAAATGAAAGCGAGGTACACCCTGCCGAACCATTGCTCATCTGGCAGAGAGTTCTCGGGCAGCGTCTCGATGAGTGCGACCAGGCTTGAAATCTCCTCATATATTTGCCAGGCAGTGCGAATTTCCACGGTAAGGAAAGGCATGGTAGCCTATCGGCTACGAGCTCAATCGGCCCGTGTTTTCCACGTAATTTCTGTCGTTTATGCCGTCTGAGTCAAAGCCGAAGCGTATACCGGTATCCCTCTCATACGACGAGAGTTCCGACCCTCCCGGCGATCCTCTGTCAACGCAACTTTCGGATCCGGCCGGGGTTCCAACAGATGTGAGCACAGCTGCACTTGATCGGGGCATGTTCATGGGTGCGTCGACACCGCCGGTTTCAGCGGCCCTTGCCGTTGGCTCTGCGCCGGAGGCGCAGTCCGACGCCGAGATCATGCTTCGAGTCAAGACGGGCGACCAGACGGCTTTTGACTATCTGGTGCAGAAGTATCGCCGTTCGATGGTGAGTTTTATGTACCGCATGGCGCGAAATACGGCTGCCGCTGAGGATCTGGCGCAAGAGGTATTTCTGCGCGTCTACCGCTCGCGTGAGTCGTATGAAGCCAGCGCGAAGTTTACAACCTGGCTGTATCGGATCGCGACCAATCTGGCGGTAAATCATGCCCGCGATACGCGGCATGAACGTCCGGAGCTGCAGATCAGCCTCGACGAGCCCGACGAGGAAACCGGCACGACATTCGAAGTGCCCGACGGAACGCTGAATGCCGAGCAGCAGATTGTACGCCGCGAACGCATGCTGGCCATCCGCAAAAAAGTGGAAGCGTTGCCCGAGCAACAGAGATTAGCGGTAATCATGCACAAATACCAGCAAATGGATTACAAGCAGATTGCCGATGTGCTGAAGAAGAGCGAGTCGGCCACGAAGTCGTTGCTCTTCCGCGCCTACGAGACTTTGCGAGAACAGTTAAAAGAATTTGTCTAGAAGATTAAGTGAAGAGGCATTTGGCGAAGCGTGAAGTGTGAAGGGGAAGAAGTTATGAAATGCGACGAAATTCGTGAGAGGATGCCCGAGGTGGCGGCTGGGTTCGGCGAACTCAGCGCGGACGAAGGAAAGCATCTGGCCGATTGCAGTGGCTGTGCGGAACAGTTGAAATCGATGAAGGCGACAATGGCTCTGTTGGACGAGTGGCAGACGCCGGAGCCGTCGCCCTACTTCGATGTGCGGCTTCAGGCCCGTCTGCGTGAAGAAATGGCAAAGCCGCAGGCTGGCTGGTTGCATTGGTTCCGGCATCCGATTCTGGCGGCCGCACTCACTGTAATCATGGGAGTGGGAGTCGGAGTTTTCTTTGCGCGCGGCGGCCGGGCAGTTCATCAACAAGATGCACAGGTTCTCGACGTGGGCCCCGGCACTGCGGTCGGCGATCTGCAGACTTTGGAGAAGAACCACGATATGTATTCCGACTTCGAACTGTTGGATGATCTGGATTTGCAGCAAAACGTGGTCGCGACTCCGCAGAACGCCGACTGAGCAAGAGCTAAGCGGTGAAACGATCGAGTAGCAAGCATGAGACGGGGAAAATCCATTTCGGCACGGTTGGCGGTTGCCATCCTCGGAGTCGTTGCCGCTCTCCCCTGTCCGAGCATGGCGCTCAGAGGCGCACAGCAACATCATGGGGCTTCCGCGCCTCCAGCCCAACATGCACCGGCACAACGTGCACCCGCCCCGCAGCAACACTTAGCCCGTCCGCCGCAACAACCGATGGCAACGCAGCAAGGCCACGTCGGAGACTGGCTGCGGCGCAACAAAGATCTTCCTCCGGCGGAGCAGGAACGGGCATTGCAGAGTGATCCTGCGTTCCGACGGCTTCCGCCCGCACAGCAGCAGGCGTTGCGGCAACGCTTGCAGCATTTCTCTAATCTTCCGCCACAGCGGCAACTGCAGATGCTGAACCGCATGGAAACCTGGGAGCATTTGACTCCCGAGCAGAAGCAGCAGGCGCGGCAGGTCTATGGACAATTCCGCCAGCTTCCTCCGGATCGACAACGACAGGTGAGCACTGCTGTTCGCGATTTACGGGCCATGCCGCCGGATCAGCGCGAACAGGTGATCGATTCTCCTCGATTCAAGGGGGCGTTCTCGGATCAGGAACGTGACATGATTCGCGGAGCCACTCGTCTGCCACTGGCTCCTCCGGAAGGCGGCGAGGGCGGTGGACCGCAGTAGGGGCACAGCTCTTACGCTCTTAGCTCTCAGCTCTCAGCTCTCAGCTCTCAGCTCTTAGCTCTTAGCTCTTAGCTCTTAGCTCTCAGACCTTCGACATCAGGGAAACTATCCGCTTGCTCGTCATGACCTCAGCATATTTCTGGCGATGAAGAATACGTTGGCCGGGCGCTCGCCCAGTCGCCGCATAAAGTAGGGATACCACTCCGTACCGAAAGGCACGTACACCCGCATGCGCCAGCCATCGCGCACGAGCTGTTGCTGTAAGTCGCGGCGAATTCCATGAAGCATCTGAAACTCGAAGGAATCGGGCGCGATTTTTTCGCGCGTGGCGAAAGCCTGCGCCTCGCGGATGATCTTTTCGTCGTGTGTAGCAAGACCGTGATAGACCCCGCTCGTCATCAGAATCTTCATCAGCTTCACATAGTTCGCGTCCACGTCGGCTTTGCTCTCGAAGGCGATGCTCGCCGGTTCCTTGTAGGCGCCCTTGCATAGGCGGATCCTGATTCGCTCGGACAGCAGCCTCTCCACATCGGCCTCGGATCGCTTCAGATATGACTGGATCACCGTCCCGACGCAGTTCTGATGTCCCGGCCTGCGATGCAATTCATGCACAAAATCGAGGGTGCGCTGCGTGTAAGGCGAGCCCTCCATATCCACGCGTACGAATCCCGGAGGATTCATTGCCGCGGCTTTGGCGACCAGCCCGCTCACCAGATCGCGAGCCATTGCCTCGTCAACGTCGAGGCCCATGTGCGTGAGCTTGAGGCTGATGTTGGCATTGAGTTGATTGGCAGAAATCGCGTCGAGGATCTGGTGATAAAGCTGCGCGCTGTGGCGAGCTTCGTCGGCGTTGGTGACGTTTTCGCCGAGGTTATCGATGCTCACGCTCATGCCCGAGCGATTGAGGGTTTGCGTGACGCGGACGGCGTCGGCGATCTCGGTTCCGGCAACGAAGCGGCTGGAAATGCGCTGGCCCAGAGCGGAACGCTCGGAAAAACCGCGCACACTACGGTTTTCAGAAAGATGGACGAAGAAGGCCCTCAACATGGAGTACCCACCACCTCCAAAATGAATTGGTTATGGAGTAAAAGAAAGAGACGTTCGAGCGGAGACGAGAAGACCACAGAATTTTGTATCACAAGTGGCAGTCTGCGCGGTGTGATCCGGTTGATGATGGGCGGGAAACGGCCAGAGACATTCCCGCCCTGGGACCGTCGGCTTACCACGTGTAGTGCGCGGTATACGTGATCACCTTTTCGCCGTCCGGGGCGATAGTGACCGGGAACTCGATGGTCTGGCTGTCTTTCTTTTGGAAATCGTCGGATTTGGAGGTGATATCCCAGTTCAGTCCGCGATAAAGATGTTCGACCACGCGGACCTCCACTGGCTCCTTTTTATGATTGCGGACCCGGATCTCGAAACTTTCCGTAGCATTGCTCTTGTTCATCTCTACGGTGTAGTTGGTGCGGCGGCGCTCGCCGGTCAGATCAAAAGCATTCCCCGTATAAATGCGGACAGTCTCATCGTGGGGTGTGTGATCGATCATGTTCTCGCCCGTGAACTCGACCTGGCCGTCATCGTTGCGGCGGTAGAAACGTACACGTCCCTTGGGCAGAGGCATGCCGAGATGGTTCGCGTCGGAGTTGACGAATTCGCGCATCACCCAAATCTTGGGATTCGATTCGGTGCCGTAGGAGTGATCGTTGCGGATGTTCTCCCAGTTCCATCCGTTGTAGCGGTTGGGATCGATCTTGACGCCATCATAGATATAGAGCTGCTTGGTAGCCACGCCGGCGGCGTGGATGAATTCGACCTGCTTGGTCTCACGATCGCGCAGAGTTGTGACGTGCTCAAGCGTGTAGAGGTGGTATTCGTCGAAGGCTTTTTCAGTGACCGGCGGCGCCAAGACACCGCCCGCCGATCCAGCCATTTCCATCCGTGCGGCCTTATACATCGCCACTCCGGGCTGAATTTTGTTCACATCGCCCGCCATCAGCTTGATGCGCGCGTTCTCGAAGGTGCGGCCGGTGCGATTGTCCATTGTGATCCAGCCAACGATGTCGACGACGTCGCCCTTCTCTGGCGCCACGATGTTGTAGTCGGCCTGCCAGCTCATGCCACCGGTGACGTAGGAAAACTCTGCTGGGAACTTTCCAGCCTTATCGGTCGAGATCATCCACTCCAGGCGCGGTTTCAGAATCGTCTCAGAAGTCAGGTCGGGGAAGATCGGTGTGCCGGGAAGGCCGAAGCGCAACTGGCCTGCGACCTCGATGATGGGCTCTTCTTGTGCCGGATATCCCTGGTTGTATCCATTCATGTTGAAGGTGTCAGGCCGCACGTATCCGCTGCGCACGACTTTGCCCTTCACCATGGAATGGTCGGGCAATTCGAAGTCAATGGTGCGGCCTTCATATAAGGAGAGCAGCGACATCTGGTTCACCGGATCGGCCCGGTAGTTCTGCTCGAGGATATTGATGGCGTGCTTGCCGGAAGGATCGCGCAGGATCACGGAATCCGGCTCAAGATGCATCGTGATCTCGTTAAAGTTGACCTGATTTGTACCCGGCTTCAAATCGAGCGGGACATCCTGACGGATGACGGCGAAATCCTGGTTATAGATGGTGAGCGAGGGCTGCGAACCCTGCTGCCCGAAAACAGCGGCACAAAGAGTAAACACACAGACGAAGCGTGCAAACATGAAGGCATCCCTCCTGAACTTCCTGAGAGCGATCCTCTGAGCTGTGATGCGGTTCTCTCGACTTACATCTCAGCCTACCTGCGATAGAACGACCGAGGGAGTGACTCTTGCGGCGCAGCATGGAACAAAACCGGATGAGGTAACGTGCGGTAACTTACCGGCAGTTACTCGGGTGTGAACTTAACTTCCACGATCTCGTGCGATTCGTGCGGCGCGGCTTCCCATCTCCAGCGACGAACGGAATTGACCGCGGCTTGTGCCAGAACGGGATGACCTCCCTTGATCTGCGTCTCTTTCACGCTGCCGTCCGGAGAAACGATGACCTCAAGCTTGACCGTTCCCTGTAATGCCATGTTGCGCGCGAGAGGCGGATAAGGAGCCGGCATCCTTGCCACGACTTTGCGGCCGGAGTCCGCCTGCTGCGCGCGGGCGCGCAGGGACGAGAAAACAAGAAATCCAGAAACAATGGTTAGAAGAAGGAAAACGACAGGTACACAGCTACGTACAGCTGCCTTGCATTTTTTCATTGGGGCTCGAACTTTATTTCAATGAGTTCCTTAGTTTCATGAGGCGCCGGCTCAAACTTCCAGTGCCCAACGGCAGTCACGGCGCTTTGCGTGAGCAGCGGATGTCCGCCTTTCACGTCGACCGACTTCACGTTGCCATTGGGCTCAACCAGTGCCTCGAGCTTTACGACTCCATGAATGTTCATGGAGCGCGCCAGTGATGGATATTGAGGCGCCGTTTTGTTGATCACCTTACGAACGGCATCCTGGGAAGAACTAACATTCAGAAGCAATAAAAAGATCGCAGCAAGAAGCACGACTTGCACTGCACCCTGCCGCATCAGGGCTTTCATCATGAAAAAAGTCTAAGAGAGGCTTGGAATTTCAAGAAGATTACGCAGGTAATGGGACCTTCGCTTATCCCTTTGCGTTCTGCAACTTGCGAAGAGACAAACGAGAACTGGAGGTAGATTATCGGCCCTGCTCTTCCAGAAACTTTTCCACCTCGATGGCAGCCATGCAACCGGTTCCGGCTGCCGTAATGGCTTGGCGATAGCGGCGGTCTTGCACATCACCGCACGCATAAACGCCATGCACTTTGGTGAACACATAATTATGTGTTTTGAGATAACCATCGGCATCCATGTCGAGTTGCCCGGTGAACACCTTCGCGTTGGGCTCGTGGCCGATCCCAAGGAATAACGCGCTGGTGGGGAAATCGAAGACTTCGTTCGTCTTTACGTTGCGCAATTTCAGGCCTGTGACTTCCTTCTGGTGCACGTCGTGAACGTCTTCCACAACGGTATCGAGCAGGAATTTGATCTTCTCGTGCTTCTGCGCGCGCTCGAGCATGATCTTCGAAGCGCGGAAACTATCACGGCGATGAATGACTGTAACTGTGGTAGCGAAACGCGTGAGAAAAAGCGCTTCTTCCATGGCCGAATCGCCGCCGCCGACAACCACAATTTCCTTGCCTGAGAAGAAGAAGCCGTCGCAGGTCGCGCACGACGAAACGCCGTGACCGATGAGTTGCTGCTCGTGCGGCAATCCCAACCAGCGGGCGGATGCACCACTGGCGATGATCAACGTGCGCGTGTGGATTTGCTGATGTCCAACATGAAGAAGAAATGGACGCTGGCTCAGGTCGGCGCTGGTCAAGTGCGCCATACGGTACTCCGCGCCGAAGCGCTCGGCCTGCTTGCGCATGTTCTCGACCAGTTGTGGCCCCATGATTCCATCGGGGAATCCTGGGAAAGTTCTCGACCAGAGTGGTCATGGAGAGTTGACCGCCGGGCTCATGGCCTTCGATCACCAGCGGTTTCAGGTTGGCGCGCGCGGCGTAGAGAGCGGCAGTATGTCCGGAACACCCGGAGCCGATGATGACTACGTTTCGAGTTTCGCTCATGAATGTTTTTGTCTGCTGATTGGATGGCTGAGTTCAGTTTTCGATGCAGCTGCTGTCAAACGCAAGATCTCGAACGCAAAGATTACTTCTTGTTTTCCGCGGCCTTTCGCATTTTAGATTCTGCCGCTGGCTTTGATTCTCCGGAAATCTTCGCAAGTTCCTCGGGCACGATGGTTTTCACGCGCAGCAACCCGCGGTAATCCGACAGCACTTGAGACGCGCTGCGAAAGAGCGGCTCGTAGGCGCTCTGGTCGGGAACGGGACCACCTTCCACGCCTGCGCATCGCGCCAAGGCGACCGACGACTTGCCGAACCGCTCCAGGCGCACCCGACTGACGGGCGTATTGGCGCCCAGCATCACCTGAGAACTCGTGACCGACGAAGCGCTGTCTTCGAGCGACACCTGGATCAAGTCTTTCGGGTCGCGCACATGCAGGACAAGGGTCTCGATCATGTTGATGCCGTCGTTACTGAATGAGTACTGCACGCTGGAGAAGGTCGCCTGTACGGAAAATTCCCGCCGAATGCGTACGTAACTCGCGACGGAAGGCTCCCCTGCCACGTGCCCGGCCTCTCCGGCCTGGAGCATCGCCGGCATGTCGGTGAGAGTGGAGCGTCCGCGGGAAACTTCAAAATCCGTACTGAATAATGGCTGCTTCGGGATGCGGGAGAGCGCCGAGGCGATCTCCTTTTGCTCCTCCGCGGAAGGCGAACAGACGTTCAACATGTTGACCTTGACCTGCGGCTGCTGGGACGCAGCATCGCCGGCTTGCTGCGAGCTCTGCCCCAGAGCGGGCAGGACGATAACGACTATGCAAAGGAGAAAACCTGGAAATCTGGGCACGCCGGAATTCTAAACGAGAACGCTGGAAATTCTAAATCGCAAAAGCAGCCGAAGTCGCGGCCTGCGGCGAGAAAGTCGTAAAATCTTTGGTATGGCAAATCTGACGCTCGTCTATGGCATGAGGCTGCTGCCGGCAGAGGAAGTGGCCGAAGTTGGTCAGGCTCCGGTGAAGCTCACGAACGGCCGCGAGGCACATGTCACCATGCACGTGCTGGAAGGCAGCAAGGAAGAGATTGAGAAACAGCTGCGCACCAGCCTGGAAGCATTCTTCGATCTCTATCCAGAGATCTGACTCCCGGAAGGCGGGCGTGCAAGGGCGGGCTTGACTTTGCCCCTATGCTGCCTGTGACGCAGCCGTATAATTCGGAATCTTGTCTCCTCCGGGAAAAGCGATGGAATGGTCTTACTCAGAATTGAAGAGCAGACTCTTGCAGTCGGAACTGTGGCCGCAGGGGCGCATGGCGCGGCTGGCCTGCTATCTGGCAGCTTTGTCTCTCGGACTGTTCGCGCTCGAAAATCTGCTGAGATTATTCAAACCTTCGTGGGGCGAGCACCTGGGCGGATGGGTTAGCTTTCTTGGATTTCTAGCGGGTGTCCTGTTCTTCATTCTTGCTTTTCGCTGGGTCAAGCGCCGAATTCTGTGGCGCCTGCGCAACCGGCTGATTGTCACCTACGTCTTTATCGGCCTGATTCCGGCCGTGCTGCTGGTTGCTATGGGCCTGATTACGCTTTATGGTCTGGGCGGGCAGTTTGCCGTATTTGTGGTCACCTCCGAGATTCATGCGCAGCTGCGCAGCCTGGAAGCCGTGAATTCCGCTATTAGCAACGAACTTGCGGCCCGCCTGGAACATGGTGACAAGCCGACGTCAGAATCTCTGGTGGGATTGCGCAAGCGGAATGCGGTATGGAACCGGCGGCAGGTTTGCGCCTGGTATGGCGAGAAGCCGCTGCCGCTCTGCGAAGAATTCCACGGCACTTCGCTCATGTTACCTGGCTTTGTGAAGGGCAAGTTTCAGGATATCGTTCGCGACCACGACCAATTGCACCTGCGCGTCGCTTCGGCGATGGCGGTGGGAAACAGCCAATTAACCGTGGTCACGAGCGAACCGTTCGACAAAGATCTCGTCGGCAAGATCGCGGCGGACCTGGGGGAAATCACACTCTATACCTCGGCATTTGCCTTTGACGCTCCCCAGGGGAAAACAAACTCGGCCGGGCCCAAAGAAGCTTCAGTTTCGACAACCCAAAAGAAAGGAATTGTAATTACGACTGGACCGCAGGGCGCCAAGGAGACGCATGATCAGGATGTACTGCATGCGAGCTTTACCGTGGGCTCGATGCCCGAGTCGTCTGGCGTCTACGATCGCGAGATCACCTTCGGAGCGCCGTTACCAGTGGTGGATTGGAGCACCGGTCAGCCGCAGCAAGTTGGTGCCATGCTGCAGGTCACCACTCGTCCGGCGGTGCTCTACAGTCATCTGTTCGCCGCGTTGGGAGAATTCGTGCGCGGCGTGGCCTACATTCTGGTCGGCGTGGCGATTTTCTTTACCCTCATCGAGCTGATCGCCCTGATTATCGGAACGCGAATGACCCGTACCGTAACAGCGGCGGTGGCGCAACTTCACGATGCGACCCGGCATGTGGATCGCGGAGACTTCAGCCATCGCATTCCGGTGAAATCCAGCGATCAATTAGCGGATCTGGCGCACTCGTTCAATTCCATGACGGCTTCCATCGAGAAGCTGATTCTGGAGCAGAAAGAAAAGCAGCGTCTGGAGAACGAACTGGCAATCGCACAGGAAGTACAGAATCAACTTTTTCCGCGCTCGATCTCGGAACTGGAATCGCTGGAAGTGCACGGATTCTGCCGTCCCGCGCGCACGGTCAGCGGAGATTACTACGACTTTCTATCGGCGAGTTCCCACAAGCTGATTCTCGCCGTGGGCGACATCAGCGGAAAAGGCATTTCCGCCGCGTTGCTCATGGCCACGATTCACTCCGCGGTGCGCGCCTATAGTGTAGAGAGCCTGCCTCAAATGCGGGAACCGGTGGCCGTGGGAGCGGTTGCCGGAGCCGGGAGGGTCATGGCGACCTGGCCCGAAGGCATTGAAGTCTCTCCAGGCGCACTTCTGGGCCTGCTGAACCATCAACTCTACGAAAGCACTCCGGCCGAAAAGTACGCAACCTTGTTTCTGGGGATCTATGACGGCCGAATCCGACGGTTGACTTATAGCAACGGCGGCCATCTGCCACCGATCCTCATTGCTACGGACGGCGTGGTCCGAAGACTCGAGGCTGGCGGTACGGTGGTTGGCCTGTTTGACGGAATGACGTACGAAGAAGGCTCGGTTGAAATGCACCCTGGCGAGGTGTTCGTCGCCTACAGTGACGGCGTTACCGAACCGGAAAACGAGTATGGGGAGTTCGGCGAGCAGAGGCTGATCGACCTGGTTCGCGATAACCGCAATCTTCCGCTTGAACAGATCAGCCAGCTCGTCACCTCGGCAGTCGACGATTGGATCGGCGACAAAGAGCAACCTGACGACGTCACGCTCGTGCTGGCGCGAGCAAGATAAATATCACAGCGGCCAAAGCCGCGAAACGTTACCTCCGACGGCATCGCTAAGCGATGCCCTGATACGAACCAAGCGCGAGATCTTCAGACGTTTAATCCGCATTTAGATTTTCTGCTTTTTCCATTTTCCTCGCTTGAACAAAATCGCGCTTGCTGCAGCCATGGCTGATTCTGCAATCGCGATCGAAAAGTAGACGCCGTTTGATTTCATCCCGAACGGCTTGGCCAGGATATAGGCGAGCGGAATCTCGAAGAGCCAGAATCCGAAGAAATTGACGATTGTGGGGGTGATGGTGTCGCCTGCGCCATTAAAAGCCTGCATCATCACCATGAAGTAGGCATAGCCGAGATTGCCGTAGCTGACGATGCGCAGACACGATGCCCCGAGCGCCACGACCTCAGGATCGTTAATGAATAGGCGCACGATCGGCTCGGCAAAGATCACGAAGATCACGCCCACTGCTCCGAGGAAAATCATGTTGTAGATGCCGGTTCGCCAGACCGCCTTCTCGGCGCGATCGGGCTTGCCCGCCCCCAGATTCTGGCCCACGAGCGTAGCCGCGGCGTTGCTCAATCCCCACGATGGCAAGATCACGAAGACGACGATTCGGATTGCGATCGTGTATCCGGCCACAGCAGCGGCGCCGAAGGTGCTCACAATGCGGACGAGGCCAATCCAACTGGTGTGCGCGATGGCAAACTGCAGTATGCCCGTCAGCGAGACGCGAACCAGACGCCAGAGCACGCCGAGGTTCACACGCACCTGCCGCGACAGAATTCGGATACGCTCCGTACCCTTGAGCAATCGGTAGAACTGGTAGAGCACGCCGATGCTGCGGCCTGTGAAGGTAGCCAACGCGGCTCCGGTCACGCCCAGTTTTGGAAATGGACCAAATCCAAAAATGAGGCATGGATCCAGAACCAGATTGATGATGTTTGATACCCAGAGCAGGCGCATGGCAATGGCTGCGTCTCCTGCGCCGCGAAAGATGGCGTTATTCAGAAACAGGAGCAGCACGGCACAACTGCCGCCGAGGCAGATTCGAGTATAGCCGCTGCCGATGGCGACGATCTCGGGTGTCGCACCCATTAAGCGCAACAGCTGAGGAGCGAACAGCAGGCAAGGCAGTCCGATGGCCAGAGAAACAACCACGCCAAGGAAGATCGCCTGCACACCTGCGACAGCCGCCCCCTCAGGGTCTTTTTCTCCGATCCGGCGCGCAACCATGGCTGTGGTAGAAAGGCTCAGACCCATACCGACCGCAAAGACCAGGCTCAGCATGGATTCCGTGAGGCCGACTGTGGCCACAGCGTCGGCTCCGAGTCTTCCCACCCACGCCACATCCACCACCGCGAATAGCGACTCCAACACCATTTCCAGGACCATAGGCACAGCCAGCAGCAAGATGGCACGATTCAAGCTGCCGCTGGTGTAGTCCTGGTGAGAACCGCGAACGGCCTCGACCAACGACGACCAAAGAGAGCGTTGAGGCTCCAGGGTTGCAGCTATCGCTTCCATAAAAACCTTTGGCTTTCTGCGGTCAACGTCCGCATGAGAGTGCGGAGCCGACGCAAATGAAACACTTCAAGATTGAAGGAACCCGAAATCGGGTCGGAGTGGGGGCGAATTAACGCGGGATGAACATGGTGTTCCTCAGCGTGGATCGTTTCGACTGCCTGGTCCCCACAGGAAACGAATAGCTGCTGAAAATATTACCGCAATCGAGCGCAGGCTCCAAATAGAAAAGCGGCAGATGGTCGGAGGTCCATTTGCCGCTCTCTCAGGAGGTATAAAGCGATGTTCGCTCTCTACAACAAGGACATCATAGCCTTAGGTCTTTTCAGGCGAAAGATAACGAAGGTATAGAGGACAGACGGAAGTTCTGTTAGAAGCTCCTTAGAGCTATTTCTTTGGAAGCACCAAGACCCTCGCGGACACGGCAGAGTTCTTCAGAGTACCGCCGAGAATTAAGGGACCGAGAGGAGTAGACACGATTCCACGTTCATCGGCGCGCACATCATTAGTATCTTCCGTAATCGTTTCCCAATGAGCACCGTGCAGGTCAAACGCGAACGTCACCGGCGAGAGTTCCGCCGGCTTTCCGTCATCAGCGAGTCCTTTATAGTTATGCGGAGTCAGGGTTCCTCCGGAGAAAAGAACGCGGTGCTGTTCGCCGCCACCGACGATGCCGAAGCGTCCTGGTCCGGGATGGGCGGGAAGTTTGCTCCATTCGATCTTAATGGGATCCTTATGATCAATCTTGCCCATCCAGCATTCGTCGGATGAGACATAATGTCCGGAAGGATCCTTCCTGGCGCCATCCACATAAACGATCGTCTCATCTGAGATTCCACCAGCGTGGCCGAAGACCGGTGTTCCCGGAGACGGCGTTGCCTGCGCCCAGGTATTTTTCTCCACATCGTATACCTGTACGTTGTTTACCGGACCATCCTTCGATCTGCCGCCGATCACATAGATGAACCGGTCGTGGATCACGCCAATCACGGCGTTGTCGACAGGTACAGGCAAATCTGCGGCGCGATACCAGCGGTGAGCTTCCGGCAAGTAAGAATTCGCGTCACTCACGGTGAATTCGTCTCCCTCGCCGTCGATTGTGTAGCCACCGAATACAAACACTTGCCCTTTCGCACTGATGGCCGCAGATCCCAGGCGTCCGGCAACTCCCGGCACCGGCCGTGCTTCCACCCACTTTCCCGATTTCAAGGAGAGCACATACATTTTGTTGGAGACGTCGTCCCAAGTTCTTTTGGTACCAATCCCCATGATGGAATAAACCTCAATGCCGCTTTTGAGGGACGCTACAGAATTGCTTGTAACAGCTTCGGGCATCGGACGGATTTTTGGTTGATCAGCTCCGAGCAGGAACACGGCCAACAGGACCGGGAGGCAGTACACGATCTTCTTTTTCATTGGAGAGATATTACGTCTTCGGGCAAGCAGGGGCAAAGGGAAGACCTGAATCGGCGGCCTTGCCGGAAATTCTCAGGCCTATTTGACGAATCCCTGCCGCACCCCGTGGATATAGTCGGTATAAGCGGGCGTTTGTCCAACTTCGCGCATATGGCTGGCAATCTGGCCGCGATGATACGCCGAGTGCATGATCACTTGAGTCAGGACATCGACGATCGTGCTGGTCCACTCTTCGCCCTTGCTGTTTTTGTAGGTAATCGACAGGGAAACATCTCCCGCGGTAACCAGGTCGAGATGGTCATGCCAAAGCTTGGTGAGATCGGCGGCCTCTTGCTGGCAACGGTTCAGGTCGAAGGTCGGCCACACCGGCACGCTCTGAGGCTGCTGCTTTAGCCGTTCCAGCCATAGCCGCTCCGCGGCAAAAATGTGGGACAAGAGGTTTAACGAGCGAGTATCCTGCCCACCTGCCGCGGTGATTGCGGCCAGCACTTCCTGATTCGCCCAGGCGTCATAAGAGAATTCCCGGCGCAAGTATTCAGCAAGATTCACGAAAACTCCTTCTGCTCATGGCGTTCCCATCTCGACAATGCTACGTGGCAAATCTTCAGAACTTGTAACGCTACTGTCATATTGCGAGAATACACTTTCGGATTGTCCCGCTGGTACGATCCTTCGATTTCGATGCCACGCAAGACTCCAGAGATGCGAAAGACTCAGGCCGAGAATGACGCCGCGGGCGCTCGCCCGCAGGCCGAGAAGACAGTTGCCCGCAAGATCCAGCTTGGAATGGCTGGCCCCGACGATCTTTCCCGTCTCGCCTTGAAAGCCTGCCTGATCGCGCGCGACGCGGCCTTCAACGTTCGCGATCTCCTGATGCACTCCTCGCGCATGGCCTTTCTGGCAATCAAGGATTGCGAGAAAGAACTCGACCTCATCGAGCGGCAGATCGATGAGCGTCTGCCTGCGGCGATCACGCGGGTAAACGAGGCTCGTGCTCGCCAACTGCTTTCGAGTTTGAAATCCACCACTGACCTTGAGCGTATTGGCGATCTGGTAATGAGCGTAGCGTTGCGGGTACAGGCGCGAACTACGAAGATTCCGGCCTCCGATGTCCGCCAGTTGGTTGAGATGTCTTCTGTGTTGCGCGAGATGCTGGACCTGATTCACACCGGTTTCTCGAATCTTGATCTCGAGTGCGCGCGTAAAGTTCTGCAAATGGACAAAGATATCGACCGTATCTGTCACGCCCTGTTTCAGAAACACCTGGCGGAGACCGTACCCCAGGGAGATACATCCGGGTTTGAAATCCTGCTGATGGCACAGGCGTTGGAACGCGCCGGCGACCACAGCACAAATCTTGCGGAAGACCTTTACAGCCTGATCGAAGGCCGCAGCCTGCGGCATGTGCCCAAGAAGAAAGCGGCGAACTAGTAGCGCCCGTAACACTCCTCTTACAAATTCATCATTCATTAACAAACGAGCAACATCCGCGCAACATTGACCCCTTACAGTTTGTGAGTATCGAAAGATCCGGTCCGAACTGTGCCATCGAGTAGCACTCTGATACCAATGCATTTCCCGGCCGAACCTTCTGAGCGGAGCTTTAACCCCGGCGCAGCGGCGCCATTCCGTCCCGTCATCTTTGTGGTTGAAGATGAAGAAGATATCGCACGGCTGATCGCCCATAATCTCCAGGCGGCTGGTTTTGAAGTGCAGAGTTTCGTCAGCGGCGCATCCGTTCTCAGCGAGGCGATGCGCGAGCTGCCGGCACTATTCCTTCTCGACGTGATGTTGCCGGGTACGGACGGGTTTGAGCTTTGCCGGCACATCCGGCAGACTCCGGCTCTCTCCGCAACTCCTATCATCTTTCTTACCGCCAAAACTTCGGAGGCCGACCGGGTGAAAGGATTGGAACTCGGCGGCGACGACTACATAACGAAGCCCTTCAGCCCGCGTGAACTGATCGCTCGGATCCGCACCGTCCTTCGCGGCATAGGACACACCGCGGCGGGATCAGAGGTTCTTCGACTCGGCGATCTGGAAATTGACATTTCCTCGATGACCGTGCAAATCGGGGGCCGCAACGTCCTGACGACGGTGCGCGAATTCCGGCTGCTGGAATATCTGGCCGCACATCGTGGCCGCGTGCTCACACGGAATCAACTTCTGGATGCAGTATGGAAAGAAACGCCATTTGTTACGCCACGTTCGATTGATGTCTATATCCGGCGCCTCCGGGAGAAAATCGAGCGCGATCCCCGACACCCGCAATATCTAAAAACCCTGCGCGGCATCGGCTACCGCTTCGAAGTCCCCAAATAGCCATTCTCTCCCCAAGCTTAAAATTCTCACTTTTCGCCGAACCGGGCGTCTTGTCATTTATTCTGTGACCATCCTCCAGCGATGGCGAAGAAATCCAAGTTACTGTGGAAAGTGGACGACCAGCAGGCGCGCCTCGCCGAGTTGACGGCCAACTCTGACGAACCGGCGAAAAATAATCCTTTGCGGCGGGATGTTCGCTCCCTGGGAGCGATCCTGGGGCAGGTGCTCGCGGAACAGGGTGGAACGGAATTATTCGAGTCCGTCGAAGAACTGCGGCGCTTGATGATCGAGCATCGTGAGAGCAATCGCAAAAACTCTGATCAGCCTTCGTCTTCTGAGTTGCTCCGCCAAGCTCGCGAGATCGTTTCGAAGATGGATCTTACGCGCGCGCACCAGGTAACGAAAGCCTTTGCAACATATTTCGAGTTGACCAACCTCGCGGAGACCAATCATCGGAAGCGCCGGCGCCGTGCCGGCAAGCTGGATCGCAATCACGCGCCACTTTCGGGATCCTTCCGTGGAACTCTGGTCCGCATGAAGCAGGCAGGCATTTCTGGAGAACAGGCATTGGCTGCACTGAGTGAAATCCGGATCATGCCGGTTTTCACGGCGCACCCTACCGAGGTCGCCCGCCAAACCGTGCTCCTCAAGCGCCGCCGAATCGCCCAGCAACTGGAACATCTGGACCGCCTGCCTCTTACGGAACAAGAAGCCGAAGATTGCGAGGAACAGATTCGCGCAGAGGTTACATCGCTATGGCAAACGGATGAAGTCCGTCTGGCCAAGCCAACGGTCGACGACGAAATTCGTATGGGCCTGCGCTACTTTCGGCTTTCCTTATTTGATACGCTGCCGAAAGTCTACGATGAGATCGTCGAGTCTTTTCACGATGTGTATGGCTTGGAACTCGATGAGGAGTCGGTTCCGAACATCATTCATTTCGGCAGTTGGATTGGGGGCGATCGCGATGGCAATCCGCTGGTCAAGACTGAGTGCACCCGCAATGCTCTGGAGATGGCGAGGGCGCTCATCCTGCGCGAATATCTCGACGATGTGGAATCGCTCAGCGATCGCCTGAGTTCGTCACGGCGCCAGACTGAGGTCTCGGAAGAATTGCTGGCTCGCCTCGATCACTATGAACGTTCCATCCCCGGCGTTCACATGGCGTGGGGACCACATAATCGGGCGGAGAGCTATCGCCGTTTTCTTTCCTACATGTTCCACCGGCTTCAACAAAGCCGGAATGCCCGGAACGCTCCGGGCGCTTATCGCGATGCTGCCGAGTTCGAGCAGGACTTAGTGTTGGTACAGCACAGCCTGCGATCGCACCAAGGGGAGCAGTTGGCGCAAACCTACATGGCATCGCTGCTCCGCAACGTACGTAAGTTCGGATTTCATCTGTACGCTCTCGACATCCGGCAGCATGCTCGCGAACATGCACTGGTTTTCAAGGAACTAGGGCCCGCGCTTAACGGCGAGACGGAATCAGAACGGACGCGCGAAGTGCTGGATACATTTCGCGCGATCGCCGAACTGAAAAACACGTATCCGGCACAGTCCATTCAGCGGTACGTCATCAGCGGTGCGGAGTCGGAGACGGATGTGCTCGCGGTTGTTCGTCTTGCGAGAAAAGTGGGCGTCACACTTACCGGATCATCGAATGATCCCGGGCTCATGCCGGTGCCCTTGTTTGAATCGATCGAATCCTTGCGCGCGTCCGCAGGAGTAATGCGACGCTTATGGAGTGACGCGGAGTATCAGCCTCTCGTGAATTCATGGGGACAATGGCAGGAGGTGATGCTTGGGTACTCCGATTCGAACAAGGATGGAGGCATGCTCACCAGCACGTGGGAACTCTACAAAGCGCACCGCGAACTGCATCGCGCCGCGCAGGACTTTCAGATCAAACTTCGTCTGTTTCACGGACGCGGGGGCACAGTGGGGAGGGGCGGCGGCCCAACTCACTCCGCGATTCTGGCGCAGCCGCCGGGATGTTTTTCGGGGCAGATTCGAGTTACGGAACAAGGCGAGGTGCTGAACTGGAAGTACGCCGATCCGGTGCTGGCTGAGTGGAATCTCGAACTGATGATTGCTGCGAGCCTCGAAGCATATACGCGCTCTGCAGACGGCCCGTCTGGGCATCCCGCGGAATGGGAAACCGCCATTGAGGAAATGTCGGAACAGGCGTATCGGGCTTACCGGCGCGATATCGCCGAGAATCCCGATATCCTCGAGTACTTCGAGCAGGCAACTCCGGTGAATGAGCTCGATACCGCCCGCATCGGTTCGCGTCCGGCGCGGCGCAGCAAGGGACGACGTCTGGAAGACCTGCGTGCGATTCCGTGGGTCTTTGGATGGATGCAGAGCCGGCACGCGGTTCCCGCCTGGTTTGGCATCGGTCACGCGCTGGAACATTTTTCTGCCAAGAGCGCAGGGCATGAGCAGATGTTGCGGCAGATTGCTCGCGGGTTTCCCATGTTCGGTGACCTGCTGCGCAACGTCGAGCTCGGAATGGCGAAAGCCGACCTGGGCATCGCCCGCGAATACTCCGGGCTGGTGAAGAACGCGCAGCTCCGGAAGCGTGTCTTTAGCATGCTGGAAGAGGAATTCCTGAGAACGCGGCAGATGCTCCTGAAGATCAGCGGCCAGCGCGAGTTGCTGGCCCGGAACCGTGTGCTGGCCCGCTCGATTCGGCTGCGCAATCCTTATGTCGATCCCATGAGCTTGATCCAGGTAGAATTGCTGCGCCGCAAGCAACAAGGACAGCAAAGCTCCGATCTGGAATTTCCTCTGGGAGCGACGATTAACGGCATCGCCGCCGGATTGCATAACACGGGATGAGCAAAGCGAAACCAGACGAAGCCACGAAGTCACGCCAGGGCCCTCCAAATTACGTCTTCGCATCGTGTGGCGCCCTTCGTCGTGAGCATCTTGTTTCGCGCTAACCACGCGCCTCGCCACCCGTCTGTAGTATCGTGACCAATTGGCTGGAGTGTGCCCAGCCGGCCGTTTCCTGGAACTCACGTCTGTCGATATGCGTAATTGAGATTGGCCCAGTTTTTCACTTTCTCTGAATAGAGGATCTATGCCCATTTCCCGATTCCCTGCTGCCGTAGTCTTCGCCTTTGCCGTTTCGGCAGCATTCGCCCAGAGCATTCCCGCCCAGAGCGCACGTCCGAGTTCGCTTGCCGTTGCACCCTCCGACGAGGCCAACAGTCCGAAACTAGAGCACTTCGATCCGGACCTTGCCGACAAGTCGCTCGATCCCTGTGATGATTTTTACAAATATTCCTGCAGCAAATGGATGACTGGGAATCCGATTCCCGCCGACCAGGTATTTTGGACGACCGGCAGCGGCCTCGAACTCTGGAATGAAGGCGTGCTGCGCGACACCATGGAAGCGGCCAGCAAGCCCGACGCAAACCGTACGGCCGTCCAGCAGAAGATCGGCGACTACTGGGCCGCGTGCATGGATGAAAGCGGCATTGAAGCCGCCGGCATGAAGCCCCTTCAGCCCGAGCTCGCGCGCATTGCGGCGCTCAAATCAAAGAAGGATCTCACGGCCGAGGTCGCGCGCTTGCACCACCTTTATCCCGGCGCATGGCAGTCCGGAGACAACCAGAGCAACTCTCCTCTCTTCGGCTTCACCGGTGCGCAGGATTACGACAATGCCGCGATGGTCGTAGCTCAGATTGATCAGGCCGGATTGGGCCTGCCCAATCGCGACTACTATTTGAGGACGGACGACAAGTCAAAGGAACTCCTTACCAAATATCGCGCTCACATCCAGAAGATGTTTATTCTCTCGGGAGAGGCGGAGAACCAGGCGGCCGCCGATACCGCAGCCGTCGTCGAGATCGAGACCGCGATGGCGGAGGCGCAAATGGATAACGTGAAGCGCCGTGATCCCAAGAACATTAATAACAAGATGAGTCTGGCGCAGGTGCGGGAACTCACTCCATCGATCGACTGGGATATGTATCTGAAAGCCGTGAAGGCTCCGGCCAGCGATCATTACATCGTCACATCGCCGGATTTCTTCCGCGCTGAATCGAAGTTGATTGCCGATCATCCGCTCGCGCATTGGCAGGCATACCTGCGCTGGTGGGCGATTCACCGCTCCGCGCCATATCTGAGCAAGCCTTTCGTGGATGAGAATTTTGATTTCTTCAGCCACACGCTCGCCGGTCAGGAACAGAATCAGCCGCGTTGGCGGCGCTGCGTGCATAACGCTGACCGTGATCTGGGAGAAGCTTTGGGACAAGCGTACGTTGATCGTGCCTTCCCGCCTGAGAGCAAGGCACGCACACTGCAGATGGTTCATGCCATCGAAACCGCCCTTAATTCGGATATTCAAAGCCTCAGTTGGATGTCGCAGGCCACCAAGGAACAGGCGATCGTCAAGCTCAAAGGAATCGAAGACAAAATCGGATATCCCTCACACTGGCGCGACTATTCCAGCGTAAAGATTGTGCGCGACAGTTTCTTGAGCAACGTGGGACAGGCCTCGTCGTTCGAGTTCGAACGCTGGGTGGCGAAGATTGGCAAGCCGGTCGACCGCTCGGAATGGACGATGACTCCGCCAACCATCAACGCCTATTACGACCCGCAACTAAACACGATCAACTTCCCTGCTGGGATTCTGCAGCCGCCATTTTTCGATCCGACAAAAGATGATGCCGTGAATTTCGGCGCGATTGGAATGGTCATCGGCCATGAAATCATCCACGGCTTCGACGATGAAGGGCGCAAGTTCGATGCGAAAGGCAATCTGCGGGACTGGTGGACCGCCGAAGATGCCAAGAATTATGACGAGCGCGGCAAGTGCATCTCCGACGAATACACGCAGGAAGTGCCCGAGGCCGGCGCCGGAGTCAAGCAGAATGGCCTACTCACGCAAGGAGAGGACACGGCGGATAACGGCGGCATTCATCTTGCGCTCGCGGCACTGGAGGCCGACTTAAAGCGGCAAGGCAAGTCGCTCGACGACAAAGGGGAGGACGGCTGGACTTATCGGCAGCGCTTCTTTCTAGCGAATGCCTATTCGTGGTGCGCGAATGTGCGCCCGCAGATCGCGAAGCTGGTTGTCACTACCGATCCACATTCACTGCCCAAATTCCGCATCGACAACGTGATGTCGAACATGCCGGAATTCGAGCAGGCATTCGGTTGCAAGGCCGGACAGAAAATGGTGCGTGAGAATGCGTGCCGGGTGTGGTAGCTCCAAACCCGAAACGAAAAGGGCCAGCTTGAATGCTGGCCCTTTTGCTTCAGACCTCGACAGCATCTTCTTAGACCTCGACAGCACCGTGGAAGAGCGGCGCTTTAGCGCCGCGTCAAGTGCTGGCGAAGATAAAGGGCTTTAGCCCCTGAGCCGCTACCGGTTGATGTCTTCTTTGTTCTGCAGCCGCTTCACGTAATTTTCCAGATTCGATTTATTCGAGTCCGGCGCGGTAGCCAGCGACAGCTTCACTTCCTTCACAGCGTTGTCGAAATCTCCCTGTGCGCTGTAAACCCGGGCCAGACCCATGTGAGAAGTCCAGGCATCGGGATACTTCTTCGCGTTCGCGCGGAAAATTACCAGAGCCTGGTCCTGCTTCTTCTCTGCCTGCAACTGCCGGGCGTAGAAATAAAGTTGAACGGCGCTGGCTTTGTCGAGCGCCTTGGTGCGGAACATCTCCGCATCTTGCGTCCGTCCCATGGCCTCGAGGATCTTCGACTTGTTCAACAGATTGTCATAGCGCTCTTCGGCCTGGATCGATTGATCCTCGTCCTTCAACGCTTCGTCAAGATCGATCTTGTTTGCAAGGAAATAGCCGGCCGCGTCGTCCCAACCTTCCCAGTAGTACTGATTGAGCCCGCGAATCTGCTGGCGAACGCTGGCGGTGACGATCTCATTCACATTCACTTGAACTTTGAACGGCACAGCAACTTTGTCCCAGCGCATGGTCACCACGGTCGAGTCGGGTTTCACGTCATCGAAATCATAGGCCAGCGCGTTATACGTATCGGTTGGCTGCGGTTTCACCGTCACGCGTAGCGCGTCTTCGTCCTGCTTATAGGTGAAACTTCCCCACGCCGACGAATTCTTCGAGAAGATCACGGTCCACTGATTCTCACCAGGGATCATATGCAGACCGTAGGTTCCTTTGTCGAGCGTCTGGCCCTCGATCGTTACCGGATCCGTGAAGGTGATAGTCGTGTTTTCATTTGCGCCGGCACGCCAGACTTGCCCGTAAGGCACTACTTTGCCCCAGATCTGGCGTCCATTGGCGAGCGGCCGGTGATAGCTGATCGTGATGTCGGTGATGCCGATGCGCTGCGAAATGCGAGCGTGCTGGCTGGCCCGAGGCAAGTTGAGCATCACGGTTTCACCCGTGGCGGTTTGTGCCTGAGCTACGCCCGTGGCTAACAGAACACCAGCCAACACAACAAGTAAACGACTTTTGAGCATGAAAATCTCCTTCTCGCTGCCGATCTTGTGGAGCCGGGATCGGGCAGTCGACGTTCAGAATCTGAATTGGGAATCGCGATTGAGCACACCTATTTGAATAACCTGGTCACGGTGCTGTTGCGCTTAGACGGATGGAGGAAGGGGAAGTAAGCGAGGCTGCAATGCGGCGGGAAGGCTCGCCTTCTATTTGGTAGTCCTATTCCTGTATTGTCTGGGTACCGCCTTGGCCGTTCATCCGCGATCACTTGCTAAACCCTCTTGACAACGGCGTTCCCAACGAGCACAATTTCATTAGGCGAATAAAAAGCGAAAATAAACAAATCGCCTCCGCGGCTCTAGCCCCGGCGTTCCCTGAAATACTTGAGGATTGTATGTCTTCCGTAGTGGTTTCCACTTCGGCGGCCCTGGGCCGCCTTTTTCTTTTTGATGACGAAGCAGAGGCCGACGTTTGTCCAGACCAGGCTCGTCAAAACCAAGTTCGTCCAGAGCAGGTTCACCCCGTTTCCGGCGCCAAAAAGCCCGCCCACACGGAATCTGACCTCGCCCAATTTGTTCAATCAACAATCAAAAATCAACAATCAACAATTTCTCTAACCCCGGCCTCACGACTGGAGATTCGTCCTGCACCCGAAATGGTCACCAGTGGGATTCCAGCCCTCGATGCTCTGGCTGGCGGTTTGCCCCGCGGATGCCTGACTGAAATCTATGGCCCGGCGTCTTCCGGCCGCACCAGCGTGATGCTGGCCGCTCTGGCCTCTGCCACTCGCCGCGGTGAATACTGCGCCCTTATCGATGCCAGCGACGCGCTTGATCCGCAATCGGTTGCGGCCGCGGGCATCGACCTGGATCACCTGCTCTGGGTGCGCTGCGGCGATGATTCGCCAAAAAACAACTCTCCAAAACACACGCGCGATGGGTGCCCTATCCTAGTCGCGCCTTTTGCGGCTAGGATGGGGACTTCCTCACAATCGGCATTGAACCTCGACAAAGCGAGATCACGGGCTTCCGAGCACCGCCTCGAGCAAGTCTTGCGCGCCACGGATCTGCTGCTCGAAAGCGGAGGCTTCGGCCTGATCGTCCTTGACCTCGCCGATATGCCGCCGCAAGCCGCACGCCGCATTCCGTTGACGACATGGTTTCGCTTCCGCCGCGCCGTGGAACACAAGCCGACGATTCTGCTGGCGATCGAGCAGCAGCCCATCGCCGGAAGCTGCTCGTCGCTGCTTCTGCAGTTGGGTTCGGTAAAAGATAAAAGAGTGCCCATCGATGACCCAGCCGCGAAGCGGCGAAAGAATGCAGCCCACGGCGCAAGCCTTGGGTTAACTCCGGAAGAGGGCCCAGCCCCGGAGGGGCGTAATAAAATCAGCGCAACCGAGAAGAGGTCACCTGAATGTTCGACTCCCTCTCACGCACAATTTCTGACCGGGCTCAACATCAATGCGGAATTAATCCGCTCACGGCTGGAACGTAAACCCACACAATCCGTGATGTTTGAGACTCAAGCTGCGGGCCGGATGATGACTCAATGGCTCAATCACTCAATGACTAAATGACTCAATGACTAAATGGTTTTTATGCCGTTTGCCTGCATCTACGTTCCGAATTTTGCCGTGGCGGCCGCCCTGCGCGTCGAACAGGATCTCAACTCGTGTGCGGTCGCGATCCTGGAGGGCAAACCTCCGCTCGAAAAAATTATTGCGATAAATGAAAGCGCGGGCGAACTCGGCATCGCACCCGGCATGAGTAAAGCCCAAGCCGAACTCTGCACGGAACTCGCTCTGCGTCCGCGCTCGCCGCTGCAGGAATCTTCGGCACACGCTGCGCTGCTCGACTGCGCGCAATCTTTTTCACCCTGCGTGGAAGATTTGGCCAGCGATACGGTTGTGCTCGATCTTGCCGGCATGGAATCTCTGCTGGGACCTTTGCCAAAAATTGCCCGCTCCATTTTCGATCGCGCGTGCATGCTCGGACTAAAGGCAAATGTTGCCATCGCCTCAAATCCTGATGCTGCCCTGCTGGCGGCCCGCGGATTTTCTGGAATGATCGTGATTCCCCCAGGTAAAGAGGCCGAGCAATTGGGGCCGCTGCCGCCGCAAGTTTTGTTCGCCGATCGGCTGGATGCAGATGAGAAAAAAGATGCCGACTGTCTGATCGAAACTCTCGAACGATGGGGTATCCGCAACCTGCGAGCGCTGGCTGCTCTGCCCCAAGTCGCACTCAGTGAACGTCTCGGACAGCAAGGCCTTCATCTCCAGCAACTGGCGCGTGGAACCGCTTCGCGCACGCTGGTTCCGGTCGAAGCACCGATGGTGTTCGAGGAAGCGGTGGAACTTGAGCATCCCATCGTCCTGCTCGAACCTTTGGCTTTCCTGCTGAATCGCCTGCTCGAGCAACTCTGCGCTCGTCTTGGTTCACGCGCTTTGGCTACACAGGAGCTTCGTCTCTCACTCGATCTATCGAATCTCACTGGCATTGACGATGATGATGAAAATCTCGGCATCCCCAGCGAGAGCGATGGATCGGTGGCTACGCAGACTGCATCGCAAATCATTTCCAGCCGGCAAACGAAATTCACCCGCAAGCTTTCTCTTCCTCTGCCCATGCTCGATGCCAAAGTATTTCTGAAATTGCTGCAGCTCGATCTGAACGCACATCCTCCCGGAGCACCCATTATGAAAATTCATTTGGCCGCCGAACCGGCGCGTCCGCGCTCGGCACAAGGAGGCCTGTTCCTGCCTCCTGCTCCTGAACCGGAAAAACTGGAACTCACGCTGGCGCGCATTGCAGGCATTGTTGGTGAGCACAAGGTGGGAGCGTTGGAGTTGCTCGACACGCATCATCCCGAAGGATTTCGCATGCGGCGTTTTGTAGCCGAAGTCGCACGCAAAACTCCACAGAAGAAAACTCCCGACGCGGCAGATGCGCAAGTTGCGATTACCGCTCTGCGCCGGTTCCGTCCACCGCTGCACGCGAATGTCACTCTCGAAAACGGACAGCCGCTGCGGCTGAATTGCCCGAAGAAAAAAGAGGTTCAGGGAGAGGTGCTGTGGAAGGCCGGGCCCTGGCGCTTTTCTGGCGATTGGTGGGAGCACGATGCCTGGTCGCGCGACGAATGGGATTTGGCCCTGCGCAATGGAGAAACCATCTCGTTTTATCGCCTGGTGCACGATCTGCTCGGCGGATCGTGGTTTGTGGAAGGGACCTATGACTGAAGGAATTTAGTCATTTAGTCATTGAGCGATTGAACCACAGCCCCAATGACTAAATGACTAAATGAATCAATGACTAAATGTACATCGAGCTTCACTCCCGTTCTGCATTCAGCTTTCTCGAAGGCGCTTCCCTGCCCGAGGAACTGGTCGGCGTGTGCCAGCACTTCGGCATGCCCGCGATGGCGCTGCTCGATACCGACGGCGTCTACGGTTCTCCACGCTTTCATCTGGCGGCAGATAAAGCCAAGATCAAGGCGCACATCGGAGCAGAAGTTTCTGCAAGTCCATTTTCACCACGGAGGCACAGAGGCACAGAGAAGATCAATCAAAAATCAGCAATCACAAATCAACAATTGCTTTCCTCCGTGCCGGAGCCTGCCCTGAGCGGAGTCGAAGGGTGCATTCGTGGTGAATTCCGCCTTCCCCTGCTCGTCGCTTCCCGTACCGGATATCAAAATCTCTGCCGCCTGATCACGAAGATGAAGCTGCGCGCCAAGAAAGGCGAGGGTGCCGTCACCGCGCAAGAACTACAAGAACACGCCGAAGGACTCATCTGCCTCACTGGCGGCGACGAAGGACCACTTGCCTGTGCTCTGCAACAAGGCGGCATCGACGAGGCCCAACGCCATATGGATCAGCTGATCGGTATCTTCGGGCCCATGAACGTCTATGTCGAACTGCAACGCCATTTCCATCGCGAAGAAGAATCCCGCAACCGCGTTGCCATCGACCTCGCCCGCTCGCTCAACCTTCCCCTGCTCGCGACCAATGGCGTGAATTACGCTATCCCCAAAGCTCGCGAACTCTGCGATGCTTTCACCGCGATCCGTCATCACCGCACGTTATCGACTGCTGGACGCCTCCTCGCCCGCAACTCCGAGCGTCACCTGAAATCCCCGCGAGAGATGCAACAACTGTTCGCCGACCTGCCCGAGGCGATCCATAACACCGTCGAACTCTCCAACCGCCTCGAATTCACGCTGAACGATCTCGGCTACGAATTTCCGCGCTATCCCGTGCCCCAAGGCGAAACTATGAATTCGTTTCTGCGCGATCGAGCGTGGGCAGGTTTTCGTGATCGCTATGGCCGCGCTGCTCCCGAAATGCAGGCGAAAGCTCGTCGCCAGATCGAAAAAGAACTGGCGCTCATCGAAAAACTCAAACTCGCCGGATACTTTCTCATTGTCTGGGACCTGGTCCGCTTCTGCCGTTCAGAAAACATTCTCGTCCAGGGACGTGGATCAGCCGCCAACAGTGCCGTCTGCTACTCGCTCGGCATCACCGCGGTCGACGCTGTGAGCATGGAACTTCTTTTCGAGCGGTTTCTTTCGGAAGAGCGCGGCGAGTGGCCCGACATCGATCTTGATCTTCCCAGCGGCGACGAACGCGAAAAAGTGATTCAGTACGTCTACAAGCGATATGGCGAGCGCGGCGCTGCCATGACGGCCAATGTCATCACGTATCGCAATCGCATGGCTGCACGAGAGATGGGCAAGACGCTCGGATTCGACGCAGAAACTCTGCAAAAGATTTCCGCTGCGGTCGCCACCTGGGAATTTCGCGACGAGAATGACGCGCTCGATCGCCGCTTCCGCGATGCCGGACTCGATCTCTCGCATCCGCGCCTGCGCAAATATTACGAACTCTGCCTCGCTGTGCAGGACATGCCACGCCATCTCGGCCAGCACTCAGGCGGCATGGTGATCTGCCAGGGACAACTCGATTCCGTCGTGCCGCTCGAACCGGCATCCATGCCGGGCCGCGTCGTCGTGCAATGGGACAAAGAAGATTGCGCCGACATGGGCATCGTCAAAGTCGATCTGCTCGGTCTTGGCATGATGGCCGTGCTCAAGGATTCCATCGAACTCGTTCGTGAGCACTATCGCGAAGAAGTCGATCTCGCGCATCTTCCACAAGATGACAAGCAGGTCTACTCCACGCTGCAGCAAGCCGACACGGTAGGAATGTTTCAAGTGGAAAGCCGTGCGCAGATGTCGTGCCTGCCGCGCCTTCGTCCTGTGCGCTTCTACGATGTTGTCGTTCAGGTCGCAATCATCCGTCCCGGGCCGATCGTTGGCCAAATGGTGAATCCGTTTCTACAGCGCCGCCAGGGGAAAGAAGATGTCACGTACGCCCATCCCTCGCTCGAGCCAATCTTGCAGCGCACGCTCGGCGTGCCGCTTTTTCAGGAACAATTGCTGCGCATTGCAATGGTCGCGGCGAACTTTACCGGAGGCGAAGCCGAAGACCTGCGCCGCGCCATGGGGTTCAAGCGCTCGCAAGCACGCATGCGCGAGATTGAAGCCAAACTTCGTTCCGGCATGACCGCGAACGGAATCTCTCCGAAGGCACAGGAAGAAATCATTCTCTCGATCACATCGTTCGCGCTCTACGGCTTCCCCGAGTCCCACGCCGCCAGCTTCGCCCTAATCGCCTACGCCAGCGCTTATTTGAAATGCCATTACCTCGCCGCATTCACTGCCGCCTTACTCAACAATCAGCCGATGGGATTTTATTCTCCGGCAACGATCGTGAAAGACGCACAGCGTCACGGATTGAAGCTATTGCCGATCGATGTGACTAAATCGGAATGGAATTGCACGTTAGAAGCAGTACCGAGTACCAAGTACCCAGTACCTAGTGGAACCTTCACCATCCCGAACTCAGGACAACCTATAGAAAATCTTGTCATTCCGACCTCCGAGCGAACGCGAGGGGCGGAGGAATCTCGGAACTCGGTACCCGATACTCAGTACCCGGTACTCGCATCACCCGCCCTCCGAATGGGCCTGCGCTACGTTCGCGGACTGCGCGAAGAAGCCGCACGATCCTTGCTCCGCGAGCGAATGCTGGCTTCTTTCAATTCCATTCACGACCTGGCCCGGCGTGTCCCAGAGCTACGTAAAGATGAACTCACCACGCTGGCGGAAATCGGAGCGCTGAACGCAGTGTCCAGTGACCAGTGGCCAGTGGCCAGCAAAACTGCTCTTGGGCAATCTGATAGCTCAAAGGCTTTTGCCATTCCGACCCCGGAGCGAACGCAACGGGCGGAGGAATCTCGCAACTCGGTACTCGTGACTCGCAACTCGCTTCACCGCCGCGACGCCCTCTGGCAGGTTGAACGCGCCGTCCGCCCATCTGGACCGTTGCTCGAAGGACAGCCGGAGCCCGATGCTCCGTCACCGCTCGCGCCCATGAATCACGAGGAGCGTCTGGTGGCCGATTTCCACGGCACTGGACTCACTGTTGGCCCGCATCCCATGGCCTACAAGCGCGCATGGCTGAATGCCATGGGCATTCGCCGCGCCATCGAATTGCGCGACTTGCCGACGGGCAAGCGTCTCCGTATCGGAGGCTGCGTCATTACCCGCCAGCGTCCGGGCACGGCAAAAGGATTTGTATTTTTAAGTCTGGAAGATGAAACCGGAGTCGCCAACGCGATCGTCAGGCCCGACTTGTTTCACCAGAACCGTCTGCTGCTGACCAGCGAACGATTCCTCGCCGTTGAGGGAATATTGCAGAATCAGGACAACGTGATTTCCGTCCGCGCCGAACGCGTCCAGCCGCTGTTCGTCACGCAAGCCGAGACCAGTTCACACGACTTTCATTAACTACATATCGAGAACTACATGTCGAAGATGCGATACACGCGCGACGGACTCTGCGCCTGCAGCAGCGAAATGGCGACATTGTGGACCGGGACGCCGCCTCTCGTGTGACCGTCCGGCTTTCCGTGATGTGCATGACCGTGCAGCACCAGATCAGCCCCATGTCTGTCGATCACTTCCGCCATTCGTGAAGTTCCAAGGAAAGGAAATATCTCCGGAGCCTCGCCCTGGACCGTTTCAGCGATAGGAGAGTAATGCACCACGACCACACGTTTCGGTGCCCGCAGCTGGGAGATACCACGCTCCAGCTTCATCGTCTCGTCGATCGAAGCCTTCACGAACTCCTTGATCTCGCGCTCGCCGAACGCGGTCAGCACGCCGCGGCCAAAGCCTCCTACAAACCCTTTGGCACCGGCAAAGCCAACTCCATCGCGCTCGTAACCGCTGCCATCCAGAACTTTGATGCCACCAGCAATCAGCATGCGCCTCAGTTCTTCTTCCTTGCCGCTCTCGTAATCGTGATTGCCCAGCACGACGATCGTGGGCAGACGCAGGCGCACGAGCACATTCAGCAGAGGCTCCATCTCATCCGGCTGACCGTAATTCGTGAGGTCTCCCGCGAGCACCAACACATCCGCCTCATCGCGAACCCGCTCGAATTGGTCTTTGAGCTTCGCATAGCTCTGCGGACTGAAATGCAAATCGGCGCTGGCGGCGATCCTCATGCTTCTTTCCTCATCCCCTTCGACGAATCGCAGGAAGCCTGATCCCGTCCGAGTCGCGCCAAACGTGTTCTTCGGCTCTCCTCCAGCAGGTCCGGAAGTTCCCATTCCTCGACGTCGATCGCAAACATGTTTTCGTCAATTAAACTGCCGCGAAAACGCGCTTGCGGATTGGGATTCTTTACCTCGTCTCTAAAGCGTGTCCATAGTTCACACCAGATTTCAGAGGGTACATAGTGACTCTGCGCCGGGTACACATAGCGGAACAGCAGGAGTGACCAAAGAAGCATTTCCCAGTGTTCGCCGACCAACTCCATTTCGCGCTTCCAGTCAAAATCGCCGTACGTTCCGTAGATGACGTGGGCGATGTCAGCCCCGTCGAAGCGCTCGCGTTTGGCCACAAAGATTTTCGAGGCCACCAATTCCTCTGGCGCGAGAACGCGGGTCTTGACGCTATGGACCACCGCCGGTCGCGCGCGTTCGATCCATGAGTCCTCGACCGTGATCATGCCATTGCTCATCCCAGTAATAAGGTCCACGAAATATCCGTCGCGCCAGGCTTTCGATAGCCACACGGGGTCCGTGACCTCGCACTCAAGACCGATCCCTCGCAGGCAATCGAGAGCCAGACTGGAGTGATTGGCCGTGAGAAACAGATCAAGATCTTTGGTGTAGCGGCAGATGCCGGTATGTTGTCGCAAAGAAAAGGCGCCTGAGATCGCATAGGGTATGCGGCAACTCTCGAGCGCGTTCAAAACATCCCGAAATAGCTCAACCTGCTCGCCGGGTTGCTCCGACGGCTGTGACGAGGTCTTGGGTATCTCTTCCGAGTTGGCAGATTCTGGCACGCACCTTGGATGAGGCACCTTTGCCCGCGGTTGTTAAGCGTTTGTTACCGCGGCTTTATAGCACGCCAGATCACCAGAATCTTCACCTACCCACAAAACTGACTCGCCAGATCGAATTCGATCCGTCATCACTCACCAGCAACGAGCCATCGGGCGCGACCGTAATCCCCACTGGACGTCCCCAGACCTCGCCGTTCGGAAGCACGAATCCAGTCAGGAAGTCCTCGTATTCTCCAGTCGCATGCCCCGTTTGATGCAGCGGCACACGGATTACCTCGTAGCCAACGCGGACCGCTTTGTTCCACGAGCCGTGTTCCGCGGCAAAGATGTCGCCCTTGTACTCCGCCGGAAATTTGTCACCTCCATAAAAAGTAATTTCCAGCGAAGCATTATGCGGCTGCAGCAGTATGTCGGGAACGATTGCCTTGTCTTTTAATTCTGGATGTTTGCCATCGTGCCGTGGATCCTGGTGCGCCCCCATGTACCACCACGGCCATCCGTAGAAGCCGCCTTCCTGCACGTGCGTGATGTAGTCGGGAACTAGGTTATCGCCCAAGGCATCGCGCTCGTTGACCGAGCACCATAGTTCTCCGGTCTGCGGATTCACCCGGATGCCTCCGCCCGCATTGCGAATTCCGTAGGCGTAAACCTTGAGTTGGCAGTTCGTGGGATCACAATAAAGGATGTCGGCGCGATCCTTCTCGGCTGGGTGCGTGTCGGGATCGTCCACGTTCGAGGCCGAGCCCACGGCAACGAACAGAGTTTTTCCGTCTTTGGAAAAATCGACGGCGCGCGTCCAATGGCCGCCGCCGCTCGGCAGGTCAGCAATGTGTTGAGCTTCGCCGCTCGCTTTCAGATCGCCATTGTGATACGGGAAACGCACCACCTCATTCGTATTGCCAATGTAGACCCACTGCGGATCCGGGCCCGGAGGATAGAACGCGATGCCATACGGCCTCTTCAATCCGCTCGCGAAAACGGCGGATTGTTCCGCCTTGCCGTCTGAAGTCGTTCCGCGGAACACGCGAATGCGTCCCGCCTCGCTCTCTGCCAGAAAAATGTCGCCGTTTGGAGCCGTGCGTAGAAAACGCGGATTCTCCAGGCCCGAAGCCCAGAGCTCAACCTTGAAACCTTCCAGCGCAACCGGCCATGCATTGTCGGGCTTGGCGACCACCTGCGCCCCATTCTCCGCCGATTTTGTCGCATACGGCTTCGGCAGATCATTCACTGTAATCTTGCGAACGGTCCCGGGCTTCTCGTAGCGAAAATCCGTGAAGGGAGCAGTCGGAGATGCGTCTTTCAGCTTTGCACTGCTGGTTGCTGCAGCCGCGGGTGCGGCCGCAGCGGTCGCTTTTCCAGACGCCATTGCCTCCACGTAACTCACCGCCTGCCAGCGCTTCTCTTCAGGCAGAAAGCTCCAGGATGGCATTCCATTATCTTTGTCGCCTTTGGTGACGAACCAGAAAATTTCGCCCGCAGTCACACCTTTCAATTTTCCGTCAACCAGCGAAGGCACGTTTCCCGTCCCTTGCAGCGTTCTTCCATGGCAGGAAAGGCAGTTCCGCGCGTAAACGGTTTTGCCGGCATCGACCGCAGCCTGCTGCCCCGCGTATGGATTTTTCATCGCCTTCGCAGAACTCGGCGCGTCGTGAAAGGGACTGTCAGCAGCCCACATACTCGTGACCGCGACACATGCGAATACGACAGCCCAACGGATGCTCTTAGCGCTCAGATTCATAGGTAGCCTCGCGTGTGGTTATTAAATCCATTATGCCTCAAGCGAGAGTAATCGCTAGAGAGTTCGGGATACGCAGTTCACCAAGTGGAAATGAGGCGAAAGAAAGGCACTCCCCAATACGGGAAATGCTGTAGACGCGGTTTCAAGGTTTCGATCGAAAAAATTAGAACGTGTATTTCAACGCGAACTCGATTTGCCGGTTGTCCGTTGCCGTATTGGTAATGGCGGCGGCGCCGGGGAAATCTACCGGGATCTGACCTGATCCGCCGCCCGGTAAACCGAAGTTCGGATGATTGAACAGGTTGAAGAACTCCGCCCGGAATTGCAGTTGCTGCTTTTCGAATACGTTGAAGTTCTTCTGCAGGACGAAATCGAAATCCACCAGGTGTGGCCCGCGCAGATTGCCAATTTTCGAATCGCCATAAGCGTGCGCGGACTGCTGTCCCGGCGCCAGAGGCGGCGTAACGAACGCGGCCTGGTTGAACCAGCAATCCAGCGTCTGGTGACCGGGATTCGAGCACTGATAATCCGTCGCTTGCGACGCCGTATTAAACGAAAAATCGTACGGATTCGCAACCTGGTTGGGACGATAGCTGAAGCTCCCAGTATTGCTGAAGTCGGTTGACATCACGGCCGTGATCGCCTCGCCCGTCTGCGCGCTCGTGATTCCGGCGACCTGCCATCCTCCCAGCACCGCGTCCGTCACTCCTTTCATATTTCCACCAAAATGACGACCGTGGCCCACGGGAAGTTCATACAGATAGCTGATGGTGAAGCGCTGCCGCAAATCGGGCGCGACCGGTCCATGCTCCAGGTCGGCCCGATACGCATCTTGAAGAAATCCGCCGACGTTGCCATCCGCGTTCCCCATGTTCTTGGCAAACGTGTATGCCGCCAGGAAATTAAATCCATTTGTGAAACGCTTATTCAATGAAGCCTGAAATGCGTTATATAGCATTTCAAACTGAGCGTAATCCAGCGGCAGGATCTGCGTCATATTGGGCTGCTGGGCAAAGTATCGCCGCCCAAAATTCGGCTGGCAGTTCGCGGGATCGCCGCAGAAATTCGTGTCCAGCGGCTGAGTCGGCTGGTTCAGATCGCTGGCCTCATGGTTCCAGAGGTGGTAAGCACGGGTGCCCACATATCCGATCTGCGCCATCCAGTTCGACGCGAACTGGTGCTGCACCGAAAGGTTCCACTCCATGATGCGCGGCATGATGCGCTCCGGACCCGTCGTCTTCACCGGCCCTTGAATATTGGTGGCCGAGCCCACCGGAACTGCGGCCGGGAATCCGTTCGAGATCAGTTGCTGCCCCAACTGTTGCGGAGTGGGTACGACCCCCGCGTTGTAATTATTCGCCCAGAATGACAATTGCGGAGGATTCAATCCTAGATCGTCAAAGATATTTCCCTCTGACGAATAGAAGACGCCGAATGCGCTGTGCACAACGGTGTTGTGCGGCAGCGACCAGGCAAATCCCAGGCGTGGCGCCCAATCACTCTTATCGAATTTCACTCCGCCATGGGAAACGGCACCGGGCCCATACGAGGTGACCACAATTCCTTTATTGAAATCGAAGTTGCCGACTCGTCCGTTTGCCGGCGACGAGATTTCATACCGTAGTCCGATGTTCAGCGTGAAGTTAGAGGTGACGTGATAGTCGTCTTGCGCGAATTCCGCCAGATCCCAATAGCGAGTTGGATAGAGGCCTCCCAGAAAATCCTGTTCGGTCGAAACTGGCAAGCCGAACAGGAGATCGGCGAGGCCGGTCCCTCCATTCGACGTTGTGAGGTCGCCGGAATAAGCGCCGCCGAAGACAAACCAGCCGCGCGGATTCGAAAGCTGGAAGAAGTTGCGCTGCTGACGCCGGAAATCGACGCCGAATTTCAGTGTGTGTTTCCCACGCATCCAGGTCAGCGTATCCGCGGCCTGCATAATGTTCTCGAAGACATGCTCGGGAAGCCACTGCGAATCCCCCAGCGACGTGATCCCCGCGACGTCGATATTCGTCAATCCGCTTGAATTCGGATACCCCGGACGGTTCGCATTCGGAATTCCCAGCTGCGTCCCAATGTCTTTGCCAAAGTTGAAGGGCAGAGCATTCACGGCGTAGCGGAAATAGCCTCCGTGCAAATCATTCAGCACCACTGGTGAGAAAGTATGCGTATACCCAATCCCCAAATGCTGCGAGCGCGAATTACTGATGCTGGGGCAGCAATCCGAACCGCCCCATGGAACACCCAGGGGCCCCGGATTATGGCTGCGCACATCTCCGAAGCTATACGACGTAAAAATCTGGTCCGCTTCCCGGAAACGATGATCCACGCGTACATCGAACGAATCCTGATCATTGAGAACGTCCTGATTCGCGAGATAGTTGTTCGCCAGAGAGGTGGGGTCGGTCGGCTGAGGATAAAAATTGGCCACGTTCGAGCCAACCTGATTTATCGTCGCCGGGTCCATCACATTGATCTGCCCTTTGTACTGCACCGGATTTCGCAGCGAAACCACACTTCCGTCAGCGCAGGAGTAGTTATATGTGCTGTACGGATCGAAGACAGTTCCTGTGTCAAATGTATCGGCCGGGCTCGCCGTTGCGCATGGAGAAAATGTGTTCCCGGTCAGCCGATCTCTGAAATCCCCTCCACGTTCCGCCACTGTCGGCACCGTCGATACATACGGAGCGCTGTTGCGCAGCCGCGATCCCTCATAGTCGCCAAAAACAAACGTCTTATCCTTCTTGATGGGACCGCCAAGGAATGCTCCAAACTGGTTGCGCTTGAAGGGCTGCTGGCCCACGTTGAAGTAGTTCACCGCATCGAGTTTGTCATTGCGGATAAATTCGTACACGCCGCCGTGAATCTGGTTTGACCCTGACTTCAGCACGACGTTCACTGCCGCGCCGCCACGTCCGAACTCGGCGCTCATCGAATTTTCTTCGGTCTTGAATTCCTGGATCGCATCCGGCGGAGGCAGAACCACCACACCTCCCAATCCGAACTCGTTATTGTCGACGCCATTCAATAGGAAGTTGTTATTCGACACTCTGAGGCCATTCACAGAAACTGCCTCATTCGCGCGCTCATTCTCAAACACACCCCCGCTGACGTTCGATCCCGTCTCTCCTCCATTCGCCCCGGGCCCGAGATAGGCAAGCTGTATGAAGTTGCGTCCATTCAAAGGTAGCTCTGAAATCCGCCGCTCAGTTTCGATCGTTCCGAGAGACGATTGCTCTGTCTGCAGTAGCGCTGGCGCCGACGTCACTTCGACCGTCTCGTTCGCAGATCCTATCTTCAACACGAGGTCGACTTTTACCGATTGATTGACGCCCACTTCCACGTTCTGCTGGAGGGTCTTCTGAAAGCCTTTCTTCTCCGCCGACACGGAATACGTTCCGATCCGCAGCAGATTCGCCGCGAACGCCCCCTCGTCGTTGGAAATGACCTTGGTGGGCTGATTCGTCTCCACGTTTGTGACCGTGACTTCGGCGCCAGCGATGCGGGCTCCAGCCTGATCCGTAACCGCGCCGACAATGGCGCCTCGGTCCACCTGAGCCCAGGCCGAAAAACTAAGCAGTGAGACTACGACGGATGAAAACAGGACCGCGGGTACTGCCTTTCGAAACCACATAGGCGCCTCCGCACGGCGAAGTCGGGTGAGTCCGGGAACTGGTGACGACGGTTTTAACCGCCCTCGACCAGCACTGTCAAGCAATTCCACTATGACTCTCAGTCGCCTTCGCACACGCGCACTCTGGATGGGATCATCCGCAGACAATTGCGGTCTGTGATCCGAATCACATCTGGATGAATTCTCCTTGTTAGAGACTGGACTGGCGTCCACCGCTTATCTTTCTCTCGACAGCGGATGACTCGTCGACTCTTTTGCGATACCTTACTTGGCTCGGCGAAACGACTCCTTCGGAGAGTGACAATGAAATTTGCGTTGGCTTGGATGTTTGCCGTGTTGTGTGTCGCAACCCTGGCGTACGGACAGACGACTCGTCTCGAGCAACTCCAGAACAAAACTATCCTCGTATTCACTCCTCATCCCGACGACGACGTGTTCGGCGCGGGCGGCACGATTGCGTTGCTGAACCGCAATCACAATAAGGTCTATATCGCCATTTATACGAATGATGACAAGGGATCCTACGATCCCGACATGAATTCGCAGAAACTCGCCCGCATTCGCCGCGCTGAAGAAGAAGTGTCAGAAGGCCTGGTCGGCACGCCCAAAGAAAATATTATGTGGATGGGCTACGACGACGGCATGCTCGAATATGCCGCGCAGCCGAAGCTGACCGAAGAAGCCACTGCGATTATCCGCCGCATCCGTCCCGACATACTGATGAGCGTCGATCCCGGTGAATGGTACGAGCGCTGGCACAAGAGCGATCATCGTATGGCGGCCTTCAACACCATCGATGCTGTCCGCGCCGCGGAGTTCTGGCTCTACTTCCCCAATCAGAAACTCCAGCAGGGACTGCAGCCGTACAGAGTGCCGGAGATGTATTTCTTCTATCCGTCTCCGCAGGAAGCGAATTACTTCGTCAACATCGATAGCGTTGCCGACTTAAAGCTGGAAGCGGCCGCCAAGCAGGTCAGCCAGTTTGAGCCGGCCATCACGAAATACCGTCCAGACTGGGAGCCTGCCGATCTGGAAAAAGCCAAAAAAGAAATGCGCGATGAGCAGCCGAAAAAAGACGGCCACTATGTCGAGGCCTTTCGTTACGCCACCGGGTTCGTCCAGTACTGAGAGCATGCTGTTAACTCCTGAAGACCCGGATGACGAACTTGTTTTGGAAGGGCGCGGCTTCAAGCCGCGCCGTAAATCGTCGCAATCGATGAGCGGCTTTAGCCGCTGAGGCAATAGGAGAACCCATGTCTGATCTAGCGTTGTTTGGCGGTAAGAAGGCAAAGCAGAAACCGTTCCCGGTATGGCCACAGTACGACGACAATGAGCGCCGCGCCCTGCAGGAGGTCCTCGAAAGCCGCATCTGGTGGCGGACTCCCGGCACGAAGACGTTGGAATTCGAACAGAACTTCGCGAAATATCACGGAGCCCGCCATGGAATCGCCGTGACCAATGGAACCGCGGCGCTCGAAGCGGCCATGGCGGCGCTGGAAATCAATCATGGCGACGAAGTCATCGTCCCCAATTTCACGTTCGTCGCCACAGCCAGCGCCGTGCTGTTTGCCAATGCGCTGCCCGTGCTCGTCGACGTTGATCCCGAAACACATTGCCTCGATCCAGACCTCACCGAAGCAGCCATTACTCCGCGCACAAAAGCCATCATCGCCGTGCACATGGGAGGTCACCCCGCCGACCTCGACCGCCTGCAGGAGATCGCGAAGAAGCATGGCATCGCGTTGGTCGAAGACTCCGCCCATGCTCACGGCAGCGAGTGGCGCGGAAAGAAAATCGGCACCTTCGGCGTGGGCGCGACCTTCAGCTTCCAAGCCAGCAAATTGATGACGGCGGGCGAAGGCGGCATGATCATCTCCAATGACGACAAGTTCGAGCGCTTGGCACGCTCCGTCCATGACTGCGGACGCATGCCCGGCGAATGGTTCTACAGCCACTTCATCTATGGCTCCAATTACCGCTTGAGCGAGTGGCAGGGCGCCGTGCTGAACGTGCAACTCGGCCGTCTGGAAGAGCAGACTCTGCATCGTCATCGCCAGGGCCGCGTGCTCGACAAACTCTTTGCCGAAATTCCCGGCATCACTGCGCAGAAATGCGATCCGCGTTGCACGCGCAATGGCCAGTACGCTTACATCTTCCACGTGAATGGCAAAGAATTTGCCGGCATCTCGACCGAGAATTTCATCGCCGCGTTAAATGCCGAAGGCATTCCCACACAGGCCAGCTATCCCCCGCTGCATGAACTCGATTGCTTCCGCAGTGGCGAATATCGCAAATGCCTGAGCGGAGCCCAGGCTACGGAGAAGCACGCGTTCCTGGAGCAAAAGT
Organism: Terriglobia bacterium; assembly: GCA_963823085.1. Taxonomy (GTDB): domain Bacteria; phylum Acidobacteriota; class Terriglobia; order Terriglobales; family Acidobacteriaceae; genus Sulfotelmatobacter. The sequence continues at coordinate 72,953 of CAWGKF010000008.1, read as the reverse complement.
TCCCGCATGCCCAGCGCGCCGCCTGGGAGACTGTCTGGATTCCGCAATTCGCGTTGCTCGGTGACGAAGCAGACATGAACGAGATTGCTGCCGCGATCAAGAAGATTCAGCGCAACGCCAAAGAGATCGCAGCCAACGCTTCGCAAGCCACCGCCGAGAAGGTAGCGCGCTGAGATCGAATCGCAGATATATCCGCTCGGAAGAAATGATCGGTAATGATTTGGTTTGATATCTCCACGCGTACCGGCGTCATCCCGAAGTCCCGCGTCTTTCACCAGCGGGACGAGGGATCTCCCGCGTAACTGCTTTGTAGTTCGGCGATGTCAGATTTTTGATGTGGAAGTCTGTCGTGAAACTTTGTTTGGAGGAAACTCAATGATCCGCGACGGCCGTAGCCACTGCCTGTTCATCTTCTTATTGCTCTGCGTAACCTTTCTCCCTCTTCAGGCTCCAGCATCGGCCCAAATGAAGAAGCTCCCCGAGAAAGTTCCTCCCAAGCGCACGTCGCAGATCGAAGACGGCTTCGGCATTAACTCCGATATGCCGCGTGATCCTTATCTGCCGTGGAACCGCTGGTGGTGGACGCGTATGTTCGACGCCGGATTTAAATGGATCCGCATCGGCCAGTACGAGAACAGCTCCGACTACACCAGCTGGGATTGGGTCGAGCAGAAACGCGGCGTCTACACTTCGTCGCAGTTGCTTGAAGATTCCGTCGATTCCCTGATCGACAACGGCATGGATGTGCAGGTGCAACTGATGTACGGAAACCAGATGTACACCGCCCATAGCGGCAAGCTTCCCGACGTCAGTGTCCCCGAGGGAGGCGCCTTTCATAACGATGATCGCAGCATCTACTCCGTGTACTGGCCGCCTTTAACGCCCGAGCAGCAAGCCGCCTTCAACAAGTACGTCGCGTGGACGGTCGATCATTTCAAAGACCGCATCCACTACTGGGCTCTCTGGAACGAGCAAGATATCGGCTACTGGAATCCGTACGGCAACCCGGAGCAGTACGGCCACCTCCTCACTTCATTTGTCGACACCGTGCACAAGACTCCCGGCGCCAAGGTCATCTACGGCGGCCAGGCCGATCCTTCCCGCGAATTCACGCAGGTTGCGCTCGACGCTTGCAAGTGCGCCTCCGGCATTGATGTCTACGCCTATCACACCTATCCCGGCTACGGGCAGAACATGAATCCCGAAACTATGGATTATGGTGCCTACCTCAACGAGTCACCGCAGAAGCTTCGCGCGCTCGTGAACAATTACCCGGGAATCAAAAAAGACATTCCATTCTTCGACGACGAATTTAATTCCATCGGCACCTGGATCGGCTCCGATGAATCCGTACAAGCCAAATATGTTCCGCGAGGCCTCATCTATAACCATGCTGCCGGAGTGAAAACATTTGTGTGGCTCCTGACGGCCGGCGTCGATGGAAACGAATACGACGACTTCGGCATCGTTCACGGGCTCACCAACCACGACTACGACTTCACTCCACGCCCCGTCTTCTCCGCGCTGCAGAATACGAACGCCCTTTTCGCCGACACGAAATTCGATGCGACGATCGAGATCTCCGGAAGCGACATCCCGGCTCTGCGCCGCCGCAGCGAATTTCCTTTCATGAGCTACGGATTCCGCTCGAAGACCGGCAAAGCCATCGTGGCCTACTGGCTCGCCGCGCATAGCCTGCCCGGCAATGTATTCCCCACCTTCTATTCAAGTTTCACTCTGAAGAACACCGGCATTCAGAACCCCGTATTGATCAATGTCACAACTGGAGATATTCGTCCGCTGAAGTGGAAGGAAGGCACCAGCGACACGCTCGAATCATTACCGGTCACCGACAGCATCATGGCGATTGCCGATGCCGGTTACTTCGATTGGCCGGTCCTGCCGGAAACTCCAAGCTCGCTCAACATCACCATCGCCGGCACGACGGCGAAACTCACCTGGGAAGTTCACTCCGGTGATCCCACCGGTATCATCGTCGAACGTCAACTCGACGAATCTAGCGGCGGGAAGGGAAAGTGGACGCAGATTGCAAAGCTCGCGGCCAACGCAACGGAGTACACCGACTCGTCTTTAAAGAAAGGTCAACACGTCGGCTATCGCGTTCGCGCCTTCAACGACGCGGGTCAGTCCGCATACTCGAACATCGCCCGAGGAACGGTTCCGACGAAGCCGTAATCGAGTCCATCGGGCAGATCTCCTGGCAGCAAGGCTCGAACCATGCCTACGCGGGCTCTCAGTGAGCGCGCTTCCTTTCAGCCATATTCCAGTCGCCGGCCTCGGCGGACTTTCCAAATCGCCACGCATCCTGCGGCTCTTCGGGCACTCGCACGATTTCCTCCTTCGTACCGTAGCCGCGTTCATATGCTTCCCTGGAGACCTGGCAGATCGCAGCGCCAGCTCTCGTCCAGCGGCTACCCACTCTCCCGCACGAACAGTGCAAAATGTACTCTTCACAGGATCCGTAGGCGATCGTGACAACGTAGGAGCCGTTCTTGAACGGACTGAGCGAAATCGGATACCGAGTCTTACAGCTCGGACACTCCAGACAATGACGAACACGTGACATCAATCTTCCCCGCACTGACACCGATTGCACTCAGCCTCGCATCGTAAGTGGTCAGGCTCAATACCCACTTGACGTGTTTTCGGCATGACCACTATCATCATCCTCCATGAAGCGTGTTGCGTCGGGCCTCCTGCCGGTAATCACGGTCGATCGAAAAGCCTCGAAGCCCCTGCATCGTCAGATTTACAATTCCTTCCGCACGGCCATCGTCGAAGGACGCCTTCATCCCGCACAGCGCATTCCTTCCACCCGCGTGCTCGCTCTGGAAATTGGCGTTTCCCGCTTTCCTGTACTGAATGCCTATGCCCAGCTTCTGGCGGAAGGCTATCTCGAAACCCGGGTGGGCGCTGGCACCGTTGTCTCCGCTTCCCTCCCCGAACAATTAACGACCGCAACACCCGCGAAGGCGAAGAATGCAGTTATCCATCCCGGGCCCCGGACGGTCGCGCTGCGCTGTTCGCACCTTCCTACCCATGAAGAGTTTCCGTGGATGATCCACCACGGCCCATTTCGCGTAGGTCAAATAGCCTTCGATCAATTCCCGTGGAGTATTTGGTCGGGCCTGATCGCGCGCCGGTCGCGCAACCTGAATACTGCGTCCACCCACTACGGCGATCTGATGGGGCACGAGTCGCTCCGCCGTGCGATCTCGAAATACCTCAAGACCTCACGATCCGTCCGCTGCGAACCAGAACAGGTTCTGATCGTGAACGGCTCGCAGCAGGCACTGGAAATCGCCGCCCGCGTTTTGCTGAATCCCAGCGATCGTGTCTGGATAGAAGACCCCAGTTATCGCTTGGCGCGTGACGTCTTCGCCTTGAATGAATGTCGTCTTGTGCCCGTGCCCGTCGATTCCGAAGGACTGAATGTCGCCGCTGGCATCAAGAAGTGCCGCAAGGCCCGCGCCGCATTCGTGACTCCGTCTCATCAGTTCCCTCTTGGCGTCACCTTGAGCGCCTCACGCCGCCTGCAACTCATCGAGTGGGCGCAGCATTCCGGCGCATGGATCATTGAGGACGATTACGACAGCGAATATCGCTATGAAAGCCTGCCCATCGCTTCTCTGCAAGGACTCGACACCAACTCCCGCGTGATTTACATCGGCACATTCAGCAAAGTCGTTTTTCCATCGTTGCGCCTCGGCTATCTCGTAGTTCCTCCCGATCTGATGGACCGTTTTGTCGTCATGCGGCGAGTCATGGATCTTGGCATGTCCACGCTTTATCAGCAGGTGCTCGCCGACTTCATCGAGGAAGGCCACTTTGCGCGCCATATTCGAAGAATGCGCATCCATTACGGAGCCCTTAGGCGGGTCCTCTTCGATACGCTCACCGCGAACCTTCGCGACATGATCGAAGTCGTGGGAGACGAAGCCGGCATGCATCTGACTGTGCTCCTCCGCCAGGGACACCGAGATGCGGACCTTGCCCGGCGCGGTGTTGCGCAGAAGCTCTCGCTCTGGCCACTCTCTCGTTCGTATATGGGCGAACCGCGTCAGGGACTGATTCTGGGCTTTGGCGGTACAACCGCGAAGGAGATCCTCGATGCAGTTCGCAGACTGCGCAACCTGCTAGAAACAAAATTCCTTGCCGCTTGATCTTCGCCATGGCGGAAATCCGTCGCTTCGCGGACCAGGCTGATTCGACGCGAACCGTCCCGCAAGTTTCCGCAAACTTCCAACCGATATGTTTCCGCTTCGTGAAAACGCGAGTTGCGCGTCCTCCGGGCATTGTTTAGATTGGGCGCGCACGCAGGTTGCAATGCACGGAGGTGTGATGGCAACTCAGGCTAGAGCCGTGTCCCAGAGAATCCGCAAGCCCTCCTCTTTAAAGTCATTCAAGTTCACGGCTATCGTCGCGCTCCTGACTTCGCTCGCGCAGAGCGAACCCGCTGTTGCCCAATCCGTGACAGACAATGCAGCTGCGCCGCCGGCTATCGTTCACGTAGACGCGACACCGGGCCATGCCATCAACTCCTTCGATCCTGACAGCGCACTCGGCAGCTCGATCGATGTTCTCTCGCACGACGGTATCGATAAGGTCTACACTCCGCACATCATTCAGGAATCTTTGTCGGCGGGATGGGGACCCATCTCCTATCGCAACAACAGCGAGCTTCGCATGGCCGCCTGGCACTGGACTGAGAATGGAACGTGGAGCGACGCGGCGCACAAGAGCGGATACTTCACCGGCAACACCGAACTCAAAGAACCGATCCGCTACATCCTCTCCTATTCACTCCCGCATCGCGGATTCTCGACCAGCGGCGATCGCCCCATCATGGGCCCGAATCTCAGTTACTGGAAAAGCAATCCATATCTGACCAGCAAGTTCACTGGCGAGAACGACTCCTTGCATCCGCAATGGGTGATCGTCGATCTCAAAGCCGAAAAACCCGTGAATGCGATTCGCATCGCCTGGGAGAATCCCTACGCCACCACGTACAAGGTCGAGTATTGGGCGGGAACACGAGCGCTCGACTTTGACGCCGGCCCGCAAGGCGAATGGAAAACCTTTCCGTCCGGAGCGCAGAACTCCGCGCACGGTGGCACCGTCTCGCTGAAGCTCGCGGACACCCCGGTCTCAACCCAATACGTCCGCGTCCTGATGACCGCATCGTCGAACACATGCGACGAGCACGGTTCGGACGACATTCGCAACTGCGTCGGATACGCGATTCGAGAGATTCGCGTCGGAAGCGTCGACAGCAGTGGCGCATTTGTTGAGGTGCAGAAAAATATCAGCGACCGGCCGACGACTTATACCTCGTCTTCCATCGATCCCTGGCATTCGGCGGCGGACGTCGACGCCACCGGAAGTTACCAGCACACCGGTTTCGACCTTCTCTTCACCAGCGGAATTACCAATAATTTACCTGCGATGATCCCGGTCACCATGCTCTACGGCACGCCGGACGACGCAGCCGCACAGATCGCCTATATCGAGAAGCGCGGTTATCCCATCTCGTACATCGAGATGGGCGAGGAACCCGATGGCAAGCATGCGATGCCGGAAGACTATGGCGCGCTCTATCTTCAGTGGGCCGCAGCCATTCACAAAGTCGACCCCAAACTGAAATTAGGAGGCCCGGTTTTCGAGGGCGTCAATGAAGACATTCGGGCTCTGGCCCGATACCCAGGGACGCATCTCCTGGATGGGCCGCTTCGCGGATTACCTGAAATCGCACGGTCGACTGTCGGATCTGGCCTTCGTTTCGTTCGAGCACTATCCTTTCGAACCATGCGACATCACGTGGAAGTCTCTCTACAAAGAGCCGACGCTTGTGAAGCACATTCTCCAGGTCTGGCGAGACGACGGCGTTCCCAAGGATGTGCCGCTGATGATCACTGAAGATCATCTTGCCGCCAACCTCACCGGGCCGATGACCACGATCTTCGCAGCCCTCTGGCTCGCCGACAATGTCGGCGCGTTCTTCGAAGGCGGAGGCGCTCTGTTTACCCACTCTCCCATCCAGCCCCAAGGCATCCAGAAAACGTGCCTCGGTTGGTCGTCATGGTCGAACTTTGTGTCGGACGAGGAGACGTTCGAAATCCGGGGATACACCTCTCCTTATTTCGCCGCGCACATGATCAACCTGGAATGGGTGCAGCACAAGGCGGGCGTGCATGTCATGTTCCCCGCTGCCACGGATATCAAAGATGCGGAAGGCAATCTGCTGGTGACCTCGTATGCGGTGCACCGTCCCGACGGTAACTGGTCGTTGATGCTGGTGAATCGCGACGAAACCAACTCCCACGCCGTGCGCGTCATGTTCGACGATGCGAAAAACAAGCGGCAAGAATCTTTTTCAGGACCAGTCACGTTTGTGACCTTCGGCAGCGAACAATATGTCTGGATCAACGATGGACCCTACAGCCATGCCGATCCGGACCATGCCCCAATCGCCAGCACCCTAAAAGTAGATGCAGGAACCGTTTTCACGTTGCCGAAAGCATCGATTACTGTCCTGCGCGGCAAAGTGGCCGGACTGAAAGAATAAGGGCGGAAGAAAGCTTAAACAGGCTTCGGGGAAAAATCGGCAACGGCGGGAATTGCGGTACGAGGCGAGACGGTCTTGAAGGCACTGGGCGCCTCGAGCCGCTGCCGCATTCAGTTGGACCACCGCTAGATTCCGCGAAATCGGAACCCTCGATTCGAGCAGGAAAGCGAGAGGAGAGAAGACAAAAGAGCGATTTGCATTCTGATAATATTATTGCGTTGAACTGCTTCTTACAGCTTGATTTCACGCGAATTTCGCGAAGGAAACGCGAGAGATGATCACTCGTGAACTCTATGAACGCGAACCGGCGCATCTGCCTCGACTCTTTAATGCCATTTTGTTTTCGGTAAATGTGGCGTTCGCGAGCATATCGTTGCTGCTTTTTGCCTTCCCACGGCTGTACTCGAACCTGACAACGGATTTCAGCAACAAGCTTTTTGGCTTATCACGCGGTCAGTTTGCCACCGAATCCCTCATTTGTTGGATCGCGACACTGCTGCTAGCTTCAGTTCTTTGGATGATTCATGCTTTGTTGTGGCGAACGACGGCGCTTAGTTTTTTGCTGCATTCAGCCGCTGGATTTATTGCTCTGTGCGCCCCAATGGCTGTCTGGCTTTGCATTAACACGGAAAATGGTGGCCACATGGGCACACGGTTTTGGGTTGGAGCGACTGAGTTGCCACTGGCTCTGGTTTTCGCTTTTCTATTCCAAAACGGCAAGATTCATTTTGGGTCTTTGATTGGAACTACGTTGCTTACGGCTCACTTCCTCCTGTGGTTCTGGATTTTTGGAACCATCTGGGCTGCAACCTACGAGGGGCCAGCCGGCGCGATATTAGGCTTTATGGCAGGCGTAGCCTGGGGATCGCAGGTCGAGGCGGATGCGTTCTCACGATACCTCAGAGGAACTGACGTACCGATCTGCTTCTAGCCATCGCGAGAGGCCGCGCAGCGGGACCATAATCCCGAACAAGAACCTAATCGCGTCCTTCTTAGGTGCCTGAACCACGGACCTCGCCTTGCGGTTCGGTTGCCGCCACTTCAATCGACTGCTGCCTTCCGGAAGGTTTGAGGTTAAGCGGGGAGGATTCAGACGAACCAGGTTCTGGTGACGTAACCGTGGAAGTCTGGGAATCGATTACCCGTCGCAGAGCCCGATATGGCTCTCGTATCTTTTTCATCACAATACGGCGCCCCTCCCCGACGGCCCAGCGGGGTAGGAAGAATGACACACGCATCTGAGGCGGCGAGTATTCCTGGCGCGCTGGCAGGTAACCCAGTGTTGCCATCTGCTTCCCTGCAGTGCGCTCGATAAGCTTGTATTGGGAAGGAGAAAGAATCTGCCTCCACGCATCAGTACGCCCCGAGTCGAGTCGATGCTGAGTCAAAGAATGCAAAGCCGGGATATTGCCAGATTTATCCGGTCTTATGTAGTCCGCCGCCACCCGATGGGCATTCAACATCTCATCGACGAACTTGAGGCCCAGAAATGCGCTGATCAGGGTGAGAGTTTCCTTTGGCCGAGTCACGAAATCCTCGTAGTGCACTAACATATATCCATCAGCCTTGGTCGATACCTGCCGAGCGTGGGCTCTTAAGCAGCGTACCCAGTATCTGGCACTGCTGTAGATATTCCAGTCGCTAAATTGTCCGCGATTGAAAGCCTTAATAGTAGAGCAAACTACTGCGCGAGGGTCGCGCACGATGTGTATTATGCGTGCGTTCGGAAAACAGGCGCGAATTTCGTCAAGCTTGAAAATGTGCGCCGGACTTTTTTCACCCCATCTGCTCTTACCTTCGCGAGCCGCTATCGCTCCCATGATTACATTCAGTATGTGGGCATAGGTCGGTGCAGCCGCCAGTCGGCGCTGTATATGTTCGTTATCGAGAAAGTCGTCGTACGGACAACAGCCCGAGAGGACGACCCGCCAGTATGCGAGGAGTCGGCGTAACTTGATTTCGCTGGGTCCGGCCGCGAACTTGTCATGCACAAAGAAGGCTTGAGTTTCCCCATACACCCCGAGTTCAGGATGCATATTGAGAGCAAGCTGGAGAGGGGTGGTACCCGACCGGGCCGCTCCGACCACGAACACGGGCTCAATTTCTGGAATTGAACCCAAAGGAATGGGCCTAAAGTTGAACATTGGGTGAATTTGAATGGAAAGAATGCTAACACAATTCTGAAACCAATCAAGAAGCTCTGCGGCAACTGCGCCCAGTAGCTTCGAAGCTAAAAGAACCTTCGCGGGGCTGCTTCGGAAATGGCAGGAACCAGCAACGGCAGAGTCAATGCATCAGCGTCGTTTGATCACGCTGGCGAACTACGATTTCTCGAGCACAACTGGTAACGCCATTGCGATGAAAACCCGAGCGATGCTGGTCATTGTTCCTCCCACAAAATGGGAATCCGTAAGTCGGCGGCACGACGTGACACTACTGACGAAGACTCGGCCGGTTGTCACGCGGATGTAAATTTATTGCAAAAGACTCCGCCCACACGACGGGCATCAACATCTCATCGACGAACTTGAGGCCCAGAAACGAGCTGATCAGAGTGAGAATTTACTTTGGCCGGGTCACGAAATCCTCGTAGCGCACTAACATGTATCCATCAGCCTTGCTCGATACCTGCCGAGCGTGGACTCTTCCCGCGTTAGAACTCAAAGCCCTCAACATGCGAAGGAACGTAATCGGCTATATTGCGCGAACTAGCCTCAGCTTGGATTTTATCGATGTAAGCTTCGAATTCTGGGTGAAAAATGAGCCTCAAGACACTTCGGACAAGGGCACCGAAATGCCTTATCGTCAGGGAAGACGATGTGGCCGCAGCTCTCGCAAATCAGGCGTCCGTTTTCCAAAACTTTCATCTCTCTGAAACTGGGCATCGCAACGCAATAAGGGCATCGTGGCACCTTGTTCTTCTGGGCTGAAGGCATCAGTGAATCTTTCCTCTGACTTATGCACGGAGAGAGAGTCGGGTTCCGCTACCAACCTTTCGGAGGTAGCACTCCTCATGTATGGCGTGCCCTAATTCATCTGTTTTGGAAGCATCTAGCGCGACAGCTTTATTGCAGATTGCGCAATCTACTTGTAGGTTCGGGGGTTGCATTTTAGACTGCTTTCCATTTTTTCCCAACGAAGCCAAACGATGAGGCCGCAACTTGCTCGGTGAAGTTCCTGTGACCGCGCGGCCGTTTCCGGCAACGTCGCTATGAAACACTTCGGCAATCTTCTTCACTGCCGCTACCGGAATCTGCTCGAAATATGTTTTGGACTTCCGCATTGCGATTACCCCATTTGCTAGTCAAACCGTAGCAGGTTGGAAGTCTTACGGGTCACATTGTTAGGCCGATGGACCCTCGCTTTAGCTGCGCTTCCCCTGCTGAAATAGCGCGCCTTCGGCAGGTTTAACTGTGGCTCATCGATGCATTCAAGATAGCGTAAATTATTTTACTTGCACGTTTCGATAAGCATGCATTACGATTACGTTACGTTAGTTTAACGATTAATCGGAGGAGTTATCGATGAGCCCTCGGTCACAGAAATCCCCGATGAATTTCCGCACGATGGCACAAATCGATGTCCCGCAAGGCCGCAATGGAAAACACAAAGCGATCATTACGCGAATCCTCTCCGATCTCGATCAGCTAAAAGAGGGTGTTGCACTGAAGGTGCCGTTGGCTGAACTGGCAGAGGGCAAGGAAAAAGTTCGCGCTGCTTTGAATCGCGCCACGCACAAGGGCGGCCGCAATGTTGCGACTGCTACGGATGTGAATTACTTGTACGTGTGGAACCAAAAGCAGTAGCACCCATCCCCGACGGGCGCGCAATGTCAGCGGGGGTTCCCTATAGAGGGCAGCGTAACCGCATCAGGGTCCATGCATGACGAGAGCGTACCGGAATATCTCGAACCGGACAGTCTGCGGTCTGGCCGGCTTCCTCTTACGGTAAACCCCTTATAGACCGGGCGTGTGGACAGCCGTCAGTCTGCTAGCTGAGGTCCACCTCGTGCTTTCACTCAAAGTTTTCCCTCTGCCAGTTTCCATGGCGTCTCTCCTTCTCTATAGTCTTGGCGCGTTCTTTAGTTTTGGCGCGCCCATTGCCGCATCTGCCCAGGTCGTGCAATGGCCGCTTGCCGGACAAGGTGCGGCAAATCTCCGGAGCCAGCCAGAGGAAACATTTCTCGGTACATCGAATGCTTCGTCGTTGGTAGCGAAGTGGGTATTCACCACCGGCAGCGACGTCTCGGCGACTCCAACCGTGGGAACTACCGCAGTGTTTTTCCCTGACTGGAGCGGCAATCTCTATGCAGTTGATCTTGCGACCGGCGCGCAACTCTGGTCTCACCAAGTTTCGGAGTATGACAACGAGGCCGGCGCAGTCAGCCGCGTGAGCCCGGCGCTCTACAACAGCTCGCTGATTATCGGTGACAGCGTCGGCTCGCCTCACAATGGCGCCAACGTAATTTCTGTAGACCAGGCAACGGGCACTTTGCAGTGGATTACCAATGTCGACTCTCAGCCTGCCGCGATCATCACAGGTTCGCCGATTGTGGTAGGCAGCACGATCTATCAGGGCATTTCGTCCATTGAGGAAGGTTTGGCGACGCAATCCAACTATGCCTGCTGCACCTTCCGCGGAAGTGTGGTCGCTCTGGACGCGGATACGGGCCAGATTCTTTGGAAGACTTACACGGTCCCTGATAACTTCGGCAAAGCCGGCAGTTACAGCGGAGCTCCCGTTTGGCAACCACCTGCACTTGACATCGCTCGCAATCAACTCTACGTGGGCACAGGAAACAATTACAGCGTTCCGGCGAGCGTGGAAAGCTGCCGCCTGAAAAATCCCAATGACAATAAGTGTGACGCGAGCGACGACTATTTCGATTCCGCGCTGGCGTTGGATCTGAGCACAGGCGTTATCAAATGGGCTGAGCATCTTTACGGATACGACGCATGGAATCTTGCCTGCAACGAATCAGGTCCGCCGCCGAACTGTCCCAATCCTGAGGGTCCCGATTACGACTTTGGCGGTTCGGGGCCGAATCTTGTCGGCAAATTCGTGGGATTCGGACAGAAGAGCGGAGTGTATTGGGCGCTCGATCCAGATACGGGCGCGATTATCGCGAAGCGCGCGATGGGGCCGGGCGGTCCTTTTGGAGGAATCCAGTGGGGCACGGCGAGCGATGGGACCAACGTCTACATCGCGAGCGCGAACTCCAATTATCAATTGTATAAATTACTTTCCGGGCAGACGGTGACGTGGGGATTCTGGAGCGCAGTGAACGCCTCGACGGGCAAGATTGTATGGCAGACCGCCGATCCGACGTCGGGCACGAGGGACGTGGGATCGTTGAGCGTGGCGAATGGCGTTGTCTATGCCGAATCGCTCGACGCTGCCGGACATATGTATGCGCTGGACAGTTCGAACGGCAACATTCTCTGGAGTTACGCGAGCGGAGGATCCTTAATTGATGGCCCATCGATCGTGAGCGGCAACCTCTACTGGGGGTCCGGTTATCGCAGGACGTCGGGCGCTACGGGTAATAATAAGGTCTACGACTTCACGCCAGCTCCGGCGGTTACGGTGACGTCGCCGACTAACGGATCGACAGTGACTTCTCCAGTTTTGTTTACCGCAACCGCCGCCAGCCCGAATTGTTCCAAGGGAGTGGCGTCGATGCGTATCTATAGCAACGGTGTGAATGAATATACGGTGGACAGCGACACTTTGAACCATTCGGTCGCGCTGCCGGCAGGAACAAATAACACGGTCGTACAGTCCTGGGATAATTGCGGGAACGTGGGCAAGACCTTTGTCACGATCACGGTAAGTTCGGGGAATAATTAAAGAGCGGGGCTAAAAGCGAAAGAAGCGGGCTAACCGTGTCGTTGAGGGTGGGTCGTTTTCGCTAAGTTAGTTTTCTATCGGCCACGCCTAAACACTCTCCCAAGGGCGTAGGCAGCCCGCCACCAAAACCCGCCGCTAATGGATAATTGTCTCCACAAAATCGATTTTTTGGATCATTGACCGCCCTATACCCCTGTGCCACACTACTGGACAGATTTCTATAAATGATGTCCACCCTCGCCACGATCGGTTTCCGGATGCGGCGGTGTGGCGCTCTGGCCCTCGTCGTGGGTTGGCTTGCATCCTTTGCGGTGGCCCAGATCCCGCCCAACGCTCCGGGCAATGCGAGCAGAGATCCTAAGTACGTTCCGGAAATGTCGAGTTATGACAGCGCTCCAGGGACGGGAGTGCTCGTCTTCCATGTGTTCGCCCAGGAGAAGGGCGCTCACGTCGAGGGTCCGGTGCGACTGGATCTCACGAATCTCGCTAATCACATTGGCCTGTTTCAGACGGTCGAAGGCGATACCGACGGAGTATTCGTCAACCTGGCATTTGGAAATTATGAAATCGAAGTAAGCGCGCTCGGATATCTCGCAAGCCGTCAGGAAGTCCAGGTTGTGAGCACAATCCACCCGGAACCAATTGACATTGTTCTGGGGCGCGATCCCGCCGCTATCAATCTGGATGTCTCTCCAGAAGTCATTCCTCCGAAGGCCAGGAAAAACGTCCGGCAGGCTGTATCTCAGCTGAAGATAGGCGAATTGGCGGAAGCAGAAAAGCATTTGCAGACTGCCTACAAATTGGCGCCGTCCAATTCAGACTTGAACTTTCTGCTCGGTTATTTGTACTTCCAGCGAAGAAACTATGCACAGGCAGGAACATACTTAACCGCCGCAGCATCCCTGGGGCCACATAACGCACAGGCACTCACTCTACTCGGCAGAGTGGACTTGGCACGAGAAGACTATCCGGCGGCTCGCTCGGCCTTGGAACAAGCCGTTCTGGCTGATGACGACAATTGGCTGCCTCACAGCTTGCTGGCGGACACATACCTTCGCCAGAAGGAATACCGCAAGGCACGCGACGAAGCTCAAATCTCAATCACGAAAGGTCGGAGACAGGGAAAAACGACTGTCGGTCCTGCCGAACTAGTTCTCGCACAAGCGTTCATTGGCCTCGGGCGGAAGCAAGAGGCGATTCAAGAGCTCGAGGTTTTCCTTAGGGATTCTCCCCAGAATCCCATGGTGTACCAGGTCAAAAACTTGATCGAGGAGCTTAAGAAACACAACTCCAGTTCGGCAGCGGATGGAAATACAAAAACGTCTGCCATTGATACGTCGCGCGTTGATCCATTGGGAGCGGTTCACGATCCAGCCCTCACCACGCAGACATGGCGGCCTCCCGACGTTGACGACACCAAGCCGCCCCTCACTCCCGGGGTCATGTGCCCCGCTTCTGACGTCATTGACGGAGCAGGAAAAAGAGTAGAGGAGTTAGTTCGCGATCTCGCCCGCTTCGCGGCCAACGAAGAATTGTTTCATCAGTCGATCGACGCGTTTGGCTTTGCCACTCACACCGAGAAGAGAAGCTACGACTATGTCGCGATCGTATCGAAGTCCGAAGCGGGCAACGTTTCCATCGAAGAATATCGTTCGGACAAACCGCACCAGGAAGGATATCCCGACAACATTGCAAGCACAGGCTTCATCGCCCTCGCGCTCGTCTTTCATCCTGACATGCAAAAGGACTTCGATTTCGATTGTGAGGGACAGGCCGAGTGGCATGGACAACCGAGTTGGTTAGTACACTTCCGGCAGCGTCACGACCGTCCGAACCGGATGCACAGCTATTCCCTCGGCGGACAGGGTTTCCCAGTCGATCTCAAAGGCAGAGCCTGGATCACTGCCGACAAGTTTCAAATCGTGCGGATCGAAGCCGACATGATCAAACCCATGCCTGAAATCCAGTTGCTCAGCGAGCACCAGACTGTGGAATATGGCCCGGTGCCATTCCCCAAGAAAAATACAACTCTCTGGTTGCCGAAAAGCGCAGAGATCTACTTCGACTTCCGCAAACATCGCTATTTTCGTCGCCACGCTTTTGATCACTTCCTGCTCTTCTCCGTCGATACAGAGGATAAGCAAAAGACGCCTGCGACGAAGCCTGACGATAATCCAGGCAAGCCGGCAGTAGATACGTCGTCATAGTCCGCAGCAATCTCCAAGGGAAGTTGAGGCGTTGAGCGGTGGCGATCTTACGCCACTAAAGTCAAGGCTGGGATCTAGAGTGGACATCATCCAGCACGTTCGATCTTGGCGCCGCACTCTGCACAAAGCAAGATCATGGCCGGTACCGGAGCTCGGCTGCCTTGAACTAAAGAGCCCAGGAAACTACTAAGCCTAATCTTCCCGCCGGAAGGCGAAGGCAAATTCCCAGCCAACCCCCAATACCTCATCACGTGAAATACCGATTTCTCGACAGCTGTCCGGTCCTAGTAAAGTGGTACGTGCTGCCACTGGAGAGATAAATGGAATGCCGGGCCAAGGATGAACTTGAGCAACACCTGTCGGACATTCGCAGACTTGCAACAAGCCCTACCCTTACGCCTGAGGAAAGGGACGCAGTGATTCGAGCCGAGCGATTTGCCATTCGCCTCGTGCGGGAGCACGATGAGTCGGGGCATCAAGGCAAGAGATGCCCGTTCGCCACTCGGCTGGGATGAACCACAACGAAATAACCCTTCTCACTACCTCTCAGCTGAGTCAACCTCGCCGGAGAATCGCCGAAAAAACTTTGCGATAGGGAAGCTGCTCGAAATCACCGTCGATGGGTCGCCGACCTTCGGTAATGGCACCGTAACAACCCGCACGCTACTCGACTGTCCTGTGGTGGCGCGATACATTGTTCCGTGGGGCAGATTCTCCTAGCTGCGGTCGCGGTCGTATGCGTCCTCCTGTTAATCAAGGCAGGATTCGACAGGGCCGAGGCACGCCACAAGAGAAAGAAATAGAGCGGGCAGCGGGTCAACTGTGGTTCACCGTGCGATCCACGTTTTGTCCGAAGGTGGACTTTACCCTAGGGCTTCGATCCGAGGCAACAAGCGGTTCTATGGAGGTCCGAATTCACTCTGCCTTTTCCGCCACCGAGGTGCACTTGTCGCGCTACCCGCCGGGAAGCGTACGCGGCCCTGGAAGCTGACCCTCCAGACACTATGGGATCACTTGGAACGGTTTATTGCTAGTCAGCGTCCCGCCAGGCCTGGTAACGGTGACGTATCCAGAGGTTGCACCTGTCGGAACTGTTGCCATGAGCTCAGTATCCGAAATCACATCGAAGGGAGCGGCAACACCGTTAACAGATACATCGGTGGTGCCGGTAAAGCCTTGGCCAATAATGCGTCCGGTATCGCCGGGCCGGCCAAAATAGCGCTCGAGAGCCACAAAGGGTCCCTGTCCAGTTGAGAACGTGAACAAAGTTCCGCACTCGCAGGACGGTCCGCCACGAGAGTATTGCGTGGTCCCGAAAAAGTCACCGGTCGTCGACTGCACCAGAGACCCCATAGCGGGGAAGTCGCTATAGCCAAAGCTGTGAATCGTCCGAATCGGCAGTCCAGTCGAGCGAGTGCTGTTCTCACCGTCTGGATCGATTGAGAAGATGGTACCGAATTGGTAGGATCCACCACCGGTAGAAACTCCGTACAGGTTTCCGTCGCTTCCCGCGATCAATCCCGCATACGGGAGGTCGCCGTCTTGCAGCGGCCCGGTGAAAGCGTGTGCGACACTGAAGTTGCCCTTTAGATCGAGCCGGTATATGGTCCCGCACCCGTATCCCTCTCGACAGGTTGGGTTGCCCGCCACCAGCGTAGTTCCATAAAGATTGCCGTCCGACGCTTGCAGCAGCACACCGTAGGGAAATTCACCATCGTGGAACTCAAACACGTGCATTACAGAGAACGCGCCATCCAATGTCATCCGGTAAACCGTGCCGCATCCAAAAGGAGGATTGCAGCCGATATCCCCGCCTGTACCGGTTGTGCCGTATAGGTTGCCATCCGAGGCTTGCACCAGGGAACCGGTGGGCCAAGATCCAGGATCATTTTCGAGGTTGGTAAACCTGTATAAGACGGTGACCCGCCCGCCGGGGGTCATTCTGAAGATTGTCCCGCCTCCTCCGAGGTCTGCCATGGGTACGCTTTGTTGGGTTGTCCCGTAGAAGTTGCCATCTGTCGCTTGGATCAGCGCCCCTTTGGGAGAACCGCCTTCTCCCGGGACAAATCTATGCAAGACAGAAAAAGTTCCGTCGGCCGTTACTCTGAACACCGTTCCACAGCCACCTCCGTCGCACCCGCGGGCCCCGCCGTCCTGGGCGGTTCCATAGAATGCGCCGTCGTGACCTACGATAAGCGGCGCCACCGGGTTCTCACCATCTGAACATTCAAAGCTGTGCTCACAGAAAGTGTAGACGATGCTCACACCGCCCTCCGGGTTCAAGCGGAAGATCAGACCTGCTCTCCCATTTCCTCCGCCGGGAGCAGTTCCGTACAGTAAACCGTCGGATCCCTGGGTAAGGGCTGCCTCGGGCCAGCCGCCGTTATTCTGATCGAAATTCACAACGGTCGCAAATGTCTGGCCCATCGCCAACTCGCTGAGTGGCGCCAATAGGGACAGCAATCCGGCAACATAAACGATTGATCGAGATCCCATGGAACTCCTTCGCTTTCCGGAGCCAACTAAAACGGGCTGCCGGCGAAGAGCGGATCGTCGCCAGCCCGTTGGTTTCCGCTTCCGTCAACCTCTCATCAGCGCGGTCTTTCCGCCGGCCTCGGCGCGGCCTGTCGCGGCGCTTGATGTTGCTCCATGTGCTGCTGCTGAGTAGTGTGCTTTTGTTCCATCTGTTGCGTTTGTTGCGCGTGCCGCTGTTCCATCTGCTGTTTTTGGTTGTCGTTGTAATTTTTCTGCGCGGCCTGCTGGTGTTCTCTTTCCTGCTGTTGCTGCAGTTTCTGATGATCCTGCGCTTGTTGGGCCGCTAGCTTCTGCTGTTGCTGCTGATATTTCTTGTCAGCGGCTTCATTCCCGGAGTTTGGCGGAGTGAATGAGTGCTGCTGCAATTCGCTCGCGTGCGTGGGAGTGGCGGGCGCGCCACCTGCAGGACGACCCTCCACGTTGGGATTTCCTTCGTTCGCAGGACGCGCTTGATTCCCGCGTGCCGCATTCGGCGGAGGAGCCTTGTACTCGCCACCGGCTTGCCGGGCTGGCACTGCCCCAGTTCTGAAATCGGCCGGTCTGACCGTGGCCGCGACGGGCGGTTTGCCCTGGTTGACCGCAGCGCGCAGTTGAGGATTGCTTCTCGCCGCCTGAATATGCTGAGTCTGCGCAGCTACTGGACCGACGTGATGTTCGTTTGCGTAAGACTGTTGCTCCGGCGTAGGACGCGCTTCCACTCCTCCGTTTCCACCGTTATAACTAACACGATTCTCGGTGACATTCGTTACCCTCACGTTGTAGGTGTTGTGAATGATGGTGGTATTTACTCGAGTTACATAGGTGTTGTAGGTGAAGTGATTGCCTTCCCAGCGACCACCTTCGTAACCTTCACCACCATAGCCGAAGCCGTAGTTGATGCCGCCGTAAAAGCCGACTCGTGGCCCCCAGTATCCTTCATGATAGAAGAAGGCACTTCCGCCCCAGCCCCACCAGGCGGGCGTCCAGAGGAAACCGACTTGGGGCGCTTCGACCCAGGTGCCGGGAACCCAGTAGTAGCCGTCGTCATCGTCATAGGCCCAGTAACCGGGCGTCCATATATAACCTTCGGCAGGGCAGAGCGGCTGTTCGTAAACCGGAAGAGCCGGTGGGCCAAAGTTCACGGAAATACCCACAGCGACCTGAGCGGACGCAGCGTGGGAAAAAATCAGAAATACAAATGAAAACAGCAGAGAGTTGACGGCAACAGTTCTGCGCATTGTGCTTCTTTCTGCCTGCTCGGCTTCGTCGTGGCCCCTTTAAGGCGAACTGCTCGGGGCTCAGCCTGGAGCGGCGGGAAATCAAAAAATCGGACGCAATAGCGTGGATGGGTTCAAGCCAACGTGCGATAAGGTTTGGACTGTAGAGACCGGCGGGACGAAACGGTAGGAAAATTATTCGCTTTTTCGCTGGGCGCGGGCTTCTAGTCTGAGCTCAACTGATAGCGAGCGATCCAAGGCGCGAGGGGAAGTGCGGCAACGTCACTGCCATGGTCAGCATCTTACCCGCCCGCGCGACGAACCCAGCCGCGGCGCGGAATTCAATTCACAGTATTTCATCGCTTGGAGAAAAGGGCAGACCATGACAATTTCCACGCTTCTTCATCGGACAGGATGTATCGTAAGGACGATCGCGCGGACGAGGCGGTCACTGCTTGCCGGTGCTCTCTTTTTCTATGCGGGGCTGGCGACGGCCCAGACACTTACCACCCTCTACAACCTGCAAGGCGGCTCGAGTGACGGCAATTGGCCGTGCGGAATCATCCGCGACCCGGCGGGAAACCTATACGGCGAGGCCCAATTCGGGGGTCCGCAAAATGCCGGTGCAATCTTTGAATTGAACACTACCAATAAGGAGACGGTCCTTCATATGTTTAAAGGCC
This sequence comes from Terriglobia bacterium, assembly GCA_963823085.1. Taxonomy (GTDB): domain Bacteria; phylum Acidobacteriota; class Terriglobia; order Terriglobales; family Acidobacteriaceae; genus Sulfotelmatobacter. The sequence continues at coordinate 53,896 of CAWGKF010000008.1, read as the reverse complement.
CTGACGGTCAGGCTCCTTGTTCCTCCCTGCTTCGGCTACCGAGTGGCGATCTGTACGGCACTACGATCTACGGAGGCGACGGCGAGAACGGGACAGTGTTCAGGATTCATAATGGTAGCCTCGTTGCGTCATACAAGTTCCTGGGAGGTATCGACGGACAAAATCCTTTTAGCGGGCTCACAGAAAATATTGATGGTGCCCTTTACGGCACAACGGCGGGTGGCGGGACGGGAAACACTTGCCCGGGCGGTTGCGGCACGGTCTTTAAGTTCGACCAGTCCGGTCACAAGACCATCGTGTACAACTTCCACGGGGCGGACGGCGCCAATCCTGGAGGAATGCTCATCCACGATGCAGAAGGAAACCTTTACGGGACCACATCGGTCGGAGGAGCCAATCAAATGTGCCCGCAGCAAGGCGGTTGCGGGACTGTCTTTAAGCTGAATCCGCAGGGTAGCTTGACTGTGTTGTACAGCTTCCTTGGCGGGACAGACGGATGGGATGTCCAAAACGGGGTCGTCCGGGACACCGAGGGCAATCTATATGGCACAACCCTTGGAGGCGGAACTGCAAGCTTTGGCACCATCTTCGAGATTACGCATGATGGGACTGAGAAAGTTCTTTACAGTTTTACGGGAGCGCCGGATGGAGCCGATCCCAGTCAGATCGTTCTGCATAACTCCACGCTGTACGGAACCACGTACACTGGGGGTAACTACAATTGCGACGGATTGACCGGAGGTTGCGGCACCGTCTTCCAGTTCGACAAGGAGGGTCGCGAACAGGTCCTCTATCGTTTCAGCGGTTCCTTTGATGGAGCGCAGCCCATCGGTTCCGTAGCGATTGACTCCGAGGGAAACATCTACGGCACGACGCAGTCGGGCGTGAAAGATGGCTGCACGCCATTTCCTTATGGATGCGGGACGGTGTGGAAGCTCGCGCCCGCAAGCGCGCAATGACGGGGATACCTTCTCGCCCGCCAGTTCCTCAGCGGCAGCGAAGCGTACCCGGACGGCTAACCTGACTGGTGCCGCAGAAAGCGGAGATTCGCTGCATGCAGCGGTCCCGGATCTCGCGCCCTCTGCGTTCCATCCTGCGCACAATTCATGCATGGTGTACTAGCGAGAGGTAAGCGACACGAACATCGCTCTGCTACGATCATCTGCATCTTCGACGCGCAAGGATGGCGCTATCAAAATGATTCGAAAAATCGCACTGGTGCTGGGGATCGGCGCTCTACTCGTGCTCATGGCATTGAATGCCTATCTTGCGATGAACCGCCTGAGCCAGATTCAGAAATCTGCGGCGCTCACTCTGTTAAGCTCCACGATTCAGGCCAACATTTCCGCTGTGTTGCAGGATTTGACTGACATGGAAAGCGCTCAGCGCGGATACCTGCTAACCGGGAACTCCGATTACTTGCTTCCCTACACGGACGGAAAAAACCGGATCGGAACTGATCTTTCCGGCCTTCGCGCTGGACTCACGAATCGCACGGAACAGGAACGTTCACTCGAATCGAAGCTTGAGGCTCTGGCTGCTTCCAAACAAACGGAGATGGAGCGGACGATCAGTTTGCGCCAGCAGGGGTATCGCCTTCGTTCCTTCAAGCTGGTCGATACCAACGAAGGCAAGGGCTACATGGACGAGATTCGCGGCATTGCGTCTTCGCTGTCCTCGGCGGAAAGCGGCAGCTTCGCGCAATTCAACAAGGAGAGGACTTCCAGGCAAAGCAGGGCTTTGTCGGAAACGATGATTGCCAACTCATGTTTGCTCGTGCTGGCGGCGTGTCTGTTTGTCTTCATCCGCTACCATGGATCCGTCCTCGAAAAGGAAGCCGCCGAGAGCAGGCAGGCGCTCGCTGTGCGTGACTCTGAACTGGAAAGACTAACCTCTGCCCTTTCCAATCAGACCCGTTTGAAGATCGCTGCGATTGAAGAGAACGCACGCCTTTTGCTGGAGGAGTACGGGGGATTCTCTGCCACGTCACGGCCACGAATGTGCCGAACAGATAAAGGAGACCGCGGCACAAATGGAGCGACTGAGGCAAGAGTTGCTGGGCCATCCTGACCTCAACCAAACTGATCAAAAAGCAGCTTGAGCGAGCGATACTCACGCACCGAACCTGCAAATGTACTGCCGACATTGTGACCACGGGCACAGCATCGCTTGGGTAAAACTTGCTAGCGTCATGCAGCAATCCACAGACTTCCTTCCCCCAGAAAGGAAGTACTGATGCAGCGACACGAACGTCGAAGCAAAGTGCTTGCGAAACTGACGAATGCTCGGTGCGAACTTGAAGATGCATTAAAGCTTTCAATTCCAGTTGCACGATACGACCCGGTCCTCATGCCCGAGCCCTTACATCACCAACTCCAAAAAATGATTGATGACCTTAATGGCGTGGTAGCCGAGATCGAGGATTCGCAAGAGTGACGGGACGGATCATCGCCTTTTGGGATCGACGGGAGTTTAACCGGCGATTTTCGGAAAGCGTTACGAATCAGCAGGATGGAAAAGGTTTGGTAGCGCTACCGGGAATCGAACCCGGGTTTGAAGATTGAGAATCTTCCGTCCTAACCCCTAGACGATAGCGCCCCGGAGGCAGTTTCGATTATAACAAAGCATCTTTCACTCTCTCGCTCGCCGATTTTCCTCCTCACCGCGTGCTCGCCGACTTTACTTCACACCCGCGCTCGCCGGTTTTACTTCCCGCGCTCGGCAATTTACTTCTCCCCCTCGCCTTATCGTTATGGCAAAGCTTGTCGAGAATATATCCTTCCTCAACAACCGTCTTTCGTTTCTTTTTGGTATTTCTGCGGCAAAGAATTCAAATATTTTGTGCAACTCGTGCCCATTCACAGCCGCTTTGGCGCTATAGTTAAAACTATATCTGAGCCTACATGCATCTGCACTCATCCGTCGAAAGGTGACGTGTATGTTGTGTCCTCGTCAACCCAATTCAAATCATTCCTGCAACAGGAGTCCTTAAGGAGTAAGCAATATGGCAAAGCCCAGAGTTCCCAAGAAAACCAGCGATGATATCAACGTGACCGCCGCGGAAACTGCTTCGACCGGAGTTTCCACTACAAGCGGAAGCGGCGCCGCAGCTCAGCCCGCAAAGAAACCAACAGCAAAACCTGCCATCGTCAAGAGTGAAGTCCAGGCCCAACCTCGTTCCCATTAATCTTGAGGACGAGATCCGCCGCCTCGCTTATCTGCTTTCCGAGCGCCGCGGATTTGAACCAGGCCACGAAGCCGAAGACTGGCTGACAGCGGAGCGCGAAGTGCGCCAACGCTATCACCAACAGAGCGCATAACGCCTGTCTTAACCGCCTGGCGGCCGAGCCCCGGCCGCCGCTTTGCGGCGGAAACGTTTACGCCAACTGTTCCATTTTGTGAAGCTGTATTCACTCCGCGCCGTTTCTCCTGTACTCAAATTGGCCTGCCGTGACTGACCCGCAATCCGGTTCGGGTTGCCTCTGCCACCGCTTTCTGAAAAAATGATGTGGGGTTCTCCCGACATGGCGCTAATAGGTAGTTTTGCCTTGCTGCTCGCGTTCGCGCTGAGCGTCTATTCCTTTGGAGCCGGTCTTCTCGCGCTCTTCTATAAGGACGATCCATTCTGGAATCGTGTTGGTGAAACCGCGCGTCGCGCCGGCGTTGTCGTCTTCGGCCTGGTTTTCCTCGCGGCGCTGGCCCTGGTCGTGGCTGCTTTCCGCGACGATTTCACGATCGCTTACATTTTTCATCACAGCAACCGCGATCTTCCTGCGCCCTACAAATTCGCCACGCTCTGGTCGGGACAGGAAGGCTCTCTTCTTTTCTGGTCCCTCTTGCTCGCCGGATACGGCTTCGTCCTGCGCCTGCGCTACAAAACCGATCAGCGTCTTTTCGCTTACGCTTCGGTGATTCTTGCCGGCGTGCAAATTTTCTTTCTTGCTCTGGTAAATTTCGCCGCCAATCCCTTCGGACTGCTCGCAGGTCCGATGCGCGCTGATGGCAGCGGCCTCAACCCGCTCTTGCAATATCCCGAGATGGTCATCCATCCGCCTATGCTCTATCTCGGATACGTCGGCTTCACCGTCCCTTTCGCTTTTGCCATGGGCGCGCTCATCATGAAGTATCCCGGCGAGAAATGGATCCACATCACGCGCCGCTGGACCATGGTGACCTGGGGATTTCTTACGATCGGCATCTTCCTCGGCGCGCATTGGGCCTATGCGGTCCTCGGCTGGGGAGGTTACTGGGGATGGGATCCCGTCGAGAACGCCTCGCTGATGCCGTGGCTTGTCGGCACCGCGTTTTTGCATTCCGTGATGATGCAGGAAAAACGCGGCATGCTGAAGGTCTGGAACATGTGGCTGGTTTTCGCGACTTTCTGGCTCGCGATTCTCGGGACGTTCCTCACCCGCAGCGGCATTATCAGTTCGGTCCACGCGTTTGCGCAATCTTCGATCGGCACATGGTTCGCCTGGTTCCTTGCGATCACCTTCGCGGTCTTCGTCTTTTTCTTCTTCAAGAACAAAGACCACCTGCGCAGCGAGCACAAACTTGAAGCCATCGTCTCGCGCGAGTCGAGCTTCATGTTCAATAACCTGCTCTTCTGCGCGCTCTGCTTCACTGTACTCTGGGGCACGTGGTTCCCGAAAATTTCTGAATTGATCCAGGGCAACAAGGTCACGGTCAGCGCTCCTTTTTATAACCGCGTCGCGATTCCGGTCGCGCTTCTTCTGATTGTCCTCACCGCTCTGGGCCCGCTGCTCGCCTGGGGCAAAACGTCGTTTGAAAGTCTGAGGCGCAACTTCCTGTGGCCCGCCGTGGGCGGCATCCTCACCGCGATTTTCCTGATGGTCACTCCTCCCAGCTGGGGAGGCGCTTTCGGCCTGCGTCCCTGGCAAGATGTCTCGTATTTGTATTCGCTGATGGCCATCAGCCTCGCGGTGATGTGCACGCTCACCATCGCCAGTGAGTTCTACCGTGGCGGACGCGTCATCTCTGAGAAGAGCGGACAAGGCATGTTCGCCTCGATGGTTCAGCTCACGCATCGCAACACGCGCCGCTACGGAGGTTACATCGTCCACTTCGGCGTCGTGGTCGTGATCATCGGTATCGCCGGCGCAGCTTTCAATCAGGACAAAGAGCAGGAGATGGCCTACGGCGACAAAATGGCGATTGGCCCCTATACGCTCGTCTGCCGCTCTTACACCGATGAGGAGTATCCGAATTACATGGCCGAGTGGGCCGTGCTCGACGTATATAAAGGTGGCAAGCAGATCGACACTCTGACGCCCGAGCGTCGTTTTTACAAGGCAAGCCAGCAGACATCGACCATGCCGTTCATCCGCTCGACGCTGAATGAAGATCTCTACGTGGTCTACGAGGGCCTGAACCAGGACAACGGACATCCGATTCTGAAAGCGCACTTGAACCCGCTCGTCATGTGGATCTGGCTGGGCGTCTGGATCATCCTGGGCGGGACAGTATTGGCGCTCGTGCCGAACGCCCCTGCGCCGGTGCGGATGGCAGTCCCGGCTCGATTAGGAGAGCACGCCGCCGCCCCGGTCGCCGCGGGAGATTGAAAGAAGAATGTGGAAACAACTCTCGGCTGTCCGTCGCGCGTAGCGCGACGAATGATCGGGGAGGCTCGCAAGAAGAATGTGGGGACAGCCGCCCTCGGCTGTCCGCCGCGCGCAGCGCGGAAGCAGCATGAAGTCGTAGGACTTGAACAACGTTCGTCCCGGAGGGACGACGGATAATAGCCCGCCAGTTTACTGGCGGGTCAAGGCACGAAGATGACACGCGTCCCGTAGGGACGCCTGAACCAGCACCACCGCCGCAAGGTGCGATCTCGGTCGTAGCTCATTGCCTGGGAAAAGAAATTGCTCCACGGATCGAAAACCATTGTCCGATCTAATCCGAAATCGAACACAAGAATGCTGACCAACCTCAATCCGATTCTCCGACGCGCCCTTTCGTGCATCCTGCTCGCCGCGGCTGTGTTTGCCTTCTCCGGCGCCTCCGATCCCAGCACCCGCTTCGGACAACTCGGCCACCAACTCATGTGCATCTGCGGATGCGGCCAGATCCTGCTCGAATGCAACCATGTCGGCTGCCCCGACTCCGACGGCATGCGCAACGAACTGATGACGGCCGTGAGCCGCGGCGATAGTGACAGCCTGGTCGAGCAATCCTTCGTCCAAAAATACGGACCCACAGTTCTCGCCGCTCCAACGACCACCGGCTTCGATCGCACTGCCTGGATTATGCCCTTCGCCGCCCTGATCGCCGGGATCGTGGTTCTGATACTGATCATTCGCGCGTGGAAGAACAAGCCCGCGCCCGCGCTCGCGGACGGAATCGCTAATCGCGTCCGAGGTTCCGAGTTAGATCAATTTCGCGAGCAGGCTCGCAAGGAGACCGACTTATGAACCTGCAATTTATTTTTACCTTCGAGGGAGCCTGCTGTGCTCTGGCCTTGATCGCCTCGCTCTTCTATGTCTTCAATCTGCCCGGCAAGCTCTACTTCGGCCCCGAGAAGACCCGAGCCTCATACCTGCGCGAACGCAAAGACGCCGTTTACGAGAATCTGCGCGACCTCAACTTCGAATACCGTGCGGGCAAGGTTCCCGACGCCGACTACCAGAATCTGAAAGCGTCTCTCCAAGATGAAGCCGCCACGCTGCTGGCCGAAATCGCGCGCCTGGAATCGATGCCTGCCGCGCCAAGAAAAGCGAGATCATGAACCGAACCCTTACCCCTGTCATTGCTAGCTCATCTCAAAGTTTTGTCATCCTGAGCGGAGCGAGAAGGGCGCAAAACGCGCTTCTCGCGCAGTCGAAGGATCCCATAACCCTGTGCAGCTCAAACCGGCGCAGCAGGGAGTTCTCTGCACTTATTGTGCTCACCCTTCTCTCCCTCTTACTGCTCTCCGCCTTCGCCTCCGCCCAAACTCTTACCGGCACCGTCAAGAACGCCACCACCGGCAAGCCGGGCGTAGGCGACGAAGTCGTTCTCCTCAGCCTCGGCCAAGGCATGGAAGAAGCGGGACGCACCACGGCGGATGCCAAGGGCAACTTCTCGTTCAAGCTCGACGGCCAGGGTCCGCATCTCGTTCGCGTCATCCATCAGGAAGTCACATATCACCGCATGGCGCCTCCGGGAACCACTTCCGTCGACATAGAAGTCTACGATGTCGGCAAGAAAGTCGACGGCATCGAAGTGATCGCCGACATCATGCGCTTCCAGGCCGGGAATGGAACCATGCAGGTCGAGCGCACCTTTGCCGTGCAGAACAATTCCAAACCGCCGCGCACCCAGATGAACGAGCACAATCTCGAGTTCTCTGTGCCAGAGGGCGCCAAGATTGAAGAAGGCGAGGCAATGACGGCCGGCGGCCAGCCGATCAAGTCCGCGCCGGTGCCCGAAGGCGATAATGCCAGGAATCGCTACTCGTTTCTATTCCCGCTGCGTCCCGGCGAGACTCGCTTCAACGTCGTCTATACGCTTCCTTACACGGGCAGCGTCAACATCGATCCGAAGCTGATGTATCCCCTGGAGCATTTTGTCGCGATCGCTCCGAAGACCATGCAGTTTGCCCCGGCTCAGCCCGATGCCTACAAATCGACGCCGTTCCCGGGACAGCCTGACGCCAATGTAGAAGTCGCATCGAATATCCAGGTTGGCCAGCCGATGGCCTTCAAACTTACCGGCGAAGGGGAACTTGCCGCGCCCGCCGACCAAAATGGTCAGCAAGCTCAAGGCTCCGGTGGACAGCAAGCCGAAAGCCGCCCCGGCGGCGGACTAGGACCGCCCATCGACGCTCCCGACCCGCTGCAGAAATATCGCTGGTGGATTATCGGCGGCTTCGCTGCCATCCTCGTCATCGGTGGTGTCTTCGTTGCCTCGCGTCAACAGTCCGCCAATCGCGCCGCGCGCTCGTCTGCTGGACTCTCCACCATGGAAGATGCCGAGGACTTCGAGGTTCCGGCTCCGTCGCGCACCAGCCGGACGTCCGCCCGCGCAGCAACTCCTGCGGCAGTTGAAGAGAGGCCAGCGGTCCGAAGTTCGTCGAAGCTTCTCGAGGCGTTGAAGGAAGAGATCTTCGACCTGGAAGTCGAGCACAAGCAGGGCCGCATCAGCCAGCAAGAGTACGAACAGACCAAGGCCGCCCTCGACCAAACCCTGCAGCGAGCCCTGAAACGCGCAAGCCAGAAAGCGTAACCAACCCGTAGTGGGTGGCCCACTCAAGCCCGCCTTTGGCTTGAGTGGGGCTGTTCCAGCTGCCCGAGGGATCTCGCGCGCACCGAGTGCGATAGCCGCGAAGCGGCGAAAGAATCCAGCCCGCGGCGCAAGCCGTGGGTTGCCGTATTGATGCCATCAGCCCCGAAGGGGCGGAAGAAACCGCCGCTGGGTTAACCTTGAATTAAACTCTTTTGCGAGGCGAAATAGAGAACGTGATCCCTCCAAAGGTTTTTCATCTCATCCTTCTCGTTTGGTTTTTTGGCTGGGGCTTCCTCCTGACAAAGTTCCCGGAGCCTTGCTACCGCGTCATGTCTTAGGGCCGAACTCCGAACGAAAAGCAAATCAGAAGAGCCAAGTTTGTTGGATACATGGGACTGTTCTTCGGAGCTCTGCTTCTGGTTCAAGTTTCGCTCGAAAACATCCGATGATCTCCCGCGACCCTACGCCTGGTTCGATTTGCCTGAAGCCGGAAGCCTGACGCCCGAAGCCCAATCACGCAGCTTCGTGACCCCGTTCCTTGACGTCCACAGCCGAAAAACGAGATCATTGAATCGTGGCTGAATCAGCAGGCAGCGGCTAACTCCTTATTCCGGAATATTTTGCCCGTAACTGATTGAGCCTCATGGATTATTTCGCAATTTTCTCCTAGCCGAATGATTCCACTAGACCGGAGGGGAGGGGGGTACCCGCCCGCCGCCGGCATTTTCCCAAAATGGGACTCATGCATCTCGCCTCTGCGGCGAACATCCAATGAGATAGGTAGGCCAAAATTATGGGAAACACTTTCAAGACCGCGTTCCTACTGACCGCGCTCACGCTGCTTCTGATGTTCATTGGACGCGCTTTCGGCGGTCAAAACGGAATGTTCCTGGCGCTGATTTTTGCCGCCGTCATGAACTTCGTCTCGTACTTCTACTCCGACAAGATCGCGCTGGCCATGTACCACGCCAAGCCGGTCTCGCGCGAAGAACTGCCGCGCGCCTACGCCGCCGTTGAGCGGCTCACGCAAAAGATCGGCATCCCGATGCCGAAGATGTATGTGATTCCCACGGAATCACCCAATGCGTTCGCCACTGGACGCAATCCGCAACACGCCTCCGTCGCTGTGACTCACGGGATTTTGGGGTTATTAAATGACGAAGAACTCGAAGGCGTGCTGGCGCATGAACTCGGACACGTCAACAACCGCGACATCCTGATCAGCTCGGTCGCCGCGACGATCGCCGGCGCGATCACCATGCTCGCCAGCATGGGACGCTGGGCCATGATTTTCGGCGGCTTTGGCGGACGCGATCGCGAAGACCGTGGTGGCGGTGGGCTCACCGCCCTCTTAATGCTGATCGTCGCCCCGATCGCCGCGAGTCTAATTCAGCTCGCCGTCTCACGCTCGCGCGAATACCAAGCCGACGCGACCGGCGCGCACTTCACCGGCAATCCGTACGCCTTGGCGAGCGCCCTGCAGAAGATTGACGCCTATGCGAAGCGACTGCCGCTGCAGGCAACACCGTCGACGGCGCACCTGTTCATCATCCAGCCATTTCTGGGAATGAATGCGGGGATGTTTGCGAACTTGTTCTCGACGCATCCGCCAGTCGCGAAGCGCATCGAGCGGCTGACGGGAAGGCCCGCGGAATTTATCCAGTAAGAAGCTTCGAGCCACGAGCTATGACCTTCGAGTTAAGGCCTCGACGTCCATTTCTTGACTTGGGGACGCAAGTTCCGATCTCGTCGCTGTTCTATCGAGGGCGCGTGCATGGTGCTCGTAGCTCGCAGCTCGTAGCTCGTAGCTGTATGACGACCGTAACTCTGTCGCTCAGCATGCAGTAAATTAGAATTCAAGAATGTCGCCCGAGACTGCCATCGCTGTGTCCACCAAAGCCGTTGAACTGGAAAAGGCTCTGCGCCGTGTGATTCGCGGCAACGACGACGTGGTCCGCCTCGCGCTGGTCAGCATTTTCGCTCGCGGACACCTGCTCATCGAAGGCGTTCCCGGCGTCGGCAAGACCACTCTCGGACAAGCTCTCGCCCGCGCCATCGATTGCACCTTTCAGCGCGTGCAGTTCACCAGCGATATGCTGCCGTCCGATGTTCTCGGCATCTCAGTTTATTCTGCCGCCGAACAGGAATTTGAATTCAAGCGTGGACCGGTCTTCACCAACGTCCTGCTCGCAGACGAGATCAACCGCACCACTCCGAAGACGCAGTCGGCGCTGCTCGAGGCCATGAACGAAGGTCAGGTGACGGTCGACGCGCACTCTTACGAGTTGCCACAACCGTTTTTAGTGATTGCCACGCAGAATCCGGTCGAACATCACGGAACCTATCCGCTGCCCGAATCGCAACTCGACCGCTTCCTGATGCGCGTGCGCATGGGATATCCCGACGCTCAGGCCGAACGCCAGATCTTGCGCTCTGAAGCAGGCGTCGCGCATCTGGACGAACTCCGCCCGGTTCTGACCGGAGCCGATGTGCTCGAAATGCAGCAGGCGGTAAAGAACATTCGCGTCGACGATTCCCTGGTGAACTATGCGCTGGAAATCGTGCGCCGCACGCGCGAGTCGGAATTCCTGTCGCTCGGGGTTTCGCCGCGGGGATCGCAAGCGCTTTACCGCGCCGCGCAAGCGATGGCGTTTCTCGAAGGCCGCACGTTCTGCACTCCCGAAGACTTCAAGCCGCTGGTCGTGCCAGTCTTCGCGCACCGCGTAGTCGTCAACAATCTCTACGCGTCGACGTTGAGAAAGTCCGAGCAATCGGATCAGGTACTAGAAGAGATTGTCGAAAACGTCGACGTGCCGGTGTAGAAGCTCTCAGCTCTCAGCTCTTAGCTCCCAGCTCATGTGCGTCCTCGGCGTCCTCTGCGGTTTTCATTTTCGAGTCTATAATTCCCGTCATGTCCTTCCTCCGCTTCTTGATGGTTCTCTCGCTCGTGGTCTGGATTGGCGGTCTCATCTTCTTCGCATTCGTGCTCGCCCCGACGGCCTTCCAAGTTCTGCCCAATACGCATCTCGCCGGAAATGTCGTCGGACGCGCCCTAGGCAAGCTGCACTGGATCGCCATCATCGCTGGAATCGTCTTCCTGATCACGTCCTTCGCCTACAGCTATATCACCCAAGGCACCGCGCACGTTTTCGCCGTGCGTCACATTCTCATATGCGTGATGCTCGCGCTGACGCTGGTTTCGCAGTTCTGGATTATCCCGCGCATGGATTCGCTTCGTGCTTCGGTCGGCGACTTCGCGGCCGTGCCCCTGACGGATCCTTTGCGGATACAGTTCGATGCGCTGCACGTCTGGTCGACGCGCGTGGAAGGTGCGGTACTGCTGTTGGGATTAATAGCCGTGTACCTGACGGCCAGCGCTCTGGTTGAAAGATAAAGATAAAAAATAAAGGCCAGACCATAAGCAGGCTGGCCTGAGCCACAGCGCTCTGGCAAATTCAGCGCGTCGCGATTTCTTCAGGACGCACTTGCCACTCTCCCTCAGCCACATATCCCTGCTTCTCATACGAGTGGCCAGTGACTAATCCAAGGACGAACCAGCCGAGCACAAGCGCGCCCAGTGCAAAGATCGAGTCTCCAATCATGCGCATCCATCGCAACTGGTTCATGCCGCCCGAGTGCAGAAATTCGGCGGAACGCGCGTACCAGGTTCCGTATTCCACCGAAGCCCATGCCTGCATCAGTCCGATGGGAAGCATGCTGAGCAAGACCATCAGCGCCAGCCCAACGTTGATCGCCCAAAATGAAAACCAGAGGGGCCAATTCTTCCACGCCCGTCCCGGACGCAGAGCGCGCAAGCAGAAGAGCATGAGCCCCAGCCCGAGCATGCCGTAAACGCCAAACAGTGCGGTGTGCCCATGCACTGGAGTCGTGTTCAGCCCCTGCATGTAATACAAAGCGATGGGTGGATTGATCAGGAAGCCGAACAATCCCGCTCCCACGAAGTTCCAGAATGCGACGGCCACGAAGAAGTAGATCGGCCACTTATAAGCGGCAACCCAAATGTGTTGCTCGCGAGAGCGTGCCAGCCGAATGTTTTCCCAAGCCTCGAAGCCGATCAGGACCAGAGGCACGACCTCCATCGCGCTGAACACCGCACCGAGACCGAGCACAATATTGGGCGTCCCAGCGAAGTAGAGATGGTGGAAAGTCCCGATGATGCCGCCCGACAGAAACACGATCGTCGAGAACAGAACAGCGCGAGTGGCAGTCAACACTGAGAGCAGTTTCAGCCGTGTTAATAGGAAGGCGATCACGACCGTGGCAAACACTTCAAAGAAGCCCTCGACCCACAGATGCACCACCCACCAACGCCAGTATTCGGCGGTCACCAGGTTGCTGCGCTGGCCGTACATCAGTCCGGCTGCGTAAAACAACGGGATCGCAATACTGGAAATCAGGAACATCATCAGCAGCGAATAGCTCTGGTCACGCTTTGCGAGTGCTGGCCTGAGGGCACGCCACATAAGCCACAGCCAGAAGACCAATCCCACAAACAGCAGGATTTGCCAGAAGCGGCCAAGGTCGACATATTCATAACCCTGTGTGCCGAACCAGAACCAGTTATTCCCGAGACGATGCTCAATGCTGAGCCACTCGCCAGCCAGCGATCCGACCACCACCAGAAGCAGAGCTCCGAAGAGCGCATTCACCCCGAGCCGCTGGCCCTTGGGCTCGTAGCCGCTGACCGCAGGCGCGACGTAAAGACCGGTGGCCAGCCACGAAGTGGCAATCCAGAAGATGCCAATCTGCAGGTGCCATGTACGCGTCACGCTATAGGGAAGCCAGCGATCGAGCGGGATGCCGTAGAAACCGGATCCTTCCACTCCATAATGAGCCGTGATGGCCCCGAGCGCTACCTGCACGACCCACAGCGCGGCGACCACGAAGAAATACTTCACGGTCGCTCGCTGCGATGGACTCGGCTTGAGCCCGAGCAGTGGATCACTGGTGGGCAGAAGCTCCTGTTCCACAGTGCGCGGCTGCGAAGCGAAATACCAAACCATGCCTCCCACGCCCGCGAGAAGTAGAACAAAGCTGACGACGCTCCAGACGATGGCACCTCCAGTGGGCTCGTTTCCGATCAAAGGCTCATGCGGCCAGTTCTGCGTGTAGGTAACGTCGGTGCCGGGGCGATTTGTAGACGCGGCCCACGCCGTCCACCAGAAAAAGGCACTCATCTCCCGTAGTTTTGCGGGATCGCTCATCGCTCCAGCCTGGATCGCATATTCATTGCGCCCGCGGCTGAATACATCCGAGTAATAGCGAACCAAGTAGTCGAATGCCTCTGCGCGCACCGGATCGACAGTAATCCGGCCGGTCTGAGCATCGTAGGTATTTTGCCGAATCACGCGCCGCAAGCGGGCCTGCAGCGCCGCCTGATGCTCCACGCCGAGCGAGGCGTAGTCGTTGGCGCCGGTCTGTCTCGCCCAGCGGTCAAGGATGAACACCGATTCGCGATGCAGCCAATCCGCGGTCCAGTCCGGCGCGACGTAGGCTCCGTGCCCCCAGATCGTGCCTACTTCCTGACCACCAATTGACTGCCAAACTCCTTGCCCATTCTGGATCGTATTGCCATCGAACAAGACTTGCCCGTCGCTGGTCACAACTTGCGACGGAATCGGTGGCGCACTCTTCAGAACCTTAATGCCCACTCCTCCCAAGACCGCGAAGGAGACAGCCAACACTATTGCTAAGGCAATCCACAATTTCTTATAGGACACGATTACCACCTTCCCGATGATGTGACTCGCTGGTACGTCGAACTACGACATATCAGGGGACAAATGAAGAACTGATGGAGCTCTAGCTCTTCTTTTCCATCGCGATCGCGCGTGGGAACAGGATGTTGTTTTCCAGATGAATATGCTGGTGCAGGTCGGCTTCGAATTCTGCCAGAGCCCGGTAGAGCGCCAGGTAGCTCGTGCACGCTCGATCGGGAGCCGCGTATCCTTTGCTAGCCGCGCGCATGGCGCGCAACGCGTCGCCCGCCGAGTCGTGCTCGTGTTCCATCATCGCAACGGGATTAGCGACCGACCCGAAGGGTGCAGGCAACGCCGGCTCTCCCTGAATCACGGCCTCTTCCATCCGCACGATGTATGGAAAGAGCACCATCTCTTCCTTCATGAGGTGGGAAGTCAGTTCCTGCCCAAGTCCGCGGAAAACCGCCTGAATATGAAGCAGTTCGGGATGGTTCTTGCCATGAACCCGGCATACCTTTTCGAACAGAGGGTCGAGACGCGCAATCTCCGAGCGCACGAACTTGTGATGGGTGGCGGAGATGTGGGCAATCAATTCGGACAACGGTTCGCGCTGCCAATCGCGGTTCCCGGCCGGCTGCGATTCTTGTATAGCGCTGTCCAATTCTCGTTGAACCAGTTCCAGAGAAAGATTCGCGGATTGGCACGCTTCCCCAAGCGGCTTGTCGCCGCCGCAGCAATAATCGATCCCCAGTTTTTCAAACACTCGTGTCGCGGTGGAACTTTCCATAGCTAGTTCACGCACAGTCTTTTCTGCAATCGCGCTCATCCCATCCTCCTCGACGCCTCTCGGGCGTCGTCATGCTCAGGCTAGAGGAGTGCGAATTGCTTGCCGATGACTTTTGTCACAGCCGGGCGAGGATAAAGCAGATTGCCCAGGGTATTCGCCGGTTCGGAGCGACAAATCGTGGAAGAAGAGCAGACTATCCAGCGGCGGACAAATCGGACTCGAGAGCTTTCATGTCGTGGATCACAAGAGAGCGTCCGTCGATACTGACGAAGCCCTCTGCCTGCAGCCGAGACAAGGTGCGCGAGACCAGTTCGCGCACCGTTCCGATCTGCGCCGCGACCTCTTGATTGTTTGCGGGCAGCATTACTTCCACACCTTGCGGGACCTTCTTGCCTTCCTTATGTGCGAGGCGTACCAGGTACGCACTGAGCCGATGGCGAACGGTGGTGAAGGATAATTCCTCAATGATGCCGATCAGGCGGCGCAGGCGCCCTCCGACCACACGCAAAAATTTGAGAGCGACCTCCGGATGGGCCAGGCAGAGTCCATGAATATCCTGTTTGCTGACGAACAAAAGTCCCGTTTCTTCGATGGCAACGGCCGACGCCGGATAGTTTCCGCCATCAAACACCGGTAACTCGGCAACCGATCCGCCAGGGCCTTCAATGCTCAGAACCTGTTCCCGGCCCCCGGCCGAGCTTTTGTAAATCCGAATGCTTCCCGACTCGACAACAAAGAGTCCCACGCACGGCTCGCCTTCGTGGAACACAGTTTCTCCCTGGGAATATTTGCGGGAAACCACGCGTTCGAGCAGAAACGCTAACTCGCGCTCGGTGAGACCCGAGAAAAGCGAGGCCTTGGCAATCGTCTGGGCGGAGTTGTGGGCAGCGCTCGGCACGCGGGTATTGTACAAGGGCTAGCGCGCCCGGCTCGATGCTTTGTGGCGGAAACAAGTGATGACGTGATCGTTCACCAGCCCAGTGGCCTGCATAAACGCATAGCAGATCGTTGATCCGACGAACTTGAATCCGCGGCGCTGCAGATCTTTGCTCATGGCATCCGACTCAGGTGTCCGCGCTGGTAGCTGCCGCAGAGAGCGCCATTTATTCACGCGCGACTTACCTCCGACAAATTGCCAGATATAGCAGTCAAAGCTACCGAATTCCTCTTGCACGCGTAGAAATGCTTTCGCGTTTTCGACCGCGGACGCAACCTTGAGTTTGTTGCGGACGATTCCGGGATCAGCCAGCAGTTTCGCGACCTTGCTTTGGTCGTATCGCGCGACGCGCTTTGGATCGAAGCGGTCAAAAGCGCGGCGATAGTTCTCGCGCTTGTTGAGGATCGTGTTCCAACTTAGCCCGGCCTGCGCGCCTTCGAGAATGAGGAATTCGAAGAATGTGTGGTCTTCATGCACTGGAAAGCCCCATTCCTCGTCGTGATAGCGGATCGACAACTCATTATTCGCCCAGGCGCAGCGGACAGGCTCGGTGCTTCGTTTGGCTGACATGTTTGGATGATACAGAAACGGGATCGTGCGAAAAACACGTGCCCTCTGCAGTCAAAACCTCTGACCACAGAGAGCACGGAGGAACACAGGGGAAAATCTACTCCAGCGACTTCGGATCCGACTTGTTTACCGGAGACTTCTTATCGAGGAGAGAAACCAACTCCTGCGCGGATGGTGGAATGCCAACCTTGCCTTCGCGAATGATCTCTTTCGCGCTGAGCTTGCGGCCATAGAGTTTCTCATTGGCGCTGCCATCGGAGCGCAACGTAGAGCCTTCCAGCGAGACTCCTGCGAAAAGACCTTTATTGCGCGAATAGGAGAGTATCTCGGCACTCATCACAATATCGGTCGCGCCTTCCGCCGTTCTGCCCTTCGGGCCAGCGGCAGCGGAGGCATCCGCGCCAAGCTTGACTTTGCTGTAAAGCAGCGACTGCGCGCCCTTGGGGTTCATTACCAGCAACACGAAGTCGGTCGCCTGCCCTCCGAGCTGAAAGCCGATGCTCACACCTTCCAATGCGTAAAGCGCCGGAGCTCCCCACTTGCCCTTATAGTGCTGCCCGCTGCGGCACACCATCACCCCGCGGCCATAGCTGCCTCCGATGCCGAACGCTCCCTTCTTGACCGAAGGCAGCACGACGATGCACTCCGCCTTGTCCAACAAATCCTGCGGAATGTCGTCGGGGATATTCAAAATTTCTTTCATCACCTCGCCAGCATCCTTCACACGATCGGCCTCATGAACATCATTGGCCGCAAATGCCGTCATGCTCGAGATAAGCGCCACTGCCAGACACACGATGAGCCTCTTCATCCATCCCTCCGAAAAAAATGTACGGAATAAACGCGTAAAACTGATGTTAACTATCTTAAACCGCGAATTCGAGTAGCAAACGCGGATCAGCTGGGCGATGCGTCATCAGCCTTGGCGCAAGTCTTTTAGATTGCACGTCTTGTGCCATGACCAAACGTGTGCTCCTTTTGTAACTTGGCACCTGCTTTCCGAAGCCCCTACAGTCAATCAGAACGGTCTGCAGCATGCTCCCGATTTCGGCCTTCAGCGTGCATCGAATAGAGTGGGAGCGTGTGGATAAGCGGTTTATAGTGAAAAATTTGGATTCCCTGAGCATGAAGTACACGAAGCGGATTTTCGGGGTTTTAACACTTTCGGCGGCAACCTTTCTTGGTGGCAGCCAGTTGCAAGCCCAGTCCGACTACGTTTCGGGCTCACCGACTTATAGCGCTTCTGCCGGAGAACTTCCTGACAGCGGGTCCGACCAAGGATCGCTGATCACTCTTCACGCGCGCGTGAATGAGGTGAACGTCCTTTTTATCGCCACCGACAAGCACGGTAAGTTCGTACGCGATCTGAATCAGACCGATTTCAACATTCTTGACGATCACAAGCCGCCGCAAGCGATCTTGAATTTCCGCCGCGAAACTGACCTGCCGCTGCACCTAGGCCTGCTGATCGATGTGAGCGGATCGGTCGGTAGCCGCTTTGCTTTCGAACAACAAGCCGCGACCAGTTTCCTGCAGCATGCGGTGCGCGCCGGATTCGACAAGGCATTCGTGCTGGGCTTCAACAGTCATACTCAGCTCGCGCAGGACTTTACCGACAACGTCTCGTTGCTCTCGTCCGGAATTCATCGTTTGCATGATGGCGGCGGAACGGCGCTCTATGACGCGGTCTATCGCGCCTGCAAAGAAAAGCTACTGAAGGATAAGAGCGATCACCCGGTGCGGAAAGCCATCATCATCGTCAGCGATGGAGAAGACAATCAGAGCGAAGTCTCCAAAGCCCAGGCGATTGAAATGGCACAGCGCGCCGAAGTGATCATTTATGCCATCTCGACCGACGATAGCGGGTTGGTGATGCGTGGCGACAAAGTCCTTGAGCAGCTTGCGGATGCAACTGGCGGACGCGTTTTCTTTCCTTTCAAGATGAAGGACATTACGCGCTCGTTCGCAGCCATCGAAGACGAGTTGCGCAGCCAGTACGTCGTCTCCTATAAGCCGGCTGACTTCGATCCGGACGGACGCTACCGCTCCATTCAAATCTCTTCGCTGAAGAAAGACCTGCAGGTTCGCGCTCGCAGAGGATACTTCGCACCGCAACAATAAACCCCGGCTTCGGGCTTCCGCTTGCCGGCTTCCGCTTTTCGTTTCCCTGAAAGACCAGCAAGCGCTCATCGGCCATAAGGTAGTGGTGCAGTTTGAATCTTCTGTAATGCCGAGAGGATGTCATCCTGAGGCGAGCGCATAGCTCGCCGAGGGACCATACGCGGCGAAATCGTTCCACGGCGGTGGCAAGGGCCAGCACTGCATGCAGAGCAGACGTTCCTTGCGATCACGTCACGGCCATCCACCGACGTACGGTCCCTCGCCCGGCTATCGCCGCGCTCAGGATGACACGTGTAAAAGAGTCTCAACGACGAAACTGCACCACGACCGGCCATAAGCGCGGTTTGATCTGCGAAGCTCGGAGCTTGATGAGATGGAGTAAGGATTCTTCGAGACCAGATTCATGAAAATAGTGTTCCAACCCTGCCATGGCGCGATAAGCGCCCGGTGCTACTTTCCCATAGTCAAAGCGTTGCATGAACCAACCTCCTTGCTGGTTGGATTCTGGGGAGAGCAAGGTGCCGCACATTTTGTTTTCTCCATCACAAAGAAAACAGGCCGCGAGAGCATCGCGGCCTGTTCGTTTGGATAAGGTTGAGTGAGTCTACTGTTCTCCGCCGGAGAAGTTGCTGCCCCACATCACATTCGAGCCCCACATGACATTGCTGCCCCACATCACGTTGCTACCCCACATGACGTTTGAGCCCCACATGACGTTCGATCCCCAGACGGAGTCATTACTCCCCCAGAGTGGACTGCCCGGCATGGCCGAGGCGGGAGCGCCAACCAGGAACTGCGTGGATCCCCACACAAGAGGATTTGACCATGCTGGTGAGGTATTCCAAACGGCGGTCGAGCTGTCGCTGAGGTAAACGTAGCCATTGCTGGAATTGTACGATGCCACTGGAGACATCGCTGTACCCCTCGCTAGATCGGTATTGTTCAGCGCCGCCTCGACATCGACGTAACCCGCGCCGACAGTGAAAACGTCGTCCTGGTCGACATAGGTGATGCCGGTGGTTGGATCGGTTGTGCTGCTATAGGCGGGCAGCGCCTTCCAGGCGGTCTTCATCAGCCGGGCTTTGACTTGATCGGGCTTGAGGTTCGGACTCTTCTGCAACAGATCAGCCACAACTCCGCTCACTACGCCAGTCGCCATGCTCGTGCCGCTCAGCGTGAAGTAACTCGCCGACGGAGCACCGCTGCCTCCGTTAACGTAAAAGCTGTAAGGCACGCGATTGGCCGGATAGCTGTTGTACAGCGTCGAGCCCGGAGCCTCGAGAGACACGAGCAGATTGCCGGGTGCGACAATGTCGGGCTTGGCAATCGCATCAATCGCGGTCGGACCCTTTGAACTGTAGCTGGCCATCTCGTCGTCGAGGCGGGTGGGCGTTCCCATCGTCTTCATCGCGCCCACAGTAATTACATAAGGATCGTTGCCCGGCGAGGTGACCGTGCCGTAACCGCTGGTCGGCTGATAGCGGCCGTTGTTGCCGGCGGCGACTACTACCACGATGCCGCTCTTCCACGCGGCTTCGACCGCCTGGCAGAGCGGATCGAGCTTGTAGGTTTCGTATACCGGACGTCCCAGCGACAGGTTGATCACGCGGATATTGAAGTATGGCTTCAACGCGATGGCTTGATTGATGGCTGCGATCGCCGCGCTATCAGTGCCCGCACCGTTCTGGTCCAGCACGCGCAGGTTGATGATGTCCGCCTGCGGCGCAATGCCCTTAAAGTTGCGCGAATATTGCGGACCCGTCGAACTCGCACCGTTACCTGCGATCAGGCCGGCGACATGCGTGCCGTGCCCGAACTGATCGTTCGCACTCGCGTTCCCCGAAACAAAGCTCTGGCTCCAGACCACCCGCGACAGTCCTAGAAAACCGCCATTCAAGTCCGGATGACTGTCGACTCCGCTGTCGATCAACGCAACACCAATTCCCGCTCCGGTGTATCCAGACTGCCATGCCGCAAACGCGTTCACGGCAGGGGCGGCGTTGCTAAGCGTCGGCGTCAGCCTTCTGTCCGAACTGATGTATACAACATTGCTCTGGTTCGAGAGATTCAAGATCCCGGGACCGTCCAGCAGAGCGACGACTCCATTCACGATGGGCAACGGTGCCAGGATCGTGCCACCCAACTTCACAATGTCATTTACAAGGCAGTCCACCAATCCCAGCAGGCCGTTGCAATTGACCTGTGTCCCTGGGGCGTACTGCACGATAACCTGCACCTGCTGAGTTGACTGATTGCCGCGCAGTTCGGGCGACAACTTGGAATCGTCTGCATAGGCCGTCGTCACCGTGGCCAGCAGTAATAGAACTAGAATCTTCTTCATATCCCCCCACTTATGGCGCCCCACAGGCGCGTAACCGTGCCCCAAGTGACTTCTATGTGTGCAGGTCTCGGCCCAAAGAGTGACTCCCATTACCCTTACTTATCAATCACTTAAGGGGAGATGTTGCGGAACACAACGGGCACTTTGTCCCACATGCCGGGCCGTGGGACAACTTGTCACACGGAAGGGGCTCTTTTCGTTGCTCGTGGCCGTTCGAAATTGAGGTAAGTGATTGATTATCAAGAAAAACCATGGTAATCGCCAGCCTCCTTTTTGGGCGGACTTACCGCGGCAATTCGTTGAAAATTTAAGCACTTATGTCGTGGGTTCGTTCCATTGGTGCGCGGGCATTCATCGCCGGTATGGCTCTCGCCGGGAGTGCCTGCTACGCGCTGGCCTTCTCGCACTGGCAATCGAGCGATCCGATCAAGTTCGTCTGCTACCTGATTGTTGCGGTGCTGGTTTCATCCCTCAAGGTCACGCTCCCGGGCATTGATGCAACGCTCTCGGTGAACTTCCTGTTTACGCTGCTCGGCATTCTGGAACTGGGCCTGCCCGAGACGCTGCTGATTGTCCT
Organism: Terriglobia bacterium; assembly: GCA_963823085.1. Lineage (GTDB taxonomy): Bacteria > Acidobacteriota > Terriglobia > Terriglobales > Acidobacteriaceae > Sulfotelmatobacter. The sequence goes on along the minus strand of CAWGKF010000008.1, from coordinate 32,620 downwards.
GGCCTGCACACTCGGTCAAGCGTTCTTGGGCACGCGGAAGCAACAGGTCAAGCTGGTGCACTTCGTCTTCAACTGGTCGCAGTTGACCTTATCGAGTGCGCTCGCGTACGGAGCATACAAGTTCGTTGTGATTCATGTGCTTCATGCTCCGGGTCCGCTTGCGCTCCTCGTGGCTGCGGTGACGCACTTCGGATGCAACACAGCTGCGATGTCGACGATCATCGGGCTTACGGAAGATAAGCGCATCGCCAAAGTCTGGACCGAAAACCATCTCTGGCTGATCCCGTACTACATGGTCGGCGCAGCCGCGGCTGGACTGGTTCATTTCCTGAACGGTCACATCGGATGGCAATCCTCGCTGCTGGTCTTGCCGCCGATTTACCTGATGTACCGCTCGTACCGGCTGTATCTCGGCAAGCTGGAGACCGAAAAGGTTCACGCCGAACAAGTCTCTAGATTGCATTTGCGCACGATTGAAGCTCTCGCGCTCGCGATCGAAGCCAAAGACGAAACCACCGGTGAACACTTGCAGCGCGTGCGTGTCTACGCAATGGAATTGGCGGACGAACTCGACCTGAGCGCGGACGAGAAAGAGGCGCTGCAGGCCGCTTCGGTGCTCCACGACATCGGAAAGCTGGCGGTGCCGGAACACATCATCTCGAAGCCAGGCAAACTCACGCCGGAAGAATTCGAAAAGATGAAGATTCACCCTATCGTGGGCGCCGAGATTCTGGAGCAAGTGGACTTCCCTTACCCGGTAGTGCCGATTGTGCGAGCGCATCACGAAAAATGGGACGGCAGTGGATATCCATTGGGACTGGCAGGAGAAGAGATCCCAATCGGAGCGCGTATTCTGACGGCGGTCGATTGCCTTGACGCGCTGGCCTCGGACCGGCAATACCGCAAGGCGCTGCCGCTCGATGAGGCGATGGCGAAAGTGGCGTCCGAGGCGGGATCAAGCTTTGATCCCAGGGTGGTCGCAATTCTGCAACGGCGCTACATCGAACTTGAGAAGCTTGCGACCGAGCAGCCGATGCAGGCTCCGCCGAAACTATCGACGGACATTAAGGTCAAGCGGGGAGCGGCGCCGGACGCGGGATTTGCTGAATCGGAACAACAGCACTTCCCGGACGCGCCAGCTACGGACGCAGCCACGCGCATGGCGCTCGCCAGGCAAGCAGCCGCTGAGATCGCCGCATTCAAGCAAAGTGCAGCCGCTTCGCTGCTGCAGGAAGATGTATTCGCGCTTTTGTCGATCCGGCTGAAGCGATTAGTGCCATCGGATTCGATGGCGGTATACGCTCTGCAAGGTGACGTGTTGAGTCCGCAATTCGTCAGCGGGGAAAATTTTCGCCTCTTTTCATCTTTGAGAATTCCGCTGGGAGAAGGCCTGTCGGGATGGGTGGCGCAGAACCACAGGTCGATCCTCAACGGCAATCCCTCGGTCGAGCCCGGATATCTGAACGACCCAACGAAATACAGCACGCTCCGTTCGGCGCTGGCGGTACCGATTGAGACGGGATCGAGAGTCATCGCCGTACTGGCACTTTATCGGTCGAGGCAGGACGCGTTCACAGATGATGATCTCCGGGTGATCGAAGCCACCGTTTCCGCACTGCAGCCTGCGATCGAGGGTGCATCAAAACCCAAGGCGTCGTCGATGAGTGTCGGAGCAAAGTAGTACCGAGCAGATGTAGTGCGCAGCTTGGCTACACTGCTTACCAGATACGCTGCACGTAGTACACGTCGAATATCCGGTCATTACTGATAATCGGTAGATTCTCGCTCTGCGCCTGGGAGATCAACATTCGATCGAACGGATCGCGATGTTCTCCCCTTAGCATCCCCGCCCGAGCGGCATGGGCCAGCGAAATTGGCAAGCCTTCAAATCCCAAGCGCGCCAGAAACTGATCCAGGTTGCTGATCAAGTCCTCTCCTGTCGGCAACTTGCCCAGGCGAACCTTGGTGGCGATCTCCCAGGCGGACGCAGCGCTTACGAGAATTTCATTGCTGCCGTCTTCGATGACTCGTCGCGCCCGTGAACTAAGCGACGGGTCATTGTTGAAGGACCAGAGAAGTGTGTGCGTGTCGAGTAGGAAGCGCATCACTCATTCCCATCGATCCAACTCTTCCGGCGGAAGTGGTTCGAAGAACTCCGGCCCGACTACAAGCTTGCCTTTCAATATCCCGAGCTTTCGTCGGCCTCTGGCTCCGCCAATAGGAACCAGACGAACGACCGGATCATTGCCACGAGCGATGATGATCTCCTCGCCCCGGCAAGCCTTCTCGATCAAGCGAGAGAGGTTGGTCTTAGCTTCGTGGATTTTTACCGTTTTCATGTTAGCTAATCCAATGTTAGCTTAGCTAATTGTAAATTAGCTAATATTTTGTTGCAAGGTAATTTCGACCCCGACTGGCAGCGTCATTCCTTATTCCATCTCAAACCCTACATACGACAGGCCGCCATCGCGCTCGACCTGAAGCACCACAGGATCTCCTGTTTTTAATCGATCAAGCGTGTTCCGCAATGTGGCCATCGAATCAATCGCAGTCGTATTGAGCTGGTGAATCACGTCTCCAGCCTGCAGGCCGGTATCGGGGGTTATCAAGTCCGCAGCTCGTCCCACAACGATCACGCCCGAAGGAATACGCAATTCGGAGCGCAGCTTTGCGCCCGCTTCTTCCGGGATGTCGATGGCCAGCACTCCCAGCTTGGGGACCAGGCTCTTCTCCGGATTCACCGCATCGAGCAGTTGGTCCATCTGATCGCGGTGCTCAATGGCCGGAATGTAAATCGTCTTCTTCTCTGTTCCGCGCTGGATGTCAAGCTTCACCAGTTTGTCGAGGCGGTGAAGATAGAGCGCCGAAGTAAGGGACGGCAGGGTTTCGATGCGGCGATCGTCGGCGCTCAGAATGATGTCCTGAATCTTCAGCCCGGCCGAAGCCGCCGGACCATCCGGCGTAACGTCGACCACAACCACCCCCCAGTGCTGCGGAAGCTTCAGGCCTTCGGCGAGCGTGGGCGTAATATCTTGTGCGCCCGCTCCAATCTCGACGCGATGCACATGACCATGCTTGCGCAGGCTTTGATACACAAACTCGACGACGCGCGCCGGGATCGCGAACCCCAAGCCTTCGCTGCCTCCGCCCTCGGACAAAATAAAGGTATTGATGCCGATCACAGAGCCGTTCATGTCGACCAGTGGCCCTCCGCTATTCCCGGGATTAATTGGGGCATCCGTCTGAATGTAAGTCAGCGGCTTGGTGGCGTCGGGCTGGCGTGCCAGCGCGCTGACAACACCCATGGTGACGGAATTCTGCAGGCCCTCAGGACTGCCAATGGCAAAGACGAGTTGCCCCACATGTGGCCTCTCCTGACTCACAAGGGGGAGCGTGGGCAGACCAGTTTCATCGATCTTGAGTAGCGCTAGGTCACTCTCTTTATGCTGACCGATCAGGCGCGCTTCGACGATGCGGCGCTTGCCCACAGGCACCAATCCGGCGGAATCGCCGGCAGGCAGAGGCAGTGCGACGCGAATCTGCTGCGCTCCTTCGACCACGTGCGCATTGGTCATGATGTAGCCGTTGGGATCGACGATCACTCCCGACCCCACGGCATGCTGCCGGACGATCAGAGCGGTTTGCGAACGGTTTTCCTCGTGAACGCGGGCCAAATCCGGTAACAATAATTTGCACCACTGCCGGAGAGACCTTGGCGGCCAATCCTTCGAGCGCCGAATTTAACTGCACCAAGACGCCCGGTGCTTCGCCAACCTTCGACTCCACAGGAGGCGGCATTGGCTTCGCGATCTGAGTTTTCGGCGAAGAAGACTGCGCCCCCGCCTGCTGGTTTGACGCTTGCTGGCTTGCGGTTTGCGGATTCGACGTCTGCCCCAGAAGCGATGGAGCGAACACTAAAAGCACCGTAATCATCGCCAGGAACGCACTCCGTACATATCTGCCGATTCGCGATAAACACGACATAGGATCAGTTCCTTCTTTCCAAGACTGCCTGGCTAAAACACTATCACGCAGCTTCGAGGATGGTGGTGAAGCTCTGTCAACCGTAGCCGGAGAGGGCTCATTCCGCCATCCGGTGAAAGGGGGAACCTAGTTGCTACCGTTAACTAACGGGTTATCAGGCTTTTACACAGGTAACTTTCCGTGATATAACCGCCCGTGAGCATAAAAGCGGGCCCCAGCCTGCTAGGAGCTTCGTTTGACGACGTTGGCCTCACTCACCGACGACAAACCGACAGGTCAACATAGAGGAGGTACCGTGGGGGAAGAAGCACGGACCGGAAAAAGATTTCCGCTGGAATTGCCGATCAAGATTCACAAAGGCGATACCGGCTCGGATGCTGCTGGCGTAACCGGTAATCTCAGTGCGGCGGGCGTATATATTCGCGCCGACGCTTCCATGGAGATCGGTTCGCCTGTGGAATTCGAAATCACGCTGCCGCCGGAAATGACGGGCGGTCAGGAAAACGTCACCATTCAATGCAAAGGCCGTGTGGTCCGCGCCGACGAAACGGGCGAAGGCGGCGAAGGACGCGGCGTGGCGTGCGTGATTGACTCCTACGAGTTCGTCAGGAACTCATAACTTTTGCACCGGACTTACTTGGGAGCGTTGATAACATGCTCAAACTGATTCTGGCCGATAACCAGGCGATCTTCCGGGCGGGCATCGCCAAAGTACTCGCAGTCGAAGATGAGATGCGCATCGTGGCCCAGGCCCAAACGCCTGAACAGATGTTTATGGCGCTCGACAAGTTCCGAGCCGCCGTGCTGGTCGTGGCCGCAGGTTTTCACAACGATTTCGCCGCCATTGTGCAGGCCGCGAACAAAGCGAAGACGCGTGTCATCGTCCTTGCTGACACCGGTGAGAGCGCACAGAAGCACATGACGAATGGCGCTCACGGCGTGGTCTATCGCAACGTCACCAGCGCTGCGCTGGTGGATTGCGTCCGCAAAGTGGCGCGCGGCGAAACCTGGGTGCAGGATGTCGCCGTCCCCAGCGAGCTCACCGAAAACGATATGGTCGGACTGCGTGTGCGCGATCGCCTCACGGCGAAAGAGCTGCGCATCGTCGCGCTGATCGTACAAGGATACAAGAACAAAGAAATCGCCTCCCAGCTGGGCACGACCGAGCAAGTCATCAAAAATTACCTGCGCAACGTCTATGACAAGATCGGAGTGTCAGACCGGTTAGAGCTGGCGCTGTTCACCATCCATCACCGGATCTTGAACGAAGCCGCCGCCGCGACCACGGCAGGGGCAGCACCGCAATCGCCTGCCGGTGTGGCGCCGTAGCTTCGAGTATCTGGAGACATCAAAGGCCACCCTTGCGGGTGGCCTGTTTTATTTGCGTCGCACAAGTGGCGAGCGAGTTCGATTTACTTGATGTCTTTCATCGCCAGCAAGGTGCCGTAATCGCGGCCGCTAGCGTCAACGGCGCGGGCGACAACCGAGGCAAAGGCCTCACGCACCTCCGGATATTTCGCGACCAGAGCTTTAATCACGTTCACGTTGTCCTGATAGGCCTGGGTGGTGTTCGCGACATTGGCTGATTGATAGCGCACGATGAGATCGAGATCGTTTCCCACGGCTTCCGGGAAGACCGAGGTCAGCTTGTAGGTCGTAGTTCCGGCGGGCAGATCCGCTGTCTTGCCTCCTCCGGGCAAGTCGGCGGGCTGCAGGCTTTGCGATTCGTCGTAGAGCTTGTCGGTAGCCAGTGTACTCATGAAGGGCAGTGGAGAAATCAGGTTCCGCGCCTCGAGATAGAAGAACCAGGCGTTATGCATTTGACCTTTGCTCTTGTATTGGCGCGCCTGATTCAGGAACCAATCGCTGTCGTGTCCGCTAATCTGGGCGGGTTTGATATAGAGACCGCCAAGTTTCCAGTCGTTGCCCATCTGCTGCAGCACTTCCGAAAACATGATGCGCCCTTTTGCTGAAGTTGCATCGATCAGCGCAACCGCATATTTGGCGGGCGGAAGATTGTCGAGATAAAAGGCGGAGCTGGTCGCGGTCTGGCCATTTTTCCCGAACACGCCGCAGTAGAATTCGGCGCGGGTATTGGGAGCGCCCTGCGCGTTATCGAGCACAAATACACTCTTGACGATTGCCTGAGCTCCGGAGAGATCAGGTTGACGCTCCTTGAGTAAGTTCTCAATGCCTCCGAAGTCAGAGGCGAGACTGGGAATAGCATTCTGTTTCAACGACGCGGCATCGTCCTTTGCCGCCATATCAAAATAACGCTGGCCAGTGTTCGTGAGCGCAGTACGGGTAGCGGCGTCCATATCCGACGATGTCTGGCAGGTCTGGGCCCGAACTAGCGTTGCAGAAAATGAAAACAGAAGGGCAGCACTGAACAAAACAGCGACAGGGCTGCGGAGCGGAGTAAAATTCATTGGGTTCTGCCTTTACTTCCAGCGACTTGCACGCTTCAGCATAAGCTTACGCCCAGCCAGCGTACCTAGCATAAGATTTTGAGTTGCCGGAAATGGTTGACTGCAATCATTTCGCACCTAGGTTCATCACCTTTCCGTGTTTGGCATCTAAAGGTCGCAAGATCGTAGACTTGGAACGTTCTATCCAGCGGGAAACTCCCTCCAGCTTGCAGTCTTCGCGGTGCTAAAATTAAGTAAAGACGCCTCGTCGAAGTTTCCCCCCAATGAATGAGTAGGTGAGAGGAGTGGTTATGAGCGCGAGATTTCGATGGACGAAAGCGAGTGAAGCCTTGCTGCTGTCGGTGGTCCTGTCCCTGGCGAGCTTCAGCTCGGCGACCGCTCAGAGCCACAAGAAATCCAAGAAGGCGCCGCCACCCTTGCCATCGGGACCAACGGGGCCGGTGCAGCAGATTCCATTGGATTCGATCGCGGCCGTGCCGCCGCAGGTCAGCTTTCAGAACAATCAACTGACAATTGTTGCGCCGAACTCCACCATGTCGGACATCCTTCGCGCAGTGAAAAAGCTTACAGGCGCGGAAATCGATGTACCGTCGGCGCCGGAGCGGGTGGTCACTCATCTTGGACCTGGGCCCGTGCGAGAAGTCATGGCCGAATTGCTGAACGGGTCCCGCTTCAATTATGTGCTGCTCGGATCGCCCGACGATCAGAACGGGCTCTCACGGGTCGTTCTGGTGGGGAAGAGTGGTCCGCAGGATGTAGCGCCAAATCCGAATCCGAATCCCACTGAGCAGGAGCAAGGGACGCCGCAGTCGGCCTTGCGGCCGCTCATGCCGCCGCAACAGCAGGAAGTACTTCCAGAGGCGAGTGAGGTCGACCCGGCTGCGGAAGAAAATGCCCCCCCGGATGACAACAACGATCAAAATAGCGCTGACGCGGACCAGCAGCAGGAAAACCCGGGGGTGAAAACGCCGCAGCAGATGTTGCAGGAGATGCAGCAGCGGCAATTACAGTTGCAGCAAAATCAACCTCCGGGCCAGCCGCCAGTTCCTGGTTCAGGTATGCCGCCTCATCCACCCCAGGAACAGTAAAGCCGAAGAGCAGTAGAGGCGGACTAGGGACGGTTGCCGCGGACGGCTTCAATATGGATGAGGACACGGGCCGTTTGCGACGTCTCGCCACTACCCATAGTTTTTCGGAGCAGCTCCCAATCGCGAGCGACTTCTGTCTCGCTGATGCTGCGAGCCGAGCGGTGTAATTCCGACTGCAGGCGCGCTTCGATCAACTGACGGAGCAGTTCCGGCGGAGCGTTTCCGTTCAGCACGTTGCCCGCTGTGATCCCGAGTTCTACGAGCTCCCCGTCCAATACCATTTGAAGAGCGGGCATGCCGTCGTCATCCACCGTCAGATGCGCTTTGGATTGCAGCCTCGCCCACGTCCGGCTGACGTTATGTCCATTGTCGGGATATGCGCCCTCGAGAAGATGCTTGAGTTCCAGCTGATACGCGCGCAAGTCTTCGCGATTCAAAGGAGTTTCCGGCTGATCCCCCACCACGAAGACCAGTGCGTTGCGAGCGGGATCGAAGCGTTCCGCGCCGGTACCGACGTAGACGGCAGCAACACATCCAGCAAAGATCGGACTCACCACAGCGCTGGGGACAATGTATTTTTTCGATGTAAAGAAGGCATCGACTACGCCATGCACGGAGCTACTGCGCGGCATGCTGCCGGGAACCTGCGAGATCACGATGCGGGAGAACTCGAGATCAGGATGATGTGCGCTGTACTTGATCAGCATCTTCGCCATCTGCTTGGGGGTGGTGATGCCGACGTCAGCGATAACACTGCGGTGCAGCGATTTTGGGTAATAGAAGTTGATGATCTTCTTGGCGAAATCCGCGCAGTTTTCGGAAACCAGATGAAAGTGCGAAACGTTGGGCGACGAGTTCAGTTTACGGATGAGGGCCGCGTCTTGCTCGGGCGTGGTCTCGATTTCAAATCCGTACATGGCGCGATCGTAGGAGGAGCCAACAAGTTCGTACCAGTTTCCACCCGGAGCGCCACCATTCTTCGCGTCGGGCGCGATCTCTTCCAGATATTTGCGGCGATAGCGGTCCCGCAGGAAAGCAGTCGTCTTCGCGTCGGCAAAAAGCGGAATTTCTTCTGGACGCTCGACCGCGTAGAGGTAAGGGAGGAGAGGAATGGCGACCCAGTCATGGCCGTTGATGCCGTCATAGCGGCTGATGACTATGCCGGTTTCGCCGGGCTGGCACGGCCGCAGGACTAGCGGAGTCTCGGCACACACGCCGGAAAGATACACGGCAGCGTGACCGGTCGCGGTAAAAAATCCAAGTTTGCCGTAAGGCTCTTCGAGCAACAACGTAGCGGACGCGCTTGCCAAGGCGGAGCAGGCGAGGGTCAGCACGATGATCGTGCCGAAGGCTCGCCACAAGGACCGGATAGGGCGCGAGTACATAGTCACTCCAGACAAACTCCTGAGGATAACTCTCTTGAATGAGAACCCTTTAGCGGAAGATTAGTTGCTGCCAAGCAAGAAAACCAGTTACGGAAGTTCAGAACCTTCGGGCGAAGAATGAGCGAACATTCAGCGAATATATTATTTATTCGGCGTTACAAACCCTGCGCTGTCAGAAGGTTCGGCGGTATCTTGTTGAAATTGAAGGAGTGCCCATTGAGCGGCTTGGGCGACGGTTTCATCCTCGTCATGGGCGAGCTTTTCGAGGATGTGGAACAAACTCTCTGTGCCTGCTGTTGGCCATTGCGATTACTGCGTTACGACGAATGCCAGATCGTTTTGCGCGCCGGACGGGTGATCCGCGGAAGGCTTCGCGGAATTGTTCTGCGGATATTTCGGCGAGCCAATCGAGGGCGGGATTAACGAGTCCCGGACGCGGCGCAAATTCGGGCGCCGCCGTTATGGGAGCTTTGCGATTCCAAGGGCAGACGTCCTGACAGATATCGCAACCGAAAACTTGACGGCCCATTCCGGAGCGAAGCTCTTCGGGAATTGAGCCGCGTTTTTCAATCGTGAGATAGGAAATGCAGCGGTTGGAGTCGAGCTGGTAGGGCGCGAGTATGGCATCAGTGGGGCAAGCTTCGATGCACCGAGTGCAGCTGCCGCAGCGGTCTGGTGCAGGCATGTCGGGAGGCAACTCGATCGACGTGAGAATGACGCCGAGGAACAACCACGACCCTTTTTGCTGATTGATGATGCAGGTGTTCTTGCCGATCCAGCCGATGCCAGCATATTTGGCAAATACGCGCTCGACGATTGGGCCGGTGTCGACGTAGCTGCGAGTGATCAGGTCTGGATGCGTATCGGCGGCGGCGTGCTGAAGAACTGCTTCGACTTGCTTGAGGCGACGCAGGACAGCGTCGTGATAGTCTTCCCGACCCCAAGCATAGCGCGAGATCCATCCGCGGGTAGGATCCTTGACTTGGGTTGAGTATGGATGGTCTGTGTTGTAGTTGATGGCACAGACGATCACGCTTCTCGCCCAGGGCGCGACGCGAGCGAGCGAGGCGCGCTTCAGTTCTCCCTCGATCATTACGCGCTTCCATGTATTTCATCTCTCCAGCATTGCCAGCGGCAATCCATTCCGGAAAGTGTCTTAGTTCGGGAGAGTCGTCGACTGGAGCGATGCCGGAGAGATCGAAGCCAGCGTCAGCCGCGGCATGGGTCAAAATGGACTTGAAGTTGGGAGAGAAACTCGACAACGGTTTACCTCATTAAAGCGGCGTTGCGAGTGGGATGGCTAAACGCCGAGCTTCTTGACCTCTTCGTTGTAATACTTGCGGTAGAGGATGTCCCACTCTTGCGAGCCTTCGAGGATAGTTCGCTTCTGCGTATCGATCTTCTGGCGGGCTGCGACGTCGATCTTGGCTTCCTGGTTGAAAAGGTCTTCCAGAATCTTGCGCGTTTCCTGGCGGATCGTGTTGGGATCTTCGATGAACTCGACCTCGTCCATCTCTTTGAGCACGTCGGCGACGGCCCGGGCCAGTACGTTCACTTTGTCGCGGCTGAGTCTCACAGCACCGCCTTGTATTTGCGAACGAGTTCGCTCTTCACCTTGCGGAACATCTCTTGATAATTGGCCCCGGTCTTTTGCATCTCGTCGGAATAGGCCTCGAGAATCACGCGGACTTCATCGTTGATGCGGTCTTCCAGGGAGAGTTCGTCGACGAGAGCGGCATGCACGCGCTCGTTCACGGCCGGGACCGAGGTGGTCTCGATGAACTTGCCTGCAATCAGCTTTTTAGTGACTTCGCGGGCCAAGTAGCCCACATATTCTTTGGAAAAAAGCATGTATGGGTCAGACGTCCTGGGCGCAACTCAATTGTTTATTATGAATTACAAAGTGTAACACAGGCGAAGGCCGGAGTCGCAGTACGGTGCGCGATCTCAAGGATGAGAATTTCTGAAGACGGCGGCTGGTCGCGAAGGGTGTAGACGAATTGCCGGATCTTGTGTCGCTCCTGCTCTAATTGTTGCGCCGATTGTTTGGAGAGCTGTTCATATATGCGTAGTTCACGTTTTTGCTTTCTCAGGCTGTCCCGTTTGCCGGTAGGCCTGGGCCAGTCGGAAGTGCGCCTCTTCCGTCTGCGGAGCGATTTGAATGGCACGCTCGTAATGTGGAATTGCGCCGGCGTAATTGGCCTGATCGGCATGCACAATTCCGAGTTGAAGTTCGGCTGCAGCGAAGTCCGGATCGAGGCGAATCGCATCGGCCAACTCGGACTCAACTTGTAAGCCGCGTGCATGGTCCTGAGGATCGCGGTGCTTCCAGAGAGCTAGCGCGTAATAGTAGTGCGCCTCGGCGTTCTGCGGTTGAAGCTTGGCGAAATGCTGCAAACGGTGAACGACTTCGTCTGAGGAAATCTTCTCGGCGTGCAGCATTTTTCCCAGAAAAAGATATGGAGCGGGATCGTTGGGGTTGAGATCCGAAGCGGCGCAAATCTGCTGGACCGCCTGATCGGCGCCGCCGCGAGCGAAGGAACTTGCTCCGAGGCCTATCAGCATTCGCACAGATTGGGGATAAAGCTTAGCGCCGCGAGTGAAGACCGCTTCAGCCGGTTCGGGGGCATGATGCAAAAGCAATTCTGAACCCCAGTCGAAGATGTAAGGCTCGCGCGGATCGATCTCGGCTGCGCGCTGATATTCGTGAACGGCTTCAAGAGAATTGCCGAGTTTTTCGTCGACATCGGCGAGCAGGTGGTGGAGCTCAGGCTTGTCCTGATGAGCAAGCAAGTTGCGCAGATCGTCTCGCGCCTGCGCGTAATTGCCGGCTTGCAGCGAGCGTTCAATCTCGGGCGAAACCGCCGAGGAATTGATTTCGGATTTGTTCAGCCGGGCTGTGTCCTTCGCGATCGAGTCGCGTGTGCGGACGACCGTGTCGGAGCCGTGACCTCCGAGACTGGTGGTATCGGTGACTCCGGAAACGGTGAATTGCGGCTGATCGAAGAATTGTGGCGACATGGCCGCGGGCGGAGACAGCACGATGTCTAAGGTTTTGGTTTCCTGAGCGCCGACAAAAACCGAGGCCAGTTCCGCGTCGCCGTAGCCACTCTTTGTTGCGTATAAGGAGTAAACGCCTTCAGCAAGGCCGATGAATGTGTAGCTTCCGACCGCGTCAGTGACTGCCGACTTATCCCCAGTAGAGTTCTTGCCGTGCAAAGAGACCGACGCGCCTACCACACGGCTTCCATGGGCGTCGCGCACCGTGCCGTGCAGCGAGGGCAGCTTCGCTTTTTCCTGTGCCGAGAGCGGAAGCACAGCGACCAGAAGAAGTGTGGCCAGCCATCGGCTTCCGAACAAAAAGAACTTCGAGTTGTATGGACGCAAGAACACGGGGAATATCGATTCGGCGCGATCACGCCTCGTCCTTAGCTGCGGATTCTAGCCTTCATAGCCACCTACGGCAACAAAACTGTAACTATAAAGTTGGCATGATTTACTCCAAGCAATACAATGCTGAGCTTTGTAATCAACACGCATGAAAACTCATCGCATATCAAACTTGGTTCGGCCACTCCTCGCAGTTTTCTTGTGCATGTCTTCTCTCGCCGCATACGGTCAGCAGTCCTCCGGAAAACGCAAGATCATCATCGATCAGGACGCTGCAGGTCCCGGAGGAACGGATCAGCAGTCGATCCTGCTGTTGATTCAATCGCCGGAGACACAGGTGCTGGGCATCACCGCGGTCACTGGTGACGCATGGCTGAAGGAGGAAGTCGCACACACTCTGCGAATGCTCGAGATCATCGGGCGAACGGATATCCCTGTTGTGCCTGGGGCAGAGTATCCGCTGGTGCGCCGTAAGGATGAGACCGAGTTGTGGGAGGAGCAGTACGGCTCGGTGGCATGGCTGGGAGCATGGACTCCACGCGTCTATCATCCGGCCGATCAACTCGGTGAAATGCCCGAAGGCACAGCCTTCGACCAAAGCGCTGGACGAAGACGCGGCCCATTTCATGGTGCGGATGGTGCGAAAGTATCCGCACGACGTCACGATTTACGAAGGTGGCCCGATGACGAATCTCGCGCTAGCCATCGCGCTCGATCCCGACTTTCCAAGCCTGGCGAAAGAGCTGGTGTTCATGGGCGGAAGCTTAAACCCGACGACGGACGATCCGGAGTTTGTGAACACACCGCGGCGAGAATTTAATCTCTGGTTTGATCCAGAGGCGGCTCATAAGACGTTCTTGGCTCCCTGGAAGAGGATGGTTTGCACCACGGTCGACATCTCCGTAAAAACCAGGGTGACGCAAGAACTGATTGATCGCGTGAAGTCGTCGAATTCGGCGGCGGCCCAATACGTTGGAAAATACGCGCGCCTTCAGGGCCAGTACAACTACTTGTGGGATGAACTCGCCGCTGTGGTCTGGCTCCATCCGACCTTGATCACGAGTAAGGACACGCGATACCTGGATGTGAATCTGAATCGCGGCGCGGGGTATGGAGACACGCTCAGCTGGTCCGAGCAGGACAAACCGAAAATCGTTGGGCCGCCGGTTGAGATTCAGGTCGATCTCGATACGCAGAAGTTCTACAAGGAATTCGTGGACCTGCTCAGCGCGCCGACACCTAAGCCCTAGCTGACGAATTTATTGCTGCAGTCGCTCGAGCATCTGCTTTGCGCCCGGGTGGTCCGGATTCTGCTTCAGCAGGTCCAGCACCAGTTCGCGGGCTTTGTCGCGCTCGCCTTCCATCGCATAGAGCCGCGCAAGATTCAGATAAGCCCGATCGAACCGGGGAGCTACCTGAATACATTGCTCGAAGCTGGCCACCGCCAGGTCACGCCGGTTTGTGACGAGATAGAGAATTCCGAGATTATTCAGGGCTTCGGGATAGGCGGGACGTGATTTCAGTGCGCGCTGCAGATACTCATAGGCCTTGTCGGTGTCGTTATTCTGAGCGAAGACCATGCCAAGGCTGTAATTGGCCTCGGGATCCTCGGGCGCAATTGACAGGGCGCGTTCAAGCACGGTGCGCGTCTCGTCCCAACGTTTTTCGAGGCGATACGCATTTCCGAGATTGTCAAGCGAGAGCAGGTGACTGGGATTGACCTTCAATGCCTGCTGGAAATCGCTGATCGCCTCATCGACACGGTTTTCGCGCGTAGAGAGAACCCCGAGGTTGTTCCACGCATCAGGGAGCGTATCCGGATAAGTTGGCTGTAGCGTCACACAGCGTTCGAACATTTCGCGGGCGGCGGCATTTTTGTTCTGGTTCAGGTATACGCTGCCGATTCCGTAAACGGCCTCTGCGCTCGTGGGATCGTCGTCCAGCGCCTGCTGGAAGGCAACGGCGGCCTGATCGAGATACCCGCGCTGAAAAAACAGAGCGCCCGTCGAAAGATGGTTGCGGCCGAACTCAAGAGAGTGTTGCTTGCTGGGAAATGGCAGCGCCCGCGCCAACCGCTCGGCATCAGTACGGGGAATTCGTGGGAAATCCTGATCGACGTGCTCTGGATCGATGACACCTTGATAAACCTTCCCGATGTAGCCGGCGGGATTGATCAGGAATGAAGTGGGAAGCGTGAGGTCGCGATGTCGGTCGAACAATTGCCGATACAGGATGTTGTAAACGGCCGCGACATCATCCGAGCCGCGGAGAATTGGGACCGACAAGCGGTGCCGCTGCAGGAACGCATCGAGACTGTCGCCTTCGGAATCCTCTGCTGCCGACGCCGCGACCGCGAAATGATCGGTGTTGATGCATATCGTCTGCAGGCCCTGTGCGAGCCAGCGAGACTGATTCTTGTCGAGACGACCGAGATTCTCGCAGCAATCCTGTGATCTCGTGGTCCAGAAATTGAGCAGAACTAGCTTGCCCTTAAGCTCAGATAACGATCGCGTCTTGCCCGATTGATCGGGAAGCGAAAAATCAGCTGCAGGAACAGGCGCCAGCAACCAGGTTTCGACACGGTCGGGAAGTTGCTCTGGCTGCGCAGGCGGAATCGAAGACTCATACTTCTTTTCAGACATCGGGCGAAACGGTTCAAGGCGCGGCGGATCGGTACCTTCTTCAACCCAGATCCGGTGGTTGGCAGGTAGACTTTTTATCTGCTGCACGAGCCCGCTTGGCCAATGGATTGTGGCATTAATCGTCCCTCGTAAATCGCCGAGGCCGAACAAAAGTTCTTTGCTGTGCTGGCAAAGAAATCCGGATCCTGCTTGCAGCATGCGCATCTGCTTGCCCGAAGAGGTCTCGATCGTGACCGACGCTCCGATTGCATCGCGATTACTCTTCGTGCCCTTAAGGCGGAACAAAATCGACGGAGGCAGATCCTGCACGACATTTTTCAGCACTCGGAGCTGGGGCGCGTTGCGGCTCTTAAGAAAGATTTCGAGACGTCCATCGTGATCGAAGTCGGCGAGGGCGAAGGAGCGGCCATCTTCGATGAAGTCGAGGCCAACCGCGGCTGAAACGTCGGAGAACGTCCCGTCGCGATTGTTGGCGTAGAACAGGTTCCGCTCGTAGCCGCTCCAGCTCCCGTCCGAACGGATCAGTTCGTTGATGGCATTCCATCCTTGCTCATAGTTGTGCGAGGAGCCGGCCCGGTCGGGAGAGTTGGCGACCACCTGCCGCCAGAAGAAACTGTTCAAGTCGTAGCGTGACGGACCGGAGACCATTCCGTTGACGACATAGAGATCTGCGAAACCATCGTGATCGAAATCCAACGAATCGGCCGACCACGCCCAGCGCCCAACTCCGACGCCAGCACCATTGGTGGCATCCTCAAAGCGAGTTTCGCGATTCTTCAGCAGTGAGTTGCCCATCGCGTGCTTCTGATAGAGCGCACGAACCTTGGGCTCGGAATCCGCTTTGAACGCGTCGAGCATTGAGACGCGAACACCTGCGGCGGTCCACATATTCGCCACGTAGAGATCCTGGACGCCGTCGTTGTTGTAGTCGAACCAACACACGCTCATGCCTGCCCCAACGTCTTCGACACCCTTTTGTGGAGCAACGTCGGTGAAGGTTCCGTCTCTGTTATTGCGATAGAGATTTTTGCGCCCGAAGTCGTTGACCACGTAGAGGTCGGGCCAGCCGTCGTTATCGAAGTCACCCCAGCCGCAGCAGAAACTGTATCGCGTGTTGTTCTTGTCGAGGCCCGACGCGGCGGTCACATCATGGAAGCTTCCGTCGCGATTGTTGCGCATCATGAAATTGGGCGGACCATTCTCGGCGTCGTGATAGGGCGACGGATATTTGTACTGACCGGTACCTTGATAGTACGAGTACAGAGGGAAATAAATATCCAGCCAGCCGTCGCGGTCATAGTCGGCCACAGCCGCTCCGGTAAAGGTTCCCTGCGGAGGAGAAGCGAATTGAAACGCATCAGGCTTTTGCTGGAATTTGCCGTTACCCTGATTCAGAAAAAGTAGCGGGCCATTGTTGCGGACCAGGACGACGTCTTGGCGTCCGTCATTGTTAAAATCTGCGAACAACGCACAGACCGTATTTTCCAGGATGCCGAGGCCAGACGATTCAGTGATGTCTTCAAACGTGCCGTCTCCGCGATTGCGGTAGAGCCGATTCGGAAGCCCAGCCGTCTGGCAGATGTATAGATCGTCGAAGCCGTCATTGTCGATGTCGGCGACAGAGACGCCATTGTGTCCGTAGACGTCGATACCGCAAGCGCCGTCGAGAACCGTACGCCAGTAGTCCGCGCCGTGCAGTAGTTGCTCCGAGTAAGAAGAATTCGCGCCAATTGCCGCGGCCGTAATGTCGACATAAATGGGCGAGGAGGAGCGTGCCCGAATTTCGTCTAGCTCTTGCCAGTGAGCGACACGAAACTCGCCGGACTCAGAGGTCTCCCAGATCATGTGACAATTTCCTACCCACTGCTCGCGGTGAAAACTCTGGCCGGAGCCAACAATCTCGTAGCGGACACGAGTCTGAACCTGCTTTGGAAATTTCGCAGTCCGATCTGGCTGATCCGCTTCGATGTGGGTGATCTGGAACTCTGCAATGTCGATAATCGAGAAGCCGCTCCAGCGCGGATTGCCAGTCATGGATAAAGGCATCTCGGCCTAAAGTCGCATGGCTGGAAAAAACGCTCTTGTATACCTGAAGCGCAGAGGACGTGCGCAGCATGCGCGACTCGCTCGGCCGAGGCGAGGATCCCGAGAAGTTGGCGGAAAAACTGTTCGCGATCGCATGCAGGTCGTGTGCGGAATTCCGCAGCGCCGCGCTCCATCCGGCAAGGACCTCGGCGACCTTATCCGCATACACTTCGGTGGGAAAACGGTCGAGTTCCGGACGCATCTTCCGCAACACCGCATCCAGGGGACGTTCAGTCATGTAGCGGGGTTGAAGGTGGTAAGCGGTGCCACCCTGCGCGACATCATCGGAGGCCAGCAGACGTGGGCGCTGCATCTTAAGGCCCCACAAACCAGCGGGAATGAAAGTAGCTCCGGCAATCTGTGAGAGTTGGGACAGAAAATCGCGCCGGCTCCGTTGGGATTGAAAGCACCGCTGTACCCGGCTCAGAGGAATTTCTCCCGCGAAGTCACGTGTAGGGCGAAGCTACCATTCGTGAACTAAGCGGTCAAGGCGCAGCGGAAAAGTGCTGCGGAGAAAAAGAAGTGCTTAAAGAAGAAAAACCGGCGGTGATGGCCGAAGAGCTGTGCCAAATCCGCCGGTGTCCAGATCGTGTTTAGCCCTTGGGCGGAAAGTGGTCGAGCATCTTGTTCACTGCCTTTTCGAGCTTCTGCTCGTTCTTCTCCGGTTTGTCGGAAAGCGATTGGCTGGCTACGCCGCGCCAGATCAGTTGCTTATTGTGCGCATCGTACATATCGAGGACGAGCGTCCCAACAGGATAGTTCTCCACCTGGGTTGTAGTCTCGCCAAAACCACCCCAGCGCCAGCCGCCCATGCCGTCATAAAAGGTCTGGTATTCCTTCTCATCGCGAGCGCTGCCCACAGCGGTTAGAGCGACGTCGCCGCCATTGTCCACTCTCTGCCATCCCTTAGCCTGAAGGTCCTTATCAACGGCATCTTGAATACGACTCTCCCACAGGGGATCGGTGGTCTTCACTTTTGCCCAGGAATAAGTGTGGTACTGCGAAAAGTTCGCGTGGTGATCGTAATCCGTCTTTACATCCTGCGCCGAAGCGAACGCTGTAAGCACGAGCGCTGCGGTTACTACAAACAACTGGAAGTCTAAGTATCTTCATAACCGTCTCCGTTCCAGATCTCCGCTGGAGGGCCAAAAACCCGAGACGGCCTTTGAACAACGCATTTTCTCAGATGCATACGGAGAGGCTAGAGGATGGTGGATATCATCGCTTACAGGGTTGCCCTGGAGGTCCTGCCGAAAAAGGCGCGCGGCTATCGAAACGCGTCCGCGCCAACTAAGGGGTTGCTCCAGACACTTCGATCGGAGATGGCCGCCCCGTCAAGAGTGGAGTCGCCAACGTGTCTGGGGGTCTTTATTTTTGCGGAGTGCAACGAAGAGGCTTTGATGATCTTGTAATCCTGATATTCGATCGAAAGAGTCGCTTTGCCTCCGAGGCGGATCAAGCTCTCGGTGTGGTTCTCGGCGGGGAGCCAGAAGTCGTCGACTTTCTTGTAGCTGTGCGCGATATCCGTCTTCTTGATCCAGATGGAGGGATTTTTGCCAGGCTCGCCCTGAATGCGAACGACCGCAAAATCTTTGGCATCGATCCAGATCTTGCCCTGATAAAGATACTTGTTTTTGTTCTTGGGATGCAGTGCCAGCACATACTGATCGCCCTGTGCGCTCTGCTCAAATCCAGCCAGTTCAAAATCGTAATTCCTGCGCGTGAGCGCCGTGTCGCTTCGGTTCTCGCCTTTGGCTGCCTCCTCCTCGCCTTCCAGCAGTTTTTTGAAAACATGTTCGATCACGAATCTTGAGCCGGTCTGGGAAACGATGGTGAACTGCTTTGAACTTGGCGCCTGGAAAGCGACTTTGACGGTCATCGTCGCATCACGGTCGCTCGGAAAACCGCGATATTCCATACGGTATACGCGTGTTCCTTCGAATCGCTCCAGAGCGGCGGCTCGCTGTTGATTATTTTGTTCCAGGTTCGCCAGGATTTGGTCCAGGGTCAGGTGATTCTGTTGGGGGGAGGCTGTGGCAGAAGAATCGGGGGCCTGTTGTGCAAATGCTGCGAACCCGGTCGAACAGAGACTCAGTATTAGAACCGCCCCAACTACCCTCATGATCGAAACCCCTTGTCCCCCGGTTAGGATGCTCTTTGGTGCCCCGAGGTGACTCGATGGTGCTAGAAATATTCAGGTGCGGACTGGTTACTGCACCGTCGTGGCCACTTCCTGCAGAATTGAGGTCACCTGATAAGATTTGGTCGGACAGACTCGCACCCCACAGTTCAGCAGACGTCCCACTTTTAGATGGTGCCAGTAGCGCATCAAGAGAACCGAATGTCAAGCACTTCTGAGACCTACGATTCGACGGCAGCCTCCCTCGCCGATCAATTTCAGCAGGACTTTGGGATGCCGCCTCGGATCTTCCGTGCGCCCGGACGTGTCAATCTGATCGGTGAACATACCGACTACAACGACGGGTTCGTGATGCCGGCGGCGATTGGCTTCTATACGTGGGTTGCCGTAAGCCCACGCGCAGATCGCAAGCTTCATGTGCGCTCGGAAGAATTCCCGGAAACGCTGGATCTGTCGCTCGACCGGCTGGCTGGTCCGCCCCAGCATCAATGGTCCGATTTCGTGCGTGGAGTCGGAGCCGTGCTGCAGGGATATGGGAAACAACTTGCGGGAGCGAATCTGATTATCGAGGGCCAAGTTCCCATGGGCGCCGGATTGAGTTCCTCGGCGTCACTTGAAGTGGCGATTGCTTTGGCGCTTCTCAGTGCAGCAGGAACCGAGGTTCCGTCGCTGGATTTGGTGAAGCTTTGTCAGCGGGCCGAGCACGAGTACGTTGGTACACGCTGTGGAATCATGGACCAGTTCATTGCGGTCTTCGGGCAATCCGGTCATGCGCTCATGATCGATTGCCGCACACTGCAATCGGAAGCGCTCAACATTCCGGGGGACGCGCGGCTGGTGATCTGCAACAGCATGGTCAAACACAATCACGCAGCTGGAGAGTACAATCGCCGCCGCGCGGATTGCGAGGCCGGTGTCAGCATTCTGCGGCAGAGCGTGGCCAATGTGAAGGCTCTGCGAGATGTAACGCTTGCGGACCTGGAAGCGCATCGGGCTGAGTTGCCAGAGGTCGTGTATCGCCGCTGCCGGCACGTGATCAGCGAGAACCAGCGTGTACTTGATGCTGCCGACGCGCTTCGCTCGGGTGATCTCGACCGCTTTGGCCAGCTCATGCGCGAGTCGCATCGCAGCATGCGCGACGACTATGAAATCAGTTGCCCCGAGCTTGATTTGCTGGTCGAGATTGCGTCCGGGTTTGACGGAGTTTATGGATCGCGCATGACGGGTGGTGGATTCGGCGGCTGCACCATCAGTCTGGTACGCTCACAGGCAGTGAAAGAATTCCAGAAGACTATCTCGAAGAAATACAAAGACGCGACCGGAATCGAAGCCCCGATCTACGTATGCTCGGCTGCGCAAGGCGCCGCGGAGTGGGCTTCTCTCAAATAACGGACCCCGTAGTAATGGATCATCACTGCCAAGCTTGAACTCCGCATTTTCGCGCTGCTCCTCGCTGTTTTCACCCCAGTAAACAAAAAGAACAGACTTTTCGCCCTGTTCACATGGATTGAATTGTTCTGCTCGTTTTTATTCGAGATCAATCGGAATTTCTTCATCATAAAAAGACAAAAAGGAGCAGCGCTATGTACTCAGACTTCCAATGCCGCGCGAGATCAATTGATGAGGAACCAATTGATTGCGAACAAGAATTGAAATTGATTTTCGACCTGACGCGACGAATTCAGCTGCTCGAAGAGTTGATTCAGTCGGCTCAAGCGAGACGCCAAGCGATCTCGCAACATTGGTGTGGCTGCTGCGCGAGTACTGATGTAAGCAGCCAATCTTTAGACTGATCACCCCACTGGCAAATTATGGAGGGAAAGAAATGGCAAGTCCAACATCCGATTTAGGTGCCCCCAAAGCACCGGAGCTTTCTGCTCCCAACGCCGCGCCCGACATCATCGCTGAGAGCCTGAAGCCATTCTCTATTGGAGAAAAGCTGCGCACGCTTCGCCTTCGAAAGAAGCTAGGACTGGTCGAACTCGGCAAGCACACCGGATTTTCGGCGGCTCTGATTTCAAAACTGGAGCGCGGAAAGCTGTATCCCACGCTGCCCACGCTGGTGCGGATTGCCGCCGTCTTTAATGTCGGGCTGGAATATTTCTTTAACGACGAACGAAAGCGTCATGTGGTCGCGGTTGTGCGCAAACAGGAACGGCAACGTTTTCCAGAACGCCCGGGCACGACCGATGTTTCCTACTTCTTTGAAGCGCTCGATTATCCGGCGAATTCGCGCAAGCTGAGTTCGTATTTTGCGGACTTCCAGAAGATCGCCCGGGAAAAGCTGAGACCGCACACGCATCCCGGAGTAGAGGTGCTCTATGTGCTGACGGGAACTCTCGTCGTTACGATCGGAAGTGAGCCTCACAAACTAGCGGCGGGCGACTCGATGTATTTCGATTCCAGTGTGCCCCATACGTACTGGAAAGCGGACGATACCCCCTGCTCGGCATTGATTGTGACCGCAGCGTAAGAAGCTGGCTTGCGCAACGTTCCTGTCAAGCAACGGGAGTCATCCCTGATAAAGCTGAAACGCCGCCCAATAAAACGGACTCCGGAACGCAGAGTTCTTCAATAGCGAGAGTTTAGCGGCTCGGAGCGCGCCGTCGGGCGGAGAGCCCTTCGCCAATTCGGCGTAGAAACGATCCATCAGCTGATCCGTGGAAGCATCGCTGACGTCCCACAAGGCGGCAATCACGTTGCGAGCGCCAGCGCGCAGAAAGGCCCAGGCGAGTCCGACGAGGCCTTCTCCTGAGTACGCGCGCTCGCCCGATCCGTAACAGGCAGAGATCGTCACCAGATCGGCGCGCAAACGATGCTGGATGATGTCGCGGGCATAGAGCTTGAATGAATCCGAGTTGCCGGGGTCCTTTGACAGGACGATGGCGGAGTCGAGTGGACTGAGGCGACTGGCTGTCCCATGCGCGACGAAATGGATGTGTGAAAACTGCTCTGGATGATTTTCCAGATAGGCTGCGGGAGTGGCCTGCTCACGCTGGAACACACGCTCTTCGTTGCCCGGAAAGTCCTTGGCAACGCTCGCCATCTGATCGGCTGCTTTCGGGAGTTCCGGATAATCGTTGCTGACCGCAACGCTGTTGCCCATCAGTAGCAACTTGCGGGACCCGGTTCCCTTCCCTGCGATGGAGGCAGCCAATACGCGCAAAGAGCTGCTATTCACCACGTCAGCATCTTCGATCCAGTAATGCGGCTGAGGAGAAGGCACGACCAGCGTCTCAAAATTCAGGTTATTGAGGCCGCCATCCGGCAGAACAAACACCTTGGCATTTTTCCCCAGCAGAGGCTGTGCGGGAGCAATCAGCATGCGATACAGGGCGCGTCCATCTTCCGTTTCGAGGAGGTCTTGCGGACCATTGAGCATGGCGCGGTAGTGCTGCACCGCTGTCTCGATCTCAGCGCTGCCCGGCAAGGGGAACACCTGAATCGTACGAGGAGTGATCGCCCAAAGGTAAGACTGCTTCTCACCGAGCCAGTAGAGAAGCAGGGTTCCCCCGGCGCGTCTGGCGATCGCCCGGGCATCCAGCGCCGGGGGATCGAGTTGATTCTGTTTCGAATTCGGCGAGGAGTGCTCGTTCGAGAGCAGGCCGAGTCCTTCCGACAAAGTTCGAGCCCGGTTGTAATCAGCCCAGCGCAAAGCCTGTTCAGGCTTGCCTTGAGTCACCAGAAAATGGATGTAGTCATCATAGATGTGCGCCCCGTTTGTAAGGAACGAGATTTGAAAATCCTCCCGCCGAACGGTTGAGCGTACAGCTTCGAAAGTACTAAGTGCGGTGCGGTATTCCCGCTCTGCCGCAGTCGCCTGCCTCTCGCCTTCGTAGAGACGAGCGAACGAATGCTGAGCTTCCCACTTAAGAAAAACTGGACAGGCCTGATCATGCTCGACAGTCTCGAAGATCTGCGCGGCATTGGCTGCGTCGCCGCGCTGAGCAGCTACCTGTCCCTCGACGAGCATCGGGTAAAGTTCATCGGGATGGATGCCAGCCGCGTGGGCAATCTGCAGAGCTTGCTCTGCGTAGCCGCTCGCTTTGTCTAAGTCGTCGGTCTGCAGAGCGAGCCGAGCCAGAACACGCAGGGCGTTGTAAACCTGTTCTTTCGCCTTGATGCTCTCCGCAAGTTCCAATGCCCGCTGAAAAGAAGTTGCCGCCAGATCAAACTTGCGTTCGTCGAGGTAAATATAGCCAATATTCGTGAGCTGGTTCTCCTGATTTGATACATCTTGAAGTTGCGTGGCAAGTGCGAGAGCGTCAATCTCGAGGTTGTATGCTTTCTCCAAATCACCTAGCTTGTAATATGCCCAGCCCAGATTCCCCTCTATTACAAAATCGATCGCCTTGGCATCAAGGGTACTGGCAACCTCATGCGCAGCCTGAGACCAGTCGATTGCCTCATCGAAGCGCCCTTGCGACAGTGATTCAGCTCCCAGGTTGAGAAGCGACGTGGACTTGAGGAAGGCATCGTTGTGGGAATCTGCGAACTTCAGGCTAAGTTTGTAGTATTCCTCGGCAGAGACCGGCTGCTTCCGTTCGCTCGCCAGGAAGCCCAGGGCCTGAAGCACATCTCCACAATCGCCGCCAGCAAAGTCTTTGCAAAGCCTTGTAGCCTCGCCAAGGTCGCTTTCTGCTTCCGAAAAATCATGCAGATAGACCCTTGAAACCCCGATAAGAGCCAGCCTCGAGATCGTCATCTCCGGCCGTTCTACGGCATGAGAGGAAGAATCCAGAATGGTCAACACATCGGGATATAAACCGCGCCACAGAGCAGACTTCGCCTGCAGGATGCGGAACCTCCAAGCCCATTCCGGATTCGAATCGCGAAATTGCTCGTATCCCTGTTCAGACTCGTCTTGGCCCTTCTTCAGTTCGCCAACCAGGAAAGCGCGGTTGGCGTGCTCATACAGAGACTCCGGAGATCTGCTGTGACGACCGCAGGAGAACACTGATGCAGTCAAAAGAAGCAGAATTAATTTTAGGGTCTGTGAGCACCATTGGCCGTAGCGGTCGTGGTCGTGACCTCGCCGTCCCCCACGCAGCCCAGCTTCATGTTGATTCCCGTCAGTTCGAAATAAACGCAGGGCTTTTCGGTGTCCTTGTACATTCTCTGGCCTACTTCGATTTCGCCCAGAGCCACCGATCCGAAGTCCGGAATCACCAGAACGTTCCCGTACGACTCCACCCCGGGAATCGGTATCTTGCCGATGCTCTCGATCACGGAGCATATGATCTTAGGCTCGTCTCTGCGCAGATCGCCTTTCTTTCTCACTGTTTTCGGCGATCAGCTGGTCCATATTCGCAAGCCTCTCATCGTAACGGGCCTTCAGTTCCGTGGGAAGGCCTTTGGCTTCCGCGATTTTCGCGGTCTGCTTCCTCACCGCATTGAGAAAGGTGGACATCCTGCAGGTAAGACCGGCCACCCGCCGGCCTCTTTCCGCAGATATCAAATTTGAAGTTCAGCGAAAGCGGAAACCCGCTCGACGCTCAAATTTGTGAACTGCGTTCCGAGGAAAGTGACATCCGGAAAATGCCCGTCCTCATAAGGATGCTCGGTTGAGACCTGCGAGACGACGCGGTCCGCAGTAATGATCTCGAAAACGTCGAGGCCTTCGATGATCGAGGTTGAGAGCGTGACCCAGCCATTCGTCTTCATGCTGCGGCTTCCCGAGACGCGCGTCTCGCCCCTGGTGAACGAAATCAAACCTTCGACGCTGACGTTTTCGACGTATCGCGTGAAATGGCCGCCCCGGCGATCATTGAGGCTGACAGGGGATTGCGGCTCGATCTTCTGCTCAATCGGCCGCTGCAGATGTGCGCTGAGTACGCTGGCCTCGGCATGATAGTCGTGGTAAGGAGTTTGTCTTCCGACCGTCGCTGGTATTTCCGTCATAGTCGCCATATTTTACGCTCCTCTCTTCTCGATTCCTTCTCCATTCACTTCTGAGTCTGCAATGTAAATGGCGCACTGCCCAGATCCTTAACTTCACCGGACGGGGTGACGCCACGTACAGAAATTCTGTAATTACCTGTTTCGCGATTGGTCCCGGGGACTACCACCGGCCACTGATCCTGGACGGAAGTGGCGGGAATGGTGAGAGAACAGTCTAGTCCTCCTGCCGGGTTATACAAGTCCGCAATGTAGCGTGTATAAGTCCCGTCGGGCGGGATCCTGACAAACAGCAGGAAGCCTTTGCCCGGCTCCGCCTGAATCGTCGGCCCGGACGAGCCCCAAGTCCCTACTGCCACCGCGGCCCACGGAAGTGTCTGCGGGCTGGTGGAGCATGCCGTGCAACCTGGGTAACGTAACCAGATTCTGATAGCCGACAACAGCTATCAGAAGAGCCAGTGCTGCGGCAGCATACCCGGGACGCAACCACCCGAACCAGCCGTGTCCAAACCAGTCATGGCCGAACCAGCCTGCGGCAAACCAGCCCTGACTGACAGGTTTAGCAGGCGCGAGGCGCGCCCGTGCAGACACTTCCGAAGGAAGCGCCAAAATGATCTTGCTGTTTTCCACGAACTCCGATCCCGCTCTGACGTCGAGCGCGCACTCCGAACATTCGAAGTAGTGTTCCTCGAATGCGTCGCGTGCTTCGTCGTTCAGTTCGTGAAGCAGATATCGTTCCGTCAATTTCTGTCGAACCACCTCGTCGTGGTCCATAGCGAACCCCCTCGCCTTTCTTACTGCCATACAAGATTTCAAGCTACCTAGGCCGGAGAATAATCTGGGGGATTGTCTCCGGTGTTCCTTAGATACGCCGACTTAAACGCTTGCTTGGCACGATGTAACAGCACTCTTAAATACTCGCGGTCAATTCCGAAGTCACGGCATACATCATCTTTATCCCGCTCTTCGAGGAAAACCTCACGCAACAGGCGCCGGTCGCGCTCCGAGAGTTCCTCGAGGATCTCTTTCACTTTCTTCTCGCGTTCTTTCGTGCGCAGAGTTTCGACCAGGTCGAAGTCCGACGCAGGAAGTTTAGTCTCCTCCTCGTCTTCAAGGGACGTACTGCGAGCCGAAGTCCGGTAGTACTCCAGCAGAACGTTGTTGCATATGGAGTTCACGTAGGGACCCAGGCGATCCGGCTGAAAGATTTTGCCCGCCTGCAGCGCTGCAAAAAAACGGCTGAACGTTTCCTGACGCAAGTCCTCGATCGCTTCGCGAGAGCTCAAACGCGAGCCCAGCTTGATCTTGATCAAAGTGCCGAAATAGCTGGAGAAATGCTCCTGGGTGCGAAAATCACCCGACTGTAGGCGGGTCACATACGCTTCGTCAAAGGATTGGAACTGCAAGAACTTGCCCCGGGCGTTCTGAAGTGTCTGCCAGTGTAGCACCGGCGATGGAACCGGGATCCCGGCTTCAGGGACAGGACTTGGACGTTTTATTAACGAGAACCCACCACGGCGGCAGCCGGGGGTCGGGTTGGGTCGGGCCATGCGCGCTGACAAGAAGACTCCGTTGGGGACGCGATTTGGATTGCTTGACTGACTGAAGCATTCAGAAATTGCCGGAGCCGCTTCCCCCCGGCCGTACTCCGGCACTTTCGAGAACCCGTCCTGGCAGTTCACTAGGCTGGGTCCCTGAACTGTGGCCCACCGCGATACTTGCGATGCATTCCACATAGAGATAGTGCAGGAAGGGCGAAAACCGTTACAGAACCTTGAAAAGAATTTTTCAGGCCTGAAAAAGCTGGGAGGGCTTGGACTTGGAGAAGTTGGTTGATTGCAGTCCAGCAAGCGACGGGATTGTCCAAAATCGATTTCGTGGACGCATGTTTTCACGTGGCGAACAAGGCTCAATTCCGCCTTGACAGCTTTCCACGCAGTGGAATATGTTTTCGCGCCATGGGAGTGTCGTTCGCTTTGCGCTGAGGCCACGTTGACGTGGGAAACCGCCTTGCGCGTATCTGTAGATGGGGATCCAAAAATCTAGGGTGCATGGGCAGACACGTCGAAGCGGACTGTCGTCCACGGGGGGTGGGTGATGAGACGTATCCACAGCTTCTTCGTTCCGATCTTAGTTGCCGTGACGATGCTGTTACTCCCAAGTATGGTGCTTGCGGATGTCACCGGTTCCGTGCTGGGAGTCGTTCACGACCCTTCCAAGGCCGTGATCAAGGGCGCACGAATCAGGATCACCAACACCCAGACCAACCTGTCACAAGAGACCGTTTCGGCGGACGATGGTTCCTACCGTTTTCTGGCCCTGCCTGCCGGAACCTACACGCTAACTGCCTCGATCGCTGGATTCGAGCAGTACAACACAACCGGCATCGTGCTCCAGGTAAATGACCAGCTGCGCATCGACATTCCGTTGAAGGTTGGCGCAGTGAATGAACACGTCGAGGTTGCCGCGGACATGGCCCACGTGGAAACCGAGAGCACACAACTGGGAGACGTGATCGATTCGAAGAAGATGCTGGCCTTGCCGCTGAACGGGCGCAGCTATCTTGACCTGTTGGGCCTGCAGGCTGGTGTGGCGCCGACGACGGCGGGGACAATCGGTGGAGACAGGCCGGTTTCCGGCTATATCACAAATGCTGGCAACATCTCGGTGAACGGCCAGCGCGAGACCGCCAACGCATTTCTCGTGAATGGCGGCGATGTCAGCGAGGGGCGCAACCTCGGTGCCGGACTGGTTCCGAATCTCGATTCCGTAGAGGAATTTCGGCTCATCACCAACAGCTTTGACGCGGAATATGGAAAATTCAGTGGCGCGGTGATGAATGCCATCACCAAGTCGGGTACGAACGGCTTCCACGGCGATGTATTCGAGTTCCTGCGCAACGACGCGATGGATGCGAGGAACTTCTTCACACCCAACAAGTCCGAGCTGCGACAAAATCAGTTCGGATTCACCGCTGGAGGCCCATTCTGGAAGGACAAGCTCTTCTGGTTCACGGATTATCAGGGCACAAGACGAATCGCAGGCGCGGAAACCGGCATCGTTTTTTTGCCACCGGCTGCGCAGTTTCAGGGCAATTTTGATCCCTCACTTTTGACCGGTACGGTCGATAGCGCTTCCCTTCCCGCAAAGCAGTTGTCCCCCGTCGCCCGGCCCTGCCTCGACTGGCCCACGACGCTTTCAAATAGATTGGGTTACACGGTCACAGCCGGCGAGCAGTACAGCTTTGCAGGCTGTACCTCGACCTCGCAATGCGTCTTTCCCGGCGGCATGATTCCGAAGCGTGCGTGGTCGCCCGCGGCGGTGGGGATTCTCCCGTACATTCCAACGCCGAATGTTGATCCCATCGCAGGTACGTATCAAAACAACAGTCACCGGGACACGATTACCGACAATAAGATCGGGGAGCGTGTCGATTTCAACAATCGTAAGACGGGCAACTGGTCCTTCTACTACCACTTCGACGACTCAACGGTTCTCAGCACACTGCCCAGCGGCGGCGCAAGCGTGCCAGGCTTCCCCGCCTCGACGCCAACCCGCGCCCAGGAGTTCGTTATCAGTAACACGAAGGTTCTCGGACCTAGCGCAGTGAATGAGGCGCGCGTGACCTTCTTCCGCACCTCTACCCACCTGGACAATCCGACGGGCGGCAAAGCAAGCCTTGCTTCTCTCGGTTTCGTGACCGGCGTCGGTACCCTCGGCATTATTCCTGATGCCACTCCCGGATTTCCGGAGTATGTGCCCCAGGTCTACTTCAACAATTTCACCATCGGCACCCCCTCTCTGATCACGTTCCAGCCGAACAATACCTACACGGCGTCGGATGGATTTTCCAAGGTGGTGGGCAGGCACACGCTAAAGTTCGGGGGAGAAGCCCGCTATCTGCAGATCAACGAGCGCAACCTAGCCAGCCAGGATGGAGCTTTTGTCTTCGACGGTACGGTGACCGGCTCCGATTTCGCCGACTACCTCCTTGGGGCGACCACTGGTGCCGGAAATGGATACACGCAGGCAGCGGTACAACTCCTGGATTCACGCACGCGCTATGGCGGCGCATATGTTCAAGACTCATGGAAGGCAACCCCTAACCTGACAGCTAAACCTGGGGCTCCGCTGGGAAGTGAGCATGCCCTGGTATGACACGCAGGGCAAGATCCAGACTTGGGTTAAGGGAGAGCAGTCCACGGTGTTTCCGGGCTCTCCCCACGGGTCTCGTATTCCCGGGCGATCCGGGCATTCCCAAAACGCTTGCCCCAACCCGATACGACAATTTCGGACCACGAGTTGGTCTTGCCTACTCCCCGGATTTCAGCGACGGAGTGTTGGGCAAGATCTTTGGCGGACCGGGCAAAACCAGCATCCGTGCCTCGTACGGCCTGTATTACACGTCTGTCGAGGATCTGAATCTCTTCTATGAAGTAGCTGACGCTCCGTTTGGCTTGTACTGGACCAGTCCGGGTTCCGTTGACTTTTCGGAACCTTTCCGAAATCGGCTGGACGGAGGCACGGACGGCGAGGGACAGCGCTTCCCCTTCACTGCCCCGATTCCGGGTAGCCCGGCAAATAAGACGCTGAGTTTCGCAAAATACGAGCCGATGTCGTATTTTCCCGGATACGACATTCATAACAAACTTCCGTATGCGGAGCACTTCAATTTCTCGATCCAGCGTGAGTTGAGCAGATCCACCGTACTGACTTTGTCCTACGTCGGCACCGCAGGTCACCGGCTGATCGCGCAGACCGAGTCCAACCCCGGCAATGTCGGCTTATGTAAGCAGCTCACAGCGCAAGGGTATACGGATACAACTTCCGGCGCGACTGGCTGCGGGCCGAATACTGAGCAGGATGTCTTCAGTCTGACGCCGAATACTGCGTGCGCCGGACCGCCGTGCGTCTACAGCACCAGGAACAGTCTTCTAAATCCGAACTACTGCCCCGCCGCCCAGACCCTCTGCTTCGGTTATGGCAACACTTTCACCAATCTGGTGGCAAATTCGATTTACCACTCCGGGGAAGTGACGAGTCGAGCGAAAGGCGGGTGATGTAACGTTTCTGGCTGCTTATACGCTGGCGAAAGCCATCGATGATTCGTCAGCGTTCGGCGAACTCATCAACTTCCAAAATGCCAAGCTCAGCCGCGGACTGTCATCGTCGGACGTTCACCAGAATTTCGTGGTCAGCTATATTTGGCAGATGCCGTTCGATCGGCTCACCCACCGCATGCCAAGGCTGACGAAAGGGTGGCAACTGCAGGGTATCACCCGGTTCTCTGGCGGATTCCCGGTTCAGATGGGAGAAACGAATCCCGTGGGTCAGGGGCCGTTGTGTCCGTCGGGGAACTGCCCGGGAGATGCCTCGCTTGTCGGCAGCCCGTCCACCGATATGCCCAATCTCGTGGGTCCAGTTCACAAATATAACCCCCGCTCTACTCCCGGTACCTTTACATATTTCAGCCAGAGCTCATTTACCGCAACTCAATGCGCTCTAACTCCGGCGGGGGTTTTGACCGGTCCTGATTGCGGAAGCTTCGGGACCGCGAACCGGCGGTTCTTCCATGGCCCGGGGTTCAATAACACGGATTTCGGAATATCGAAGATCGTTCCCGTTAGGGAAGCCATGTCCTTCGAGATTCGCGGCGAATTCTTCAACGTTTTCAACCACGCACAATTCGCGAATCCGAGCGGGGACATCAGCAGCAGCAGCTTCGGAAATGTCACCAATGCGCGCGATCCACGCATCGGGCAGGTCAGTGCGAAGTTCATTTGGTAACTGAGCAGCTTCGGGCGGCCGGCGTTCCGTTAGTTGGGCACTTTCACGCGGACGCCGGCCAGCGCCGTTGACCGAGCAAGGGAATCTCGAACGCCCGCTGGATTCAACATGCTAGGCTGTCATCATGAGGGCCCTGCCGGTTCTGCTGTTGATGCTCGCGGCGTCATGCGTGGCACAAACTGCCGAGACGTATCGCCGAGACGCCACTCAGTTCGCTCAGCAGAAATCCTGGGATCAGGCCATCGCGAACTATCGCAAGGCGCTGGAACTGGAACCTAACCATGCCTTGACCCATTACGACCTGGCACTCGCCTTCAAATATAAAGGCGACGCAGCACAAGCTCTTCAAGAGTTTCAGAGCGCGGTAAGCCTCAAGCCCAAGTGGGCGGATGCTCACTACGGACTGGGTGCAACCTGGTACGATCTGCACGATCAAGCCGCTGCAGTGAAGGAATTGCGCACCGCCATCAGCCTGCAGCCGTCCGATGCCGCAGCACACCGGCTGCTGGCACGAATCGATTTGGAGCAGAACAATCCTTCTGATGCCAGAACTGAATTGCAGCGCGCCATCGCTTCGAAGCCATCTCCCGAACTGTACATCGAGCTGGGCTTAGCGGAAGGACAACTCGGAAATCTATCCAGTGCCGCGGCTGATTTCCGCCATGCCCTCGAACTGAACCCGCGGCTCGCGACTCCACATAGCTTGTTGGGTGTAATCCTGCGTCGCCAAGGCGATCACGCCGGTGCTCTCGCGCAATTTCGTAAAGCGGTGGAACTTGATCCCAACGATCCTCAGGCGCAGCTGAATCTCGGTACGGAACTCCGCGCAGCGGGCGACTTAACGGGTGCGATCACTGCGTTCCAGAAGGCCATCGAACTGAAGCCGGATTTGGAAGACGCGCACTACAGGTTAGGTCTCGCGTTGCGCGCGCAAGGACAGACCGACCCCGCACAAAAGGAGTTGACCGAGATAAGTGGCCTGCGCCAGTTCCGTTCACGCCTCGCCGAAGCGAAGATGCTAACTCTGCAAGGCGTGGACGCACTGAAGCAGCAGAAGCTCGATGACGCCCTCACATTCCTTCAGAAAGCCATCGAGAAAGGCCCAGAACTGCCTACCGGCTATTACTACCTGGGCCTGACTTGGGAACGCAAAAACGACGCCGCTCAGGCGGAGGCAGCTTTCGAGAAAGCGCTCGATATCAAACCCGATTATGCGCCGGCTCTCTCAAGCCTCGGCTTGTTGTACTGGCGTCAGAATGACCGCAGCAGAGCCTTCAAGGAATTCCAGCAAGCTGTAATGGCCGATCCGGATCTGGCGGAAGCACATTACAACCTCGGCCTTGCCTTGTCGCAACTTGGACGCTTTCCAGAAGCGATTCGTGAACTGACAGACGCCGTCAGCCTTGATCCTCACAATGTCGATGCCAAAGTGCAATTGGGGCTAGTCCTGAGCCAAAACAACGATGACGCCGGGGCCGCCAACATCTTTCGCAATCTCGTGCGGCAGGATCCGAAATTCGCCGAAGGACACAATAATCTCGGGCTCGTACTGATGCAATCCGGGAACCTTCAGAAGGCGGAGACAGAGTTCAAAGAGGCAGCGCGGCTCAAGCCACAATACGCTGAGGCCCACTACAATCTCGCCTTAGCTTTCCGTCAGGAAGGTAAAAAAGCGGACGCACAACAGGAATTCGACAGAGCCTACCAGCTCGCTCCTCAGTTAAAGAATCTGCCTCTTCCCTGAACGAGTGATCGGTTTCCGGACCTGGGCAGCATCCGTGACTGGAAAGAA
>CAWGKF010000007.1:0-156181 GCA_963823085.1 Terriglobia bacterium | reverse complement strand
AGGGTTTACGAGAAAACCACAAACGGACGAGCCCGCGACGCGAGTCAAGAATTACATCACGCCGAGCGGGCTGGAGCGCCTTAAAGATGAGCACCGGTTTCTGCTCACCAGGGAACGCCCGGCCGTGACGGAGGTGGTGGCGTGGGCTGCCAGCAACGGCGATCGCAGTGAAAACGCCGACTATCAGTACGGCAAGCGGCGGCTGCGGCAGATCGACGGGCGGATTCGCTTTCTTACGAAGCGAATCGAAGCCGCGGAAGTGGTCGACCCGGAAGCTCCGAGAGCGGGGCAGGCGGCGACAAGGGCATTTTTCGGAGCGACCGTGCGCTATGCCAATGCCGCGGGAGTATCGCGAGTGGTGAGCATCGTTGGCACAGACGAAATCGATCTTAACCGCAACCACATCAGTTGGGTGTCCCCTCTGGGGCGCGCGTTGATGAAGTCGGCAGCGGGTGACAGCGTAGTCCTTCAATTGCCGGGCAGCACAGAATACCTGACCGTGCTGGAAGTGCGCTACGAGCGCATTTCTGTGGAACCGTTCCGTGAACCACCTGGATCCGAGGCCTCGGCAAAGAGACTCCCTCGCCGACGCTAATCCACCTGACGAAGGTTAACGCGCTTATCGCCCTCAACTCCCATGCCGTCGGCTACTCGGAAAATTTTAGTCCGCATGGACTGGCTGGCTAGCGAACAGTCAGGAGAATTCTCTGACCGGACTGATCCGGTGTAACTGACGCGAACGTTAACCCTTGGCAGCGAAAAGACCTGTACCGGGGGTTCGAATGTCTTGCTCTCCGCCAGTCTAACCGCTGTTGATTGAATCGGTTGCGCCGAATGCCTTCCGCACGCGTGCCTCATCCCACTCTCAGACCCTGTGCACTCTTTGATGCCCTCTTCATCATTGCCCTCGCAGCGGAGAACGCGCAGGAATCAATGAACGAGTAGAATTGGTTGAAGCATTGGAGAGATCATAGGTGCGGCGAACTGGCGAACCAATGACGTTGAGCCTGCCCCCGTTCACACGGGCGGTGACGTGGCTGATCGGGATCAATACCGGCGTATTCCTGCTGCTCATACTCTTCAACACGATTCGGATTCCTGCCGGGCTGTTCATCAAGTATTACTGCGCTCTCGTGCCACTCGATGTAGTGCAACATGGTTTTCTGTGGCAGATCGTGACCTACAGCTTTCTGCATGAAGGCTTTATGCACTGGTTCGGCAACATGCTGGGGCTCTGGATGTTCGGGTCCGCCATTGAAAACGCCTGGGGGACTCGCCGCTTTCTTGAGCTTTACTTCATCGGCGTGATTGGTGCGGCTATCACGACCGTGGCGCTTTCTTACGGGCACATCCTGGGCAACCCGGGCACGGCGACCGAGGGCGCGTCTGGCGGCGTCTTTGCCATCCTGATCGCGTTCGGGATTTTGTTTGCGGAAAGCGAAATCATGATGATTCCGTTTCCGTTCATGATCAAAGCTAAATACTTTATCGGTATTCTGATTGTGATCACACTGGCCTTCGCGATGTCTGGCGGCGGGAACGTCGCGTATGTCGCACATCTGGGAGGCTTGCTGTTTGGATGGCTGTACGTGCGTCGCGGGCCGAAGCCGGCTTTGGTGAATGCTAACGTTTCCGAACGCTATTACGGACTGCGCAACTCCTACTACCGTTGGAAACGCCGGCGCGCCGCGAAGAAGTTCGAAGTTTACATGCGGCAGCATGACCGTGACGTGCACTTCGATGAGCACGGAAATTACGTACCTCCAGATGACGATCCCCGGAAGGGCAATGGCGGTGGGAAATCGGGGTGGGTAAATTAGGACTGGTCGTCCGGGCAGAAGCTCGCTTGGCTCATCGAAGAATTATCCGTAAGACGTAGCTTCTTGTCGGCGCGTTTCGTAAATGCGGCGACAGAAACGTCGCAAACGACGTCTCTACGACAGTAATTTCATAAATTCCGACAGGATCTGCCCTGTTAATTCTTCCTTCTTCGCTTTCCCTTTGAATCCCAGGTCGTGACCGGCGCCTTCGACCGTCAGCAGCTTTGTCTTGGCCGGAATCATCTTGATCGCGCGCTCCAGCTCGGTAACCGTGCCAAAAGGATCGCGCGTGCCGTGAACGAAAAGGGCTGGCGTGCGCAGGTCTGGAAGATGTTGCGTTCGTTGCTGCTCGGGACGGCGCGGCGGATGCAACGGATACGAAAGCAGCAACAGGCCCGAGACCAGGTCGGGTTCCTCGGCGCAGAGCATACTGGCCTGACGTCCGCCATATGAGTGACCGCCGAGAAAGACATTCCCCCACTCCTTCGGCTCGCCGCGTTGGCTCATGGCAGGCTCATCCGAAACCGCCGAGGATGAGCCACCGAGAATCGCTTTTACCGCGCCCAAAGCGTTGCTCAGACCAGCGCGGTCGCGGGTGGCGTCACCGGGACCGGGCGGCCCGAACGCCCTAGCTTGTCTGTACGGAAGATTGCAACGAAGAACAGTGTATCCGGCCTCGGCAAAAGTCTCGGCTAACGTGCGGAGTAGCGGGGCTTGGGCATTGCCACCAGCGCCGTGCGTCAAAACCAATCCGCGCTGATTGGAAGTTTCTGGGACATGAAGGAATCCAATGATGTTGGGCTCGACTGCGCGGTCGACAAATTCGCGGACGGAGGAGTTGGGCAAGTCCTCATTTTAATCCAGCAAACGCTGGTCATTGCATTGGTCCGACACGTTGACTGTTCCGTCCGCATTCCGCTCGGAGATTACTCTTTGCGGAAGAGATAATCCTGCCGGGTCGGGTGCAAGCAGGGCTGCTCGTTTTTATCTAAAGTTTGATGGGGAAAGTGACGCTCGATCCGCAGGCCAGCGTCTCGCGCCATCCCGACGAACGCTTCCGGCGCCGCAAAAAAAATCGCGGCTTGGCTGTTTACAAGAACTGGACCACGTTGGGCACCCGTCAGAAGCCGGCGGCACATTCCCAAGAAACTTCTCACGCCCCGCTCCCGAAGTAACCACCACAGCATTTCTGGAATGCTATGGTGTACGGGAAGACCCGTACCTTCCTCGACGCGAGGAATCTCGCCGAGCCATACGCGGGCATTCTTCTCGCAGATTCTTGCAATCTCGTGCAGACTGTTCGCCATCTTTGATTCGGGAGCCAGCAGCAGTACGCTATTGCAAACCACAACGGAGGCAAAACCATCCGGTAAGGGGATCGAATCAGTGAGCCCTCGCCTCACATCAAGGCCGAGCGCCCGTACTGGGGCAACCTCTTCCTCGGTAGCATTGAACCCGATCGCCGTTCTTACCCCTGTTTCTCTAGCAGCCTGAAGCAGGAACCCGTTCCCGCACCCTACGTCTACAAAACGGTCGTCTGGGCGAAATGCGAGTTCATCGAAGATTCGCTGATTTACGAACGCTGTTGTTCGCCGGAACGGCCCTCGCCCTGCAAGAGAATGAAGGTCCCGCATTCGTTCGAGTGATCCTCCTGATGATAGTAGAGCGGTGTGAAGGTATTTCAGCAGCGTGGAATTCAGACTAGCTGAATCACTGGGGCGTCAACGATGGTTACCGGCTGTCCACTTCACTTTGCCGCGACCGAGGCTACCTCGCTCAGCGTCTCGTAGACCTTCACGATCTGAACTTCATTGCCCAGCTTGGCCCAGCAACGGAGCATTTCGGGATCCTCTTGCGCGGCGCGCCGTGAATCTTCCGACTCCCAGTAGCGCAGGAAAACGTAGTGATGTTCGCGGTCACGGTAAAGAAGGTCGCGTCCATAGGCTTTCTTGGCCACAATGGACATCAGTTCACGAAAGGTTTCGAGCGCGGCAGCCTCGTGGTTGGGGACGGGTTCCCAGATGGCTACCGAAAGAATTTCCTGTGCCATAAGCGGGAATTATAGCTTGCGACGAGCCGGGGAACGTTTTTTCTTACGATGTGAAATCCGCTCCGCCTCTTGTTCGGTGACGACATGCAGGCGCATCAGATTCGTGGAACCGGAAGACTGCCGCGTACCGGCAACGACTCCAAGCACGTCTTTCGCTTTCAACAGGCCACGGCTGACGAGTACCTGCTCGGCGGTGAGCACCATCTCCTCGACAGAGTGAGGCTGGCGGCAGCGCACCGGATGCACCCCCCAATAAAGATTCATCCGGTGCACCACCGGTTCGATGTGGGTGAAGGCGTAGATCGACACCTTCGGGCGATACTTCGAAATCATGCGGGCAGTGTTGCCGGTTTCAGTAAAGATCGCAATCGCCCCCATGGGCAGATCCTCGGCGGCATGGGCAATGGCCTCGCAGATCGTTTCGGCAACGGAAAGTCCGCGAGGCTCACGGCGCCGGCGCATTTGACCAAGATCAGCGATATTGCTCTCGGCTTCCACGACGATGCGCGACATGATCGAAACCGATTCGCGCGGATACTTGCCGCTGGCTGTTTCCGCAGACAGCATGACGGCATCGGTACCGTCGAAGACGGCATTGGCGACATCGCTCGCCTCGGCGCGCGTCGGGCGGGGATTCTCGATCATGGATTCGAGCATCTGCGTTGCCGTAATCACCGGCTTGCGCCAGGCGGCGGCGCGGCGGATGACGTGCTTCTGGATGACCGGAACTTTTTCGGGTGCAAGCTCTACCCCGAGATCGCCGCGAGCAACCATGATCCCGTCAGAGGCCTCCAGGATTTCTTCGAGATGGTCGACGGCCTGCGGCTTCTCCAGCTTGGCGATCACAGGGACATCACTTTGATGAGAGGCAATGATCTCTTTGGCTTCAGCAACGTCCGCCGCCGTGCGTACGAACGAAAGGGCAATCGCGTCGACGCCATGGCGCAGACCGAACTCCAGGTCTTTGCGATCTTTTGTGGTCAGCGCCGGAATGGAGAGCGCCACTCCGGGAAGATTGATGCCTTTGTGCTCGCCCAGCAGGCCTCCGTTGATCACATCGCAAAGCACATCTTTGCCGCGCACCGCGCGGACGTGCAACTCAATGAGTCCATCGCTGAGCAAGATGCGGGCTCCGGGTGAAAGCTCACGCGCGAGATCAGGGAAAGTGGTGGAGATCCGGGTCGCGTTGCCCGGAGTATTGTCAGGCGTTATGGTGATGATCGAGCCGGTCTTCAGGAAAACAGGCTTGCGTTGCGCGAGCAAGCCAGTGCGGATTTTCGGGCCTTGGAGATCCTGCAGAATGCAGACGGTTCGTCCCTCGCGTTGCGCGGCGCGGCGCAGGCGCTGAATGTTGTTGGCGTGGTCTTCATGAGTGCCGTGGGAGAAATTGAGGCGGGCGATGTCCATGCCGAGGCGAAGCAGGTCGCGCATCATGGCTTCGCTGCTGCAAGCCGGACCGATGGTGCAAATGATTTTCGCGCGGCGGAGAATCGGACCTTGCGGGTCCTGAGTCGCGTTCTTCATCCCATTTAATTTATCAGTCCTGCCCCGAGGCTTGCGGCTATTTCGTTTCCGAACCTTTGTTAGGAAAACTCGGACGCTACCCGTTCTAAAGGGTAAAATGCCTGGGCGCATTACATGTCCCGCCGGCGAGAGTCCCCTTTCGTCGACGGATCGAGCCGGCAAGGAAAAACCCTAATGAAAATCACGAACCTCGCGCAAACGCTACTCGTCACAGCAGCCGCAGCAGGACTCACGCTCACCGTAGTGGCCCAGACTAGGGCAATGTACAGGGTGGGAACGATCTCGGTCATCAGCCAGGGCTGCGGCGGATCCAACGCGGAAGTAGAGCAGGCAACGGATGTGGTGAATGGAAACTATGTGTACGAGGCTTGGATTGGCTGCGGAGGCATCGGCTTTGCACGGTCCATCGACGGGGGAAAGACATTCTCTATGGCGCAGACCCTCCCAGGGTCAGGCGGCGCGTGGGACCCCACGATTGCCGTCGCCCCCGATGGGACCGTCTATGTCGGGTTCAACACGCAGAACACGATCCAGTTCTTCCCGGTTGTGGTGGCATCCTTCGACCACGGCCAGACATTCCCCCAAACCACTTCTCTGCTTCCGCCAAAAGATAACAACTGGGGAGATCGCGTATTCCTCGCGACCGGACCGGATGGTACGGTCTACGCGACGTGGGATTACGGACCGGAAATATCGAAGATCAAGCTCATATGCTCACCCATCGGCAGCTGCTCTTATTCGTCGGGTGATTTGAATATCGTCATGCAGAAATCCATCGACGGCGGGAAGACGTTCGGTGCTATGACGCACGTAAGCCCGAATTTTCCCGCAGGCGGCGGGCTGGCCGCTCCCATGGTCGTTGAACCCGACGGGCAGATCGATACCTACTATATGGCGGACAGCGTGGTCGACCCAAAGACCTTCAAGCTGGGACCAGGCGACGGCCGCTACACCGCGTCGGTGGACGGAGGGGAAGAATGGTCGACGCCGCTGAACATTGCCGCCAAGTCAGGCAAGACGTCGATCGCCGGATGGTGGATTGATGGCGCCATCGCCAGCGACGAGGGCGGAAACCTGTACGCAACGTGGGATACGCAGGGCAAGAACAAAGATGGAACGGCAAATGACATCGGATGGATTTCCTACTCCACAGATCACGGCCAAAGCTGGTCGGCTCCGATTCAGACTACTCCCGACACGCTGAACGTTCCGCATATTCTGGCCGTAGCCGGGGGCGGCAACGGAATCGTCTATGTGGGATGGCTTTCTCCAAGTGATTCGCGAGGCTACGCGCTTTACGCTCGAGCCTACTCCATCAAGCATGGGTGGCTGTCGCCCGCAGTGCGGATTTCGAACCAGTTTGGCAATAGTTCGGTCTGGCCGGGCGACACATTCGGCATTTCAACTTTGGCGACGAATTCGCTGGTTCTAAGCTGGGGCAGCGCAGTTGGAGGCGCGTCGACATCCAGCATTTTTGCGGTTCCGGTGCAGATCGAATTCTAAATTCGAGCTGATTGAGTTTCTTGCAAGCCGGGCTGGTTCGGCTCTCTATAGTTTGCTGTTGATCGCCGTCAGTTCTTTCCCCAGCATGGCGCGAGGAAATAGTAGCGCATTGAACTCGGCCCCGACCAGCACCATGAGTGAGATAAAGTACATCCAGACCAGCAACGCCATAGCCACGCCCAGCGATCCGTAGATCGTGGTGAAGTCGCCGAAGTGCTGCAGGTAAGCGCGAAATCCCACGGTCACCGAAAACCATGTGATGGTCGCCAGCACCGCTCCCGGGATGACGCTGTGCCACGGCTGGGTGCGAGGAACGGCGTGATGATAGATCAGCGCAATCACTGAAATGCTGGTAAGAGTCGCAATCGACCAGCGAATCACTCCCCAAAACAAGAATACATATGGGCTGAAGTCGGGATCGATGTAGGAGAGCAGGCGCGCCTCGAATTTGGTACCCACCGCAACCAGCAGCGTCGCGAACGTCATCGGAACCAACGCGAAAACCACGAGCAGGAAGGCGATCAGACGTTCTCTGACTAATCCCCAGGTTTTCGGCAATTCATAGCAGCGTCGAAATCCATCCATCCACGAGATCATGACACCGGATGCGGTCCACAGTGTAATGACTGAAGTCGTCAGCAAAAATCCGACTGGGTGTTTTCCCGTGGACTTGAGATAGTTCAGGGCGGTATTGGTTCCCGCCGGAAGTATGCTGCCTAGCGCATAAGAAATCTCGCGCAAGTACGGCGCACCTTTTCGCCAAGAGGCCAGCCCGGATCCCACAATAAGTAAGACGGGGAAAAAGGTAAGAATAGAGGAATAGGCCGAGGCTTTTGCCGTCGCAAAAGCGTCGTGGACAAAAGCGCGCCAAAATGAAATCCGCAACAGCCGGAGCAAGCGCAACATACGCTGCTTTAGAGTAGGGCCTTCGGGTACCACGCGCAAAGCAGGAAGTGCTACAGGTTCCTCAATGCGCAATCGCTGGGGGCTCGCGTGCATTAGAGTTTGATGAATATGAGAAAGGGTCCGGGGACCGTAGTTTCACGGCCCCGAACCCTTAGGTTATTTGCTTTACTCGCCAGCAGGTAATTCCGCCGTGAGTTCGTCGGTTTCGCCCTCGTGGCGCATCATTTCGAGAGCGCGCTCGGCCTCTTCGTAAGCAGCCGAGACTTCCGCCTGTACCTTGGCGGCGGCCTCTTCCATCTCTGGCGAGAGGCGCACGTTGCGGTAGTACTCCATGCCGGTTCCGGCAGGGATAAGGCGTCCGACGATGACATTTTCTTTCAGGCCGCGCAGGTGATCGACCTTGCCGTTGATGCTGGCTTCGGTGAGCACTCGCGTGGTCTCCTGGAACGACGCGGCGGAGATGAACGAGTCGGTCGAGAGCGAAGCTTTCGTGATGCCGAGGAGCAGCGGCCGTCCAGTGGCCGGCTTGCCGCCCTGCGCAATCACGCGCTCGTTCTCTTCCCGGAAGGCGAACTTGTCAGTCTGCTCTTCGAGCAGGAAGCGAGTATCGCCCACGTCTTCCACCTTTACCCAGCGCATCATCTGGCGAACTATCACTTCGATATGCTTGTCGCTGATGTTCACGCCTTGCAGCCGGTAGACTTCCTGGATTTCGTTCACCAGGTAAGCCTGCAGCTCTTTTTCGCCGAGCACGGCCAGGATGTCGTGCGGGTTGAGTGGCCCGTCCATCAGCGGTTCTCCCGCCTTGACGCGCTCGCCTTCCTGCACGTTGATGTGCACGCCGCGCGGAACCGAGTATTCCTTTTCGGTGCCGTTATCGGCCGTGACGTAAAGTTTGCGCTGTCCTTTCGAGACCTCGCCGAACTTCACCGTGCCATCGATTTCGCTGATGACCGCGGTTTCGTGCGGCTTGCGGGCTTCGAACAGCTCGACCACACGCGGCAAACCACCCGTGATGTCTTTGGTCTTGGTGGTTTCGCGCGGGATCTTCGCCAGCACGTCGCCCGGCGTTACAGTGTCGCCATCCTGGATCATCAAGTGAGAGCGCGAAGGCATTAGGTACCGCTTGCTGGTCTTGCCTCCCTTGATGACGATCGCGGGCTGGCGCTTCTCGTCGGGAGAATCGCCGACCACGTGACGCGACAAGCCGGTAACTTCGTCCACTTCCTCGTGGAGCGTGACGCCTTCCTGCAGATCCTTGAATTGCACGGTGCCACCGATTTCGGTCAGAATCGCAAAGGTGTACGGATCCCACTCGACCATGACCTGGCCCAGCGTAACCGGATCGCCTTCATTGACCTTGACCTTGGCGCCGTACACAACCGAGTAGCGCTCGCGTTCCCGGTTCTTCTCGTCGACAACGGCGATTGAACCCTGACGGTTCATGACAACCAGATCGCCGGTCTTTGATTTGACCGTCTGCAACCCGATGAAGCGTACAACACCGTTATTCTTGGCATCGAGACGCGACTGTTCGGAAACTCGCGACGCCGTACCGCCGATGTGGAAGGTACGCATCGTGAGCTGGGTTCCAGGTTCGCCGATGGACTGCGCCGCAATGACCCCGGTCGCTTCGCCCAGTTCGACGAGACGTCCGGAAGCCAGGTTGCGGCCGTAGCACATCACGCAGACGCCGCGCTTTGATTCGCACGTCAGCACCGAGCGGATCTTGACGCGCTCGATACCGGCAGCCTGAATCGCTCCCGCGAGGTCCTCGGTGATTTCATGGTTGATGTCGACGATCACGTTGCCGTCGTAGTCCTTGATCTTCTCGAGCGATACGCGGCCGACAATTCGGTCACGCAGCGGCTCGATGATCTCGCCGGCTTCGACGATACCTTGCACGTAAATGCCATCGACAGTTCCGCAGTCGTATTCGCTGATGATCACGTCTTGTGCGACGTCGACCAGACGGCGAGTCAGATAGCCCGAATCGGCGGTCTTCAGCGCCGTGTCGGCCAATCCCTTACGCGCGCCATGCGTCGAAACGAAGTACTCCAACACTGTCAACCCTTCGCGGAAGTTGGCGGTAATCGGAGACTCGATGATTTCGCCCGACGGCTTCGCCATTAAGCCGCGCATACCGGAAAGCTGACGGATCTGCTGTTTCGATCCTCGAGCGCCGGAGTCGGCCATGACGTAAATCGGGTTCATCTCGCCTTCTTTGTCGCGGCGCTGCATCTCGCCGAACATTTCGTCGGCGACTTTTTCCGTGATGCCCGACCAAATCTCGATGACCTTGTTGTAACGTTCGCCGTTGGTGATTGCGCCGTCCAGATACTGCTGCTGAACGTTTACCACCTGTTTCTCGGCGTCTTTGACCAGGACTTTCTTGCTGTCAGGAATGACCATGTCGTCGATGCCGATCGACAAGCCGGCACGAGTCGCGAAGCGGAAGCCGAGCGACTTGACCTCGTCGAGCATCTTGACCGTCACTTCGAGCGCGAAGCGCAGGTAGCAGTAGTTCACCAGCGCGCCAATGCCCTTCTTCTTAAGCAGGCCGTTGATGAATGGCATGCCTTCAGGCAAATGGTCGTTCAGAATCGCGCGGCCAACCGTCGTGTTGACGAAAGAACGCTCGACCTGCACCGGTTCTGTGTGAATGATGTCCTGATCGTCGTACGCGGTGGTCAGGTCAATCAGTTCGCCCGAGTAGCGCAGGCGGATCGGACTCAGCGTTTCCACTTCGCCGGCATCGAGGGCCATCAGAACTTCCTCGACGTTGGCAAAGGCACGGCCTTCCCCTTTCG
This sequence comes from Terriglobia bacterium, assembly GCA_963823085.1. GTDB lineage: Bacteria > Acidobacteriota > Terriglobia > Terriglobales > Acidobacteriaceae > Sulfotelmatobacter. The sequence goes on along the minus strand of CAWGKF010000007.1, from coordinate 145,568 downwards.
CACCCGGCTTCGCTTTGGTCAGGTAATACAGACCAAGAACCATGTCCTGCGTGGGCACGGTGATCGGCTGACCTGAAGCAGGCGACAGGATGTTGTGCGAGGCCAGCATCAGCACGCTGGCTTCAACCTGGGCTTCCGGAGACAGCGGAATGTGAACCGCCATCTGATCGCCGTCGAAGTCGGCGTTGAATGCCGTGCAGACCAGCGGATGAATCTTGATGGCCTTGCCTTCAACCAGCACCGGCTCAAATGCCTGAATGCCGAGGCGGTGAAGCGTAGGAGCGCGATTCAGCAGAACCGGGTGATCCTTAATGACTTCTTCCAGGATGTCCCATACGATCGGCTCTTGCTGCTCGACCATTTCCTTGGCTTGCTTGATCGTCGTGACATTGCCCGTCTGCTCCAGCCGGTGATAGATGAATGGCTTGAACAATTCGAGCGCCATCTTCTTCGGCAGACCGCACTGGTGCAGCTTCAACTCGGGGCCGACCACGATCACCGAACGTCCAGAGTAGTCGACGCGCTTGCCGAGCAGGTTCTGACGGAAGCGTCCCTGCTTGCCTTTTAGCGTGTCAGAGAGCGACTTCAGCGGACGGTTGTTCGCTCCACGCAGCACGCGGCCACGCCGTCCGTTGTCGAACAGGGCGTCGACGGCTTCCTGCAACATGCGCTTTTCGTTGCGCACGATGACTTCGGGAGCGTGCAGGTCCATCAGCTTCTTCAACCGGTTGTTCCGGTTGATGACTCGGCGATACAGATCGTTCAGGTCAGAAGTGGCGAAGCGGCCGCCATCGAGTGGAACCAGGGGGCGGAGCTCCGGCGGAATAACCGGGATAACGTCGAGGATCATCCAGTGCGGCTTGTTGCCGCTCTTGCGGAAGGCCTCAACGACTTTCAGGCGCTTGGCATACTTGAGCCGCTTCTGCAGCGAGCTCTCATTCTTCATCTTCTCGCGCAGTTCGGTCGATAGAGTGTCGGTCTCGACACGCTTGAGAAGTTCCTTGATCGCTTCAGCGCCCATCATGGCTTTGAAACCAGCCGGACGGTACTGCTGATCGAGTTCACGGAACTTGGCTTCGTCTTTGATTACTTCGCGCTCTTTTACCGGAGCGTCGCCAGGTTCAACCACGACGTAGGCTTCGAAATAAAGTACAGACTCAAGGTCGCGCAGCGAAATATCAAGCAGGTGCCCGATGCGGCTGGGCAGTCCTTTAAAGAACCACACGTGCGAGCAGGGCGACGCCAGCTCGATGTGGCCGAGCCGTTCGCGGCGGACTTTCGAGAGAGTGACTTCGACGCCGCACTTGTCGCAGATCACGCCGCGGTGCTTCATGCGCTTGTACTTGCCGCAGAGGCACTCCCAGTCGGTGACTGGGCCGAAGATGCGGGCGCAGAAAAGTCCATCGCGCTCGGGTTTGAAGGTGCGGTAGTTGATGGTCTCGGGCTTCGTGACTTCGCCGTGTGACCAGCTCCGGATTTTTTCCGGAGAGGCCAAACTAATGCGAATAGCATCGAAGTCCGCGATCACATTTGCCATTTCAAATGGGCTCGAACGAAACAAGGTGTTCCTCCGCTTCCTGCTCTCAAAGCAAGTGGCCGGGGTCAGTGGCCAGTTGCCAGTTTTTGTTGTTCCGCGTTAGCCGAGAGCTGTTCGCTCCGCGAAACTGTTCTTCAAGAATTTGATTCCGCATTCGTCAGCGACCCGGGGTGCGCCGTACTGGCCACTACCCCTGATCACTGACCACTGCTCTAGTCCGCTGCGGCGCTGGCCGTCGGCTTTCTCTCGGACGCCTTGATCAACTCGACGTCGAGACAGAGCGACTGCAACTCGCGGATCAGCACGTTGAACGATTCCGGCACGCCGGGCTCCATGGCAGCTTCGCCCTTAACGATGGCCTCGTAGATCTTGGTTCGGCCATAAACGTCGTCGGACTTTGCCGTCAGCAGCTCCTGCAGGATGAACGCCGCACCGTATGCTTCGAGCGCCCAGACTTCCATTTCTCCGAAGCGCTGTCCGCCGAACTGCGCTTTGCCGCCCAGCGGCTGCTGGGTGATCAGCGAGTACGGACCGATGGAACGCGCGTGAATCTTGTCGTCCACCAGATGCGACAGTTTCAGCATGTAGATGTAGCCCACGGTGACCGGCTGTTCGAACTTCTCTCCGGTCATGCCGTCGCGAAGATTCGTCTTGCCCGAGGTTGGCAATCCGGCGTGTTCGAGCAACGCCTTGATTTCGCCTTCCTTCGCTCCGTCGAATACCGGCGATCCCATGAACACGCCCTTGGTAAAAGTCGGGGCCATGGCATCGAGCTCCTCGTCGCTCATGTCGGAAATAATGTCGGCCAGCTGCGAGTCTTTGAACAACGCTTTCAACTCGCGGCGGATCGCTTCCGTACGCGTGTTCTCCTGAAGCAGCTTCGTGATCTTCTCGCCGAGAACGAAGCCCGCCCATCCGAGGTGAGTTTCGAGAATCTGGCCCACGTTCATACGGGAAGGCACGCCCAGCGGGTTGAGAACGATTTCCACCGGCGTTCCATCTTCAAGGTACGGCATATCCTCTTCCGGCAGAATACGTGCGATGACGCCCTTGTTCCCGTGACGGCCGGCCATCTTGTCACCGACACTCAGCTTGCGCTTCATGGCGATGTAGACCTTGACCAGCTTGATCACGCCCGGCGGCAGTTCGTCGCCCTTGGTCAGCTTGTCTTTCTTCTCGTTGACGATCTTCTTGAGCACGTCGATCTGGCGCGAGGTCATTTCCTCGATCTCGTCGATCTGCTCGTTCACCCGCGGATCCTTATCCGCATACTTGATGCGCTTCAGGTTACGGGTCGAGATGCGCTCGATCTCTTCGCGAGTCAGCATCGTGCCCTTGGTCAGCAGGCGCTTGTTAGTGCGCTCGTCGTGCAGGTCGGCCTGCACTTCCTTGCCGCCCAGGATGTTGTCGAGACGCTTTAACCGCTCGTCGGTCAGAATTCGGATTTCGTCCGAAAGATTCTTTTCCAACTTGGCGATCTGGGTAGCTTCGATAGCCTTCGCGCGCTCGTCCTTTTCCTGGCCTTTGCGCGAGAAGATCTTCACGTCGACGATGACGCCCTCGATGCCCGGAGGGCAGTAGAGCGAAGCATCGCGCACGTCGCCGGCCTTCTCGCCGAAGATCGCGCGTAACAGCTTCTCTTCCGGCGTGAGCTGAGTTTCGCCCTTCGGCGTAACCTTGCCCACCAGAATGTCGCCCTGCTTGATGCTGGCGCCGATACGAATCACGCCGGCTTCGTCGAGATTGCGGAGCATCGACTCGCTGACGTTTGGAATGTCGCGCGTGACTTCTTCCGGACCGAGCTTGGTATCGCGCGCCTCGATCTCGTACTCTTCGATGTGAAGCGAGGTGTAGTAGTCCTCTTTCACCATCTTTTCGGAGACGAGGATCGCGTCTTCGAAGTTGTAACCGCGCCACGGCATGAAGGCCACCAGGACGTTTCGTCCCAAAGCCAACTCGCCGTGATCGGTGCAAGGACCGTCAGCGATAATCTCGCCCTTCAGTACGCGCTGCCCCTTCTTGACCACCGGCTTCTGATTGATGCAGGTGTTCTGGTTCGAGCGCTTGAACTTCGTGAGCTGGTAGATGTCGCTGCCGACTTCGCGCGACAGCTGCGTGGGATGATGCTCGCCTTCGACGCGCACGATAATGCGCTCGGAGTCGACTGAATCCACGATGCCGTTGCGGCGGGCCAGAACCACAGCGCCCGAGTCGCGAGCCGTAACGCCTTCCATTCCAGTACCTACGATCGGCGCTTGCGCGCGGAGCAGCGGCACCGACTGGCGTTGCATGTTCGCGCCCATCAGCGCGCGGTTGGCGTCGTCGTGCTCGAGGAACGGAACCAGCGACGCAGCCACTGAAACCAAGCTGCTTCGGACTGACGTCGACGTAGTCGACTTCCTCCCGACTGACCAACACGAAGTTTCCGGCCTTACGGGCGTTGACCAGTTCCGCAGCGATGCGGCCCTTATCGTCAAGCTCCACGTTGGCCTGTGCGATGGTGTGGCGATCTTCTTCCCAAGCCGAAAGATAGAACGAGAACGGCTCGATGGCTGCCGGCTTCTTGCGCTTCTCTTTCAACTCATTATTGATCTTCTCGATTTCGTGCTTCTCGATGTGATCTCCGACTTTGAAGTCGCTATCGCCAACGTTGACGATCGTGACGTAGTCGATGACGCGCCCACCCTTGATCTTGCGATAGGGCGACTCGATGAAGCCGTAGTCGTTGATGCGGGCGTAGCAGCTCAACGATGAGATTAGACCGATGTTGGGACCTTCCGGCGTCTCAATCGGGCAGATGCGTCCGTAGTGCGTGGGGTGAACGTCGCGGACTTCAAATCCCGCTCTTTCACGAGAAAGACCGCCCGGCCCAAGCGCCGAGAGACGCCGCTTGTGCGTGATCTCGGAGAGCGGGTTGGTCTGGTCCATGAACTGCGAGAGCTGTGACGATCCAAAAAATTCGCGGATCGCAGCCATCACAGGCTTGGCGTTAACCAGGTCGTGCGGCATGGCCGTCGACATTTCCTGATAGACGGACATCTTTTCTTTGATCGCCCGTTCCATGCGGACCAAGCCGATGCGGAACTGGTTCTCCATCAACTCGCCGACCGCGCGGACGCGGCGGTTGCCGAGGTGATCGATGTCGTCGACCGCGCCGATGTTCTTGCGCAGCTTGAGCAGGTACGCGATGGTCGCGTAAAAATCATCCGGATCGAGCGTGCGCTTGTCGAGCGAGGTCGCTTCCTGGTTCTCGAACAGCTTGATGTTGAACTTCAAACGGCCTACGCGCGAGAAGTCATACTTGCGCGGGTCGAAGAACATTCCATGGAACAGGGCCGTCGCAGTGTCCAGCGTCGGCGGATCGCCCGGACGCAGCTTGCGGTAGATCTCGATCAGAGCCTCTTGCGGCGTCTTGATCGCATCGCGCTTCAGCGTCTGGCTGATTACAGTTCCCACATCATCGCGCTCCGGGAAGAAGAGGCTCATCTCGACCACGCCGGAATCGAGAATTTTCGACAGCTTGTCGGCGGTCAGCTCGGAGTTAGCTTCGAGCATCACTTCGCCGGTTGTAGTGTCGACAACATCTCCTGCCGTCCACGCACCTTCAAGGTCGGTGACATCGACTTCGATTTCGGTGATCTTCGCCTTCTGAATGTCTTTCAATACCTGCGCATTGATCTTGCGGCCCGAGTGGGCAATCTCGTCTCCGGACTTGTTCTTGACGCTGCGGGCCAGTTTCATGCCCAGCAAGTTCGTCGGCTTCTCGCTGGTCGGATCGAGCGTCCAGAAGAGCTTCTTATCGCGAACCGCGATGCGATCCGTGGTGTAGAAGGACTTCAGAATGTCTTCGCCGGAGCGCAGACCAAGAGCACGCAGGAAAATCGTCCCCAGGAACTTACGCTTGCGGTCGATGCGGACATACAACACGTTCTTCTGGTCGTACTCGAATTCCACCCACGAACCGCGATAGGGAATGATCTTTCCCAGGAAATAGGTGCGGTTGTTGGCGGTCTCGAAGAAGACGCCGGGCGAGCGGTGCAACTGGCTGACGATGACGCGCTCGGTTCCGTTAATAATGAAAGTCCCGTTCTGCGTCATCAAGGGAACGTCGCCAAAGAAAACTTCCTGCTCTTTAATATCGCGAATCGAGCGGTTGCCAGTCTCAGCGTCCTTGTCGAAGATCGTCAGACGCATCGTGACCTTCAGAGGAGCGGAGTATGTCATGCCGCGCTCTTCGCACTCAGCCACGTCATACTTCAGTTGCAATCCAACCGGGTCGCCGCACTTGTTACAGAAGTCCGGCGTATTGGCGTTGTACGTGCCGCACTTGCCGCACAGGACTTCGCCCGGATGGAACGGGTCGGTGATGACCGTATTGCCGCAATTCTTACAAGTGGTCCGGAGATGATGCAGACCTTTGAGGTGTCCGCACTTGCACTCCCAGTTACCAATGGCGTAATCCACAAACTCAAGTTGTGATACGTTGCGGAAGTCGGTGATCGGGAAAACGGACTGAAACACCGCCTGCAAGCCGCCGTCTTCGCGCTCGCTGGGCAGTTTGTCCATTTGCAGGAAACGGTCGTACGACCGCTTCTGCACCTCGATCAGGTTCGGAATTTGGATAGTGGCCGGTATTTTGGAAAAATCAAAGCGTTTACGGAAGGCATTTTTCATCGTTAAGAAACTCCCAATCTCACGCGCGGCCGAAGGCCACGCCTTTAACCGCGGAATGTGGGGCGCGCTTTTGTTTCGCGCCGCGGGACTTGCTATGTGCAGAGCCAGAACAACTTAGAGCCTGAAAGATTACACAGAACCTAAAAGACGACAGGGCGCCCGTAGAGACAGTGTGTCCCACAGACGCCAACCGAGGCGTTTCGCCATTTCTGATTTGAACTCTTTCGCGCCAGTATCTCGGCCTGTTTCCGCCCCGCCTGCCCGCGGAGCAGCCTGCCAAACTTCCCGCGAGCATCGCTCGCGCTCGAATGAAACCTAGGAAGCTACGTTTATATAGATGCTAACATCGCCGCCTGAGGTTCACAAGTAGGAACATACAAGAAAAACGATATTGCACACCTTTTGGTGCGATGTGGGGACAGCTGCCTCGGTTGTCCAGCCGCGAAGCCACGAAAAGCCGCGCCGAGCTTCGTTCAACCAGATGGACGAGGTGGCCGCCCCACACAAAAAAAACCCTTACTTTACTTCTACGGTCGCGCCAGCTTCGGTGAATTTCTTCTTGATGGTCTCGGCTTCTTCCTTGGAAACGCCTTCTTTCACGTTCTTCGGAGCTCCATCGACCAGTTCCTTGGCTTCTTTCAAGCCCAGGCTGGTGACTTCGCGGACAGCCTTGATCACGTTGATCTTGTTCGCGCCCACTTCCTTGAGCACGACGGTGAATTCAGTCTTTTCTTCCGCCGGAGCTGCTGCCGCCGCTGCGCCACCGCCACCCGCCACCATCACGGGAGCCGCTGCCGCCGCCGACACGCCCAAACGCGATTCCAACTTCTTCACCAGCTCAGCCGCTTCCAGCAGCGACAGGCCTACGATTGACTCTTCTATCTGTGCGAGATCCGCCATTTTATTTCTCCGTTAATTTAGTCTCTTCTTTATTTCGCCATCCGCAAGCCACGGTTTCCAGTGCGACAGGCCCGATTTTCCAGCGCCAGACAACGCTTGGAAAGGGACCGCGCAACCCCTGACTCTTGGACGACCAAACTCGTTGAATTTAGTGATTGAGTGACTTGGTCATTTCGCGATTGAAAACCCCGATGGTTCTCAATCGCACAATGACTCGATCTCTCAATGACTCAATCGCGAAGCCTTAGGCTTCCTTAAACTTCTTCTGCTGCACCGCCTGATCGATGACGACCGCCAGATTCCGCGGTACGGCATTCATCACGGTCGCCAGTCGCTGTGCAGGAGCGTTGATCAGGAACAGCAGCTTCGACATCAGCTCTTCCTTCGACGGCATCGTGGCCAGCGCTTCGATCTCTTTAATATTGATCACGCGGCCTTCGACGACGCCGACCTTGAAGGTGAATTCCGGTGCGTCCTTGGCGTATTTGGTCAGCGCCTTGGCCATCGCCACCGGATCGCCCGTCGTATAAGCAATCGAGGTAACGCCCGCCAGATCCTTCAGCGCGCCTTCGACCTTGCTACCCTTTGCAGCTTTCTCGGCCAGCGTGTTTTTAACGACCCGGTACTTCGCACCCGCGCCGCGCAGAGCCTTGCGCAGCTCGTAATCCTGGGCCACGGTCATCTTCGTGTAAGTCGCGACGACAACGTTCGAAACGCCTTTCAGATCGTTGCTCAGCTTCTCGACCTGCTCTATCTTCTTTGCTCTAGTTACCGCCATATCGCATCCCTCGCAATCTTGTGTGCTCGTGTGGGGACGGGCGCCTCGCCCGTCCGTCGGCGCAGCCAGCGCCGCTATTAGCTTTCGCCGCTGTTTCAATCGGAGTTACGTCCAGCGAAATCCCCGGACCCATCGTCGAACTCAGGTAGCATCCCTTGATGTACTTGCCCTTGGCGACCGACGGCTTCGCTTTGATCACGCTCGTAATCAGCACCGTGGCGTTCTCAATCAGCTTGTCGGGCGTAAATGAAATCTTGCCCACCGGGCAGTGCACGAGCGCGGTCTTGTCGGTACGAAACTCGACTTTACCGGCCTTCACTTCCTGAACTGCTTTGCCCACGTCGAAGGTCACTGTCCCGGTCTTCGGATTCGGCATCAGTCCCTTGGGGCCGAGTACCTTACCCAGACGTCCGACGGACTTCATCACGTCGGGAGTCGCGATCAGCGCGTCGAAGTCGGTCCAATTTTCCTTCGTGATCTTCTCGACCATCTCTTCGCCGCCCGCGAAATCCGCGCCAGCCGCTTCCGCTTCCTTAATCTTGTCGCCGGTTGCGATCACCAGAACTTTTTTCGACTTGCCCAACCCGTGCGGCAGAACGACCGTGCCGCGCACCATCTGGTCGGCGTGCTTGGGATCGACTCCCAACCGCATCGTCACCTCGACGGTCTCGTCAAACTTGGCATACTTCACTTTCTGCAGAAGAGGAACCGCGTCCTGCAGAACATAGGGGCGCTTCTCGACTGCAGCGTGCGCCTTGGCGATGTTCTTTCCTTCTTTTTTATTCATTCGACTTTTTCCTTGTCTCCCACCGTGCGTTCAAGCTTGCAAACGACCGTGGTGCTTTTGACTCATTGAATTCAGCGATTGCGTGATTGACTCATCGAGCGATTGCAACCCAATCGGTTCTCAATCGCACAATCGCAAATCACTCACTCACCCGATTACTTCAATTCCCATCGACCTTGCCGTGCCGCGAATGCTCTTGATTGCCGTTTCAACGGACGCGGCATTCAAGTCAGGCATCTTCTGCTTGGCGATGTCTTCCACCTGCTTGGCCGTGACTTTGCCAACCTTGTCCTTGTTCGGCACGCCCGACCCTTTGGCGATGCCCGCCGCGCGCTTCAACAGAATCGATGCCGGCGGCGTCTTGGTGATGAAAGTGAATGAGCGATCGCTATAAACGGACACAACGACCGGAATGATCAGACCTTCCATCTCTTTCTGGTTGGTTCTGGCGTTGAACTGCTTGCAGAACTCCATGATGTTGATCTGTGCCTGGCCAAGCGCCGGTCCTACCGGGGGTGCCGGGGTCGCTTTGCCCGCAGCGATCTGCAGCTTCACATAACCTGTAACTTTTTTTGCCACTTCGTTAGCTCCTAGCTTCTAGCTCTTAGCTTCTAGCCAAGGCACAGCGCCAATTCTGTAATTTGTAATCGGGTAATTGCGTAATCTGAAAACCTCCGGCTGCCTAGGTTTTCAATTACCAAATTACAAAATTTCCCAATCACCAAATTCTTACGCCACCTTCTCGACCTGGTTGAACTCGAGTTCTACCGGCGTTGAACGTCCGAAAATTGTAACCATCACCTTTAGCGTCTCGCGGTCTTCATTCACCTCGTCAACCACGCCAGTAAAGCTCGCAAAGGGCCCTTCGGTAATCCGCACCGACTCGTTCTTTTCGAACTTGACCTTGAGCTTCGGCTTTTCGCGGCTGTCGGCAACTTTGTAGACGATGTGCTGCACTTCTTCTTCCGAAAGCGGTGTCGGCTGCTGTCCCGTGCCGACGAATCCGGTCACGCGCGGGGTCGACTTGACCACGTGCCAGACGTGATCGTCCATATCCATCTCGACCAGCACGTAGCCGGGATAGAACATGCGCTCGGAGGTATACTTCTTGCCGCCGCGCACCTCGGTCACAGACTCGGTCGGAATCAGCACCTTGCCAATTTTGTCTTGTAGCCCGAAAGCCGCAACGCGCGACTCGAGCGATTCTTTCACCTTGCGCTCAAAGCCCGAGTACGAGTGGATGATGTACCACTTCATGTTCGGGTTCTTGGGCGCCTCGGCGCTTGCCGCGACTTCGGCAGCGGCCTCTTGGGGCTCACTTGTTGCGCTGGTTGCCACTTCGCTCTTCTCTTCGTCCTGCATATTTAAATTGCTTCTTTCGTCGCTCGATCCGCGACGCTCTCGCCTGCGATTTCCTTAGTGAACCCTGAAATAACTGAACATTGCCGTAACGGCATGCTGGATGATGAAGTCGATGATCCCGAAGTACAGCGCGAAAATAAACACCGTAATGATGACCACGGTTGTCGTCGCGCGAACTTCCTTGAGCGATGGAGCCGTGACCTTGCGCATCTCCGTGCGCACTTCGTTATAGAAAGACCGAACTTTCTCCGGCCAGGATTTCAACCGCTCGCCAAAGCTGCCAACTGCAATTGAATTTGCCATTTTCTTCGTCTCGACTGACATCACTACTCCTGGCCTTGACCCTTCTCTCCAAAAACTCTGGCAGGGGCGGAGGGATTCGAACCCCCAAGTTCGGTTTTGGAGACCGACAGTTTAACCGTTGAGCTTACGCCCCTGAATTTATTGAGTAATTTAGCAATTGAGTGATTGAGCGATTTTCAATCGCACAATCACCCATCGCACAATCGCTCAATTATTTCACTTCTTTGTGCGGCGTGTGCTTACGGCAACGGCGGCAGAATTTCTTGAATTCCAGCCGCTCGGTCGTCGTCTTACGGTTCTTCGTCGTCGAATAGTTCCGCTCTTTGCAATCACCGCATTGTAATGTCACTATTTCTCGGGGCATCTCAACCACTCCTAGCTGTCAGCTCTCAGCCATCAGCTCTCAGTAAAAACCTTAACCATTTATGCTTCCGTCCGCCACCAGGCAGCCTTTACTGAGGGCTGAACGCCGATGGCTGACAGCCAGAAGCTGCCTTACTGAATAATTTCCGCGATCGTTCCGGCTCCCACCGTGTGGCCGCCTTCACGAATCGCAAACCGCAAGCCCTTTTCCATCGCCACCGGAGTGATCAGCTCGATCACCAGGCTCACGTTGTCTCCCGGCATCACCATCTCGGTGCCAGCAGGCAACTCCGCCACGCCCGTTACGTCTGTCGTTCTCAAGTAAAACTGCGGACGATATCCCTTGAAGAACGGCGTGTGTCGTCCACCTTCTTCCTTCGTCAGGATGTACACCTCAGCCTTGAACTTCGTGTGCGGCGTGATCGATCCACCCTTGGCCAGCACCATGCCGCGTTCCACATCGTCCTTGCCAATGCCGCGCAGCAGCAAGCCCGCGTTGTCGCCCGCCATGCCTTCGTCCAGCTGCTTCTTGAACATCTCGACGCCCGTCACCACCGTCTTGCGCGTCTCGCGGAAGCCCACGATTTCCACTTCTTCGCCGACCTTCACCTTGCCACGCTCGATGCGGCCCGTCACCACCGTCCCGCGACCCGAGATCGAGAAGATATCTTCAATCGGCATCAGGAACGGCTTGTCCAGTTCGCGCGCCGGCTGCGGCACGCTCTTGTCCACTGCCTCCATCAGCGCGTCAATCTGCTTCTCCCACTTCTCTTCACCATTCAGCGCTCCCAGAGCCGACAGCCGGATCACCGGCACGTCATCGCCCGGAAACTTGTACGACTTCAGCAACTCGCGCACTTCCAGTTCCACCAGATCCAGCAGCTCCGGATCATCCACCGCATCGCACTTGTTCAACGCCACTACGATGTACGGCACACCCACTTGCCGAGCCAGCAGCACGTGCTCGCGCGTCTGCGGCATCGGACCGTCGGTCGCCGCCACCACCAGAATCGCGCCATCCATCTGCGCCGCGCCCGTGATCATGTTCTTGATGTAATCGGCGTGGCCCGGGCAATCGACGTGCGCGTAGTGACGATTCGCCGTCTCATACTCCACGTGCGCCGTCGCGATCGTGATGCCGCGCGCCTTTTCTTCCGGCGCGTTATCGATGCTGTCAAAAGACCGAAACTTGATGTTCGGATTGTGCTTCGACAGATACCTTCGTGATCGCCGCCGTCAACGTCGTCTTGCCGTGATCAATGTGACCAATCGTCCCTACATTGCAGTGCGGCTTATTCCGTTCAAATTTCTCTTTCGCCATAACTCAGCTCTTAGCTCCTAAGCTCTTAGCTTCTAGCTAAACCCTTCAGTAGTACTGATACAACTTCTTAAACTTGTGTCGCAGCGCAACGTCGATGCCTTCCAGCTTCGACAGATAAAACTCGCGCATCTGCGCCTGATCCGAAAGCGTGAGCGACTGATACAGTTGCTGCGAGTTCAACGCTGTCTCGCCATCGAGTACTCGCTGCGCCAGCACCGCATCGAAATCGCGAATGCGAATTCCTTTGCGGTCCATCTGCTTCAGGAACCGCTCCACCTTCTCGGGCAAGAATGCCTGCTCGATGGCGGTCTGCAGCCTGGCAAATTCCTGCGCCTTCTCTACCTTGATGGCTGCCTGTTCAAACGCCACTGTCAATCCCCTTCAAAAATGGAGCGGGAGACGGGAATCGAACCCGCGACCAACAGCTTGGAAGGCTGTGACTCTACCACTGAGTTACTCCCGCCCTGTAAATCAGCGGCTAAAGCCGCTCTTCTATTCCAACTCCAACGGCGCGACTGAAGCCGCACCCTTTCAAACCCAACGTTCAAACCACCCACTCAATTTCTGGAGCCGATGATCAGGATTGAACTGATGACCTCTCCCTTACCAAGGGAGTGCTCTACCAACTGAGCTACATCGGCCCTAACTCCCTACTTCGCGTCCCGCTCGCCGCCCGGATGCATCACGTCTTTCCGTCGCACCCAGCTCTTGAACGCGAACAAGAACAGAATCGCCAAAGTGCACGCTCGAATCCGCGTATCGCTGATCGTCATCCACGTCAGGACTCCCAACGCTGCGTAGGCGATCAAAGCTCCCGCTAGACGATTCACATTCATCACTGGTGCACAGGGAAGGATTCGAACCTTCGTACCTCGCTAGGAGGGACAGATTTACAGTCTGTTGGCTTTAACCACTCACCCACCTGTGCGAAAAACTTCAGATCCTTCGCCAAATGCGCTCAGGATTTCGCCAGCGGGCTCCCGCTTCGCTCACGCCCGCTAGACGGCTCAACTTTCGGGCGATGCGGCCATCTCGCTCCGTCCGCCAGACCGCGCTTCTTTTCCGCAAGCGCAACTCAAAAAACCTGCGGACAAGCCGCAGCACAAATCCCGCTTCAATTTCCTAACGCTGACTTTCGCAAATCAGGGAAACCAAGGTCGCGCACAAGACACCGCGAAGAGTACTACTCGCCGGAAAAGTTCCGAATGGAGTGCGTTTTGGAAAAACCTGTTGCGCCGCTACTGCCGGGTCCGCCACCTGCCGGACAATTTCTTTCTGCTATGCTCGCTGCCGAGCTCGTTCTCTGGAGCTGGCGAAGGGAATCGAACCCCCGACCCTCTGATTACAAATCAGATGCTCTACCGACTGAGCTACGCCAGCAACTGGGGAAAGGCGCGTTCCCGCGCAAACTTATCCCGCGGATCCCTTCCAGATGTCCGGGACAATTATTTAAGGTATCACAAGGGAAAGAAAGGGCGCAACCATACCTTCCACTTGTTGAAGCGCGCCGCTTACGCCATGTCCCCTACGTCTGGCGCTTCTCCTATTCTGCTCTCAGAGCGTTCATCGGATCAATCGAAGCCGCACGGCTGGCGGGAAGCAGTGATGCCGCTACCGCTAGCGCCACCACGAAGGCGGCGGCCAGCGACAGAACCAGCGGGTCAAACGGACTGACCGCAAATAGGAGCGAATCGAGCAAACGCGATGCCGCAGCGGCGGCTATCAACCCCACGGCGCAACCGGCAAGGGCCAGCCTAACCGCTGACAAAAAAACCAGTCCCAGAATTCCAGACCGTTGCGATCCCAAAGCCATTCGGATCGCCATCTCCTGTACGCGCATTGTTGTCGAGAAGGCGATAACGCTGTAGATACCGAGCGCGGCCAACAGAACCGCCGCAATGGCAAAAGCAGAGATGAGCCAGGTGTTGAATCGTCGCGGAGCCTCACTATCAGAGACTGCTGACTCCATGCTTTGTACCTGTGTTAGCGCGAGCTGGGGGTCGACCGACCGCACGGTAGTCCGCAGGCTGCTCGCAGTCAGGTCCGGCTGCGCCACTGTGCGCAGAACGATGAAGCCGCTATCTCCGAATACAGTGTCTTTCGATGCCAACGGTCCCATCGATTTCTCGGCCTGGGCGTTCGGTTGGTACCACTGTTCCCTCGTCGGCTCGTCAGGCGAATTCTCTTTCATGTCGCCGATTTCGCCGACGACGGTCATCCAGAGCGTCGGTGATTCCGGCATACCAATGCGAAACCGTTTCCCGATCGGATCAGCGCCCGGCCAGTAGTGATGGGCAAACTTCTGGTTGACGATAGCAACCAGCTGCGAGTCCGCCGTATCTACGGGAGTAAAGAATCTGCCTGTGAGCAGCGGTACGCCCACGGCCTGCAGATAATCGCCCTCGATCGTCACGAATGTGGCCAGATTCATATCGGCGCCGGGCGGTGGCGCATAGCCTTCGACGACGAACGTGGAGTTGCTGAATCTTCCGCTCGCTGGCAAGAAGGTTGTAAAGCCCGCATACTTCACGCCCGGTAATTGCTGCACGCGACGAATCAATTCCTGATTGAATCCATCGATCGCCGACTGCGTGCCGTATTGCTTTGCCGGAAGCGAATAGGCCCCCGAAAGCACATGGTCGGCACGATAACCAAGATCGACCGACCGCATCTTCTCGAAACTGCGCAACAACAAACCCGCAGCTGCGACCAGAACAAGTGCCGTCGCAATTTCTCCGATGACGAGCGACGACCGGAGCCGCGCATGTCCGCCTGCCGATCCCGTACGGCCCCCTTCTTTCAGGGTCTCGTTGACGCTCGTTCGCCAAGCGGCGAATGCCGGAACGAGTCCGCAGCCTATCCCGGTCAGCAGGGCAAGTCCAATAGCAAACAACACCACCGGCCAATTCAGGCTGATCTCATTGATGCGTGGCAGTGTCTCCGGCAGGCGGCTGATGGCCACCCTTAACCCGACGGCAGCCAGTGCTAACCCAAGAATTCCACCGCTGACGCTCAGTACCAGACTTTCTAGCACTGCCTGCCGAAGTAGAGCGAGCGCCCCCGCGCCGAGCGCCAGGCGCATGGCAAACTCGCGGCGCCGGCGGATCGCGCGAACGAGCAGCAATCCTGCCAAGTTCGCGCATGCAATCAGTAACACGACCAGGATGGCGAGAAACAAAATGCGGATCAGTTGGCGCGCCTCGGAGATCGTCGCCTCGTGAAGCGACCGAACAGCCGCGTGGATATGAAGGCTCGCCATGAACGCCGGATAGCCGCGCATTGTCTCTTTGGCGACGCGCTCGGCATCCTGCTGCGCCTGCATTGGTGTAACCCCAGGCTTCAGGCGCCCGACCATCGAGTAGTCCCAGTTCGCCGCACCTGACCCTCCCAGTTCCTGCGGTGTGAAACTCATCGGGGTCCACAACTCGTCCTGGTCTAAATGTCCAGGACGCAGCGGGAACTCAAAATCCCGCGGCATGACGCCGATCACCACATAGGGTTTGCGATCGAGTTGGACCTTGCTTCCCAACACTTGTGGATCGCCGTCCAGCCGGTTCTGCCATATCGAGTAGCTGACGACTGCCACCTGCACGCTGCCGTCGTCTTCCTGCTGGGTAAAGAAACGCCCCATCAATGGCGCGACTCCGAGAGCCGGAAACACCCCCGCCGACATTCGGGTCGCACTCACCTTGACGGGCTCCCCGAAGCCGGACAGTTCGTAGCTACTCTCCTGATATCCGCCGAGACTTTCGAAGCTGCGCGTATCGCGAGTGTAGTTGCGGATGTCCTCGGTAGTAACCCCCGCTTCGCCATCACCTCCCACATTCGCGCCCTCAAGAATGTCGCCCAGAGTTACCAGCCGCTCGGATTGCGGAAATGGCAGCGGTCGTAAGAGGACGGCCTCGACAATCGAGAAAACGGCGGTAGTGGCGCCGATACCGATGGCAAGCATCAACACGGCAGTCGTCGCAAAGCCGGGCGACTTCAGCAAATGGCGAATCGCGATCCTGAGATCGTGGAAAAACATGTGATTGCCTTTCTGGCGCAGGAGTGTGCTCTGTCACAGCAGCACCTGGGTAACCATATTCTTTGGCGGTAAGTGATTGTTCGCGTGGGTCGCAAAGAACCGCGGCTGGCCGGAGGTCGCCCGGTACCGTCCGCATCTGAAATCACCTGTCCGAGACCGGACACCCGTTCGATCGCCTTCGAATCGCTAGCGAAATCAAACTCCAGCCACGGATTACATACGGAGAAGGCCAAGTATGAGTTTCAGATGCTATCATTCTCTGACCGCATTTCATGCGACTTAAACGCACTCTCCCAATCCTCTTAGCGGTCGTAATCATCGCCGCGGCGCTGGATCTCGCGGTCACACTCCGCAAGCACGCCCCGCCCGAACCCGCGCGACTCTTACCCACGGCCGATGGCTTTCTGTATGCCAACTACAGCTGGATCCGCCGGGCCAATAACGGCAAGCCCTTTTATCCGGTCATCCACGATCCGGAGTATCAGCAGTTCATCCAGGAAACTGGTTTCGATTTCGAGCGCGATCTCGACGCCGTCGCCTTCGCCATTCACTATCCGAAAAATTGGCCCGGAGGAGGCACCGGCGGCATAGCTTCAGAGCCCCGGTTCTCAGAAGTTTTTACCGGTCGCTTCGACACCGACAAATGCGGCGCATACCTCAGAAAGGCGGCGACGTCGACCGAAAACTACAACTCCGTCGACATCTTTACGATTCCAATCTATGGCCGAACCGTGCGCATTGCGATAGTCGGCGTCGATACCGTCGCCGCCTCCAATCATGAGGATCCGGCAGTCATCCATGGAATGGTCGACCGGTCCCGGCGTCTGGCTTCTCCCTTCGCTGGCCCGGCCTTCCTGCGCCGCTACTATAGGGTTGTTCAACTGGGCAGCCCGGTATGGCTGATGGCGCGCGTCGATCCTGCCGCCCCCGGGTTTGAGGGGTGGTCCACGGTCTTCCCCAAGCCCGCCGATCTCGTCGTTTCCGCCAGCTACAACCCACTCCACCTACCCCTTCGCGCGGGAGTGCTTCATCTGCGCGCCGAGGCATTCGCGCTGAATGACGAAGATGCCCAGACCATCACCGAGAAACTGAACGTTTTTCTTGCCATGTTTCACAGCGCCGAGGCGTCCGTCGGATCGCCCGGCACGGACGCCGACCTAAAAGCCTTCTTCGACAGCCTGCAAGTCCGGCAGCAGAGCAATCGGGCCGTGCTGCTGGCCGCAGTCCCCACCGAAGTGATCCGCAAACTGGCCGATTCGCCCGTGCAAATGCCCGCATTGGGGGCTGCCCCGGCTCACACGGCATCGCCTCCACAGACTAAAGCGCGAACCCCGAAAGGGCATTAATTAGGGGCCAGAGGTCAGAATCAGGGCAGCACGCAGCAGGAATCTTCCACGATGTTCCACTGATCCCTAGCCCCTGATCCCTGCTCCCGTAAGTTCACTCTGCAACTAAACGGCTCTTCCCGCGTCTTATTCTGGTAGGCACGATTCAACAGGTACAATAAAGACGAATGTCGACTCTACCTCTTCCCATCGCGGCCTTCGTCGCGGGTCTGATTTCCTTTCTGTCGCCGTGCGTGCTTCCGCTGGTGCCGGGTTACGTTTCGCTCATTTCAGGCGCAGGTGTTGAGGAACTGAAGTCACCTCACGCACAACTCATGCGTCGAGTTATGGTGAATTCCGTCGGGTTCATCCTTGGCTTCAGCGTGGTATTCGTGACGCTCGGCGCAATCTCCACCGAGCTCGGGCAGATGGCGGCCCGATACAAGCACACGCTGTCGATCGTGGCCGGCGTGGTCATCATTATTTTTGGCTTACACCTGACAGGAATCTTCAAGATCAAAGCGCTTTACACCGACGCGCGCCTGCACAGCGTGAAGGGCAGCAGCACGCCGATCGGCGCATTCATCATCGGCTTCGCCTTCGCCTTCGGTTGGACGCCTTGCCTCGGCCCAATCCTGACCGCGATCCTGACCCTCGCCAGTGAGCAGGACACGCTGGTAAAAGGAATTCTGCTGCTGGGCGTTTATTCGCTCGGCCTGGCGGTTCCGTTTCTGTTGACCTCGCTCCTGATGGAGCGGTTTCTGAAGTTCTACAGCCGCTTCCGCTCGCACATGCACGCGCTCGAAGTCGCATCCGGCGGGCTTTTGATCGCCCTCGGTATATTGCTCGTGATCGGACGTTTCACTCTGATCTCGAGCTGGTTGTCATTCTTGAATCGATTTGCTTTGTAGTGAGGATCTAAGTCTTATGTCGACGTTTCAACCACAATTTGAGCAGAAACAGCCGGCGAACATACTAATCAGAAAGAAGACGCCCGGATCGAACAGCCCGTCAGCAACGCCGATTTCTCCGCTGCTCCAGCGAGTTCGGGTACCTCTGGTGAGGCGCCGGTCCATCAGCCACCCGCCCAGCCGGCGGGGCGCAATCCAATTGCGCTGGTCTTTGTCGCCATCGTCGCGGCGGGAATGCTCTATTTCGGCTTTCACATGGCGCGGCGGTCTGGCATCGATCATGCGCCCGGCCCACTCGGTTACGGAACTCCCGCGCCCAACTTCACTCTTCAAACACTCGATGGCAAAAACCTGAGTCTCGCCGATCTCAAAGGCAAAGCGGTCGTCGTCAATTTTTGGGCGACTTGGTGCGGTCCCTGCAAGATTGAAACTCCGTGGCTCGTGGAGCTGCAGAACGAATATGGAGCGCAAGGCCTGCAAGTGGTCGGCGTCGCCATGGACGATTCCGGTAAAGACGAGATTGAGAAGTTTGCCAAAGACATGGGCGTGAACTATCCGGTATTGATCGGAAAAGAGGCTGTCGGTGACGCCTACGGTGGCGTTCCGGCTCTGCCCGAGAGCTTCTTTGTCAGCCGCGACGGCAAAATTGTCGACCGGATCATCGGTCTGAAGGGCCGCGCCGAAATTGAGGATGCGGTGAAGAAGGCCTTAAGCCACACGGGTCGACGCCGTCCGAACGGACACTACACCTTTGGTGGCGCAGGCTCAGAATTAGCAATAGAAAGCAGGAGTACGCGAGTCTACCATTTAATCGAAGGCGTCAGGGCATCGGAAACTATGATCTCACCAAATCGGCTGTCGCAATTTGCGTTTCTGGTTTTGCTCTCCGCTTCCTCAGCCCGGGCACAATTGGGAAAGTCTCCCTCCGTCTCGATCGCCCCCGTTCCAACGGTTACTGCCGCGCGCGCGACCCAGACCAAAGTCCCGCTCAACTTCCGCGTGGGCTCCGGTTTTCACATCAACTCGAACACGCCTCGATCAGAATTCCTCATTCCCACCGCACTCAAGATGGATCTGCCCACTGATATTGTTCTGGGTAAGATCGAATACCCTCCCGGCAAGGATCTGGTCTTCCCCTTCTCTCCCGACGAAAAACTGAATGTCTACAGCGGCGATTTCACCGTGAACGTGACGGTGCATCCGCTGAGTTCCGTCTCTCCCGGGAAATATCTCATGCGCGGAGTGCTGCGCTACCAGGCGTGCGACAACGCACAATGCTTTCCGCCAAAGACTCTGCCTGTCAGCTTTGAAGTGAGAGTCGTCAAAGGACCATCCGCGCAACATTCCAACCCCGCGCAGAGCCCGCACATCCATAATTAGCCGTCCGTAGCAACGCAGCTCACCGGTCAGCTTTGTCATCCTGAGCGAGGAGATCAGTCGGCGGAGCCGAGCCATCTCGCAGTCGAATGACCTTGTGTCTTCTGGTGATCAATCAGCACGTGGAATCGCACTGGCGAGCGCCAAAACTGTTCCGGCATACAGCAGCGTATCGAAAAAGTAATTGATCCCTTCCACTTTGACGTCCGTGCTTGGGTTCAACAATCCCACGATCAGAATCGGACCATAGACAAATATCACCAGCAGCAAAATCCAGCTGCCGAGATATGCAGCCGCCATCCGCGTCTTCTTGGCCAGCACGATGCACACCCCCGCAAAAAAGAGAATCGCGCTGGTCAGATAGCCGATGAGTAGCTTCGCCGGAATCCACGCGGGAATCATCTTTTCGAGAGGAACGCCTGGAACGTTGAGTGGATGAAGAAAGTTCTGGACTCCATATAAAATGGCAGCACTTCCGATCACGACGCGGCCTACCGTGACGAGTGTTGTCCGGGCTCGCGCCAGCCGCGCATCCATCGCTGCGGCCGCCAGCATCCAGCCCCCGGCTCCAAACGAGAGCTCGCGAAACAACAGCACCCACGAAATCCGGTTGTGGATGTCCGTCAGTGTTCCCGGCAGGTCCATCATCGCGACAAACAGAAACATCATGATCCCGAACAGCAGTCCCGACCAGCACACCTGAATCTTTGTCGCAATGCTCAAAGACGCCGCCAGCAAGGCGAAGCCGACGAAATACGCCCAGAACAGGGGCCAGGGCATAAATTTGGGCACAATCTGCGAAATGCCTCTCGCCGCCGACAGGTGCTCCGCGCCGAAAACCGCGAGCGGGATCGCGAAACACAAATTGCTCAAGGCGACGACCTTGTCGATGCCCGTGGCCCGCGCGAACGCGCTCTTCGCAGCCGGAAACCCAATCGCAAAAAGGACAACCGCCGCCGCACACGTCGCATTCGCAGTGCGGGAAACTTCGAACAACATCAGTGCGGGCAAAGCGTTCGGGATGTTCAGGTACATGTTTATGAGCCCATCTAACGCGAGGTCGAGCGTCGCCCAGGGTAAGCTCGATCCTATTCATCTCATCGTTCGGGCAAAACACACCACTTCATGGGATAGCATGATACGGCAAGTAAAGTAACGCCATATCCACTTGACCACGAGTTGCTATAGCCATTTTGCGAGCTGAACGATTCTTAGACTCGCGAACTAGACGGACCGTAGGCCTTCATCTCGGTGAGCGTGGCCTGCGGCTGCTGCACGGTGGCGTTTAAACGAAGGGGCAAAGTCTGTGCGGTGACCGCGGCTGGTTCCTGAATCGCGATTCCCGAGTCGCAGTTCTTCATACAGCTCCGTCACATTAAACATGAATGCGGGGTCTGGCCGTCAGCTCGGACGGTTACCGCAGCGCATGCTCACTGTTGATTTGAAACAATCCTATGCGATTGTTCTGAGAATCCACCACGTACAAGGAACGGTCTGCGTCAACCCACATGCCGGTTGGATGGCTGAAGTTCACGCCTTTTACCGTACTGAGATCAAACGTGTATAGTCTTTGTCCTTCGTGACCGAGGACCTGAATCTGGTTAAGACTCGAATCGCTGACATAGATATTGCCCCGGTTGACAGCCAATCCGGTTTGACGGTCTGCATAGCCTAAGTTGATAGCGCGCAGGAAATGGCCACCACTATCAAAAACCTGAATGCGCGTGTTGCCTGCATCGAGCACGAATAGTTCACTACCGGTTACAGCGATCTCGCTCGGGAACCGGAACTCACCAGGACCGTTACCGCCGCCACGGGTGCCGAGCTTGCGAATCAGCTTTCCCCGCTCGTCCATAACAAAGATCATGTGCCCTTGCCGATCGCAAACGTAAATACGTCGCCCAGCTTTATCGATTGCGATCCCTGTTGGGTTACCGAAGTACGATTCTCCTCCTCTCAGTCTCCCCAGGTAACGGCGGAATTTTCCTGCCGAATCGTAGACAAGTACGGTTCTACTGGTTTGGTCGACGACGTACAGATTGTCTTGATCGTCCACGGCGAGCGAAACGGGAACGTGCAGACGTCCGCCACGTCGATCTAAGCGATCGTATTTCGAATGAACAAAATCGAAAATATGCACGGATTGAGCACCGGGGTCAGCGACGAAGACACGGTGCTTCGAGTCTGTTGTGACCGCGGAGGGTGAATGCATCGCTTCCATGCGAGCTTCCGGGTCCGCCGGCCCTGCGATGATGTCGAGCGTTCGGTCGAGAACAGTGTGATCCGGTCGTATATCGTCCGCCGACGAAAATACGCGCACAAAACTGAGAGGTGCGGAACCCTTTGGGACAATGGTTTGCGCTGCTTGCGAGGAAGGTGCAAATCTCCTGTTCCACGCTAACCTGGGGCTCGGCACAGTGCAAAGAAAGAGTAGTCCAGGGACAAGAACGGCCAGACAGCATTTGCCCCAGGGTCGTTGCAAAAACATGCCTTGGATCCCCTTCGCCGGAAACGCAGCAGGTCCATCTCCCAATCAAGTCAATTCTTGCACTTGTCGCCGGTTCATTGAAAGCGTGGCTGCCGTCTTAGATCAATGACCCTTCAAACCAGGCGATTTCTCTCATTGATGGATTTTGAACGTAACGGGATTTACCCGACATGTCCCTTGTTTGGCCGTTAGTAGAAGAGGCAGGATCAGAGGATCCCGTGGAACCGTGTGAACACGTGGGCAGGCATGAGCGACATGATGCGGATGCCCGCTCGCAGCCAGGTCAAAAGAATAAAACGCGGTGAATTCACTAGGTAGCCTTTGTTGATCCGGCATTTCGTAATCGCGCCAACAATGACCCCTAGTCACATCTTCGGGTAGCCCGCAAGAAATTGATTCCGCGGCAGTTGCCTCGGAGCAGCTTTCTTGTATGTACAATTTTGCAAGAAAAATGTTCCTTCAGGAACACTGTGGAAAACTCTGGCAAGTCCTTTAGCTCTGCGACTTAGCTCTTTCCTTGCTTCTTCTCCACCTTCGCCCACGTATCCTTTAGCGCCACCGTGCGGTTGAACACCAGCGCTCCGGGCTTCGAATCCAGATCGGCGCAGAAGTATCCGAGGCGCTCGAACTGGTACCGGCTCCCCGGCGCGGCGTTGGCCAGCGATGGTTCCAGCTTCGCGTGCGGGATTGTCTCCAGCGAGTTCGGATTGAGATAGTCGAGCGCGTCCTCGCCCTCTTTCAGATCGCCAAGATTCTCTTTGGTGAAGAGGTTTTCGTAGATGCGCACTTCGGCATCGACCGCGTGCTGCGCCGACACCCAATGGATCGTCGACTTTACCTTGCGTCCATCAGGTGGTGCGTTGCCGCCGCGCGTCGCGGGATCGTAGGTGCAGTGCACTTCGACGACTTCGCCCTTTTCATTTTTCACCACGCTCTTCGCGGTGATGAAGTAGCCATATCGCAGCCGCACCTCGCGTCCCGGCGTCAGCCGGAAATATTTCGGTGGAGGCACTTCGCGGAAGTCGTCCTGCTCGATGTAGAGTTCGCGTGAAAATGGCACCTTGCGCCAGCCCGCGCTCTCATCCTCAGGATTATTCTGCGCGTCCATCTCTTCGACCTGGCCTTCGGGATAGTTGTCGATCACAACTTTCAGCGGGCGCAACACCGCCATAACGCGTGGTGCACGCTTATTCAGGTCTTCGCGGACGAAATGCTCGAGCATCGCGAGTTCAACGATGCCGTTGGTGCGCGAGACCCCTGCCGCAGTCACAAAGTTTCGGATCGCTTCTGGCGTGTAGCCGCGGCGTCGCAGGCCAGAGAGCGTGGGCATGCGCGGATCGTCCCAGCCGCGCACCGTGCCCTGCTCCACGAGCTGGCGCAGTTTGCGCTTCGCTCATCAGCGTGTAGGTCAGGCTGAGGCGGTCGAACTCGATCTGCTGCGAAGGAAAGATTCCCAGCTGCTCGATGAACCAGTTGTAGAGCGGCTGGTGGTCGGCGAATTCGAGCGAGCACATCGAATGCGTGACTTTTTCCAGCGAGTCTGATTGGCCGTGCGCAAAGTCGTACATGGGATAGATACACCACTTGTTGCCCGTGCGATGATGCTCGGCATGCAGGATGCGGTACATCACCGGATCGCGCATGTTGAAGTTCGGCGACGCCATGTCGATCTTCGCGCGCAGCACTCGCGAGCCGTCAGGGAACTCTCCGGCGCGCATGCGCTCGAACAGGTTCAGATTCTCTTCAACCGACCGATTGCGGTACGGGCTGTCCTTGCCCGGTTCAGTCAGCGTGCCGCGATGTTTGCGAATCTCTTCTGCGGTGAGGTCGTCAACGTAGGCCTTGCCATCTTTGATCAGCTTGATCGCCCACTCGTAAAGCTGGCCGAAATAATCTGACGCATAGAACAGTCCGTCCCAGTGGAAACCGAGCCACTGCACGTCTTCCATGATCGAATCGACGTACTCGACGTCTTCCTTTTCAGGATTCGTGTCGTCGAAGCGCAGGTTCGTGCGTCCGCCAAACTCGTCGGCGTATCCGAAAGTCGATGCAGATGGCCTTGGCATGCCCGATGTGGAGGTATCCATTCGGCTCAGGAGGGAAGCGAGTCTGCACACGTCCGTTGTATTTGTTCGAGTTGCGGTCTTCGAGGAAGCGCTCGCGTATGAAATTAGAAGGACGCGATTCCGGAGCGGGGCTTGCGCCCGTCTCAGTCTCGGCAGCTGGTGTGGTCATAATCCTTGATCTTACCGCAAAGGAGAGACGGCGAGCCGGGGAAGGGCTCGCCCACGCTGCCGCCGCATTTCTCAAAAGTGGCGGCGGTTAATGCGCCTGCAGCGACGCAGGTTGTTGCGATCCCGAAGAAGCTTTGCGGATCGACCGCAAGAGCTGCCAGACGTGGACGATGAGCGCGATGCTGAGTCCTACCCAAGCACATATCAGGCTGATCAGAATTGACAGATTGACGATGGCCGCCACGCGAATGTACTGCGCGGAATTTGCCGCAGCGTCCGTGAGAACCAGAAACGGGTGCCAGTTTCCACCGGGCGCTTGAGCTGCCGCATTAAGGATGAAGTTCAGCAGGATCAGGCTGAAAAGTGCTTGCACCAACTCGGCCAGTGACGGGAACCACTTCCACTGTGGCTTCGCCAGGGTGATCGCAGGTCTCAGAATGGCGAGTACTCCTAGCAAGCATCATCGGCACATAGAATCTATGCCACATGGGTGCAGCCTTCATAAAAGCAGCTGCAGGCCCCAGAATCAGGACGGGATAATGCGGCAGAAGCAGGAGCCACACGAGACCGAACCAGGCGAAGGCCAGCTGGCAGACGATGGTCACAAGAGAAGGCTTGCGCTCTTCCTTTCGCACCGGAGGCAGCTTCATCGGATCCCACTTGCACTCGACCTGGGCGATCGTATGAGTGCGCTCCACTATGGCGAACACGAGAGTGATGATGCCCGCCGCGATGAACAAGCCAGACCACAAGTCGCCGATCGTGTTCAGCACAGCCGCACCAAAGTCGCCGTTACTGCTCGCAACGTTCGTTGGGCCGACGATGAAGATGAAAACTGGAACAAGAATCCAGAACAGCACCATCTTCATCACGAAGATGTAAATCGGATAGAGCGTCGGACCGATCAGGTAACGCTTCGGCCCCAGACGGGCGGCGACAACCATGGGCGCTCCGCAGCGCTTGAGGATGGCTGCGACTTCTGTTTGGTCAAGAGGATGGCTGAGTTCGCTCTCGCGTGCTTCAATCTGTGAGCGTAGATCTTCGCCGAGTTCAGCGAGCAGATCGTCTTGCCGCGCGGACTTTTTGGCAGCCAGAAGCGGACGGCCTGCAGGTAGCGGTCAAGTAATTCCGAAGGATTGCGTGGCGTAGTCATGGGCTTATACCTCTTGCAGAATCTTGTTGAGCGATGTATTGATGCGCTGCCATTCGGCGAGCAACTGATCGAGAGTCTGCTCCCCAACAGCAGACAACTTGTAAAACCGTTTGTTCCGCTTGTCTTCTTCGCGCCACTGGCTGACCAGCAGGCCTTGGCTCTCAAGACGCCGAAGCAGCGGGTAGAGCGTGCCTTCGTCGATCTCCAGATCCGTCATCCGCCAGAGCCTTGCGCAGCGTGTAGCCGTAGCGCTCAGTGCGAAGTTGGGTCAGCACAGCCAGGGTCAGACAGCCGCGGCGAAGCTCAAGCTTCAGATTCTCAAAGACTTCCGGATTGGCATGTGCTGTTTGACATATAGTGTACGGCATACACTGTATGGTACACAGTATAATTTGTCAAGAAGAAAATCTTGACGTGCAAGGCAGAGGTTTTTCACCATACTGTCGGATAATTCGGATAGTACGGGGATCGCCTAGAGAGCTGGAAAGAAGGTGGCAGGCAAATGAGTTCGAGCGAACGTCCTCTGTCGGTCACAGGTGTGGCGTGGCTTTTCATTGCAGTGGGTACCGATCACCTTCATCTATCACTCGCCCGGGCTGCTCCACCCGCAGCGGGACGATCTCCTCGTCGAGTCAACTGAACTGCTGGCGCTAGTGGCTGGAGTTTTCATGTTGCGTCGGCAGAACTGGGCGCGCTGGCTGGCTCTGGCGTGGATGGCGTTTCACGTAATCCTGAGCGCGTTCCCGCCGTTCAAAGGATTAGTGGTTCACGTTCTCATCTTTGGCTGGCATCACTTATCTTCTGCTTCGTGCTGATGCTGCGCAGTATTTTCGTGGAAGTGGCGAAGCGTCCAGATGAAAATGAATCCATCAGCTTACCGCGACAACGTGTTGTGGCCGAAGCAGAGGCGGAACCCGTTGCAATCTTCGATGTCGAATTCGCGCATGTCATACTCCCGGTCGCAGATCGGGCTTATGATTTTCGACTCCATTCGCCTGGAATTGTTCACAGAGCTTGTCCGCATCGTCGATCCAGAAATACGCGTCCAAAACGCAGTCATTCGGATTGGGCGTGCGGTTCGGCCGCATGTGACCACTAGTGTCCACCTGTCGCAGCATGATGGTCGCGCCTTGGCGGCGGACCATCGCGAAACGAGGAGGATCGCCCCAGAAACGTTCATAGGAAAAGCCAAGCTT
Source organism: Terriglobia bacterium (assembly GCA_963823085.1). Lineage (GTDB taxonomy): Bacteria > Acidobacteriota > Terriglobia > Terriglobales > Acidobacteriaceae > Sulfotelmatobacter. The sequence goes on along the minus strand of CAWGKF010000007.1, from coordinate 118,832 downwards.
ATCGCGGTAGAAACTAGCGGTGGCGACGACATCGTCAACAACAAAGTAGGGTGCGACCCACCACATGAGGTTTTGCGCCCCGGTTTTTTCCTCGGGCATGAGGCATCTCCGAAGATCGGTGATTTTGGTTGGACCGTTTTATCACACTCAATAAAAGAGTTTGTCTGCAGGCGTTCACGCGCATGACGAAAGGGACCGAAGGCTTCTCCGGTCCCTTTTCGTCTGTCATGCAATCCAAGTCAATCGAGACAACGGTTAGATCAATCAGTGAACTTAAGCCACGTCGAAGCGATCCGCATTCATCACCTTGTTCCACGCGGCGACGAAGTCCTTTACGAATTTTTCCTTCGAATCAGCGCAGGCGTAGACCTCCGCGAGAGCGCGCAGCTGGGAGTGCGAACCGAAGATCAGGTCGACACGTCGTTGCGGTCCACTTGACTTCGTTCGTTTTACGGTCGCGGCCTTCGTACACGGCTCCAGAACCATTGGATTCCGCGGACGGCTGCCATTCCGTGCTCATGTCGAGCAGGTTGACGAAGAAATCGTTCGTCAGGGTTTCCGGACGTTTAGTGAAGACGCCGTGTTTGGAGTTCCCGGCATTTGCACCCAAGACGCGCAGGCCGCCGACCAGGGCAGTCATCTCAGGCGCGGTGAGTTTCAGCAATTGCGCCTTGTCGACCAGCATCTCCTCAGGCGACAAACGCTGCTTGCCCTTGAAGTAGTTGCGGAAGCCGTCCGCCTTCGGTTCGAGTGGCTCGAAGGAAACGACGTCCGTTTGCTCTTGTGACGCGTCCATGCGGCCTGGCGTGAAAGGGATCTTCACGTCATATCCGGCGCCTTTCGCAGCCTTCTTGATCGCCGCATCGCCGCCGATGACGATCAGGTCGGCAAGCGAAACCTTTTTCCCCTTGTTGCCATTGGACTGCGCGCTGTTGAACTCCTTCTGGATCTTCTGCAGGGTTTCGAGCACCTTCGCCAGTTGAGCAGGCTGGTTGACCTCCCAGTCTTTTTGCGGCGCGAGGCGAATACGGGCTCCGTTTGCTCCGCCGCGCTTATCAGAGCCGCGGAACGTTGACGCAGATGCCCAAGCCGTCGAGACCAGCTGGGAAACCGTCAGACCCGACGCGAGGATTTTATCTTTCAGCGCTGCAACATCCTGCTCGTTGATGAGCGGATGATTCACAGCGGGGATGGGATCCTGCCACAGCAGCGTTTCCTTCGGAACGAGCGGGCCAAGATACCGCTGGATGGGACCCATGTCGCGGTGCGTCAGCTTGAACCACGCACGGGCAAATGCGTCGGCGAACTGATCGGGGTGTTCGTAGAAGCGGCGCGAGATCTTCTCGTAAGCGGGATCGAACCGCAGTGCGAGATCGGTGGTCAGCATGGATGGCGCGTGACGCTTGGAAGGATCATGCGCGTCTGGCACCGTGCCGTTGCCCGCACCATTCTTCGGTGTCCACTGATGCGCGCCGGCCGGGCTCTTCGTCAGTTCCCAGTCAAACTTGAAGAGATTGTCAAAAAAGTTGTTACTCCACTTGGTGGGCGTCTGCGTCCAAATGACTTCCAGGCCGCTGCCGATGGTGTCACCACCATGGCCCTTGCCAAGTTTGTTTTTCCATCCGAGGCCTTGCAGCTCAATGTCGGCACCCTCCGGTTCTGCGCCTACGTAATCAGTGGGAACACCAGCACCGTGAGTTTTGCCGAAGGTGTGACCGCCGGCAATGAGCGCGACCGTTTCCTCGTCATTCATCGCCATGCGGGCAAATGTCTCGCGAATATCCCTGGCCGCGGCAATCGGATCTGGCTTGCCGTTCGGCCCTTCCGGATTCACATAGATCAGGCCCATCTGCACTGCGCCGAGAGGATTCTCGAGATCGCGGTCGCCGGAATAGCGTTCGTCGGCCAGCCAGGTGCCCTCAGGTCCCCAGTAAATTTCCTCTTCGGGTTCCCAAGTGTCCGCGCGGCCTCCGCCGAAACCAAACGTCTTGAAGCCCATCGAGTCCAATGCCACGTTACCGGCGAGGACCATCAGGTCGGCCCAGGAAATTTTCCGGCCATATTTTTGCTTGATCGGCCAGAGCAGGCGGCGTGCCTTGTCGAGGTTGACGTTGTCGGGCCAGCTATTGAGCGGTGCGAAACGCTGCTGCCCGGCTCCAGCACCGCCGCGGCCGTCGCCGATGCGGTATGTGCCTGCGCTGTGCCACGCCATGCGAATGAAGAGCGGTCCGTAATGGCCAAAATCGGCTGGCCACCACTGCTGCGAATCCGTCATCAAGGCATGAAGGTCCTTGATCACGGCATTCAGGTCAAGGGTCTTGAACTCTTCCGTGTAATTGAATTCCTTGCCCATCGGATCGGCCAAGGGAGAGGGCTTGTGCAGCACTCTCAAGTTAACTTGATTCGGCCACCAGTCGGTATTCGTGTGGGATTTCTGACCTCCATGCGCGACCGGGCACTTGGCTTCAGGTGTGGTCTTTTTATCTTTAGCTTCGGGGGAAACCGTTCCCGATGAGGTAGCAAGTGTATTTTCCATAAATTTATTTTTCCTCTGAATTCTGTCAAGCTGTTATACGAATCGTGTTCTTCCGGTTCGTCGTTGGATTACGTTTTAGCCCGGCAGTCGCGACAGAATCCGAAGACCTCGACCAATGGTTGGCTGAGGTCGAAGCCGGAAGGAATCTGCCGGGAGATTCGCTTGAAATCAAAAAAATCCCCGTCAATGTCTTGCACCGATTTGCAACGGGAGCAGACAAGATGGTGATGCGGGTTCAGGTTTCCATCCACACGAAGAGTGGAGGAGTGAGGCGAGACCTCACGCAAGAGGCCACGCTCCACGAATAAACGTAGATTGTTGTAAACGGTGGCGAGCGAGATCGATGGAATTCGCCTGCGAACGGTTAGGTAAATCTCCTCAGGAGAATGATGTCCGTGGGCAGCGATGACCGCCTCATAGACAACCTGGCGCTGGTGCGTGGCAGCGAGACCGCACTTCCACGCCAGATCACGGAACTGCTGGTGAGTAAGTCGCATTAACGATCGCCCCGGGTGGGGGCGGATTATTATTGAATGATAATAATTATAAAACAAGAACGAGACCTGTCAACTGCTCACGTCCAGAAATCTGCCGTTCCCAGAGTGTGCCGAGGAAAGCGGACCCCCTTTTCGCGCGGCGACTCGAGACAAAAAAACTAACTGTGTCAACCCATCGTCAACACCACGCGGAATCGGGCACGTCCACTGATCATCTGGTCATACGCTTCGGCCGCCTTTTCCAGCGGATAGCGCTCGATCATGGGGCGCACGCCGCTGAGGGCGCTGAACTCCAAGAGTATCCTGCGAATCTTTGGCGGTACCCGACGCCCAACCACTGCATCGTCTTGCTGCCGCCGATGAGCTGAAGCGGAGTCACCGTCAAGCGGCTCCATTCCGGCTCCAACGACGATTAAAGTTCCCCTCGGACCGAGACCGTCGAAGACGGCAGACATCGATTTCGAATCCGGAGCGGTGGCGAGGATCACGCGTGCTCCGCCCATTTTCTGCAGAGCCTGAGCTGGAGAACCAGCACTGGTGTCGACATAGCTATGAGCCCCCAGTTTCTTGGCCAGCGCTTGTTTGTCGCCGCCACGTCCGATCGCGACCGTGTGGAATCCCATCTGGCGTGCATACTGAATTCCGAGATGGCCCAGCCCGCCGATTCCTTGCACCGCGACCAGATCTCCGGCACGCGCGTCTGAATTTCTCAACGCGTTGTATACAGTGATGCCGGCGCACAGTAGCGGAGCGGCTTCATCCGCGGGCAGATCATCGGGCATGGCCGCGACAGCCTCGGCAGGAGCGATCATGTACTCCGCGTACCCGCCGTCGAAGTGAATGGCTGTAATCTTCTCGAACTGGCAATTGACGAAATCCCCGCGCCGGCAGGGATCGCATTGGAAACAGTGGCCGCCGTGCCATCCAACGCCGACGCGCTGTCCGGGCTTCCACAGCGTGACGTCGGGGCCGATGGCGTCGACGCGTCCGGCGATCTCGTGCCCAGGGACGCGGGGATATTGAATGCCGGGCCAGACTACCCTCTTTTACGAGCGCATCACTGTGACAAATGCCACACGCTTCGACTTTAATACGGACCTGACCGCGAGCGGGCTGGGGAGTTGGACGTTCGACGACTTCGAAGTTTCCAGCTGCTTTGCTGATTTGAACGGCTTTCATGGGGAGGCCTTTCTGAAAAGCTGCGAGCGATGAGCTACGAGCTTCGAGATGAACTTGTATTGCTATAGATCAGGGACAGAGTGACCGGGACGCAGGAAATTGTCGAAAAAACTAGGGCAGCTTCCTCAAGGCTTGCTGAATTCTGTCGAGCACGATGGGCTTCCCCAGCACCTCGAGAGTCTCGAACAGGCCTGGAGCGTTTTTTCTTCCGCAGACGGCGACGCGAATGGGCTGGAACATCTGTCCGGCCTTCACGCCTAACTCCTGAGCGGCGGCTCGTAACGCTTGATCGAGCGGATCGTGCTTGAATTCGACACTGGGCAGAAGCACACTGGCTTTTTCCAGAACGCGTATTGCTATCGCCGCATCGCCCTTTTGCGGGATTAGCTCGGCCGGATCGTAAGGGGGAAGCTGATTGACAAAGAAGAAGTCGGCTGCCGTGAGCACATCGCGCAGCAGCTTGATCCGCTCCCGAATCAGAGGAGTAATTTGCAACATCTTTTCTGGAGTTACATCGAACCCGGCTTCGCGGACGATGGGCAGCAGGCGCTGGCTTAGATCTTCGATAGCCAGGCCGCGGATGTGCTCCGCATTCAACCAGATCGCTTTGGGATCGAACGTCTCTTCCGGAGTAGCGGCAGGCTCTTTGAAGTTCACGACCGCATTCGCGCGATTGATGCCCTCAAGAGAGAAGATCTCGACTAGTTCCGGCAGGCTCATTTTCGTGCGGTCATCTTTGGGAGACCAGCCAAGCAGGCAAAGGAAATTGATGAAGGCGTCGGGCAGAAATCCGGCATCGCGGTAGGTGGTCACACTCACGACTGGACCATGACGGCGCTTGGAGAGCTTGGTTCCGTCGGGCGCAACAAGCAGAGGCAAGTGAGCGAAGTGCGGCGGAGCGTATCCGGCAGCTTCAAAGATCAGAACATGCTTAAACGTATTCGAGAGATGGTCCTGGCCGCGGATGATGTGGCTGATGCGCAGATCAGCGTCATCGGCGCAAGAGGCCAGATGGTAAGTCGGCATGCCATCGGAGCGCAAGAGGGCGAAGTCTTCGATATCGACACAAGCTTTAACCTGCTTGCCGTAAACGGCATCGTCGAAGTGTACGGACAATTTGCCTTCGGCAAATCGGACAGCCGAGGACGGCTGTCCCCACACTGTTGTTGTTTCATCGCGAGGAACGCGGAAGCGCAGGGCGAACGGCTCTCCGGCGGCGGCACGACGGTCGCTTTCCTCCCGAGATAGTTCTCGCATTCCCGGATTAAACAGCCAGGTGCCTTGAGCTCCGGACCTCTCGCTGTCGCCGGTGTGAGCGGGCGTGAAATCACGGTAAGCCAACCCTCTCCGGAAAATTGTTTCCGCCATATGGCGGTGCAGGGTCCCGCGTTCGGACTGCTTGTGCTCCTCATCCCACCCGAGACCCAGCCACTTGAGGCCCTCGAAAATCGAGGTTACGGAGGCGTCGGTGTTGCGCTCCACGTCGGTATCGTCGAGCCGAAGGATCATTGTTCCGGCGTTCCGACGAGCGTACAGCCAGTTGAAAATAAAGGTGCGGGCGCTTCCGACATGGAGAAATCCCGTGGGGGACGGAGCAAAGCGCACCCGTGGCCTGTCGCTGGCTGAAGACTTCAAAGAATTGGACATAGGATCAGGTCGTGCTTTTGAGGCTGAACTCTCCGGCTGAGCTATCCGGCTTGAACTCTCGATGGTAAGGGTCGTCAAAACACAGCGTCAAGCCGATGAGCGCTATCCATTCCGGTGCAACCCTTTGATCCGAAAATAAATCGAAGGCAGGCACTGTACTTAAAACCTGTTGTATTTGGAGGGGCTGCTATGAAAACATTGGAGTACTGTTTCCCCCCGAAACCGAGCCGTCAGGCTTGGGCTGAGGTGTCTTCACAGACACTATGAACAGTATTGTCATCACGACGGCAGTTATCCCCGGATTCGTTTCCGTACTGCTCTTTCTTGTATTCACATATCTGCACGAACAGAGCCGCCAACCGTACTTCCGCGCATGGCAATTGGCATGGGCAGCGTATTCTCTGCATTACGTTCTTGACACGTTCCCGTCCTCTTCGGTTGCGTTCTTTATCAGCCAGCTTTTTCTGGTGATCATGGCGTTGTGCATTTTTGTGTCGACACGCCTGATGCGCGGTCCCTCGCACTTCCGATGGTATGACGCAGCAGTGGGGGCAATTGGAGTCGTACTCGCGTTGCTAACGTTACGCGGTCACATTATCTATGGCGTGTTTCGTCCCGACGTGCAGCCGGCAATTCGCCTGGGATTGGGCCTCGCCGCGATTCTGCTCTACTGCTCGGCCGTCTTCTATCTCAACGGCCACAGGCGCGGATCGTTGGCCTTCCAAGTATTGGCGTTCGCGCTTGCCTTGTGGGCCGTGTTGATGGGCGTGGGGCAGATCCAGAATCCATGGATGGAGATGTTCGGGAATGCCAGCCGCTTGTTTGGCCCAGTTCCGCAGATGCTTCTGGGCATCGCGATGGTGATGGTGCTGTTTGAAAACCAGCGCAATGCTGTGCAAGAAAATACGCTCGCTCTCTCGACACTGGGGGTGGATCCGCGGCGACTGCTTTTCGCGGAGGACCTTGTTCCCAGCATGCAGGCCGCTCTGGTACGGCTGCAAACTGCGTTGCCCATCGATTGCGCGGCAATTGTGATCAACGAACGCTGGCGTGGTCTTCTTCCTTCGGTGCAGCAGAACTTTCCCGATGGGTTCCTTGAGGCCATGGAAAGGACGGGCGCCGGCGATTACATCAGCGAACTCGCGTACCGGAATAGCGGGATCTTTACCGTTCACGATCTTGCCGATGTGAGTGAACCAATTCCGGTGGGAAGTAAGGGAACCTTCAGCGAATTCAAACGGATTCTCACAGACGCGGGCGTGAAGCACCTCACCGCCGTAAATCTGCAGACGCGGGAAAACAATTTTGGAGTCATTTTGTTCCCGCACGCGGAGCGGCGCGCATTCGGTTCATCCGGCCCGCGATTGATGGTGGGGCTGGCTCTGCAATTGGGGCTGACCTTGGAAAATTACGTGGTGACGCATGACGCGCATCGCCGCACCAAGGAGTACGAGCTTCTCACTGAAATCGGCAAGGCCATCAGCTCCCGTCTTGATCAGGACGAAATCCTGCGCACCATTCAGGTCGAACTAGGACAGATCTTCGATACCAGCCACTTTTACATCGCGTTCGAAGAGGGCGAAGAGATCCGGTTCGAGTTGGAGGTGCGCGACAATCGCGTGCTTCCGAAGCGCACGCGAGAAGTTCGCAATGCGTTCACCGAGTACGTCATTCGCACCGGGGAGCCACTGTTAATCCGCTCGGACCTGGAAGCAGCGCGCCAGCGGCTGGGAATCAGTCACGTTCCGAAGCGACCAGCCAAATGCCTGATTGCGTCGCCAATCTTCCTGGGCAACAAAGCATCTGGAATCATGGTCGCAATGAATCCCGAACGGGAGTTCGTCTTCGAACAACGCGACCTGGATGTGCTGGTTACGGCGGCAGGTCAGGTTTCGGTTGCCGTAGAGAACGCGCGCTTGTTTGCCGAGGAACAGCGGCGTTCGCGGCAATTGGCCTTCCTCAATAACATCTCGCGCACGGCCATCTCGAGCGATGATCCGGTCCACATGCTGGGACAGATCGCGGACGAAATCCAAAAGAATTTCAGCTTCGATCACATCGGCATCGGATTGCTTGACTATGGCACGAAGGAAGTCGAGATCAAAGCCGAGGCCGGCGCAACGGCACACGCAACCGGGAAAAGAATTCCGCTAGGGACCGGCATTCTGGGACGCGTCGCTCGCACCGGAGAGCGGGCCTTGGTACAGAATGCGCTCCCGGGAAATCTGACCGGAATCCTCCCTGATTCACGCGCCGTGCTGTGCATTCCGATCACGTATGGCGATTCGCTTCTCGGGGTTCTCAACGTGGAAAGCCGAAATGAGAACGCCTTTTCGCCACAGGATGTTCTTATCCTGAATACGCTCGCCGACTTGCTTGCCACCGCGCTACACAATGCATTCGTATTCCAGAAGCTGCAGCAGCAGTCGATCACCGACGGATTGACCGGCATCAAAACGCGGCGCTTTTTCTGGGAGGCGCTTTCGGCGGAATGGAAGCGCGCGTCCCGCTCCGGACGGCCATTCTCGGTGGTGCTGATCGACCTCGACAAATTTAAAGAGGTCAACGACACCATGGGCCACTTTGAAGGAGACCTTGTGTTAGCGCGCGTCGGACGTCTGCTTGAGCAAAAGTCGCGGCAATCGAACGTCGTGGCTCGTTATGGTGGAGACGAATTCATCGTACTGATGCCCGAGACGGGTCCGGAACAAGCGCAGGTTCTTGCCGAACGCTTGCGGCAATGGCTGGCGAGCGATCCGATGCTGGCCGAGCATCACATCACCGGCAGCTTCGGCGTGGCCAGTTTCCCCATGCACGGCTTCTCGATCGAAGACATTATTCGGGTGGCCGACGCCGGCATGTACGTCTCGAAGCGTTCCGGCGGCAACCTGGTTTCTACGGCGCAGGAGTTTGTCGAGGGCCAGGATTTCGCCCGCCAGCGGCAACAGATTTCCGCTTATATTGAGGGGTTTCTGCAGCGCGAACGCAGCGGTCCAGACCAAGTCGAAGAGCTAACATCAACGCTGTACAAGCTCTGCGGCGGCGACGCGGATTGCAATACGCCGCTGCTGAAGGAAGCGATCGAATCTCTGAGCCGTGCGGCTGAATCCCGAGAGCTGCAGACGGCGGGTCACGGTGACCTGGTTGCGCGATACAGCGAAGTGATCGCTCGTGCATTGGGCCTTTCAGCAGAGGAGACCGCCGATCTGGTGTATGCCGCTCGCGTCCACGACGTTGGCAAGATTTTCATCCCGGAGCGGATATTGAACAAGCCAGGCCCACTCAATGACGACGAGTTTTATCAGATCAAGCTGCACACGCAGGTGGGCGCTGAGATCGTGGGCACGATCCCGCATTCCGACATGATGCGCGAAGCGATCGAGCATCATCATCAACGCTTCGATGGATCGGGTTATCCCGGTGGCTTACGCGGTGAGCAGATTCCGCTCTGGGCGCGCATCATCGGGCTCGCTGATGCTTACGCAAACATGGTGACCGAGCAGTCCTACTCTACGGGCCGTACTCCCGATCAGGCGCTCGAAGAACTGTCTGGAATGAGCGGCACACGATTCGATGGAATGCTGGTGCGGCTTCTTACGCGCGGGCTGAAAACGGAACGGACGTCATCCTCCAGTTCGGGAAACTGATCGTTTCCCATGCCTCTCTAACGATCTCGCTGTCGCCATCTTAAAACCACGATGCGAAGCAGCAGCGCGATCCTAAGGCTATCCGGAAGAATGCCTGATGCGGTAGCCTAGTCAGTCATGTCAATTCCTCTATCACTTTCTGGCAAAGTCGCTCTCATCTCTGGTGGCTCGCGCGGCATCGGCGCTGCGACTGTCCGATTATTCGCTGCCGCGGGAGCAAAAGTCGCATTCAGCTATCGCAGCGCCCGTGCAGTGGCGGATGCATTGGCGAAAGAGTGCGGAAGTGATGTCTGCTATCCCATCGCCAGCGATCTCAGTAATCCCGAAGCGGCGCGTTCTCTGGTCGCGCAAACGGTTCAGCGATTCGGGCGAATCGACATCCTGGTAGCGAATCATGGCGTGTGGCCGGCGCAAGACGTTTCAATTGACCGGATGTCGGACGAACAGTGGCGTTCGACTCTGTCGATCAACCTCGATGGCGTCTTCGGGCTGGTGAAGCATACCGTCGCCCAGATGAAGGTCGCAGGCCGCGCACAGGCGGGCCGGCGGGTCATATCGTGCTGATCAGTTCAACCAGCGGCCAGCGCGGTGAAGCATTTCATTGCGACTATTCGGCCACCAAGGGAGCGCTCATCAGCATGGTGAAAGGCCTTTCCACAGAGTTGGCGGCCGCCGGCATATACGTGAACTGCGTGGCTCCGGGCTGGGTCGATACCGATATGAGCGCTGAGGCGATCGCGGATCCAAAGAGCGGGGAAGAGATTTTACGGACGATTCCGCTGGGGCGCGTGGGCAAGCCCGAGGAGATTGCCGGACCTGTCCTGTTCCTCTGTACGCCGTACGCCAGTTTCATCACCGGCGAAGTCTTCAATGTGAATGGTGGCGCCGTGCTCGCTGGCTAGCCAAGATAGAAGCCAGGCGCGGCGGAAACTTCAGAAAATTGCTGCTTGGCAGGCTTGCGGACGGGCGTTTTCCTGCATCCAAACACAAGAGGTACATTCCAACTGCTGCAGGCGGAAAGTCCACAGAAAACGCTACAATTCTGATTGCAAGCGTCTCCCTTAAGCGGAATGAAAAAGTTCTCTTTTCTGATGGTGCTGGTGTGTTCTCTCGGATCCCAAGTATGGGGGCAGTCCCCGAGTGCTGCACCACCGCAGACACCTCAGAATGCGACCGCGAATCCCCCCTCGAACTCTGCCATCGCTCTCGACAAAGACGCGATGCAAAACTCCAATAAAGCGAAGGCTGTTATCGAGCAGGGCATACAGGCGCTCGGAGGCCAGACGTGGCTGACGATTCGCGATCGCGAGCAGCAAGGCAGAACATACGGATTTCATGCTGGACGGCCCACCGGGAGTGGCGGTCTTTTCTGGAGCTTCTCTGAGTTTCCCGATAAGGAGCGCGTGGAGTTGACCAAGGAGCGCGATATTGCCGAGCTTTTTATCGGCAACAAGGGTTACGAAATCACCTACAAGGGGCCGCATCCGGTGGAACCGAAGGATCTTGAAGACTACCTGCGGCGACGGCGGTTTTCCCTCGATATAGTTCTGCGCACCTGGGTGAACGACCCATCGGTGGTACTTCTTTTTGACGGAAACGCGGTCGCGGCGCAGCATCCGGCACTGCAGATCACGCTGATCAATTCCAAAAACGAAGGCGTGACGCTTTACTTCGATGTCGACACCCACCTGCCGGTGAAGAAGTCGTTCGAGTGGCGAGATCCGGTCGACCGGCAGAAGAATCTGGAAGAGGAAGTCTACGATAACTACAAGCCCGTCTTGGGGATCATGGCCCCGTACAGCGTCACCCGATTTTTCAATGGCGACATGTCGAACCAGCGCTTTCTCAATTCGGTGACGATCAATCAGGGACTGGATCCCGCCATGTTCGATCCGAATTCCGGCTACAATCCCAACAAGCCTGAAAAAAAGAGCAAACACTAGGCCGACCAGAGAAGCATCTAACTCTCGTAATCGGTTGCTGTGCAGTCACTTAACTTTAGTCCAGTCTTGGGAATTCGAGCTAGCGGTACAGGTAACTGACTTGCTACGGAGTGTGGTTTTCTTGCCACAGTCGGATTCTTGAACTGGGCTGTAATCTGGGCGTTAACTCCCGCTCCCCCGTTTGACGAACGAGCAGACAATCCGCGCAGCAGTGGAATGCAGTGGGGTCGGCTTGCACAGCGGCGCGCCTGTGTCGATGCGAATCTTGCCGGCTCCGTCGGACACTGGCATTGTCTTCCGACGCACAGATCTCGATGGGTTTGAGGTCGAGGCCATCAGCCGCAACGTCGCCCGAGTCAGCTACGCCACAAGTTTGATGAAAAAGGGTGTGCTCATCTCCACGACCGAGCACGTTCTTTCGGCATTCATCGGACTTGGAATCGATAATGCGATCGTCGAGCTCGACAACCTCGAGCTACCGATCCTTGACGGCAGCGCCCAGCCATTCGTCGACATGATTCGCAAGGTCGGCATCCGGAAGCAGCGCCGGGCGCGCAAGTATCTGAAACTCCGCAGGGAAGTCGAGATGAGGGAAGGAGGCAAGTTCATCGCCGTCTATCCCTCGGACTCTTATTCAGTTTCCTACTCGATCAACTTTCCGCATCCGCTGATTGGCAAAGAAACGTTCGAAGTCGAGCTTACAAATGGCAGTTATCTGAAGCATATTGCGGCCGCGCGCACGTTCGGATCGCGCGAAGACGAGCAGGCGATGCGTAATATGGGATTGATTCGCGGCGCCTCTCGCGAAAACTGCATTGTGCTCACGCGCGAGGGGATCGAAAACGGCCCACTGCGTTTTCCGGATGAATTCGTTCGCCACAAAGTCCTGGACCTCGTTGGCGACCTGGCGTTGTTGGGGAAACAGGTTCTGGGAAGAGTGGTGGCAGATCGTGCCGGACACGCCATGCACACGGCTCTGGTTTCACGCATTCTGCGCGACAAGACATTGTGGGAAGAGGTCACTCTTCCGCAGGACGAAGATGAGCCGGCCACTTCACAGTCGGCGCGAGCGTCAGCCGGGTACTCATTATAGAAATCTAGTCCGCCGGTTCAGATGCCGCTTCACTGGAATCGGGCGTTTCCACTTCTTCCATGGACCGCTGTTGCAGCAGCTTCTCGAGTTCCGCCCGGGTCTGCTCAACCATTGCCGCTGCAAATTTGCGCACGGATTCCTGCTGTTCTTTTGATAAGTCCTTGACCCGCATGTCCAGCAAAGGAATGTCTTCTTCGAACCAGCGGAGAGTGCGTTGTACCTTGGCGATCCGCAATTCATTGGTCAGCATTCGGTTTCTCCCGATCTTGTCAGCTTGCCACAGCTATTCGCCTGCGCAAGTCATAAGGGAGATTCCAGGAAGGAAGGTATTGAAAGTATGGGAGGAAACTACTGAATCTTCTCTAATCCGGGAGCAGTCGAGCGATCTTTCGCGCCTGGGAATTCTGCTTCCATGCGGGCATCGAGCCATTTTTCCAGCTCGGCCTTTGTACTCTTCGGAACGTTTAGAAAACGAAACCCGGCGAGGCCTTTGAAGTCAGCCCATGCAACCTCGGACTCGACTTCGAATTGCAGCGTGCTATCAGGTAGCGAGAACTTGAGATGCGGACTCGCGCCCTTGGGTAGAGCCTCCCGCATCATGAGTGCGATGCCGCCTTCGCTGATGTTTGTACTGGTCGCATGCAAGGTCTTGTTTTCGAGGACAAGCTTCACATCCATCTTCACCGGCTGGCGGAAGTAGCGGCGCCGCTCCTTCAACATGAAGTTCAGCGCGGCATGGAAGCAGCGCGACGCATTCAAACTGCTGATCGGCTTTTGCAGGACGAAATTTGCGCCCATGCCAAATGCATCTTGGGTCGTCGTATGCTTGCCGTTCAGTACTGCAAACGCCACCGAATTCTTATTGCTGGGAGTATTTCGCAGACCTTGCAGCAGCGCGAGGCCGCCAGTCAGATCGTCGCAATCGACAATGACGGCATCGAACTTGTCGGAGATTAAAATGTCGGAGCCTGCCCGAGCGTCATGGCAGACCTCCACATCAATGGATAATTTCTCCAGCGTGGGCCGGATCACGCGCACCAGTTCTGGATCCTGGCTGAGGAGGAGTGACTCCAACGTCATGTAGTGATTCTAGGAGGAGACCAGCACGCGTGATAGTGACCAAAGGTGATGGCCCCTCAGTTGAAGCAGGATTTATGTTCAAATTCTTAAAATCGTGAGTCAATTCGTTTTGTGGCTATTCCAATCAGTGACCAAGGCTCAGGTCGAGTGATGAATCTCGTCTATCTTTCACTGGGATCGAACATCGGGGATCGTGAAGCACATCTGCGGCGGGCGACCACCCAACTGGAAACGGTCGGGCGGGTCAAGGCTGTCTCTTCTCTTTACGAGACTGAGCCGGTCGAATTCACGCAGCAATCCAATTTTCTGAACTGCGCGGTCGCACTTGAAACGTCTCTTCCACCCGAGGAGCTAATGCCTCGCTTACTCGACATTGAACGCAGCCTGGGTCGCGAGCGTGTCCAGAAGAAGGGACCGCGCACGATCGATATCGACATTCTACTTTGGGGAGAACAAATCGCTGGTTCACCTGAGGTGACCATCCCTCATCCCGCGATGACTCAGCGAAGGTTCGTATTGGAGCCGCTGGCCGAAATCGCACCAGGCACGGTGCATCCGGTCACGAACAAGACAATCCGGCAACTGCTCGAGGAATTACCCGCTGGGCAAAAGGTGTGGAAACTCTGAAAAACTTTGGCCTGAAGCAGATCATCGTGATCCAGGGAATAACTGTCCGGATTCATTTAGGGCCTGGCGGTGGAATCATTAGGGCACGATAATCCGGCTGCCTGCTTCCTGCGGAGTCACCACTGCCGATTCCTTCTCGGGAAACTGCGCGTAGAGGAATTCGACGAACGCCCGCGACTTAGGTCGTCCTGATGTTCGCCCGTGCGCCAGCCGCACCAGAAAAACCAAAGCTTTTAGCACCTCGGAGTCTTTCAGCGTCGAGTAGCCGACATGCTTCTGCTCGGCCTCGCGGTACTCCTTGATCATGGTTTCGACTTCGATCGCCGCTCGACGCTGCGAATCGCTGGTCAACGGCTGTTCATAATGCAAGCCGGAGTTGACCCGCCGTTCATAACTGTTCGCTAGCATGGCGAGCGTGGCGATGAGGTCCTGATCGTGCAGGCTGCGATCCGCACGCGCCGATTTCGCCAGCGCGTAAGTCAGGCCCATCAGCAGATGTTCTTTCTCGTACATGAATTGATCCGAGATCTCGATCTGAAGGAACAATCCCGCAGGATCAATCTGCTCTGGCGATCGCGGCTTCTCATGCTCGCGGGCCTGCTGCAGATAGGGACAATCAAGAGGACAGTCGAGCGTCACCTCGCGTTGCTCGCCACAGCACTGCGGGCAGATGCGGCCATGTACGGCCGGGCAAAAGCGCTTCTCTTTTCGTATTTCACAAATCGCGCAGCTCAAATGAGACTCCCCATTCATTATTGCACCCGCGAACCAATTCGCCACGGAGACGCGCCGGGGCACGAGGATCGAAAAGAAAAAAATCAGGTCTCTGTGATTCCGTGTGTTCGTGGCGAAGCGAAGCCTCGGAACGTTACGACGCGGATACGCATGGCGGGCCCGCTTCGGTGCTACAACCCCTGAAATCGCCTGTAAAGACGCCCGTCTCCACGCATCATGGTTAAAAAAACCGCGTGAAATAAGTGTTTTTCCACAGGCCCGCGGGTATAAGATAGCCCCGCTGGTATTAAACCGATTTTTCTGAGGAGGTTGTATGGCTGCAGGTCTGACCAAAACACAGCTCATTCGGCAACTGGCCGAGAAGACTGAGCTCCCCAACAAAACCGCGGCGGCGTTCCTCGAGCACCTCGCCGACACCGCCATCAAAGAAACCAAGAAGAATGGCATCTTCGTCGTGCCCGGATTGGGCCGCCTGGTGAAGGCGCATCGCAAAGCCCGCGTCGGACGCAATCCGCAAACCGGCGAACCGATCCAGATCAAGGCGAAGACGGTCGTGAAGTTCCGTGTCGCCAAAGCCGCGAAGGACGCGATCGCGCCCAAGAAGTAGTTCGATTTTTAAGTGAGATCAGAGGCCGGCTGCTGCCGGCCTTTGATTTTTGTTACGAGGAAGAGATTCATGCAGGGACACCCACCTCGGCCGTCGATCACAGCTTGATTGTGCCTCGCGTGAGAAACTAATTCATGCTCAACTGGGTGGTCATCGGAATCGGCGATATCACCACGCGCCGCGTCATCCCCGGAATTCAGGCAGAGTCCCGCAGCCACCTTTACGGCGTGGTGACGCGAGATCCTGGAAAAGCAGCTCATTTTGGCGCAAAGGTCTGGACGACGCTCGACGAGGCGCTTGCCGATCCCGCCATGCAAGTTGTCTACGTCGCGACTCCAGTATTCCTGCACGCTCCGCAGACGATCCAATCGCTGCGCGCTGGCAAGCACGTGCTTTGTGAAAAGCCCATGGCGATGAATGAAACCGAGGCTCGCACGATGGTCCGCGCGTCGGAGGAAAGCGGCAAGACACTTGGCGTCGCGTATTATCGCCGATGCTATCCGAAGGTGCGGCGGGCCAAAGAACTGATCGAGCGTGGCGTAATTGGCAAGCCCGTCTTTGCCGAATTGACGAATCACATGTGGTTCGATGGAACCGGCAGCCGCAGCTGGCTCGTCGATCCGGCAAAAGCTGGAGGCGGTCCGCTCTTCGATGTCGCGTCGCACCGTATCGACGTTCTCAATTTTCTTTTTGGAAAACCGCTGCGAGTCTCCAGCCAGCTTTCTAATGTCGTGCATCACTATGCGGTTGAGGACAACGCCACGGTGATGATCGAGTACGAAGGCGGCGTTCGCGGCGTGGTGGACGTTCGCTGGCACTCAAAAGTGGGTCGCGACGAGTGCCGGATACGAGGAACCGAGGGCGAGATTGAGATGTCTCCGCTGAACGGTCCGGACCTGATTTATCCCGGCGGACGCGAAAATCTTCCCGCCCATCCCAACCTGCATTATCCGATGATCGAAAACTTTGTGAATGCTGTACTCGGCGAAAAGCCTCTGCTGGCCAGCGGAGCGTCGTCGTTAATGACGGACTGGGTCACTGAGCGAGCCCGCGGTTAGCTGCGTTTGGCGGACCAACGCCGGCGTCATTCTTCGGAATTAGAAGCCACGCCACAGCCGTACTTGCCAGAGAGAGACCAGCGCAAATCAAAATTACGATTCGGAATCCAAATACAAATGCGTTTCTGATAGATTCCTCGACCGCGGCATTCTCACTGGGACTGAGGCCCGACGGAGGTTGCAGGCCGGCGAGCCTGATCTCATTCTCCAGGAGGTTCTGTACAACGCCGGGCGGCAGCGACAGGCGAGGAAGGTCGTGATTGAGTCGAACCGCGAATGCTCTCACCATCACAATGCCAAGGACTGCAATCGCAAGCACGCCCGCTACTCGCGCCACGGCGTTGTTGACTCCAGAAGCCGTACCGACTCGATCCTGATTTACGGAATTCATAACGACCGTGGTAAGGGGAGCCACAGTGACCGCCATTCCGAACCCGAGGATAACGATTGCCGGGAAGAATGATTTCCAATAACTCTCTGCGACCGAAGGCACAACGAAGAGCACAAAACCCAGCGCGACGATAATGGGACCAATGATCAGCGGGCCTCTTGGGCCAAAACGCGCGACCAGCCCACCAGACCACCGGGACAGAAAGAACATCAGGAGAATCAAAGGCAGGACGGCAGCGCCGGCGCCTGTCGCGGAATAGCCCTGGACTTGGATCAGATTCAACGGAAACAAGAAAAAGAAAATTCCAATGGCCGCATATAAGAATAGTGTCAGTAAGTTCGCGCCGCTAAAGCTGTGGGAATTGAAGAGAGCCAGAGGAAGCATCGGCGATGCGACCTTGGACTCGACTAACAGCGAATACAGCAAAACCCACGCAGCCAACAATCAAACTTCCTAATACCAGAGGGTTGCTCCAGCCAAGATTCACTGATTCGATGAACCCGGTTACCAGACCCCCTAGTCCCGCCGTCGCGAGGAAAGCTCCCAGCCAATCGATGCGGCCTGCTACGGCGCTTCGGCTCTCTGGAATCCTCCACAACGAAATAACAATCACTGCGGCTGCGAGCGGCAGATTGATAAAGAATACCCAGCGCCAGGAAGCGTGCTCAACCAGCCATCCGCCAAGAACCGGACCAATCGCGCTGGTGATCGCCGTAAAGCCCGACCACGTGCCTATCGCCTGGCCACGGCTCTTTTCGTCAAAGGATACGCTGATGATCGCAAGACTGCCGGGCACGAGAAGAGCCGCCCCAATGCCTTGAATGCTCCTCGCCACGATCAATTGATGGATGTTCGCGGAAACACCGCAAAGGGCGGAGGCAACGGCGAAAATCGCCACACCTAAGACGAATATAAGGCGGCGGCCAAGCAGGTCGCCCAGCGAGCCGCCGACTAAAATCAACGCCCCAAGAAATAGTCCATAAGACTCCACTACCCATTGCACGTCGATTACGGTTGCATGAAAGATGGCCTGGATCGCAGGCAGCGCGACGTTGATCACCGTGCTATCGATGAAAGCAATGCTGGAGCCGAGGATGGTCGCGACGAGAATCCACGCTCCATGTCCACACGGCTCTCCTGCGGGCGATGATCGCAGTGCAGCTTCATCGCAAGGCGTTTTCATACAAAACATGGATGTCAGTCAGGGCGAAACAGGTTCGGAAGATCAGCGATGGAAAGAGTGGAATACAGCGAGAGTCAATCGCAAAAACCCGCCGCTGATCGAAAACTTTGTGGACGTTGTCCTCGGCGAGCCCGCTGCTGGCCAGCGGAGCAGCTTTCTTCTTAGAGGCTGGAGGGCTGCTGTTTTTCGACAATAGAGTCTTTCGTCCATCTATACCGTAAACATATCTTGACACTAAAATCCCGGTGCCAGAGTTTTCTACCTGGGGTGGTCCCACTTTCCCGCGGTGCGGCGAATCGCAAGCAGCCGGATCTTTGTGGCGATCTCGTTTGAGGGAGTTTATGAATTTCTACGACTTCGGTCGCCAAAAACATCAGGGGCGATTCTTAGGAGAGAGTATGAAAAGGGTTCGGTTCGCCAGAGTCGTAGGTTATGTTTTGGCATTCTCCATCGCAACTGTGATCGCGGCGTCGGCGCAAAATTTCGCCGCGGAGAACTTCGATTTTGCCGATGGCGGAAACCCAAGGGGTCCATTGGTTCAGGGGCTGAACGGCTATCTGTATGGAACAACTGTCGACGGAGGGGCGAACTTCAATTGTGCGAGCCAGGTTGGCGGCTGTGGCACGGTTTTCCAATTGGCCGCAAACGGTAAGCTATCCGCGTTCTACAGTTTTTGCTCTCAACCCAACTGCACGGATGGAGATGTCCCGGCAGTAGGGGTAATCCTCGGCGCGGATGGCAACTTCTACGGAACCACCCTCGGGGGCGGCGCTTACGGCGTCGCCAACCCCCGGAGTGGCACAGTCTTCAGAATCACGCCAGGTGGCAAGCTGACCACGCTTTACAGCTTTTGCTCCCAAGTCAATATCTACGGCGTGTGCCTGGACGGTGCGTCGCCTTACGGGCTGTTACAAGCCACTGACGGAAATCTCTACGGAATAACCAGCACCGGTGGGAACGGCGATCCTAACAACCAAGCTTGTTACAACCCCGATGGCGCATTGTATGGGTGTGGAACCATATTCAAGATCACGGCGTCGGGCAAGTTGACTACCCTCTACACGTTTTGTCTTAACTTGAACCAAGGCGGATTCTGTCCGGATGGCGAAGCTCCGGGCGAAGCGCTGGTGGAGGGGACCGACGGCAACTTCTACGGTACAACTCCGACCGGGGGTGCCAACCCATGTCTTGCTTTTGGTTGTGGCACGGTCTTCAAGATCACCCCGTCTGGGGCGTTCACCACCATCTACAGTTTTTGTCCCGATCAGTTGTCATGCGTCGATGGAGAAACGCCAGGCATGCTGATGCGAGCTGCCGATGGCAATCTCTATGGAGTCGCGACGCAAGGCGGGCCGCTGGGCGGAGGTTCAGTCTTTCAGATCTCGTTGACGGGCGCCCTTACCCCCCTTTACGGGTTCTGCAATACGTCGAATGGCGCTTGTCCAGATGGCTCCGTGCCGATCTCGCTTATTCAAGCGAACGATGGCAACTTCTACGGGACAACGGGTTCAGGCGGCGCGACTTGCTCGGACAACGGCTTCTACGGCTGCGGCACCATCTTCCGTTTAACTCCGCATGCCGTCATCACTACGCTCCACAGCTTCTGCCAAAACCTTTGCTACGACGGCATAGGCGCAACCGGCCTCGTGCAAGCGACCAACGGGGCTCTACTCGGACTGGCTGGCGAGGGAGGTGCCGATCACGGTTGCTCGGGAGGATGTGGCACCGTGTACGGCCTGACGGCGGGACTGAAACCGCTCGTAGAAGCGAATCCTAATTTCGGCAAAACCGGACAGACTATCGCGATCCTGGGAAGCAATTTGACCAGTTCTGCCAGTGTCACGTTTAACGGCACTGCGGCGAAGTTCTCCGTCGTCTCCGGCACCGAGCTGAGAGCTACCGTGCCGACCGGCGCGACGACAGGCACGATTCAAGTGAAAACGTCCAAGGCCACGTTGTTGAGTAATTTACCGTTTGAGGTTCAGTGACACGTGTGAGGGGGTGAACCTTGGACAATGAGGATTCTGAAATGCTTGACCAACCTGTCGCCCGAAGCTTGAATCCGGCACCGGCCCTTCGCCGGAATGGGGTAAATATGAAAAAGCTTTGCTTACCTGAAACCGTACTGATTGTATTAGTACTTGGTTTTGTGACAGCAGCATCCGCTCAAACGTATAGCGTACTTGACCGGTTTGACGGGACTGATGGTCACTACCCCGATTCTCCGTTGGTTCAGGGTACCGACGGTAGCCTCTACGGGACGACCTTTTATGGTGGCACGAACGTTGGCACGGTTTACCAGATCCTTCCTACCGGCGCACTGTCCACCTTGTACAATTTCTGTTCTCGGGACTCGGGTTGCACCGACGGCTGGGGACCGAAGGGAAACCTACTTCTGGGCGCAAACGGGAATTTCTACGGTACTGCCCAAGGTGGTGACTATTCGGCCGGCACGATCTTCGAAATCACCCCAACGGGCACCCTTACGAATCTGTACAGCTTTTGCGCCCTGAGAAACTGTGCTGACGGCGAGGTCCCCGGTCAACTGGTGCAAGGAAACGACGGCAACTTCTACGGGACGACCAGTAGCGGAGGACGCTACAACCAAGGCTCCTTCTTCAAAATCACACCCGCCGGCAAGCTGACTACTCTAAGCTACTTCAAGTCCAGCGCCGATTATCCGAACAATGGTTTGATGCAAGCCAGCGACGGTAACTTCTATGGCACGAACTCGGTTGTTATCAACGCGGGTGCAGGCGCTGGCTCTGGGGTGATCGTCAGGCTGACACCTGCCGGCGTTCTGAGCATAGTTCACACATTCTGTTCCCAAGGTCCCTCCTGTTCTGACGGCTTCCTTCCGCTGGGGACATTGTTGCAGGCCAGCGATGGGAACTTATACGGAACAGCCCAGGCTGGCGGAGCCCATAATGCTGGCACATTCTTCAAAATTGACGCCAGTGGCAAGTTTACGACGCTGTATAGCTTCTGCTCGCAAACGAACTGCGCGGACGGTAGCACCCCGAACTCCGGCGTATTACAGGCGAGCGATGGTAACTTCTACGGAGTCACTGCCTACGGCGGGACCGGGAACTACCCGAACTGCTACCCGGAGAACTGCGGCACGATCTACCGAATCACTCCCGCCGGAGTTCTGACGACGCTTTATGATTTCTGTTCTGCGGGTGGAAAGAACTGCACGGACGGTTTCAACCCTGTGGACTGGAATCCATCGCTGATGCAAGCCACCGACGGCCGTATTTTCGGAACCACGCAGATCGGGGGCCTTGACGTGTGTGTCGAATTTGCAGGTTGCGGCACAGTCTATACCTTGTCGTTGGGTTTGCCCCCATTCGTCGAAGCACTACCAAAGTTCGGTAAAGCAGGCCAGAGTGTGACAATCTTGGGAGAAGATCTGACAGGTGTAACCGCCGTCACCTTTAACGGCGCTCAGGCGACTTCGTTCAGAGTTGTATCGATGACGGAAATCAAAGCGGAAGTGCCGACCGGCGCGACCAGCGGAAGGATTCAAGTGACAACGCCAAGCGGCCCACTCAACAGCAACCTCGAATTTCTGGTCGTACCGTAGTTCCTCCCGCGGGTAGGCAAAAGAAAGCGGACGCGAAGGAGGAAACTCCTGGCAAGCGTCCGCAGTCATGTGTTTTTGCTGGACTCCCACACCTCAGAGGGGTGCTAGCCTCCGGGCCCGTCGTTTGTCATGTACTGGTGCAGCGAGTCCAGTTCATGACTCAGGTCGTCCACCCGCCACTCGAGTAGGTTGCGAATGGAGAGGAGGCCTAGCAGTTTGCCATTGTCGTCAGCCACCGGCAAATGGCGGAAGTGCCGCTCCAGCATGATGCTGAGGGCCTCACCCGGCCCGGTATCCCGCGTGGCCATCTCGACCGGGGTCGTCATCAGATCGCGAATGGATGTGGTTTGCGGGTCCAGCCGGCTGAGCGACATCTTTCGCAGCACATCTCGCTCAGTGAAAATCCCGGCAACGCGGTAATCGCTATCGACGACGGCCACGGCCCCGACATGGTAGTCCAGCATCTTGTGAATAGAATCGGCTACAGTTGCGTCAAGCCCTACCGCTGCAACATCGCGGTCACACAGGTCCAGCACGCTCATACACACCTCCCTCGGCTCTACCGAAACAGGTCCCGTTGGAACTGGATTGAGGCATTATGATCATCGCGAAGCGGTTGTCAAGAAGAATGCTACGGAACTCGCGAAAAAATGCTTGCTCAGTTCCGATTTGGCTAAGCCGTTCGCGAGCAGGAGGCGCCATGCAGGTGCGTATGGCAAAAATTCAGGATGCCGAGGCGATCACAGCCCTGATCAATTCCGCTTTCCGCAAGGCTGAATCGTTCTTTATCGACGGTGATCGCATTGATGCGGCGGCCATTCGAACGCTAATGGAAAAAGGACAATTCCTTCTCGCGGAAGAGAACGGCGCTCTCGCTGGCTGTGTTTACGTCGAGCAGAGGGGCGAACGAGCCTACCTCGGGCTACTTTCGGTTGACCCAACTTTGCAGAGGACGGGCATCGGATCTGCACTGATGAATGCCGCGGAAAATCATTGCTCGAAGATTGGCTGCCGCTTTATGGATCTGCGTATCGTCAACCTGCGCGAAGAAAATCACGCGTTCTACAGCCGCCGCGGATATGTGGAGACCGGTACTGAGCCTTTTCCGTCCGATTTGACTCCAAAGCTACCCTGCCATTTCGTCAACATGTCGAAGTCGCTTCGATAGGCAGCTCACCCTACGAATGCGTCCGCTTCGATCTCGACCAGAATCTCCGGCGATATCAACGCGGCAACCTGCACCATCGAGGTCGCTGGTCGGATGTCGCCAAAGACTTCTCCGTGGGCCTTTCCAACTTTTTCCCACTCTGCGATGTTAACGACATAGGTTCGTGTGCGCACCACGTCCTTCATGCTCGCGCCAGCCTTCTGCAAAGCGCTTTCGATGTTCTTCAATGTCTGCACTGTCTGGGCGTATACGTCTCCGACTCCCACGATCTTGCCGTCCGCGCCGGTGGCTGTTGTTCCGGACACATGCACATAGGAGCCGATTTTGACCGCACGAGAGTAACCGACGATGGGCTCCCAAGTTGTTCCGCTGGAAATGTTTTGCCGCGCCATTTCATTCCTCCAAGGCCGCTAATTCTACACGGACGCTGGATCGCTGCGACGCTTTTGGCAGCCGACCTCATCAAGTGCCAGCAACGTACAGTGAACTTCACCGCGAAATGCTGAGAGAATCACTTCATTCGTAATGGCTCCTGTGCACAACTCATCTGCGATTCCAATCCGTCTAAGTAATCAGGAAAACAAATGCGGTCGATAAACAAAAGTCACTTGCGCTTCAACAGCGAAGTGAGATATGTAGACACGCATGTGGCTGATACTCCGCGAAGGGCGCGGAGTTCAGGGGGACCTTTATGATTCCGGAATCGCATCCGCTGCAGGACCTGTTTCAGGATCTCGTGGGACGGCACTATGCTGAAGAGATCGGCATCCGCGACCCCCAGGTCGTCGCTTATGTTTCTCACCTTCTGGCCGAGTTCTGCGAAACTGACCAACTCTATAAAGTCCATGACGCAGCCAATCGTCCACTGAGCGACGTCGGCGAAATGCTGCTTGAGTCGGATCCGGTGTACGGTCCCGCGCCGTCGTTTGATCGCGAGCGCCAGGTGCGCAAACATATCGGCGACTACACGTTGTTCTTCGCCGGCATGTTTCCGGAAAGCATCAATCACTTCCGGCTTCGCCGACAGCGATTGGAGAATTTTGTCGACTGGATGAAGGCTGGCAAGGAAAGCTATTACATCGTCTCCAAATTCGAGCACTTTGAGTACGCAAAAGTCGCGCCACTCTTTGCCAGCCTATCTCAGAATTTTGAGAGCTGCGTCTACGGCCTGAATATGGTGAAGAGTGACCTGGAGGAGATGCAGCATCCGATCGTTCGCCGCACCGACGAAATCATTATGTAGGTTCGGCTGCAAAATCAGACGCGCACATCCCCGGCATTTCCCATCCGGTAAAAACTCAGCGCCGTGCTGCCCTGCGCCAGATGCCGGAATCTCCGCAGCGAACCGATTTCCTCTCCCGGATCGAATTTCTTATCGTGCTCCGCAATTACTACAGACATCGCCCAGATCAACGAAGAATCTGCCAGCGCTCGCAATGTGTCTGCATACGCATCTTTCAGCCGGTAGGGTGGATCCACGAAAACCACGTCTGCCGCGACGCGCTGGCGCTCCATCCGCCAGAAGGCTCGTGGCAATTCTTCTTGCAGAACCTTGAAGCCTTCGTGTATCCCCAGACTGTGTAGATTCTTGCGGATCGCTTCCGCCGCGGCTGCCGAGTGCTCGACAAAATGGACCTCCTTGGCCCCTCGGCTGAGGGCCTCAATGCCCACCGCACCTGTACCCGCAAAAAGGTCAAGCCATACACTTCCGGCCAGTGCGTTGGGATTGCCCGCCGTCAGCACATTAAACAAAGTTTCGCGAAGTCGATCCGAGGTCGGTCTCGTATCCATTCCGCGCAGCGCGCTCAGCGGACGGCTCCGATATTTACCCGCAATAACACGCATGGCGCAGCACTCTTGGATACGTCCATCACTATATCGAAGCATGTAGAATAAAAGCAGCGAAAGCCTATGCGAAGCTGGTCTATCTCTGTGGGGAGGCTGTTTGGCGTAGATGTCCGGATTCACCTCACATTTCTGATTTTGCCCGTTTTTATCTATTGGACGGACTATGCGGCCCATCAGGGAGCAGTGAGTGGCAGCCGCGATCTGGCTCTTGTCGGCATCATTCTGGCTTGTGTAGGCGCTCACGAGTGCGGACACATGCTCGCCGCACGCCGTTTTGGTCTGGTTCCGAAGGCAGTCATCCTGCTTCCTCTCACCGGGGTTGCGCTATACGACGAAACACGAGTCGAAAAACAAGCTGCATCTTTAATGTGGAAGCGTGAGGTTCGCGTCGCCTTAGTCGGACCGCTGGTGAACCTGGCTCTCGCCTGTCTGGCAGCGGCCGTCTTTACCGCGACTGGCAGCGGTGCCGATCTGTGGAAGTGGCCTTTTCTGCAAGCCGCGAACTTGCCCCGCAGCGTGGTTTGGGCAAATCTGTATCTGGCGATCCTGAATATGATGCCGGCGTATCCGCTGGATGGCGGACGCCTGGTGCGCGTCTACTTCGCGCGCTCGCTCGATGTTTCTTCCGCCACGCGCCGAGCGGTCTCGATCAGCAGCGCGATCGCAATGGTCCTGATCTTCGCCGGATTATTCAGCGATAGCTGGTTAACCATGATTGGCGTGATTGTTTTCTCCGCCGCGAACCTGGAAGAGCGCGCGCTGGTGTTCCAGTCGGTTCTCGAAAACGTACGGCTGGAAGAAGTTATGCTCACCGATTTTGCAACGCTCTCGCCCGCCGATACGTTGGAAGACGCGCTCGAAAAAGCAGTTCACTCCCTGCAGGACGATTTCCCCGTGGTTCGTGGCAGCGATATGGTGGGAGTGATCTCGCGTCAGCGCATTCTCGATGCCTTGCGGGCAGAAGGCAACGGCTATGTCCAGGCCGTGATGAGCAAGATCTTCGAAGTTTCGCTGCGCAATGACTCTCTCGGCTCAGCCTTCCGCAAGCTCACCGCCCGCAGCTCCAGCATTATTCCAGTGGTTGAGGAGGAGCGCCTGGTGGGTATTGTCACTCTGCAGAATTTAATGCACTCAATGTCTCTGTTGGCGGAGAGCCGTAAGCTGCGCCGGGACGAAGCCGAATCCTAACGTTTCGCCGCCGAGCACGCAAAGGCCGCCGAGAAAATTGCTTCTAAGCTCACCGAACCAACCACGATCTCGATTGGCTTTCTTTGCGCTCTCTGCGTGCTCGGCGGTGAAGACGGATTCAGAACAATCTCACCGCTTTCGCCTGTTTCACGGCATCAATCCCGCGCAATCGAATCAAGACCGCATCCGGCACAGTACCGTCGATGTGCACGACGGCGATCGCCTCACGCTCCTGATCCTTCTCGCCACCACGCCGGCCCAGCGAGAAGTCCGCAATGTTGATCGACTCTTCGCCCAGGATCGTTCCCACTTTTCCGATCACGCCGGGGACGTCGCGGTTGCGCAGGTAAATCAGATTCCGCTCCAGCGGAGCCTCGACATCAATTCCATCCACATGCAGCAAGCGGGGGGCGTCGCCATGCAGCACCGCGCCTCTCACCATGTGCTCTTCGCCGGCGGTTTTGAGGGTAATCGTGATCACGCTGCCGGCGCCACCGGTCGAAACCTTTGCCTTGTGAAATTCCTGCACCCGCAGTCCGCGATCGTGCGCGATCGTGGCTGCATTCACCAGGTTTGCCTTCTCCTCGAGTGCCTGGTTCAAGATTCCCTTGATTGCTGCATTTCGAATGAGTTCTGTTTTCCATTCCGCAATATGCCCGCTGTAACGAATCGAAATCTCTTCCAGCGACCCTTCTGAAACTTGCGCCAAGAAAGCTCCCATCCGTTCCGCCAAAACGATATACGGCTGCATGGTGGCGTATTCTTCGGCCGACACCGATGGCACGTTCACCGCATTCTGAATCACTCCGTGCTTCAGATACTCCTTTACCTGCTGTGCGATCTGCACACCGACGGCCTCCTGCGCTTCCTGTGTCGAGCCTCCTACGTGGGGCGTGAGCACAACATTTTCCAGCGCGATCAAGGGCGAGTTCCTCGGAGGTTCTTCGGCAAATACGTCGATAGCCGCGGCGGCTACCCGACCCTGCTTGAGCGCTTCGGCCAGATCCGCTTCCATCACCAACTCGCCGCGAGCGCAATTCACCAGTCGCACGCCCTTCTTCATCTTCGCGATCGAGTCTTTATTGATCATGCCGGCAGTCTGAGGAGTTAACCCAACATGCAGCGTGATGTAATCTGCCGCGGCATAGACTTCGTCCAGTCCCACTACCCGGATTCCCTGCTCCTTCGCGACTGCGACTGAGACAAATGGATCATGTCCCAACAATTCCATTCCAAAGGCGCGCGCCCGGCGTGCGACTTCCATGCCGATGCGGCCCAGCCCGACAATGCCGAGTGTCTTGCCACGAAGTTCGGTTCCTTGCAGCGACTTCTTCTCCCACTTCCCGGCATGCATGAGAGCGTCCGCGCGGCACAAATGGCGTGCCATGGCCAGCATCATCCCGAGCGTCTGCTCGGCGACGGCGACTGCGTTCGCCCCCGGGGTATTCATCACCGCGATGCCCTTGTGGGTCGCGGCTTCCAGATCGATATTGTCCACGCCTACGCCGGCTCGTCCGATCACGCGCAACTTCTTCGCATGCGCCAGCAAGGTGGCGTCGGCCTGCACAGCCGAGCGCACGATCAGTGCGTCTGCTGATTCGAGATGCTCGGCGAGCTTGCCATCGAGTTGATCGGCTGTCAGCACAGACCAACCAGGCTCCTGTAACTCCGCCACAGCGGAAGCGGAAATCTTCTCTGCCACAATGATTTTCACGAGTGCATTCTCTCTATCCCCTTGTCTTTACTGCTCAAATCGGCTCGACAATCAATTGACGGGAAAATGACAACCCCATGACAAGCTGGCTTTCCAGCCTTTCTAGACTCTCCTTCAACGGGACCCCACCCTTGGGAGAACAAGATGAAAACCGTCAACACGTTACTCATGGGAACTCTGATCGCGATCACCCTGGCTTGCGGCTACAGCGCCAAGACGACTCCTCCGGCCGCCGGAACCGTTCCCGCCATTGCGCAACTCAGTCCGAACAGCGCGACCGCAGGCGCCGCGGCCTTCACCATGACCGTAAACGGCAGCAACTTTGGGACGAAGGCAGTCGTGAACTGGAACGGCACTGCCCAAACGGCGAACACCACATATGTCACCGGCAATCAGCTCATGGTCGCGATTCCCGCTTCCATGATCGCCAATTCCGGCACAGTGCAAGTCACGGTCACCAATCCAGGTACGACCGGCACCGGAATGTACGGCAGCGGCGGTACCATAGCCGAGACCTCCAGCGCCGTGAACTTCACGATTAACTAAGCGCAAAAGCTAAGCGTTGGTTAATTCCTTTTTCTCGGAGGCGGTGCGGGCATAGACCTGTTGGGCCGCCCGCACTGCCGCACCATATTCCACACTCGTGTCGGTCACTCGGGCCAGGACGTGTTCCAGCGCCCCCAGGATGCCGATGGTGTCGAGATAGTCGTAATAGCCGATATGCGCGATGCGGAACAGCTTGCCCTTCATTTCACCCTGCCCGTTTGCGACCACGGCATCGAATGACTCGCGGAATTCCTTCACGATCTTTCCGGAATCGAGGCCATCCGGCGATGTGATCGCGGTAAGAGCTGCAGCCGGGCTTGACGCGTATAGCTTCAATCCAAGCGCCTTCGCACCCGCACGCGTCATCTCGGCGCAAAGCTCCGCATTGTTAACCAGTTCCTCGCGTCCCTTTGCGAGTTCGCCGGCACCCATTCCGCGAATGAACTCCAGCGCCGCTCCTAAGGCCGCAAACAATGAAGTCGCGGGAGTGTAGGCAGTCTCCCCCTTGGCCGCCGATTTTCTTTCCTTGCGCAAATCGAAGTAATAGCGTGGCGAAGTCGTCGAATCCATGCGCTTCCACGCCCGTTCGCTGACGGCGCAGTACGCCAACCCTGGAGGCATCATCAGCGCCTTTTGCGATCCGCCAATGATCACGTCGATGCCCCAGCCGTCGACATCGAGATGCGTCGTGCCCAACCCGGTGATGGCGTCGACCACCAGCAGCGTGTCACTGCCTTGCGCGTGGACGATCTTTGAGATGCCCTGTACGTCGTGCCGCGCGCCCGTCGAACTCTCGGTCGCTTGCACGTACACGGCACGCACATCCGGCGTAACGCGTGCGCGAATCTCGTCCAGCGAGAATGTCTCGCCGTACGGACGGCTTAGGACCTCGACGTTACAGCCGAATGCCTTAGCCAGCCCGGTCCAGCGCTCGCCGAACTTTCCGGCCGTCAGCACCAAAACCTTGTCGCCCGGCGACGTCAGATTTGACACCGAAGCTTCCATCACGCCCGTACCCGAAGAAGCAAGTACCAGCACGTCGTTCTTCGTCCCGATGAAGTCTTTCATGTCGGCGAGAACGCGTTGGAAAAGCGCTTTGAAATCAGCGGTGCGATGGTGCGCGGTAAACGCTGCCATGGCCGTCTGCGCCGCAGGGAGCAAGGGTGTCGGGCCGGGAGTAAAAAGACGATTCTTATGCAACATAGCGGAGTCCTTGTGTGTAGGATAGCCTTTTAGTTTATAGGAACCGCCCGTACAGAGCACGCGCGGATAGGCCTTTCGCCGCGGGTCGGACAGTTTCCCGTCAGTGAGAGGTGAGCGCGGCGGCATTGCCCACGCCGGCAAGCTTGGCATCATGCGGAGAAACCTTCAGTTCCTCGGCAATGCTGCCTGCCCAAGTCTCGATGTCGCTCCAATTGCGGAAGTCGCCCAGCGGGAACACGGCATTGTCCTTGTTTACCGGCAACTTCAGCATGAGCCCGTGGATAAGCCCGAGCTTGTCGCGTTCCAGAGCCCCGAAGAAGACCCGATGGTCTCGAGGATGGATTGCCTCTCGAAACTCCGCGATCTCCTTCGGCACTGTGACTGAGCACAAATCCCGGCCCTGGGAATCTGTGGCCTTCGTGCCCAGAGGACCGCTGCTGAACAGCCATACCGGTCGCTCGGCCAGGGCGGCACGGTTGCGCCGCACAAACTCCACTGCCTTCCTTATCCAACGAAAGTAATACGCGGCACTACCAATCACGACGGCATCGTATCCGGCGGGATCGCCCGCCTGGCGCGCACTCTCAACCGTGACCTCCAATCCATGCTGCCGCAGGATAGCGGCAATGCGCTCCGCGATTCCCTGCGTTGCGCCGTAGCGGCTCGCATAAACCACCTGCACTCGCATACGCTACCTCCCGCGATCGCGCGAGACCAGCAATCTTGCGCTGCTAATGCGCAACTCGCGAACGCAGATTACGCGGAAGCGGACTCCACCGCCGTGATGTCAGTCACGTCCAGGTACGAGGCGTGGGCTGCTCGTTAAAGGATGCAGAGTATCCCCGCGGAGCGCTGCTCTGTGCCGGCAGATTTTCAGCTCTACCCGCGTCCACCTTTCGACGCGAGAATCTCAGGCTTGTCGATCTTGGGAGGACTCGCCAGCAACTCGCCTGCCTTGGCAAAGAGCGCCTTGGCGATCTCGCCATTGAGATGGGCGTTGCGTCCGTTCTCATCGGCGAACGTGTCGAAGATGCCATACTTTCCCGGTCCCATCTTGATGGCGTACCAACTGAGTGTGCCGGGCTCTGCCTCGGCCAGTGGCTGTGCGGATTTCAGAAACGCCTCAACTTCTTTTTCTTTACCCGGCTTGGCTTCAAGCTGGGCCCAAATTGAAACTCTTGCCATGATGAGTGCCTCCAGCCAATCTGATGCTGCGCGCGCCCGTTTGGTGACGAAAGATCGGCCATCTATAATCCCACCATGCCTCTAGTCGATCAAATACAAAAAGACATCGTCACCGCGATGAAGGCGAAAGACGAAGCCCGCCTCTCCACGCTGCGCATGGTTAAGAGTGCCCTGCAACTCAAGGGTGTCGAAAAGATGGCACCGCTCGACGACAAGGAATCGCAAGCCGTGCTGGCCACGCTCATCAAGCAGCGCAAGGAATCGGTTGAGCAGTTCACCAAAGGCGGACGCCAGGAGATGGCCGACAAAGAAGCCGCCGAGATCATCGTCATCGAGTCTTACCTGCCGAAAGCCGCCAGCGATGCCGACATCGCAGCCGGAGTGAAGGCTGCAATCGCCGAGATGGGCTCGCCCACCATGAAAGAAATGGGCACGGTCATGAAGAATGCCATGGCGAGGTTTAACGCCGTCCGGCATGCGCGTGGATGGAAAAGTAGTCAGCGAGATGGTGAAGAAAGAACTAGCGGGAAAGTAGGAGCAGTGCGGGCCGGCATTACGCCGACAGCGTCGGAACTTACTAGCGAAAGAGTTGTCTCGCGGGTCGTTGCCCAGACCTATGAGTCGGGTCTTTATAAGGATCTGATAAAACCCACATCACCGCGTGCGCGCCCAGATGCAGGATTTAAGAGCGCACAAGGATGCACCCATCTTGAAAATTCACACCGAACAACCGGGGTCGCCATCGAGTTTGTCGTGCTCTCGTTTCGGTCGGAATCATTCCTCCTTGTGTGATTACGGGAACGCGTTCGTGGTGCTCGAATTCAAAATCAATTGATTCCAGTCGCAGCCTATCAGGTAGAAGACTACAGCCTGGACCTCCTTTTTTCCACGAGGCAGCCATGCAAGGACCAGCAACCCGGTTGTAGTCGCCAAGACGGAACGGAGCCTTCGAGGGCCTTCGAACATTAGCTACCTCATCCCACAGCGTCGTGCCCAGTAACAGCTTGGCGACGCTTGCCACGGTTCCAATGCGCCACCATGAATGCCCTGTCGAGCATTACAGGGATCGGGTGGGTCTCGATCAGTCCGACGATGTGAGCTCGCGATCGGTATAGCTTGCGGATATCTAGGTTGATTTGCCATCGCGGTTTCCGGGAATATGGCTCGATCACTTGACAGCCACGGTGGTACACCATATGCCAGATCGTTCGTGAATGCGCCCACTTAAAAAAGAAAACTGTCTGCTTCGTCACAGGGGTGCCGGGGCTGGCAAGACGCTCGCTGGCCTTAGGCTCGTTCACGACCGGCAACTCCGAGAAGACGCAGGCAGCGATTCTGTGTTCCTAACTGGCAATCTGCCGCTCGTTATGGTTCTGGAGATTTGCTCTTCGGCTCGCGATTGTCCTACGTCTAGAAACATGGCCTTATCTCTTGGTACCCAAAACACGATCAACCCTCTCCGTCAGCGTGAACAATCATAACAAGCATGCGCCCGGAAGAACATTGTAGGCAGGCGTGTGGCCGAGGCGCGAAAAAGTGGCCAGAACTGCGCTACCAAGACGCTCTTTCCGGGGAGTTCGCTCGGTCTCGGATTCAGCTCGATCATGCTGCAATCGCCAATCGGAAACGATCACCGCCTTGTCCCCTGATACGAGGCGTCAGGGCCCTCACAGAGGTTGGGCCGTGGACATCAAATGGCTTGCTTGGCGATGGGAAGAGATGAACGACCATCCTCTATACTACGTACTGCCAACCCGATCGGGCGAAGTCGGATGTGGCGAACTTTCGAAGCTGTATCGCAGCATGTTTCGGTGAGTATCCGAGCTGAGTCGTGCATCTGGATCACTCCAAAGCTGGCAATTCCGCGAAAGACATTGATGGTGGACGGAAGCCCTTATGCAAGGCTTGCCCGCGAGTGGTATAATAACCTTAGTGAAATCCCGATATTGCTCTTGCAGCCTTACGAGCACTGAGTGCCGTAATCGAGCATCTTGACGCTATGAATCGTTGCCGTGCAGGCCTCCACGTGCCGGGGAACGTGTTGGTGGCGTGCAGAAGATGCAACGGCGAAAAACGCCGAGACGACTCATTGAGAGTACTCTCGCTTGCCGCCTCGGGCTGGGAGTCCTTCTTATCGCACGACGGCACCCGTTGCGCCGCGCTCTGCCGAACCTGCCGATACTGGAGGAGTGTCTGGGAGGATGAAACAGAGCGGAGATTGCGATTGAATGAAAACTTGCGGAGACTACGTGCCTTTCGTGCCGTATTTTCAGAATCCGGACAGGCTCTCCCCTCGCTCCTAGGCACGCAGCAAGTACTGTTGACGAAACTCTATTCCGATTGTCAGACGTTTGCCGAGACGGAGATTAGGATTTTGTTAGAAAGATTTGATGCAAAGTCGGACGCCTGATTTAACCAAGGCTTCCGTTTACTTACTCCTCTGCAACTCCCGGTAAACCTCGCTCTTCGACACTCCCCGCTCCTTCGCGACTTTCTTCAGCGCGGCCTTCTCATCGATCTTTTCTTCGGCCATGATCTGTTGTACCCGCTGACGCACCGTCGGACGGCTGAGGGCGGCCGTCCCCACATGACCTGCCACCCAACTATCATCCTCCTCCGCCTTACCAATCAGCAGCGTGATCTCGCCCTTCACCGTCTCACGCGCCTTCAGGTTCGCCAACACTTCGCCAGCACGCCCACGCAAGAATTCCTCATGCAGCTTCGTCACCTCGCGGGCGATCACGACGTGCCGCGATTCACCCAAGACCTCGACCACATCGGTCAGCGCCTCAACAATCCGATGCGGGGCTTCATAGAACACCTGCGTCCGCGGAGACGTCTTAATCGTCTCCAGCGCTGCCCGCCGCTCTCCGCGCTTTGCCGGTAGAAATCCGCTGAAGCGAAAAGAATCCGTCGGCAGTCCACTCGCCACCAGCGCAGCGAGAAATGCCGACGCTCCCGGCACCGGCACCACTGGCACATGATGCCGGATCGCCAGCGTAATAAGCCGGTACCCGGGATCGGAAATCCCCGGCATCCCGGCGTCCGTCACCAGCGCCACGCTCGCGCCCTCCTGCATCTCTTTCACCAGCTCCGCCGACTTCGTCATCTCGTTATGCTCGTGATAACTCGTCGTCCGCGTCGCAATCGCAAAATGATTGAGCAGCTTCTGCGTCTGCCGCGTATCCTCGCAGGCGATCACATCGACTTCTTTCAGCACGCTCAGCGCCCGCAGCGTGATGTCCTCCAGATTTCCGATCGGCGTCGCCACGAGATAAAGCGCCGGTGCGGAAATCCTTGCTTCGTCCGTCATGGCCGGAGTCTACCACCGCCAGATAGTTAACCACCGATGTCCTCGTGTGCGGACAGCCATGCGGCTGTCCGTCGAGCGCTGCCACACGCGGGTACACAAATCCCTCCGCAGCGCTTCGACGGAAGGTCTGGGCGCGCGACGAACGTCACCAGTGTCGAAACTCGATAAGGAGGATCAGGCGGTCTTAGCCAGGATCGGAAGCTCGGGAGCCCTATAGGCCCCGATCTGTTCCAGCATCGCCAGCTTGTCCCAGTTATCCCAACCTTCAACGATCCTTCCGTCGACGATCCGGGCAATCGTCATCCCCGTGATCCTGACTTTATTGCCGGTCGCAGGCACGCCCAAACTATCTCCAAGATGCGTCATTGTGGCTGACCAGCGAACCGCGACCTTATCGTCGACCCCAAAAGCATCCTCGACGACGACATCGGTGTCAGGAAACGCACTTCGGATCTGGTCCGCGAACTTGGCGAACTCTGCCGGACCATGGATCTCGGCATCGGGGCCAGTCTGTCCGCTAACGACCGCATCGGCAGCGAGCAATTCGTAAATGGTTTCGTTCTTGCCCTCGCGCCATACCTCGCGATACCAGCGCTCCAGCAACGCAACATTCTCTGAAGTTGTCATGGGGTACCTCCCGGAGGCTGGATGCTAGTCCAAGATGCTACGAAAGACAACAACTTTGAATCTGGCACGCAAGCTTTCGACCTCCAACACAACCCAACATCTGGGCCAAAAATTGACGCCACCCAACTCCGAGCCCTAGAATCAATATGAAACAGAGTTGTTCCTCGCAACCGTCTCAAACTCATGCCACTTTACGAATATCTCTGTAAGAAGTGCGGCCATCGCTTCGAAAAAATCCAGAAGTTCTCCGACAAGATGGTGAAGAAGTGTCCCGAATGTGGCGGCCAAGTCGAGCAGGTGATCTCCGCCCCGGCCGTCCAGTTCAAAGGCTCCGGCTGGTACGTTACCGACTACGCCAAGAAGTCTTCCTCGCCCGGATCTTCCGGCGACTCTGGATCCAAGGACAAAACGGACGACAAGTCAAAATCCGACAGTTCGTCCAAGGAAGGCTCCGCCAAGGAGAGCTCATCTAAGGTGGGATCGTCGAAAGAAAGCTCGTCGTCTAAAGAAAGCTCCTCGAAAGAAACTGTACGCAAAGGTTCGGGCCGGCAAAAATAAAGCGGCTTCGTTTTTTCGCGAAGCCGCTGTTGCTTGATCCTCCACTAACAATTGTTCTACTTCAACTCCCGCTCAAACTGATCTTCAATCATCGTGAACAGATGCACCCGCGCATCCTTCCCCGCGATACCGTGCGTCTTGCCCGGATAGATCATCAGCCGGAACTGCTTCCCTGCATTAATCAGCGCATTGATCATCTGAATGCTGTTCTGGAAGTGCACGTTGTCGTCGCTCGTGCCGTGCACCAGCAGTAGCGCTCCATGTAACTTATCGGCGGATTTGGTGACGTCCGACATTTCGTATCCCGCTTTGTCGTCCTTCAGCAGGCCCATGTAGCGCTCGGTATAGATCGAGTCGTAGTTGACCTGATTCGTAACCGGTGCCACCGCCACTCCCGCGCGGAAACGGTCGGAATGCGTCATGGAATAAAGCGTCATCGACCCGCCATTCGACCAGCCCCAGATGCCGATGCGCTCATTATCGAGTTGCGGATATTTCGCCAACAACTGATCCAGCGCCGTGAGTTGGTCCTTCAACTCTACCGCCCCGAATTCATGGCGAATCGCCGTTTGAAATTTCTTGTCTCGCCCCGGAGTACCGCGATTGTCGACCGAGAAAATCGCGAATCCCTTCCGCGACAGGATTTCATCGAACGCATCCGGCATGCCCTTGCGCACCGTCTGTGCTGCCGGGCCGCCGTAAATGTTGACGATCAGTGGAATTTTCCCGCTCGCCGCGCCATCCGGAGGCAGCAACAATCGCCCGTACAGAGTCGTTCCGTCGTCTGCCTTGAACTCCAGGAATTCGGGCGAGCGCAGCCCGTATTCGGCGATTTCGTCATGCGCCTTCCACACCGGATTGCACGTGCCCCCGACCGCGCACAAAGTCAAGGTCGGCGCGGTCTGCGGACCAAAATACATGTGCGTATAGTGTTTGCCGTCGTCGCTGAAGTTCGCATAATGCTCACCCTCTTGCGTGGTGAGTCCTTGAATCCCGTGCCGTCGAGCTGCACCGAAAAGATGTGCTGCTGCCGCGGATCGTCCTTGTTCGCTTCAAAAAACACCGTGCCGGCCGCCTCATCGACGCCCGCAATCCCCAGCATCTCGTAGTCGCCCTTTTCCAGCTGCCGCTCCAGCTTCGCATCGCCCGCCATCGGATTCTGCTTGCCGAAGCTATAGAGATAAATGTGCATGTTCCCATCGCGCCAGCTCGGCCACAGGAACTGCGGAGTCGATTTCAGAAACTTCACTTCAACATGCTCGAAATCAATCCAGGCTCCGGGCGTCTCTTCGGTCAGCACAATTCGCGACTTACCCGACTTCGCATCGACAAAGTATAAATCCATCTTGTCTTCGGTGCGGTTCAATACCTCGGCCCAGATCACTCCGTCTTTCACCCAACCAAAACGCGGAACATAAGTGTCGATGTCACTGGTCAAATTGATCCAACGGGTCTTCCCCTTGTCCCCATCAACCACTCCCAGCTTCACCACTGGATTGGGGTCGCCCACCTTCGGATACTTTTCCTGATCGACCGTCGGATGGGTCGGCATCCAGTCGGTGATCGGATAGGTCGGCACATTGGTCTCGTCCATGTGCAGGAAGACGATCTCCTTGCTGTCGGGGGACCAGAAATAATTGCTGCGCACGCCTAACTCTTCCGCGTAGACCCAATCGATGTCGCCGTTCAGAAGATTGTCGCTGGTGTCTTTGGTCAGCTGCTTCTCGTCTTTGCCGTTCACCGGCCGCACATACAAATTGTGCTTGCGGACATACGCTACGTGATTTCCATCCGGCGAAAACTTCGGATCCCCACTCGGATCCGGCGCCGACGTGAACTGGACCGCCGTCTCGCTCCCCAGGTCGTACAGCCAAAGCTGTCCCTGCGAATCGAACATCAGGTGCTTCGAATCCGGAGCCCACAAATACGCGGCCACGTGATACCGCGTAAGCCGCTCCTTCTCGCGCTCGTTTTTGACTTTATTTACATCCGGATCGAGCGATGCGAGCTTCTCCGCGCTGACCAGCACCTTCTTCTCGCCGGTCGTCGCATCCACGTACCACAGCTCGCCTTTCTCACCCTTTTCGTCACGCTCTACAAACGTGAGCTTCGTCCCATCCGGACTCCATTCCGTCGTCTCCGGACCACGACCCCCCAGCCCACCAGGCTGAAAGAGCGACTCAATCGTGAGCGGTTTAGTCGGAGCGGTTTGGGCCTTCGCGACATCAGGACTACAAAGGCCAGCGATCAGTGCTATCAGGGCATAGCTGGTTAGAAAACCAGGCTTTCTTTTCACGAAGTGACCTCACAGGAAAGAAGTAACAAAGCCAAGGCGAAGGAATGAGTTTAACATCCAAGCAGCGCTGATCCCTGCTTGATGTGCTCTGCTTCCCTCCCGGTCTCTGGGTCGAGCGTTTTGGCTGCGCGTAGCGTGCTAGAATCAAAGTAGTCGGATGCTTCCAGACATAGAAAATCTGCTCAAACTGCAGGATACGGACAAGGAAATCCGCCGCCTGCAAGACGAAGTCGCCGAACTGCCTAAACTCGTAGCCGTAATCGAGCAGAAACTGGCCGGAACCAAAGCCCAGCTCGAAAAGGCCCAGACCGCCGTCAAAGCAGACGAAGCCGCCCGCCGCAAGTACGAAACCAACATCAGCGATCTTCGCGGCAAAATCTCCAAATATCGTGACCAGTCGCTCGACGTAAAAACGAACGACCAGTACAAGGCCCTCTTGCACGAAATCCAGTTCGCGGAGAAGGAAATCGCCGCGAATGAGGACAAGATTCTTGAGCTGATGGTCAATGCCGACACCCGGGACAAGGAAGTCAAAGCGGCTCAGGCGGAATTGAAGGCTGAGACTGCCGAGATTGAAAAAGAGAAAGAGCAGGCGCGCCAGCGCACGGCTGAAGACGAGAAGCTTCTCACCGAAGCCCGTGCCAAGCGCGATCAGCTCCGCACCGGCATACGCGAGGACCTGCTCCGCCACTACGAGCGGGTCTCCAAGTTCCGCGGCAGCGGCATCTCCGAAGTTCGCGATCACAAATGCATGGCGTGCCAGGTCATGCTGCGGCCGCAGACCTACAATGAGGTCCGCTCCGGAAATCAGACCATCGTCTGCGATTCCTGTCAGCGCATCCTGTATTTCAATCCGAAAGAAGAACTGGTCGACCAGATTCAGACGGCTCATCGACCCAAGCGGCACCATCCTAAGATCGACGCGCCGCAAGCCTGGTACTACTGCCCCGAGTTCGCCGGTGATGGCGAGGTTTTCCTGTGCCTCACCAACAATCACGGCCAGGCCAGCCGCCGGGTCTACGACATCAATACTGGACGCCTGATTGGCGACATCCTCATGCGCGAGGGCGATTACCGCCAAGCCTTCCCCGAAGACATCACCGGTTCGACTCGCCTCAATGGCAACTGGAGCGAAGAAGAACTCGACGGCTTCGGCGCAGAACTCCCGATGGTGATCCTCGACTCACTCCGAGCCGATCTCGATTTGGCTCAGCACGAAGCTCGGACGGCCTCTCATGCGAAGCACGAAGTCCCAGCCGCACCGACCTCGCAAGCTGCCAGCTAAGCAATTCTCAGGACACTCGGAATAAAACAATCTAGGAAGAGTTCGGTCGGGATGGGAGTGGCAGGAGCCGCCAAGCTCCTGCCAGCGCACAGATTAGTGACCCAGGTATCGGGCCAGCTTAAATCCCGTGTCGAACTGACCGTGAAGTTCTGAGGTTGTGTAATTTCCAACTACCACGATCTTGTCGTCCGCCTGAATGGCCAGACCATTCGTGGCGACCTCGGTAGTGTTGGGCAATGAGGTGGTGACGATGCCGTCAGTGCCAAATGTTGTATCAAGGCGACCAGCAGGCGTGTAGCGTGTGATCGCAAACACGGTAGAGACAGAATTTGTCGACGCGGTGCCCGAGACTACGATGTCTCCGCTCGACTGAAGCCCAAGGCCCGAAGTTGCAAGGGCGGGGAAATTGGGGACAGGCGTGACAGCCCCGCCGTTCGTTCCGAACCTTGCGTCCACGGTGCCGACGCCTTTATACCCGGACACCGCGAATCCGTTGACCGGTCCGCTCACGCTGCTCGTGAGATTCCCGCCGATCAGGAATTCTCCAGCGAACTTGCCAGTGTTTAGAAGAACCATCGCATTGGCTGGGCCGGGGACGGACAACTGGCCGTTGATTCCGAAAGTCGCGTCCAGGCTGCCATCCGAGTTATAGCGAGTAACGAAGCCAGGGTTTTCAAAGCCGCTGCTGGTCAGGGCCGAGGCAACCAGGATCTTTCCGTTGAGCAGGAGAGCCAGTGCGGTCGGGTTGTAGCCGGCGACCCTGGCCGAGCCTCCGCTGCCGAAGCTAGGGTCGATCTGGCCGCTGGGCAAGAAACGGATCAGCAGATGACCGTTGCCGACAAGAATGTCGCCGTCCGGCTGAACAACGATACCGCTAGTCAGCAAACCGATGGCGGAGAATGACGCTATCCCGCCGGTCCCGAACGTGGAATCAAGCTGGCCGTCAGCGTTGAACCGGATCACGTCTATTTCCTCGCCAGCAGCGCCTGTGGCTACAATCTTGCCGTCTGTCTGTAGAGCTATCGCGGTAAGGATCTCGAACTGCCCGAGAAGGGTATTGACGCCTGCGTTTCCGAACCCCTTATCCGGAGTGCCGTCAGGGTTGTAACGAGCGACGGTGGCATTGGGAAAGCCATTGGAGCCCGGGGCGCCTCCACAAATCACAATCTTCCCGTCAGGCTGAATCGTCACAGCGTTCGCGGTGGCAATGTCGCTGTTAATTTGGTTCCCGAAGTCCGTAGTTACGATACCTCCCTGGCCGAAGGTAGGATCGAGTTGGCCAGCCTGTGCGGCGGCGCGGGTGGAGGCGATGAGCAGGATAGAGCAAATTAACAACCAGGCCCGGAACGTGTTGGAGTGCATAACGATTTCTCCTTAGTGAATCGTGGTGTCCCTTGAAGCGTGGCCCGAGCAGGAGGCTAGCACGGTTTTTTCCGGGGCTTGTCAAAAGACTGTCACGGTGTCGTCAAAAGAGGGTGCGACATCCATCAGTTCACGAATCAAGTGCACCATCGTCCAGCCCTGTTCCGATGCAAAGAAGAAAGCAGGAGCCGTTGGGCGGGCCTCCATTCCCGTGTCCGGCACACAAGCCCTGGAGCGGCGCAGACGAGAGGACGGTGCGCTTATTATAGGAAGGGTCGTCGGGTAAGTTTGATTTCATTCCGGCAAAGTAGCGCCCGAGTCTAGATTGGCAGCTCGGCGCGCCACTTCAGACTCTATGCTCTCGACCCGCCACCTGAACGATAGTTTGCGGCGGCGGGACGAGGGAGGGTGTTACAAAACCGCCGGTTGGTTCCTCGCTCGGGTCATAAGTCATCCCGCATACAGCACACCGCGTGCTTTCTCCGTACCGCTCAATTCTGGTTCTATCGCATCTGGGGCATGCCATGGAGCACCTCACGGCGGACTTCGTTTCTTGAATACAGACGATAGCTTCCTGCCGGGCGATCAACCATCGGGTATCCAGCGGAGAAAGATTGCAGGAAATCCGCGGTATGGCTGAAATCGACCCGGAGAATCGCTGAACGTTCTACCCGAGACCGCCTTTTTCAAACACTCAGCGGATTCACCAAGGTTCCTCGGCGGGGCTTCTATCCCCTTGATTCTCTGGAGTTTCACGGAATCAACAGGTCCGGCACGCAAGGATGCGGATTTTCAGGGTCTGCTTGGTCTCGCGCGGGCGAGGTCCCGTCCAGCTCCCCTCAGGCGGTCACTGTAGGATCGTAATTATTCAACAACAGTTGGCAGTCTTCGCAGACGTTCTTCTCAAACTGCTGGCCAATCTCCGGGAAGGCACCGCAGATTTTGCACCGCCAGCCACTCTCCTGGCACAGGTTTTGCCATGCCAACTCTTTGTTCGGGTGTGTCTCGGGTGAACTCATATTGGCTCCGTTCGAACACAGGGGCCCGGAGAATTCGTTCGTGTTGGTGGATTTCGAAATCTTGAATTCTGAAATCTTGGATTCGATGCGGCGGTAGGTCGGAAACGGTCCGTTCCGGTTTGGAACACACGCGGTGTTCGCGCATGATCGGGCACTCGCAAATTGCAGAATGAGTCTCTCCCCGCACAGAAGGACTCCTTATGTCGGTGCTTATATCACGAGCGTTCGCGGAGGTCGATGACAAGGTTGGTCCGCTGCCAGCGAAGCGTCAGGCCGAACGGCTTTCGAAGGCCAATGGGTGTAATAGAAATGTTACGCAAATCGTGCGAAACGGGATGCTAGTAGGTGCCTGCGGGGCAAAGTGTTTGCTCGTTTTCTTCACTGCGTTCGAGTAGAACGTCGATCTCAAATTTCGATCCCGGACGCAGGTTGAGCGCAAGAGGTGTCCAGGGCTTATACCCTTCGGCGCATGCTCCGAACGTGATTGGTGTATCGGAAGGAACGAGAAGTTCAAACCTAAATTTACCAGCCGTCCCCGTGGTTGACCAGCCGCACTCGGAAATCGGAGCAAGACTCAGGTGTGCGGAAATTGCCTTAGCTGTCTTGGCGTCTTTCACCCATCCAGAGATCGTGGCCCCTTTCGGCATGAAGCGCACAGATGTATCAGCCGTGGGTGACTCTTCCCTAAGCACGATTGTCAAAGGCGGCTTGCAGGTAAATATGTCTGGAGCAGTGGAGAGATATCCAGCCTCTTGCTTCTCTGCCGAAAGGCGGTATTCGCCAAGCTTCAGGTGCGAGAACAGGAATCTTCCATGTTCATCAGTTTGCACTACGAGCCCGGTTACTGCCTTTTCGCCGTCCATGATCTCCGCGTTGACGCGAGCATCTGCTACCGGATATCCATCTGCTCTCACAACAGTTCCGCTGATACGTCCTGCGCGCTGCGCAGCAGGACTCGATTTGAACGACAGTAAGAAAAAGACGATGAGGAGAGTATGCTTGCTCCGCATCGGTGCATCATACCTCCGTTCCGGAGGGTATGGTGTTCGAGATTCACGATAGGTGTTGTAATCACGATTTCGCTCAAAACTCCTCCGCGCGATTCAAGCCCTGCCGTTCGATTCCACTGCAATGAGCCTCTCCCGCATTCCTCCCCACTCGCAGGCATTACCATGTCCTCAT
Organism: Terriglobia bacterium; assembly: GCA_963823085.1. Lineage (GTDB taxonomy): Bacteria > Acidobacteriota > Terriglobia > Terriglobales > Acidobacteriaceae > Sulfotelmatobacter. The sequence continues at coordinate 76,529 of CAWGKF010000007.1, read as the reverse complement.
GCCCCCGACTCCCGCTAAATCTGATCTCCCGAAACTTAAAGATTTCCCCCCGCGGCGTTGCGCGCCTGAAATCCGGACACGTCTGGGTCTACCGCTCCGATGTCTTGTCGTCCGACGAGATCGCACCCGGGTCGCTCGTCACGGTCACCGACCAGCGCGGAAAGCCGCTCGGCACGGCGCTGTACTCCAGTTCCTCGCAGATCGCGATCCGCATGCTGTCGCACGAGCCGATTACTGATTTCCCCGATTTCCTTCGCCATCGCATCTCCGACGCAATTGCATATCGTAAGAACCTGGTGCGCGACACGGACGCCTACCGTGTCATTTTCAGCGAGGCCGATTTCCTGCCGGGCCTCATCGTCGACCGCTACAATGACGTCCTTTCGCTGCAGATCTTGACCCAGGCAATGGACAGCAACCCGGTTCGCGAAACTCTCATCTCTGAACTAGTCAAGCAACTGAGTCCCGCGTCGGTGATCGAGCGAGTCGATTCCCGCGTCCGGGAACTCGAAACGCTCCCACCCCGCAACTCCGGCCTTCTGCACGGAGAGAAGACCGCAACCACCTTCACCATGAATAGCGTGCGATTCCATTTCGACGCCCACGAAGGCCAGAAAACCGGAGCCTTCCTCGACCAGCGCGAGAACTATGCCGCCGCGACGCAATACGCCCATGGCGATGCCCTCGACGTCTTCTGCTATCAGGGAGGCTTCGCGTTACACGTAGCCGCAAAATGCAAGCAGGTGACAGGAGTTGATAGCTCGCGTCCAGCGCTGGAAATCGCTGATCAGAACGCAGCCTTGAACAAGGATCTAGTCAGAGGAGAAGAAATCGAGTGGATTGAGGCTAACGCCTTCGATCTTCTGAAGGACTATTCTGCCTCAAACCACCTCTACGACACCATTGTTCTGGACCCGCCCGCGTTTGCCAAATCCAAGCGGGATCTGGATGCGGCACTCCGCGGATATAAGGAACTCAACCTGCGCGCCTTAAAGATGCTCCGGCCACGCGGCGTCTTGGTCACTTGCTCTTGTTCGTACCACGTGGGCGAGTCCAGCTTCCTCGAAATGCTCGGATCCGCCGCCATCGACGCTCGCCGCACCCTTCGCTTGCTGGAGGTCAGAGGACAGTCGAAAGACCACCCGGTAGTGCTGAATATCCCCGAAACCGGGTATTTGAAGTGCGCCATATGCAGCGTAACATGAAGATAAATAAGCGAATATATTACTTGACAACAATACGCTCAACTTTTATGCTTCTTTTACGCTAACTATGCGTCTAATGGAGTGACCGCAGCGCCGAGCTCCAATGAGCCCAGCCCCGGTCGTAGGAATTTTAAGTTCTGATCAAAACCAAACATCCGAAGGAGGATTTAGCCATGACCGTATTAACCCGTTGGGAACCATTCCGTGAATTCAGCACACTGCAGGACCGCATGAACCGATTGTTCCGCGAGTCCCACAACGATGCAGGGCGGGATGAGTCGCTCACCACCTCGAGCTTTGCCCCCGCTGTCGACGTCTACGAAGATGAGCACAAGGTCACGTTGAAGATCGAAGTGCCCGGAATCGAAGAGAAGGACATCGACGTCCGCGTGGAGAACAACACCTTGACCGTCCAGGGCGAACGCAAGATCGAGAAGGAAGAAAAAGAAGAGAACTATCGCCGCGTGGAGCGTCAGTATGGCAGCTTCACCCGCACCTTCACTCTGCCCCAGACCGTGGACACCGAGAAGGTTTCGGCGAACTATGACAAGGGCGTCCTGAAGATCGAGCTTCCCAAAAAGGCCGAAGCCAAGCCGAAACAGATCAAGGTCAACGTCAGCTCTGCCTCTGAGAAGACCCTCGAAGGCAAAGGCCCCAGCAAGGCCGCGTAACTGTGGAAGAGCGGCGCTTCAGCGCCGCGTTGAAGCGAGGAACAATTCCGGGGCTTCAGCCCCTGAGGTCCGGGAGGCGGCAGAGGTAACCGCCTCCCTGCTTTATTTTGTAATTGCGAAATTGAGTGATTGAGTAATTTGCATCCCGCGCTGCTGAATTGCCTTCCAATTACCCAATCACTAAATTCCGCAATTACTGAATCGAGGTTTTCATGCCTATCCGTTGGGACAAATTCACCGTCAAAGCGCAGGAAGCTGTACAGCGCGCGAACAATCTAGCCTCCGAGCACGGCAATCCTGAGCTGCTGCCGATTCATCTGCTGGCAGCACTGCTCGAGGACAAAGAGGGCATCGTTCCGCCGGTGCTCGAAAAAATCGGCATCGGACCGCAGGCTGTATTGAATTCCGTCTACAGCGAGATCGATAACCTGCCGAAGGTTGCAGGCGAGGCTGCGCAAGCTACGCTCGCGAATGAGACTAACAAACTGCTGGAGCAGGCTTTCAAAGAAGCCAGCAACTTTAAGGACGAATACGTCTCAACCGAACACCTGCTGCTCGCCATCACGCACCTGAAGCGCGACAAAGCGCAGCAGATCCTGGCGCAAGCCGGCGCCACGTATGACGCGATCCTGAAGGCGCTCACTGTCGTGCGCGGATCGCAAAAAGTCACAGACCAGAATCCTGAAGCGAAGTACCAGGCACTGGAGCGCTATGCTCGCGACCTGACCGAACAAGCCCGTCGCGGCAAGCTCGATCCGGTGATCGGACGCGACGAAGAAATCCGGCGCGTCGTACAAGTCCTATCGCGCCGCACGAAGAACAATCCTGTGCTGATTGGGGAGCCTGGAGTTGGCAAGACAGCCATCGTCGAAGGCTTGGCGCAGCGAATCATCTCTGGTGACGTCCCAGAAGTTCTCAAGAGCAAGCGCGTAGTATCTCTCGATCTCGGAGCGATGCTCGCCGGAGCGAAGTATCGCGGCGAATTCGAAGATCGCCTCAAGGCCGTGCTGAAAGAAATCGAGGATGCCCAAGGACAAGTCATCCTCTTCATCGACGAACTGCACACGCTGGTCGGAGCAGGAGCAGCTGAAGGGGCGATCGATGCTTCCAACATGCTGAAGCCGGCGCTCGCTCGCGGAGAATTGCGGGCCATCGGCGCAACCACGCTGAACGAATACCGCAAGTACATCGAGAAAGATGCAGCGCTCGAACGCCGCTTCCAGATCGTTTTTGTCGGCGAGCCGAACGTCGAAGATACGATCGCCATTCTGCGTGGACTCAAAGAGAAGTACGAAGTGCATCACGGCGTGCGCATCAAGGACTCCGCCATTGTGGCTGCCGCGACTCTCTCGCACCGCTACATCTCAGACCGGTTTCTGCCGGACAAGGCCATCGATCTGATCGATGAAGCTGCAGCATCGCTGCGCATTCAGATCGATTCGCTGCCAACGGACATCGATCAACTCGAGCGTCGCGCCATGCAGCTCGAAATCGAGAAGCAGGCCTTGAAAAAAGAAGATGATCCTAACTCCAAGGAGCGGCTCGCGGTCATTGAGAAGGAACTCGCCGAGATCCGAGAAAAGTCGAACACGCTCAAGGCGAATTGGAAAAAGGAAAAAGACCTGATCGCACGCGCTCGCGCGCTTAAGGAAAGCATCGAGCATCTTAAGGTCGAAGAGCAGGCGGAAGAGCGCAAGGGCAACTTGCAGCGGGTCGCCGAGATCCGCTACAGCCTGATTCGCCAGGCAGAAGCGGAATTGGCCACGCTGACCAAGCAGATGGAGAGCCAGGGTGCGGCGCGCATGCTCAAAGAGGAGGTCGACGAGGAGGACGTTGCGCGCATCGTCTCCAAGTGGACGGGAATTCCGGTCTCGAAGATGCTTGAAGGCGAGGTGAAGAAGCTGGTCACGATGGAAGAGCGGCTGCGGCTGCGGGTGGTTGGCCAGGATCCGGCGTTAGAGCGAGTCGCCAATGCAATTCGCCGTTCCCGCGCAGGACTCAGCGATCCCAAGCGTCCGATCGGTTCGTTCATCTTCCTTGGCCCAACGGGCGTTGGTAAAACCGAACTTGCGCGGGCCCTCGCCGAATTTCTTTTCGACGATGAGCGCGCCATGCTGCGCATCGACATGTCGGAGTATATGGAGAAACATTCGGTAGCTCGACTGCTCGGCGCGCCTCCGGGATATGTTGGTTATGAGGAAGGTGGACAGCTGACCGAGCAAGTGCGTCGCCGTCCGTACGCGGTGGTGCTCTTCGACGAGATCGAGAAGGCGCATCCCGATGTATTCAACGTGCTGCTGCAGATGATGGACGATGGCCGGTTGACCGATGGCAAAGGCCGCGTGGTCGACTTCAAGAACACGATCATCATCATGACCTCGAATATTGGTTCACAGCTTCTGCAGGCAGATGCGGTTCGCTCCGAGCACGATTTCGAGCTGGCCTCGCAAGAGGTGCAGAACCTGCTGCACTCGCACTTCAAGCCTGAGTTTTTGAACCGCGTAGATGACATCATCGTCTTCCGCCCGCTGGGCAAAGAGCAGCTGGTCAAGATTATCGAGCTGCGGCTGGAAGATGTTCGGCGATTGCTGGCGGATCGCAAGATTTCGCTGGAACTGACCGACGGCGCGAAAGATCTGCTCTTCACGCAAGGATACGATCCGAACTTCGGAGCGCGTCCGCTGAAGCGCGCGATCCAGAAGCTGGTGCAGGATCCGCTCGCGCTGAAGATCCTCGATGGGGAAGTGCTGCACGGCGATCATGTCGTGGTCGATGCCGACAAGAAAGCCGGCAAGATGACGTTCAAAGTCAGCCACCGAGTCGGCGAGAAAGAGCCTGCCAAGGCAAAGCGGTAAAGACAAAGCGCCACGGATCTAACGGATCTTCACGGATGAATTAATTGCTTTCTGATTTATCCGTGAGAATCCGTGTTGATCCGTGGCGTTGTTTTGTGAAGGCGTCGAGTACAGCGGGCGCTTGCGCGAGATACCATCCGACCGCAACGTGGAGTGCAATCTGCAAGCCGTACCAGAAAACGGGAAGGCCGAGTTCTGCTGTTGAGATCTTCTGTACGAGCGGTGCAATGCTGAAAGCGACGACCAGTATCGCAATCCATCGCACCCTATTCCATAGGCGGAACAATCCGAATGCGAGTACGGCGTAAACGCTGCTTCCAAGCAGGATCATGTAGGGTCCGGCCAATTCCAGTCCGTACATGAAATGCTTTGCAGCCATCAGCGAAATCGCGCCGGGCGAGACCAGCAGGACTGCGGCAATTGTGCAGAGATAGGCTGCAGCGAGGCCGAACAACACGGCAATCGCGATTATGCCTTTAGGACGCTGCATAGAAAAGGAGTAGCGAAACAAAGCCACGGATCAGACGGATCTTCACGGATCGATCAATTGATGTTCGCTGATCCGTGTGAATCCGTGCAAATCCGTGGCAAAGGTTTACGCCAGATCGAACAGCAAGACTTCGGCGTCTTCCGTGCCTTTGATAGTCAGCTTCTTCTCGTCGCTGATGGCGGCGCCGTCGCCTTGATTCAACTTCTTGCCATTCAACTCGACTGAGCCGCGCGCGACTTGTAACCAGCCATATCTTCCGGCGGCGAATTCGTGGCTGACTTCGTCTCCTGGATTCAGCAGCGTGACGTAAAGCTTCGCATCCTGATTGATCTTTACCGATCCGTTGATCGCATCGCGTGATGCGATCAGGCGGAACTTGCCGCGTTTTTCTGCTTCCGGAAAACTCTTCTGTTCGTAACTCGGCACGAGTGCAGCTTTCTCCGGCTGGATCCAGATCTGCAGCAAATGCACCGTTTCGGTTGTCGACGGATTGAATTCGCTGTGGCGAATGCCGCTGCCTGCGGTCATGCGCTGCCCATCGCCGGGGAGAATTACCGATCCAGTTCCCAGACTGTCTTTGTGCTCCAGTTTGCCTTCGAGGACATAGGTGATGATTTCCATGTCGCGATGCGGATGCGTAGGGAATCCAGTATTAGGCGCGACGTGGTCTTCGTTGATGACGCGCAGCGAGCGGAATCCCATCCACTTGGGATCCCAGTAATCGGAAAAGCTGAAGGTGTGTTTGGTGCTGAGCCAACCGTGGTTTCCTCTACCACGTTCGGCTGCGGGACGAACTGTAATCATGACGTGCTCCGTTCTTCCTTCTTAGTAATTGACCTATACCTATTAGATGATCCGAGGATTCAGGCAGGTCCGGAATGGCGGAGCGAGCAATTTCTTGAACAGCGGAGAGGCGGTTAAATTTCAAAACGGGAAACGTTTACTGGTTAGTACCCTCCCCCTCCCCCCCTCCCGGTCTATTGGAATCAGCGTTGTAGCGGGAAATCGCCAAATAATCTATGGGGCTCAAGCACTTGCGGGCAAAATCTTGAGCCCGTGGGACTTAGCTATGGTTCAGTCGCTGAAGACCGGCAACCGCCACGGCGTCGCCGTTACGCAGAATGCCAGAAAGTTGAAAGCGGGTGCAAGGTCAGATGTCACAGACTTCCGAAATCCTCTGTGGAAATGCAGTAACTTCTTGGCCACGGATCAGCACGGATTTCCACGGATCAAAACATCAAGGAAAAGTCTTTAAGACCTATCAGCGGAGATCCGCGTTCATCCGTGGCGAGTGACTGATATGGCACACTGAAGGTATGCATCGGCTCACGCTTGGCGATTTTGAACTCAGCGTTTTTTCGGATGGGACGTATCCACTGGATGGAGGCGCGTTTTTCGGAGTCATCCCAAAAGTGATGTGGTCGAAGAGGGTCGTGGCGGACGATAAAAACTATGTGATGGCGGGGCTGAACTCGCTGCTGATTCGTACCGGCAAGCAGACCGTGTTGGTCGAGACAGGGATGGGCAACAAGCTTTCCGAACGCATGGTGAAGTTCTACGGACAGCCGGCGAAGCTGCTCGAGAATCTTTCGGCCGCCGGCATCGCGCCGGAAGATATCGATATCGTCATCAATTCGCATCTGCACTTCGACCATTGCGGATGGAATACGGTGCGCGACAAGAACGGAAAGATCATCCCGACGTTTCCGAAGGCGAAATACTACGCGCCGGAGGGGGAATGGCAGTACGCGCGCAAGCCGAGCGATCGCGATGCGATCAGCTACATTCCGGGGAATTACGATCCGCTGGTGGCGAGCGGACAGATGAGGCTGCTCAAGGGTGGCGAGGAGATTGTGCCGGGGATTTCGGTGAGAACGTTTCGCGGACATACGGCGAGCATGCAGGGGATTATTGTGCAGTCGCCCTCAGGGGCTAAAGCCCCATTCTTCAGATCCTAACGGCGCGGCTGAAGCCGCGCCCTTTCAAGACCGCCTTCATTCTGACAGCGCCCGGCCGGATCAAGCGCAGCTAACGGCTTGCTACATTTCCGATCTGATGCCGACGACGGCGCACATTGATCTGACGTGGGGCATGGGATTTGACCTGTATCCGCTGGACACGATCGAGAGCAAGAAGGAGTACTACGCGCGCGCGCTGCCAGAAAAGTGGCTGACGGTGTTTACGCACGATCCTAAGGTGCCGTGGGCGTATATCGAGAGGGAAGAGTCGGGGAAGATGGTGGCGCGGGAGGTCTGATTCAGGCTTTCGAAACTCAGCTTTCGCGGGCAAGAGTGCCCGCGCCACACAATCTGGCTTCGAAGAAATCTTCGACGCGGGTGAGAACTTCGGGTGCGGCTTTGGATTCGTAGATGGCCTTGCGCAGGCCTGCGCCGCCGGGTACTCCATGGGTGAACCACGACGCGAACTGTTTCATCTTGCCGACGGCGTCGGGAAGCTCTTCTTCGATCAGCATCTGGAAATAAGTGCGGATCATCTGGTAGCGGTCGGCCTCGGAGGGCTCGTCGTAAGGTTTTGTGTAGCCCCGGACGCCTTCGTCCGGGGTGGCCGCAGGCCATGAGGACTGTTGGCTGATAAACAAGCTGTCAGCCACGGCTGTCGAGCTTTGCTCGACCGGACGGGCGAATGCGTCCGCCCCTACACGAGCATCGAGAGCGCACCCGTCTCGCATTGCGGCGCAATACTGCTCGATTTGGCGGAAGATCCACGGATTGGATGGAGCGCTGCGGCCGATCATAACGGCGTCGCAGCCGGTCTGCGCGACCATGGCGCAAGCATCTTCGGGCGAACGGATGTCCCCGTTGCCGATAACCGGAATCTTCACGGCGTCTTTGACGGCGGCGATCCATTCCCAGCGAGCGTTGCCGCTATAACCCATCTCGCGAGTGCGCGCGTGGAGCGCGACGGCGGCGAGTCCGCAATTCTCGGCCATACGCGCGAGTTCGACGCAGACGATTTCTTCATCGTTCCATCCGGCGCGGAATTTTACGGTGAAGGGAATTTTCACGGCGGCCCGGACGGCTTCGAAGATGCGGCCGATCGCGGGAAGATCGCGGAGAAGGCCGGAGCCTCCATTGCACTTCACGACTTTTTTCGCCGGGCAGCCAAGGTTGAGGTCGACGAGATCGAAGCCGAGTCCTTCGACCATGCGGGCGGCCTCGGCCATCACGTTGGGATCGCTGCCGAAAAGCTGCGCGGAGATCGGGTGCTCGTCTTCGTAGAAGTGCAGATAGCGCTTTGCCTTTTGATCTTTTTTGCGGAGGACTCCGTCGGCCGAGGTGAACTCGGTCATGATGAGACCGCATCCGCCAAGATTGCGGATGAAGCGGCGGAAGACGGTGTCGGTGACTCCGGCCATGGGCGCGAGGACGGTGGCGGGAGAGATGGTGACAGTGCCGATTTGTAGAGTTGCGGGAACCGGCTTCAGGGGCAAGGCCTCGCGGGCGGGAGCGCCCGCGCCACATGTGCCGTTTCCCGAGTTGTCCCAGTATTTCCGCATTGGCCCTTATTGGCACGACTGTAAGTCGTGCCCTTCCCGGTCGTGCACCCCGCAGATCCCGTGATGGCGTCGGTAAATACAACCGCTGGGGCTGAAGCCCGTCTTTTTCATGCCCGGCTTACGCGGCCCTGAAGGGCCGCTTTTCCACGGTAGTCGTTGAGTTCATTTTAGACGACAGCCAAAATCCGGCAACGGTCAAACGAAAGCCCCCGCTTTCGGCGGGGGCTCGATTCCTGGTCTATCCGCGTGGATTCGTGAAGATCCGTGGCGAAAGGCGTTTACTTCTTCGCGGCTTCGGTGGCCTTGGCGTACTTGCGGCGGAAGCGCTCGACGCGGCCGGCGGTGTCCATGAGCTTCTGCTTGCCGGTGAAGAACGGATGGCAGTTCGAGCAAATTTCTACGCCGATGTCGCCCTTATGCGTCGACCGGGTCATGAACGTATTGCCGCAGGCGCAGTGCACGCGGACTTCGTTGTAAGAAGGATGAATAGCTGCTTTCATGTGGATTCCAACCTCGATTCAGATCATTAGATTCTACTGGATTTCCACAGGATTCAGCAACAGAAGCTGCGAGCCATGAGCTATGAGCCAAACCGGTCCCTAGGCTTGCTCCTGGCTGCGACTCCAACCTCAGAGGTTCTTCTAGTATTTCTCCTGCAGCTTTGGTGGCGGGTTGCGGCTCGAGGGAGGCACGATCCCGTTCAGGCGCAGGTAGATCGCCATCTGGCCGTAGTGGTCGGCGGCGTGCCAGACGCAGATTTCAGCGAGGCCGAGGCGAGTATTTGGGGTGGCGTAGGGTCCTTCGATGGGATCAAACATATTTTTCTGAGTGATCGCTGCGAGTGATTTATTGAGCGCCGCGAAGGAGTCGCGCAAGTAAGTCAGTAGTTCTTTGCGCGTTTTGGCTGGGCTGGGACCGCCCTTGTCGCAGGCTTCGGGGGGCTTGGTGCCGTCGAGCTCGGCGGCGAAGGCGAAATTGCTGCAGGCCACGTGCTTCACCTGATCAGCGAAAGTGCGGAGTTCGGCGGGTCCGAATTCCGGCTTCTCGTTCTTGAACATGCCGGCAGCGGGACGAAAATCCCATTTGTCTTCGGGCATGGCTTCGGCCGCGGAGCGGACGTCGTATTCCTGAAACGCAAAGGTACGCATGATGGCTTTGGCGGGAGTCTCGTCGCGACTCAATTCGGCGGCTGTGGGTTCATGTTGCTGGGCGGCAACCGTAGCTAGGGCGATTGTGACGAATAGAAGCACGGAGTTACGCATGGAATCACCTCGCACGGTGTTGTTTCGGGAGAGGATATTCTTTGGCGGCTAGTTTTTCAAAACCGAAACATGTAGCTGACCTTCACGAAGAATTGGCGGCTGTCGTTGAGATAGCCACGGGCGGTGTTGGTCACGTAGCCGGGCGCCAGCGGAGTTTGCCCGACCACGTTCAAGTTCTGCAGGTCGCTGTTGTAACCGACATAGATCGCCGTCCCCGGATGTACAAGGTAAGTGATGAGGAAGTCGGCGTTGAATTCCCGCTGCGTAGGCAGATAGGTATAAGGCGAGCCGATGCCGGGCGTTCCCGCGAGCAGCGCGTTGTACTGCAGGATGACACGGGCCGAGAGCTGGGGAGTGAACTGCCAGTTCCATTTACTGCGAATGATGTGGTCGTTGAAGATGCCTCGGCCAATCCTGGGGAACTGCGATCGCATAAACGCGAAAGCATTGTCGGGCGCGCGCAGATGCTCGAACAGGTAGGTGTTCTCGATTTTCAACGGCTGCATGGGACGCAGCGTCAGACCAGCTTGCGCGGTTTCCTCATGCGCGATGAACGGGTGATTGTAGGGATTGGCGGTCAGAGCGCTGGCGGGCGGCAGAGCCTCGAAGTTTGGCGTGTTTCCCCAGTAATAGGCGGCAAGGAGCGTCGCCTTCTTGAAGTAGCCCGTCTGGAATGACGCTCCGCTGGTGTGCTCGTGGTAGTCCTGATTGGTCAGAGTAGTGGGAGTGCAATAAAGCGAGTAGCCGTAAAAGCAGAAATCCTGCGGACGCAGGCGCTCGCGGGTTTCCTCGTAGGGACGCAAGTAAATGACAGTCTGGCCGCGCCCTTGAATGGCCAGGTATGGCGAATAGTCAGTATCGAGGCGCAGGCCGGTGTGGTCGAAGTCGTACCGGGTGAGGAGAGACGGTCCCCAGTCGACGATCCAGCCACTCTTCGGACGGAAGCGGTAGTCGACCTCCTGCTTGGATTCACGAATGTCAACGCGATTGATGAAGCCAGGGATGGAAACAAATCCCGGGCTGATGTCGTTGTACTGCCCGTCATAAGTGAAATGCAGGCCGTCGCGGCGGGCTTCGAGGCGCTCGGCGGGGCCGGCGTAATGATTGCCGTTGCCCTGGTTTCCTGAACTGAAGGGATAGGCGTTGGCCTCGCAGTTCTGCGACGAATAAGTTGGGCTATAGACGTTTCCGAAGATGCTGCTGGAGCTGGTAACGGCCTGGCCGTCGAGCGTCCAGTTCGGATTGAATTTGAGGTGGGTGTCGGCGCCGCCCGAGGCGGTTGTATTCGCCGGTGGTCGGACATTCCCAATCGGTGTAGAGAGCGCCGACGCTCGATTGGCGGAAGATGTCGCGGCTGACGCGCGCGATGGTGAAGTAAGAGCGCATGCCCGAGAGCGGGTAGTAGTCGGGGAGGGCGAGTCCGGGGCTGCGGTCGTCGGCGCTCATCACGCCGAGAGAGTAGGGGCCATCTTTCCCAGTCAGACGGATTCCGGCGGAAGGATCGCCGATATTGCGCGTGAAGAACAGATTCATTGGCGAGCGAAAAAAATCTTCGTTCTCCAGAAAGAACGGGCGCTTCTCGGGGAAGTAGACGGCATAGCGCTGGTTGACGGTGATCTGCGGATCTTCGGATTCGACCTGGCTAAAGTCCGGATTCGCGGTGGCGTCGATGGTGAAATGGTCCTGTAGGACGAACTTGGCGTCCATGCCAGGTTGGCCCTGGACCGCGGCGTTTTGAAAGTAGGGATTCGCGGGATCACGCGTATCGAGGGCGCGATAGCCGCGCATCAAGCCGTAGGGAATCAGTTCGATGTCGCGGCCCGGAGAGATGCCTTCGAGTCCGTAGACTGTGGCGGCCTGGCCAAGGCGTCCTTCGACCTTGTAACTGATGTGCGGCCAGAAAGAATCTTCGTTTTTCCGGGTGATGCCGCGGTAGAGGATGAGTCCCCACTCCTGAATCTTCTGCGCGGGAAAGCGCAGACTTTTGAACGGGATGGCCAGCAGGACGACATATCCGCGGCTGGTGACTTTTCCGTGCGAGTCCCAGACGGTGTCGAATGAGGTATCGAAGTGGCCTTGCGTTTGTTCTTCGCGGGACGCTTCGGTATAGATGGCGTCCCACTGGACACCGAGCGGCGTGACCTGGAAGGCGTAGGCGCGGCGCCGGTCATGAAAGGTATCGAGGATGAGTTCGACCTGGTCGTCGTCGAAGATATCTTCGCGGGGCGACAAACGAGCGCGGACTTTCTTCGGATCGTCGAAACAGACAAACGCCGCGTAGAAATTCTTCTGGTCGTAGCCGAGATAGGCTTCCGTTTGTTCCGAGACGGGCTCGCCGTCGTGGGGATTTCGCTGGGTGAAGCCGGTAACCTTGGCCATCTGCAACGCGATTTCGCCTTCCGGCTTCATGCTGAGGAAATCGTCGAGCGAGGGAGCGCGGGGAAGGCGCGGAATGTTGACGCTGGGAGCGACTTCTTTCGGGGCTGGGCGTATTTCGGGGTTCTTGATGGGCGGCTCGGGCAATTGCGCCGAGGGGGACGGAATCTGCTGGGAAGGCTGCGGTATCTGCCCGGGCAACTGAGGTTCCTGCAGATAATTGGCGGACGGATGAGCCGCTGCGGCAGGCGTAGACGTTGTCATCAGTACAGAAAAAGAGACGATCAACGCGTGCAAATTAGAATTGGCCCTGAAATTTAGCACCGATGCGTCAGAGTTCCCAGCATTCGAGGGAGCTCATTTTTTGGGAATTGAGCAAGATACACCATTTTGGCCTCAACGAAACAGCAAAGAATGTTTTGTATCGAAATTCGGAACGATAGGGCAGCGGTGTACTTCAGCCTGCGGCCGCAAAATTGAAGCGGCGGGCCGGGACGTCAGTTGGATCGCCAGAAGCTGAATTGTCTGAAGCTGGTTCGGCAGAACGAGGCTCAGAACAGTGACGCTTGGCGGCGGTTCGGAGAGATCCCGAAGTGTTCGTAGGCTAATTGCGTGGCTACGCGTCCACGTGGGGTGCGGTTGAGGAAACCGATCTGCATCAGAAATGGTTCGTAGATTTCCTCGATCGCATCAGGTTCTTCGGCGAGGACGGCAGCCAGCGTGTTCACGCCGACCGGACCTCCCTGATACTTTTCGATAATCGTCAAAAGCAGGCGGCGATCAACCTCATCAAATCCGTAATGGTCGACTTCCAGCATTTCGAGGGCAGCTTTCGCCGTCGGCTCGTCGATCTTGCCTGCTCCGCGAACTTGCGCGTAGTCGCGAACGCGACGCAGCAACCGGTTGGCGATGCGGGGTGTCCCGCGACATCGGCTGGCGATTTCCTTGGCGCCGGCGTCGTCGATCTGCACACCCAAGATCTCAGCCGAGCGCTCAATGATGACCTGCAGATCTTCCGGCGTGTAGAACTCAAGCCGCAGGACGATGCCGAAGCGCGCACGCAGAGGAGCCGAGATCAGCCCGGCGCGCGTCGTGGCCCCGATGAAGGTGAAGGGCTTGACCTCAAGCGTGTGAGTTCGCGCCGACGGGCCTTGTCCGATGATGATGTCGAGTTTGTAGTCTTCCAGCGCGGAGTACAGCAGCTCTTCGAGGACGGGCTGCAGGCGGTGGATTTCGTCAATGAATAGGACTTGTTTGTCCTGCAGGTTGGTGATGATGGCCGTGAGATCGCCCTTGATCTGCAGAAGCGGCGCGGCGGTTGGCTGAAAGTGTACGGCCAACTCATTGGCAATGATGTTGGCGAGAGTTGTTTTCCCCAGTCCGGGAGGTCCGTAGAGAAGAACATGGTCCATGGCCTCGCCACGGGAGCGCGCGGCTTCGATGGCAACCGAGAGCTGTTCTTTTACCTTGCGCTGTCCGATAAATTCCGCAAGCCGCTGCGGGCGCAGCTTTAGCTCGAACGATGAATCGTCTTCCACGGGCGCGGCTGAAACCAGCCGCTCGCGGGTGAGATCGAGGTTGGGATTGTTCTTCGCGCCAGCCACTGGCGCGATAGTACCAGTTCCCGCGAGCGCGTAGCCAGTCTCATTGCCGCTGGTTGTGCCTTAAAGACAGTACAGGCTGCTGCGAGCGGCCTGAAGCGCAATTTCCATCGGTCAGAACCGCAACGGCGAATTCACGGAAGCTTAATCCTTCTCTCACGGACGCGTAACAAAAGGTCGATACCTTTCTTTTCTACCCGCCAGCAACTGGGGATGTGTGTGTAACGGCATTAGCGAGTGGTGCGACGGGTATTGATCGCACGCAGTAGCACCCGGTTTTCCGCAGTTCAATTGAAGCTTTTTCGAGGAGATGCAACACCTATGACAAAGAAAGCATTAGTTCTGTGCCTGCTCGCTCTCACGGGCAGCACGTTCGCCCAGCAGGGCCCAGTTCCAAAAGGGATTCCATCCCTTGATCACGTTTTCCTGATCATGATGGAAAACCATGGATTCCCCCAGATTATGAACAATCCCAACGCGCCGTTCATCAACTTCTATGCGCGGAAGGCGAATCTTGCCAGGAACTACTTCGCGGTCGCGCATCCCAGTTTGACCAACTACTTGGAGACGGTGGGTGGATCAAACTTTGGAGTTCTGAGCGACAACAACCCGGATTGGCACAACATGGCCTGCACGAACAACCTGACCTCGGGGATCCCAAATACGGACAATCCACCGAGCCCGGCGATCTGCCCAATCAGCGGATCCGGTACCGATGCTGCCACTCCGCTGCTGGACTGCACGAACGAGGTGACCGGACCTCCTTGCGAAATCGAGATCGACAGCGTGCATACCTACCCTGCCGTTTCCACCACGCTGGGGATTACGATTGCCGACCAGCTCGCCAATGCCGGAAAGAGCTGGAAGACGTACCAGGAAGACCTCCCCGCGGGTGGACCGGACCTCGTCAACTATAGTGATGGCAACTTCACGAACAACTCCACCTTTCCTCCGTGCCCTGGCTGCAATCCGGCACTGAACACCGGTGATATCGTGCAGCTCTACGCCTCCAAGCACAACCCGTTCGTCTATTTTCAGGAAGTGCAGGAAGGCTCGAACCCGCTGGTCAGCTACGCGCAGATGGTCCCGTTCGATGGCCCACGCGGGCTGTGGGGCGACCTGGCGGCCGGGAAGTCTCCGGCTTTCTCTTACATCGTCCCCAACCAATGCAACGACCAGCATGGGCGTGGCAACGGAACGGCCTTTTGCCAGTACGATCCGAGCGATAACGGTACCCAGAACGGCCTCAACCCGGCATTGATCCAGCTCGGAGACCAGGCTGTGAAGAAGATCGTGAGCGCGATTCACGAGTCTTCCGTCTGGAGCAAGGGGAAGAACGCGATCGTTGTAATTTGGGACGAGAACGACTATTCGGTCCAGCCAGTCACCAACCAGGTTGTGGCGATCGTCGACACCAACTACGGGTTCCACCAGTTGCAGAGCAGCGTGTTTTACGACCACTTCTCGCTGCTGCGCTCGTTTGAAGGCGGATTCAAGCTGCCTTGCCTGAATCATGCTTGCGACGCCAGCACCAAGGCCATGACGGACCTGTTCGGCGAGCCGTAAGGTCTGCCGGTTATCGCTTTTAGGTGGGAAAACCCGTCGGGATCGGTCATCAGACCGGTCCCGATTTTTCTTTGGCGGAATCCATTCAAAAGCACTTGACAGGATGTAAAGCATGCTTTACTCTACTGGATGTAAAGCATGCTTTACGTCGGAGCGCAACAAATGGACGCGAATGGAAAACGCTACCTCATCGAGTTCGGCGGTGCGATGGCCGCCTATACCGTGCTCGTTCCTCTTTCGATGTGGATGCTCCACGGTCACGAACACACGGCATTGGGATACTGCCTCGCGTTCCTGCCCATCATTCCATCATTCTTCGCACTGCTCGCATTTCTGAGATTTTTCCGCGGGCTCGACGAGTTACAACGGCGCATTCAACTCGAAGCCGTAGTCCTCAGCTTTCTGGGCACATGTTTCATCACGCTCACCTGGGCATTCCAGCAGAATGCCGGGCTGCCGCGCTTTGACGTGAGCTGGGTCGCGCCTCCGCTGATTGCACTGTGGGGGATTGGCGTGGGCATCGCCAAACGGAGATACGAGTGAAGAACAGCGTGCGCGACTTCCGCAGCCAGCTGAATTGGACCCAGGCGGATCTGGCGGAAAAGCTTGGAGTCTCGCGGCAGACGGTGAACGCGATTGAAACGGAAAAATACGACCCGAGCCTCCCGCTGGCCTTTAAGATTGCGAAGCTGTTTCACCGGCCGGTGGAGGAGATCTTCAAGGCGTAGAGTATCAGTTCTGGCTGGCGAGCATTCCGTTGCGAAAAGAAAAGACTTTCGTCTCGCCCGAAGGCAGCGTGACCACTGCCTGTACCACGTCGCGGCCATTCAGCCGGTAGTCGTAGTGAAAGACCTCACCATCGGCAAGCTTTTGCTCGGAGACCCGATACCAGAAATATTTGTTTTCGAGGATAACGTTCCAGTCGCCGTCCATCACCCGCGTGAGCAGCCATGGATCGTATCCGGTCTCGCGGATCAGGGGCGCATATTCGAAGCGATACAGCACATGAGTTGCGTCAGAGACCGTATCGACGTGACCGGTGCGGTCGTAGGAATATTTGCGAATGTTATTGAGGCTGTCCTTCGCCTCGATGATGCGGTCGGACGTGTCGTACGCGAAGTCAATCTTGTACCCATTGGGAGAGATCAATTCCTGCAGGTTCCGCTCTTTGTCGCGTTTGAGCTCGATGCGATGGCCTTGCCCGTCTTCCATCAGAGTGGGGGCTCCCTGCGCGCAGTTTCTCGCATAGTAGGATTCGGGAAAGTAGATTTTTCGGCCGTCGCGGAAGGTCAAGGTCCAGCCATTGCCGTTCCATGCGAGCGCCGCGCCATAGAATTCTGACGAGGTTTCGCTGTGGCGTTCGACATTGTCCGCGTAGCCGGTGCCTTTCGAAATGCGCGGGAAATGGACCTGACGCCCGTCTTCAAGGTTCAAGTCGGAATACGTGTAGGGAAACCGCGTTCCTGTGGGGCAAATGTCATAGGGATGATTTCCGCCGATGCCGAAGGCTCGGCTGTGGTAGTCCCAAATGATGTAGGTGCGCGTGATCGACAAAGGCATGACGTCGGGAACGAACAGATCGGTCTGACGCAGGATGAAGCGGCCGGTGTGCAGGTCGACGTCGAACTCGTTCACTGGCGTATCGTGCCGCAAGGTCGGAGGAACCATCGAGATGGCAGATTTGAATGCCGGCTTCTTCGACCCGGCGACCGGGGAAATGATGAGATAAGGATATGATCCGTCCCACGCTGGAGGCGTATCGGAGAACGGCAGCAGTTCGACCTTCACCGGCGGCGCGGGCCACCAGTGGATCGCCGCCGCCACGATAATCAGGACGGCAAACAGCGCCCATTTCCAGATGGATCGCCGATTCATGCTCCGCCTATCCGAACGCAGTTCCTGCCACTATTTGGGATACCAATCGAGCAATCGCACCTCGATGCCGGTGCCTTGCAATGCTTTCTGAAAGATCGAGAGGTCGGAACCACGGTAGTGGTAGGGGATGACAATCTTCGGATGAAAGGCCTTGACGGCGTCGGCGGCTTCTTCGGGCGGCATGGTGTAAGGGAGATTCATGCACACGAAGGCCACGTCGATGTTTTTGAGCGCGCGCATCTCGGGAACGCCTTCCGTGTCGCCGGAGAAATAGAAGCGCTTGCCGCCGTAGGTGAGAACGTAGCCGTTGCCGCGTCCTTTATCGTGAAAAAGTTTGCCGGGAGCGGGGCCGCGCTTGATGTTGTAAGCGGGGATGGCCTCGATGGTAAAACCCTGCCAGGTTTTTGTTTCACCATTCGCGATCGGCTTGGCGGTAGTGACGGTCTGCGTGACGGCGGGCGCCGCAAGAATCTCGGTGTCGGCCTTGCTGATTTCCTTGATCGAGTCAGGGTCCATGTGGTCGCCGTGGATGTCGGTGATCAGGATGAGGTCGGCTTTGGGCAGGCCGCTGAGTTTCGCCGGCTTCGCGGGATCGAGATAGATGACCTTGCCTCCGGCTTCAATCAGCGTGCTGGCATGGTTCAGCGGAGTGATTTTCACCGGTCCGGCAGATGTGGGGAAGACCTGGGTTCGGCAGCGGCGAGAGCGAGCGGGGCAAGAGAAAGAGCTAGAACAAAGCAGACTGCGATCAGAGTTGACTTCATTGCGAACCTCCGGCGGCTGCAAGAGACTATACCCGAATAGTGAATCCTATCGTCGCATGGGGCGCGCAGATCCACAGTCTTAGACCATTATATACTACATTATTCTATGGTATACTACATCGCATATGGCACTGAGTATAAAGAGTATAGAAGTCGAACAAATGGCTCGGGAGCTGGCTGCGAAGACCGGGGAATCTTTAACCGGAGCAATCCAAAAAGCCCTGGAAGAGCGACTGGGACGAATCAAGAAGGAACGACGGAGTCAAATTCTGGCGAGTCAGTTAGACGAAATCCTGCACCGGGTGGATGAGATGCCCGACATTGACTCCCGCAGCCCGGACGAACTTATCGGTTATGACGACTTAGGCCTTCCTCGTTGAGCAATCTTGGCTATGGTGATTGACACTTCAGCCTTGGCGGTCATTTTCTTTCACGAACCCGAACGGGAGCGCTTCCGCGACGCGATCATAACGGCGCATAGCCGACTCATTTCGGCCGCTACGCTGCTCGAAACCGGCATAGTCATCGAGGGTCGGCGAGGCGGCGGCGCCGGTCGGGAATTCGATCTGTTCGTGGTCCGCGCTGGTCTCCAAATTGTGCCAGTGGATGGGGAGCAGGCCGATATTTCTCGATCGGCGTGGCGCAAATACGGAAAAGGCCGGCATCCAGCGGGCCTCAACTACGGAGATTGTTTCGCCTACGCGCTTGCAAAGAGCACTGGAGAGCCGCTGCTGGCCAAAGGAACGGACTTCTCCAAAACTGATATCGAAATCTGTTTCGGCAGTTAGACTGTGATTTCTACTCTTCCTCTTCCTTCACGTCTCCGCGTTCGGCCTTGGCCTTCTCGATGATCTTCTCCTGCAGCTGGCCGGGGACGACATCGTAATGATGCATTTCCATGTTGAAGCTGCCGCGGCCCTGGGTCATCGATGTCAGTTCGACACCGTAGGTGAGCATCTCGGACATGGGCACTTCGGCTTTGACGACGGTGTTGCCGCCCTTGTTGTCCATACCCTGGATGCGTCCACGACGGCTGTTGAGATCGCCCATGATGGATCCGGCGAAATCGTCGGGGACGGTAATTTCGACGTGCATGATGGGCTCGAGTATTGTCGGCTTGGCCACCTCCATCGCTTTCTTGAAGGCGATGCGGCCGGCCATTTGAAATGACATGTCGTTGGAATCAACGTCATGATACGAACCGTCATAAAGGACAACCTTGAAATCGACTACGGGAAATCCGGCCAGGTAGCCGCGCGCTGCCGCGTCTTTAATGCCCTTTTCGATCGCCGGAATATAGTTTTTCGGAATCGCGCCGCCAAAAATGTCATTCACAAACTCAAACAGCGCGCCCCTCGGCAATGGTTCCATCTTGATCTTGCAGTCGCCATACTGCCCATGGCCGCCGGTCTGCTTCTTGTGGCGTCCCTGGACGTCGGCTTTGCCGCGAATGGTCTCGCGGTACGGCACCTTAGGCGCCTTTAGAACGACTTCCGTGTGATAGCGCTTTTTCAACTTCGCCACCACGACTTCAATGTGCTGCTGTCCCGTGCCCGCGATCAGAAACTCTTGCGTCTGCGGATCGCGGAAGAAACGCAGCATGGCATCTTCTTCCATGAGCTTGTGCAGGCCGGGACCGAGCTTGTCTTCGTCGGCGCGGCTCTTGGGCTCGATCGCGAAAGTAATCGCCGGCTCCGGCAGTTTGACTCGCGGATACTGGATTGGAGCCGACTTGTCGCCGAGAGTGTCGCCGGTCAGCGTGTCCTTTAATTTCGCGACCGCGCCGATGTCGCCGGCATGCAGTTCGTTCACCGGGATCGCCGTCTTCCCTTGCATCACGGAAATGTGGGACAACTTTTCTTGTGAACTCTTGGGATAATTCAGTAGCGTCGCGTCGTTCTTCAAGCACTCCAGAGAAAACCTTGAAGTACGAAATCCTTCCGGCGAACGCATCCGACACGGTCTTGAAGACATAAACCGAGACGGGTTCTTCGTCGGTCTCGTGGCGTTTGGGGGCATCGCCGTTGCCGCTGGGCGCTGCTTCGCCTTGCACCCACTCGTGCTCCGAGGGTGCCGGAGTGTAATCCACGATGAAGTCCATGACGCGGTCGGCGCCGATGTTGCCAAGACCGCTGCTGAAAATCACAGGGAAGATCTTGTCTTCCCGGATGGCATTGTGCAGGGCCGGAATCAGGTCTTCTTCGCCGAGTGTGCCGGCCTCAAAGAATTTCTCCATCAACTTGTCATCGCCTTCGGCAACCAGTTCAACCAGCCGCTCGTGCGCTTCCAGCGCCTGGTCTTTCAGATTGGCCGGGATCTCGGTCTCTTTCCCCTTGCCGTTGCCGCCCATTTCGTAGGTGTAAGCCTTCATGCGGACGAGGTCGATGACGCCCGCGAGACTTTTTTCGCTGCCGATGGGCAGCTCGATGGGAATCACATCGCGGCCAAATGCGGTAGTCAAGGATTCCAGCACGCGAGCAGCGTCGGCGCGGTCGCGGTCCATGCGGTTGACGACGATCAGGCGGGGCGTCTTGTACTCTTCGCAATAATTCCAGACGCGCTGGGTGACGACCTCCACTCCAGCGACGCCATCGACCACGACGATGGCGGCGTCGACCACGGGGAGGACCATCTTGGCTTCGTGCACGAACATATTGAAGCCGGGGGTGTCGAGGATGTTGATTTTCGTCGTGCCCCATTCGACGACCGCGCAGCCGATTGAGATTGACATCTGGCGGGCGATTTCTTCGTCGTCGTAATCCGTGGTGGTCGACCCATCGTCGACGCGCCCGAGGCGCTGGGTGGCTCCCGAGGTGTAAAGCATGGCCGATACCAGCGAGGTCTTGCCCGCGTGCCCGTGGCCGACCATCGCGACATTCCTGATGTTTGCTCCGGAATAGACTTTCAAGTTGGGCTCCTCCGGCAGGCGCGGAAAGGAACGGCCTAGAGAAAAGAATTAGGACGGGAATAGGCCAGCCCGAGATCACCTGCCAAAACCTAGGATGCTACCACGCTGGCAGTGGGCGTCTCAACCGACTAACGCGAATGCTGTAGACAAATTCGGCAGCATACTCTGAATGCCGTGGAAGACTAGGGCTGCAGCCGTAACGAAATCCGACGTTCCAATGATGAGCGCAGAAACGAAACATCGAAAGAAAGTAGATTTTTTCTTGACTGCTCTACATCGACCGTGCGGCGCGGACCCTGGCGTTGTAGCGAACACAACCTCCTGCCCGCAGAAAGCAACAAAATGTAGATTTCTTCCTAACGAGCCTCCCCGGAAGAAATAGAAAAGTAAGAAAAGATGAGAACGGAAAGTTGCGCACAACTTAATTCCGTCAGAAGGAATTGAAGGAGTTCACTTTGTCTGAACAATTGATTCCCAATACGGGGCTCCCGAGTAAGCCGGTTGCAGCCTCTGGTATGATCGTCGGCGGCATGTTCGGCGGACAAACCAGCGATCGATGGATCGCGAAGTACGAGCGAAGCCACCAGCATCCCGTCAACCGGGTTTGCCACACGTATGGCATCCCCACCATCCTTTTTTCATTAGCCCTCTTCGCCGCCGGATTCTTCTTACATCGACTGTGGTGGTACGCGCTGCTGCTGTTCGTGTTGGGATGGATTCTTCAGTTCGTGGGCCATGCTTTTGAAGGCAAACCTCCGGAGTTCTTCAGCGACTGGCGCTTCCTGTTCGTCGGAGTGCGCTGGTGGTGGGCAAAAATCACCGGGCGGTGCTAAGCACGACCCGCAATCCATTTTCTGCTCCTGAGCGTACTGAGCGGGACGGTAAGCCCGTCTCAGGAGCAAAAGAGGACCTCAGCGGGAAGTCAAGGGTCGGGATTTAAATCCTGTTTGAACCTCGTGACCTTCTGCGGAAGCTGGGGGCTTGCTTCTTTCCGGCATTCTCCTTTATTCTCGACCCAACTTGGGGTTCTAAAGTCTGGGAAAACCATGCAGCGGTTGACCGCACGATTTCTGCTGCTGTTTGCGTTGGCCGGAACATTCGTTCCAGTCGCGTTGCAGGCTACCGCTGCGCCTGTGCGCGCCTGCTGCCGCCGGAATGCGGCGCATCACTGCAACGATTCGGTTCCATCAGACGCACCAGTACTCCGGGACATCGGTTGCTGTAATCACGATTGCTGCCACGCGATCGCGACCTCCCATTGGGCACACCCGCAGCCATCGCAGGCCGCAGCTACCACGCAAAATACTGCCCCCCGGCAAATCGACTTGCCATCGATCGTCCCGGCGACCGACATCTTCTCGACTCGATCTACGCGCGCCCCGCCCGCCTGCTGAAGACATAACTGCTCACAACTGATTCGGCTGGACATGGCTGCCGGAACGCTGCCTTTTATCTGAGGCACGTTTCTCAACTGCACCGTGATTGAACAGGGCGTGAGCTCTTACAGGTCTTCCACATCCATCCGAAGAGAGCCTGCATGCGCTTCGGACATTGCGGAATCCTGGATTCTCGGGGTCAAAGATATAGGCCGGAGGGTGAAATCCGTGTCTCGTGAATTGAAAATCGGATTGACGGTGCTGATTCTGGGGGTCTTGGGAGTATTCCTATCCCGGCTGCTGACCAACTATCCCGGAGCCCGCGGAGCCCCTTCCTCAACCGAAGTCGCACTGGCTCGCAGGTTGCGGTCGTGGTCGATGCCGCGCTCCGCGCGCAAAGCCAGAAATCCGTTCTCCGCTTCGGCCGAGCTGCTCCAGGAATCGGCGCGTCACTTTGCCGACCATTGTGCCTCCTGTCATGGCAATGACGGGAGCGGCGCAACCGAGATGGGGCGCAATCTATTTCCTCGCGCCCCAGACATGCGCTCCGGAGCGACGCAGCGACTGAGCGACGGCGAGCTCTACTACATCATTCACAACGGCGTCCGCTGGACCGGTATGCCCGCCTGGGGAGATCCCGACAACGACATGGATAGCTGGAAGCTCGTGCTGTTCATCCGGCACCTGCCCCACCTGACGCCGCAAGAACTGCACGACATGGAGCACTACAACCCTAAGAGCATCGCTGATCAGGAAGAAGAGAAAGAAGAAGAGGAGTTCCTGAACGGCGGACCGGCCTCAGCTGCCCCGGCCAATCACAAGTCATCGTCCTCATCGGAGAAAACAAAATGAAAAAACCTGCTTTGATCCTATCCCTCACTCTGTTGCTTACCGCGCTGGCATCCGCGCACGGGAATCTTGCTCACATCCTCGGGACTGTTGTCGCGGTCACCGATCATTCTGTCTCGGTAAAGACCGCCGACGGAACCATCAAGGAAGTCGCCTTCGATGCGGAAACGCACTTCCTGAAGAGTGGATCGCCTGCCACAGCGAACGATGTCGTGGTGGGTAGCCGCGTCGTGATCCATGCCCACCAGAACGGCGACAAGTTTCACGCCGCCGAAATCAAGATCGGCACTAGCACAGCTGCGCAGCACCCCTGACCGCAAGCGAGACGACCGCGAATGAGGAGAAAGACCTGATGCATAAGCTTGAAAGGCCAACCCGAGAGACAGCATTGCGAAGCGGTTCGCACGCCTGCGCCCGTTTCGTGATATTCGCCACGCTACTTTTCGGCCTGCCTCTCTTCGCCGCTGTGGTTGCGTCGGTACGCGGGGTGATTCACGATCCGCAGCATCGGCCCGTCGCTGGTTCCATGGTGATGATCAAAGCGAAGGCCTCGGATTGGGCCTCCACGGCTAACTCAGACGCGAGCGGAAACTTTATTTTTCCCGCCGTGCCGCTGGGCGAATACGTGGTTACGGTCGCAGCGGTGGGATTTGAGCAAACAGAACAGGACGTAGCTGTTATCTCCGGCTCGCAACCGGTGCTGCACTTTGCTCTTAACGTCGCGGGCACCAAAGAGTCCATCAACGTTACCGATACAGCGGAAGCCGCGCCCACCGACTCTTCCACCCCTACAACGGTCGTGGATCGTCTCGAGATCTCGCGCACACCCGGCGCGGATCGTTCCAACAGTCTGGCGATGATCACCGACTTCGTTCCGGGAGCCTACATCACCCACGACCAGCTGCACATTCGCGGAGGACACCAGGAGAGTTGGCTGGTCGACGGAGTTCCGGTTCCCAATACGAACATCGCCTCGAATCTCGGACCGCAGTTCGATCCCAAGGACATCGATTACCTCGAAGTGAGTCGTGGCGGATACGGAGCTGAACTGGGCGACCGCACCTACGGAGTTTTCAACGTGGTTCCGCGCACCGGATTCGAACGCAACAACGAAGCCGAACTCGTACTGAGCGCCGGCAATTTTTACCAGACGAATGACCAGTTCAGTATCGGCAGTCATACGCAGCGTTTCGCGTACTATGCCAGCGTAAACGGCAACCGCAGCAACCTGGGAATCGAAACCCCCGTGCCTCAGGTTGCACATGACGCAGCAAACGGCTATGGCGGATTCGGGTCGCTGATCTTCAACGCCGATCCATCGAATCAGCTTCGTCTTGTCGCGTCAGCGCGTCGCGACTACTACCAGATTCCCTACGACCCAAATGCTTACGACATTGAAAACGGCCTGGCGAATGGCGAACTCACGGGCCAATATCCCAGTCTGAATTTACGCGACGGCGATCACGAATCTGATGCGGTCACAACGGTTTCGTGGGTTCACACTTTTAACTCGCATACGCTACTAACGGTCTCGCCCTTTTACCATTACAACCGCGCCAACTACGACAGCTCGCTCAGCGATCCCGTGGTTACGACGCAGCATCGTGCGTCGACCTATGGCGGGGGACAAGTGAGCTTCAGCGCAAACGTGACGAAAAACGATCTGCAGGTGGGTTTATACAGCTTCTATCAACAGAATAATGAATTGCTAGGCGCAATCTTCAATGATGGCAGCGGCAGCCAGCCCTTCAGCGTCACAGAGAACCCTACGGGGAGCCTCGCCGCCTTTTTCCTGGATGACAAGTTCAAACCGGTTTCGTGGCTGACGCTTTCCGCTGGGCTGCGTCCCACGCATTTTTCCGGAAACGCCACCGAGAACTCCATCAGCCCGCGCTTTGGCGTTGCTCTGAACGTCCCCAAGCTGAATTGGACGTTTCGCGCGTCTTACGGGCACTACTATCAGGCGCCACCGCTGGTTACTGTCGCGGGCCCGCTACTGCAGTTTGCGAATAGTAACAATTTGAATTTCATCGCGCTTCACGGCGAGCGCGACGAAGAAGAGCAATTTGGAGTCAACATTCCCTGGCACGGATGGGCTCTCGACGCCGACTACTTCCGCACCAACGCGTCGAACTTTTTCGATCACAACAATATCGGCGAGTCGAATCTGTTTTTCCCGCTGACGATTCAGAATGCGATCGTCCGCGGATGGGAGCTGACTCTGCGCTCGCCGCGCATCGCCCATCGCGGGCAGGTTCATCTCGCGTATTCCAACCAGGTCGCGTGGGCCGGAGGCCTCATCAATGGCGGCCTTACCGATCTCTCTTATCTCGACTGGGGACCGCTCGACCATGACCAACGCAACACACTCAACGTAGGAGGGGACGTTGCGCTGCCCTTTCGGGCTTACGCATCGACGAACGTTTATTACGGATCGGGGTTCACCAACGCTTTTCCCGGGCAGCCGTATCCGGGAAATTATCTTCCGCAGCACACGACGTTCGATCTGACGGTGGGCAAAGATTTCGGCGAACGATTCTCGGCGTCGCTGAGCGCAATCAATGTGGCGAACCGGCGCGTGGAACTCGACAACAGCGTGACCTTTGGCGGATTTCACTGGAACAATCCGCGGGAGATCTTCGTGGAATTACGTTATCGGTTCCACTACTGAGGAACGCCTGCAGATCGATGATGCCCCATCTACGGCTCTGCGTAAGTCCCCCGGTTCTGAACAAATGATAGAGAGCTGTTGTTTGAGGGAGTGAAGGAGAATTCTTGCGTCGTCCCGCCGAAAACATCGGCTACCCAATAGATCGTCGCGCCTGAGGCGGCGGGCGCGATGAATCCGGTGACCGACGAAAGATCAGGAATGGCAACCGTCGTAGCCGAACCCTGAAAGTTCGCAGTCGCAATAGTAGTGATCGTGTTAAGCGTTGTCGCAGTGGGTGCCCATTCGATCTCGCCCGATTGTGCTACGGCAGCCAGCGAGGAGAATCCAGAGTAGCTGAAGGTGAAAGTTGGAAGTGTCGCCGCCGAAGGTCCGGCATACGACCACGGCGCCGGAAGAGCGATCGTAGCTGGATTGCTGGGAGTCGTCGTGTACTGAGTAATTCCGACCGCGGAACTGAACGTGCTCGCGTCGTCGGAGTTGCTCTCAAAGGCGTAGTAGTCCCCACTCTGAGCCGCACTGGCGGGAACGGCTGGGTATAGCGTGGAGGAATTGCCATCGAGCAGGAACGAGGTGCCATTGGCGGTAAAGTATTCGACCGCTACGGCTGGCGGCGTGACAAAACCGGCCGGAACATTGGTAACTGAAAGGGGTTGGCTAGTGGTCAGATCGCTTGCCTGAAATGTGACGACGGCGCCGTTGTTGAGTGCGCCCGGCACTGTCTGGCTGCGCAGAATTTTGACGGCGAGCACGTTCGGTTGCGGCGAGCCATCCATAACGATCAGTGCAACGTCATTGCTTCCCGTGGGGAGGCTTACATTGAAAAGCCCGTTGCTGGCTCCCACCGCGGTGCCATAACCCAGATTGCCGCGAATTTGTACATTGGCGGCTCCGGGAATCGCTGTGGCATCTACGGAGCCGGTCAGGGCACCGGTGGTCGCGGTTGATCCCTGGCAGCTTACGTTAAACGATGTGCCGTCCTTCGTGCTCGCCTGGATCACAAACTCACTCGTCACGGTGTTTCCGAAGCCCGGGGTCGGTGGACACGCGTATGCAACCGAATAGGTCGTCGTTCCGTCCGGGACAGTGACGCTGAGCGCCCCGGATTGCAGCGTCGCGGAGGCAAAGGCGCCCGTGCCTATCTGCACCGCGGCGGCTGTGGGAGTACCGCCGGTGAAGTTATAGCCCACCTCGGTGTTACCCGGCGGCGTTCCGCTTATTGGAGATGAGCTGCCTCCGCAACCTGCAAGCCCTGCAGCCAACCCAACACTAGCAATCAGTAGCAACCATGATGAACGTCGCATTTCGCATCTCCGTCGCTAGAGCGTATGCAAATGGGGCCGCGCTGACAATTCCAATTTGTTGGAGAGAACCTCGAACAATACTGCCGTAGAGCCGGATCTGTTTGCTGCGCGATTGCGGGATCATCCCGGCGCCAACCGCGCGAGGTTGCGTGGGTGTCGAGCGCATCTTTCTACTCGTCGTACTCGTCAGAGCCTTGCACCCAGAGGAAGGATTGCAGATCGATCATATCCCGCGGGCGTAGATCGCGAAGATCTCGTCGCACTTGCCCGGCAAATTCAAGGTAATTGGCGTAGACATGCCAACCGGGCCGGGATTCGTAATGAAACGGGAAGCGATATTCATGCGCGGCCCGCCGCGTGACATTAGGTTTTAAGAAGATATGTTGGTCAGGCTGCGCAATGAATCCGAAAACGGTCACAATCGGCCATGTCGAGACGCGCGTCTGCTTGCGCGGCAGGGCAGCGATCACTTCGCACCATTCTTCAAATTTCTCTTGCTGGCTGCGCGGTCCGTACAGGAAGTCGTAAAGTCCCCTCGCGAACCGTTTCGCGCCTGCCGTGCTTTTGACCGCATCCCGCAGAGCCATCTTCTCGAATGAGAAGATCAGGTTAGTGCGGGCTTCAATGCGGACCGCTCGAAGCGCAACTTCGGCGAACTCGCCCTTACTCAATAAATCAGCGTGGAGGGACTGGTTCAACGTCCGGTTCCACTCGTGATGCGCGTTCGCTTTGTAATCCCGCTCCCATGCGAGGTAAGTTTCATCGCGAAATCCCTGCGGAAAGAAATGTAGAAACTTTCGGCGACAGCGCCCTGCGCCAAGCGGCGACTGCTCACGAACAAATTCGCTGGCACGACTTCGGGCGATTGCAAGATTGCTGCCGCGCATAGGTCCTTGGCATGGTTGGATTCTCTGGATGTCGCGAGAGGTTTTCAGGAGAAATACGTAGGCATCAATGCTGATTGGCAGATAACCCTTATTCTTGCTACCAGACGCGCCGATTCTGGCCCAGCGGCGAAGGAGTGGCGTACCACTGACTCTCAGCCCTGCGTGATCGGCTGCCGCCTGCCTGTTTGAAATCACCCCCGCGCCAATCGCTCGCGCAGCATCTCTTCTACATCGCCCATCTTTTCTCCCAGCAGATTGAGTTTGCGGGCTAAGCCCTGAATCTCCGCTTCAGCGCGCCGGTTCACGTCGTAGTCGAGTTCGCCGCGCAGACGGTCTTTTGTGTCCTGACGATTCTGGCTCATCATGATGACGGGTGCCTGCACCGCAGCCAGCATCGACAGAAATAAATTAAGCAGGATGTACGGATAAGGATCCCAAGCCTTTTTGCCCAGGGCAGCGTCGATCGTCATGTAAATCGCCAAGCCGATGCCGAAGGTGATGATGAATGTCCAGGATCCGCCAAAACCGGCGACCGCGTCGGCAATACGTTCTCCGAAAGTTGCGTCCTTCTCGATGACTTCGTTGGGATGCCGGTTGGCACGCAGCCGCACCAGTTGTTGCGACGCATGGAATTGCCGACCCAGCACCGTTAGCATGTCCATCCCCGCGAGAGGTTT
Source organism: Terriglobia bacterium (assembly GCA_963823085.1). Classification (GTDB taxonomy): domain Bacteria; phylum Acidobacteriota; class Terriglobia; order Terriglobales; family Acidobacteriaceae; genus Sulfotelmatobacter. The sequence continues at coordinate 47,678 of CAWGKF010000007.1, read as the reverse complement.
GCGCTGCAGGAGCACGGCGATGTCGTTTCGGTTTACCTCAAGACATTCCGCCTCGTCGATGGCCGTCGCCTCGGTCTGATGTGGGGTCTGTTCCAGCATCGAAGCGAATCCGAAAAATTCGCCATGCGAGGGTTCGTCGATTACGACTTCCTGATGGTCCTGATCGACGGTCGACACGCGCACTCGGCCCGACACGACAACATAGGCCTGTCCGCTCGAATCGCCGATCTTGTAAATGCGCTGACGTGGAGCGAAGGTTTTCAGCCGGACCTGGCTGGCGAGCACCGCCGTCTCTTCTTCATCGAGCAGCGCGAACAACGGAACGTGCTTCAAGACTTCAGGATTGCATGCCATGGAATGCCTCCCTGCCGGAAAATACCGCGTAGGATTTCACAAAGACAGTCCGCAGACAACAGGTCACCCGTGGCAAATCGCTCGGCATAAGAGTTACATTGTGTACATCGTGAACAATGCAACGGGCCGTCTGAATCGTCTTCTCGTCATCTCTTTTTTCTGTATCGCAGTTTTGCTCTTGTCTTCCTGCCACCGTTCTCAGCCGCAAGCGACGAAGCGCTACGCTTTCACCGGACGCGTGGTCTCGATCGATACGCAATCGAATGCTGCCAACATCGATGGCGACATGATTCAGGGGTACATGGAAGCCATGGTGATGCCGTACAAGGTCAAGCCGGATACGATGCTGCGCCAACTGAGTCCTGGCGATTCCATTTCAGCCGATCTGATCGTGGTAGATCACGATCCGAGAGACGAGAGTGCCGTGCCCGACTATTGGCTGGAGAATGTCAAAATCACCGGCCACGCGCCACAGCCGCCGGCAGTTGGAGCGAATGCAATGCACTTACCCAGTCCCGGCGACGAGGTTCCGGATTTCTCCTTTACCAATCAGGACGGCAAGCCGATTTCACTTCACCAGTATCGCGGGAAGATTTTGTTCATCACTTTTATTTACACACGGTGTCCATTTCCCGATTTCTGTCCGCGGATGAGTCAGCGATTCGCCGAGATCTACCAGCAACTCGGATCGAATCCTTCGCTCGCCACGGCACAACTGTTGAGTGTCAGTTTCGATCCCGAACACGACACGCCGAAAGTTTTGCGCGATTACGGATTCTCTGTGGCTCATACGCATGACGCCGCGCTGTTCCGGCGCTGGCAGTTTGCCGCGCCGAAAGCTCGCGGAGCTTCCGAAAATTGCCGACTTTTTCGCGCTGACCATCAAGCCCGAAGGCGGCATGATCACCCACAATCTCAGCACCGCCGTGATTGGACCCGACGGGAAGATTGTCCGTTGGTATCACGGCAGCGACTGGGCGGTTTCTGATCTAATAAAAGACGCTGCAGACGCGAGCGCTCCCAAGGCTTAACTCGAAGCTCAGGCTCGCAGCTCGTATGGCTCGCAGCTCATACTGAAGAGGCACTGATGAAATATCTTTTACTCGTCCTGGCTGTTCTCGGCATCGTGGTGTCTTCCCTTGCATTACGCGAACATTACCGCGAATACGGTGACTCGCCGTGCAGCATCAACGAGCACTGGGATTGCGGCGTGGTGAATCACAGCCCGTACGCGATGCTCGGCCCGATTCCCGTGGCCGCCGTCGGAATTCTCGGATACATCCTGATGGGAGCACTGGCCTTTCTTCGTTCGTATCGACTGCTGCTCGTCCCCACATTCGGCGGGCTGGCATTCTCGTTATATCTGGCGAACATCGAAGCGCACGTGCTCGGGGTGTGGTGTGTGTATTGCGTAATCTCGCTGGGGATTATTTCTGTGATGTCGCTGCTGACTCTCGGGGCGGTGGTCAACCAGTTCGTCCGGAAGCCGAGGCACGCGTAATCGCGGCCTACTCCGAGGTTGCTAGTATGCAGGCATTTGCTGTTTCTTTGCGCCGATCTTGCTGTTGATTTCTCCGGCGAATTCGATGAAGAAATTCAGCAACGTGCCGTAGCCCGCCTGACCAAGCATGGCGCGTCCGCCTTCGGCGAATCCATTCCGCGGATGCGGCTTCCACGCCGTTGAGACGAGCCCTCCGCCGAATGCTCCCCCGTACAGCGCCAACTGCGGACGGTATTCAACCTCGGTTTCATTGAAGGTGATGAAGTTGCGCACGATCGCGTGCCGGGTGCGCGGCCAGAATCCTTTGCATTGGCAGCGATCGTAACGCGGTTCATATTTCAGCGCCGCGTTTCCCAGCGCAGCCAGGCTGTTGGCGGTGATGAACTGTCCTTCGCGGGACGCGAAACGCTCCACGTATCCATCCCAGCCGTCGTCCCATTGCGAGGGCACGCCCCGGGCCTGATCGATGCCCGCAGCAACCATTCGCTTCATATACGCGCCGGGAGTGATCAGAGTCTGCTGGAGATAGACCAGTACGCGACGCTGCGGTGCGGTCAGGGGAGTCATTGTCTCGTTCTTTCCTCACGAACACTCCAGTGAGCCAGCCACTTTCCCAGTCGCGGGCCCTGACCAGCGCGAGCGAGCCAAATTTTTTCGTCATGTTGGCCGCCTCCACTGCGAGGCGCTCGGCTTCAGGCCCTTCTTGCTTCTTCTGCGCTGGCGAATCCTGATCCTGCTTTGGCTCAGGGACAGTTTGCGGTTCGGGTGCCGACGGAGGTTCTTGCGGATCCTGCGCCATTAAAGCCTGAGAGCACACTGCGAGGAGCAAGATAGAAAACACCACGCGCGATGCACCCAGACCTTGGGACCATGATTTCCTCAAGCCGCCTACCTTTTCGCTCGGTGCAGAGTTGAAAAACTGTTCTTGGAGTCGAGTTCGCGCAAGACCGCCAGAGTGTTTCGATGCAATTTGGATTGCGACCGTGCCAAGATTTTTGGAGAGGTTTCTCGCGGAAAGGCGGCGGGAGATTATGGCGCCACTGGAACACCGACTGCTTTTGCCGCCGCGCCTTCCTCGGCGCTGATCGCGTGATCCTCGACCATCGTATCGATCACCTTGTTTCTTCGTTCAATTGCCCGATCCGGATGTCTATAGGGAGAATAGTAGAAAGGGGCTTTGAGCAAACCAGCCAGCAGAGCTGCTTCTGCAACGTCTAGCTGAGTGGGTTCCTTCTTAAAAAAATACTGGGACGCAGATTTGACGCCGATCAAGTTTTGACCAAAGGCGGCACGGTTCGAGTAGATCGTTAGCAAATCGTTCCGGGAGAAGCGCCAGCGCAGTTGTTCGGCCACGCGCCATTCCTTCAGCTCTCGGGCGAATGATTTGGAGGGCGCACAAAATAGCGTTCGCGAGATCTGCATACGGAGAATAACTTGGCCAGACCGTTCGTTCGCCTCGGCGCTGGTCAACGCAGCACGCAAGTTTTCGCCGATCGCGTCGTACGGAACCGCGGCCGACTCGCCGAGACAGGGATCTGATACGCGGGTTACCTGATTCGGAGCATAGCGCCTCAATCCGCCAATCTCCGGAAGATCTCCCGAATAGAGAAGAACCAGGCCAAACAGACGCCCACGAGAAGAATTCCTGCCGCCGCACACAACAGAACGCTCCGTGCTAGCCAGCGCATCATTCTCGGTACTCGCCACTTGGTACTCGGTCCTGGCTACCCTCTCTCGAAGGCGTGCTTCTTCTCCAACTCTTCGATCGCGGCGCGCCGCTCCTTCTCAAACCGCGCCGCCTGGTTCATCAAGCCCGACGTAGCCTCGGCGTACTCTCCTTCGGTGCGGATCAATCCTTGCGCTGCCACCAACCGCGCCGCCAGTTCGAGCATGTGAGTTGGAGTAGTTTGCACATATTGCGCTTCCGTCGGATCGCCGACCCAAGCACGCGACGTTCCGCCAAGCTTTGTCTGCCAAAAGATTTTTCTTTCGATGAACTCCGCCATCGCCTCATCGGAGGCTTTCCCGAAGATCCACTGCTGCCGCTTGAAGTCGTAGTGGCGGCTGGAGAAGGGCACGGGCAGCAGCTTCCCTGATTTCAAAAATTCGATTTGCCGCCGATCAACTTCTTTTCGCAATGCATTGATTACTGGGGCTTCGGCGTCGCGCTGCTCCAGCGATGGCATGACCTCGCGTACGGTTTGCGACAAGTTCACAGCGACCGGGGCATGCAGCCCGTCGGAACTTTCCAGGCGAATGTCGCCATGCAGCACCCAAAAATCTGCTCCCGAGGTCGACTGGTGGAACGGCCAGTCCAGCTTCACCGTCAGCGGCAGACCGTTTAACGTCACCCAGATTTTTTTCCCTCCGGCGTCCGCGTTTTCTCCGGCCGTCGTGCCGGTATCCTTCCCCTGCGTCATTGAGTGTGATCCCTTGTATTGAGAGTCTATGAAGATTTTACCGGAAGCGAAAAGGGACGATGGATCAGGGATCAGGGACCAGGGGTCGCGAATTCTTTATCGTCGCGCCGACCTCGGATTCTGTAATGGCTAGTAGCTGATCCCTAGACCCTCGTCCCTAATCACTTTCCATCCAGCGTCGCGCGCACCTTTTGAGCCAGGTCCAGTTTCGTGAAAGGCTTCTGCAGAAGTTGGACGCCGGGCTCAAGAACCTTGTGCTCCACGACCATATCGTCCGTGTACCCGGTCATGTACACGATTCTCAAGTCGGGACGTTTGATGAGGATTTTATCGGCGAGTTGTCGCCCGCTCATCCCCGGCATAATGACGTCGGTCAGTAATAGATGAATCGGTTCCTTCAGCTTCTCAGCCTGCTCCAGGGCCTGGTACGCGTTCGATGCGTCCAAAACCTTGTAGCCATAGCTTTCCAGAAAGATCCGCGTCAGCTCCCGCAGGTCAGGCTCGTCTTCTGCAATGAGAATCGTCTCTGATCCTCCCTCAACTCTGTCACCCACGACTTGCTCGGTGTGTGCTGCGCCATGGCCTTCAACCGCCGGCAGATAAATGCGAAACCCCGTCCCTCGTTTGCTTTCGCTCTCAACCTGGATCCCGCCCCCGCTTTGTTTCACAATCCCGTAAACAGTGGCCAGCCCTAGCCCAGTCCCTTTCCCCATGGGTTTGGTCGTAAAAAAGGGTTCGAAGACATGCGAAAGGGTGTCAGGCTCCATGCCATGACCAGTGTCGGTAACCTCCAGCATGACGTAGCGGCCTGGGGAAAGGTCGAGATCGCGGGCGTCTCCCGCCTTGATCTCGATGTTCGACGTTTCCATGATGATTTTGCCGCCCTGCGGCATGGCGTCACGGGCATTGACCGCAAGATTCATCAGCACCTGGTCGACCTGCCCGGGATCAGCACGGACTGTCGTCAGGTCCGGACTCAACTTCGCGATCAACTCAATATCTTCTCCGATGACGCGGGTCAACATCTTCTGCACGCCTGCCACGGTTTCATTCAGGTCCAGCACTCTCGGTTGCAGCACTTGTTTGCGGCTAAAGGCCAGCAATTGCTGGGTAAGTGATGCCGCCCGATCGGCGGCGCGGCGCATCTGCTCCAGCCCATTCCGCGTACGGTCGTCGACTGCGCCCATCGCCAACAGCAACTCCCCATGACCCATGATGATGCTCAAAATGTTATTGAAGTCGTGGGCGATGCCGCCGGCCAGCCTGCCAATCGCTTCCAACTGCTGCGCGTTTCTGAGTTGTTCCTCCAGGTGAATGCGTTCTGTCACGTCGCGTGTGATGCCCCAGGTGCGCACCCAGTGCCCGTCCACAATCGTTCCCACCATTGTGTTGCGGAAGACTCGTTTCTGCCCGTGGGCGTCGAGCTCAATCGATTCCTGATCGCTGATGCGGTAGCCATCGCGAATAAACGTTTCCATGAAGTATTGCGTCTTGGGATCGCGCAGAATCAGAAATTCGGAAAGTTTCTGGCCGACCAATTCCGCAGCGGACGCACGTCCGTACATTTTTGCCATGGCGTCATTGCATTCCGCCATGTAGCCGCTCTGGTGTCCCCACGCGATTTGCTCCTCCACCGAAAGGTGGCACGGCACCGGCGGGTTATACTCCATGCGGTAGATACCTTCCGAACTCTGGGCGACGAATGTACGGTACCGTTCCTCGCTTTCACGCAGGGCATCCTCAGCATTTTTTCGCGCTTCGTCCGCTTTGAGGCGCTCGGTAATATCGCGCTGAATGCCCCACGTGTGCAGAAGCTTTCCCCCTTCCACCACGCCGAAAAGGCTGTTCAGAAATATCTTTGGATTGCCAAGCATATCGATCTCGTGCGATTCGCGCTCTACGATTCGAAATCCGTTGCGCACGTATTCGCGCGCCAATTCGATGTTCAGTGGATCATCGGCCGTCAATAACGCGGTCAGCCGCATTCCCAACAGGCTCTTTGGCGAGTCGAGGGCGTACATCTTGGCCATCGCGTCGTTGCACTCCGCAAGGTAGGAATCCTGCAGAATGTGCTGCACCAATTCGTCCTCTGGAAGATCAATGGGCAGCGGCTGGTCCAGATCCTGACGGAAAATACCCTCCGAGCTTTGAGCGACGAACATGCGGTAACTTTCTTCGCTTCGCCGCAACGCTTCTTCCGCGCGCTTCTGGTCGGTGATGTCAATCAGAACACCGCGCGTCAGACGTTTGCCCGTCTGCGGATCGCGCACGATGATCGCCTCGTCGCGAACCCAAACCTGCGTTCCGTCATCCCGGCGAATACGGAATTCCATCTGAAAGAGGCGGCCTTCCTCCCACGTGTCCTCCTGCAAGGCGGGAGCACGGTCGTCGGGATGGAGGTGGTTCCACCAGAAGTGCGGATCCGATAAGCACTCTTCCGGCTTGAAACCCAGAATGGTTTCAACCTGCGGGCTCACATACAGAAACGGACCAAGGGCTCCCGTCTCTGCCATATAAGAGATTGCCGGGACTTCCTCCACGAGTTGACGGTACTTTGCCTCAGCTTCCTGCAGAGCTGCCGTGGCCTTCCGGCGCTCTTCTTGCGAACGGAGCGCGGTAATGCCGAACGCCAGGTTATTCGCAATCTCGGTCAGCAACTCTACTTCTGACCGGTCAAATGAGCCCGCCTGGTCGGAATAAATCATCAACACACCGAGGGGCAGCCCGGCCACGCGCAGAGGCATGGAAATCGCGGCCCCATATCCACGCGCCAGAGCAGCCTCACGCCAAGGTGCGAATAAGGGATCCGTTGCCACATCCGCGACTACACAAATGCGGTTTTCGCGGATGGCTGTACCCGCCGGACCACGCCCCGAGGGCGAATCTGACCACTTGACTTCAGCGTGCGCGAGATACCCATCCTCATGGCCGGCATACGCCATCGGCTTCACGAGTCTGTCCGGGTCCGGCTGGGCATAGCCGATCCACGAAAAGCGGTAAGCCCCCATGCGAACGATGACGTCGCAGATCTCGTGGAGCAAAGCCCGTTCGCTGCCGGCCTGTGCCAAAGCTTTATTGCAGGCGCTCAGGGCACGCAGCGCTCGATTCAGCCGCCGAAGTTCGCGGTTGACTTCGCTGTCGCGATCGCCTTGTGGAGCTGACTGCGGGGAGGGAGCTATCGGTGAGGGCGAAAATTCCGCAAAGGAGCCACGGCTTGCGGAAGGCTCAGCTCCCGTTGGCTTCTCCGACGCTGGCTCACCGCTGGACAAAGGAATTCCGCCCAACTCTGTCACATTTTATCCCTAGCCGCAAGGGTTAAGCTGGTGCCATCGCGTTTTCCCAGGTCCTCGAGAGAATGCACGGAAGAGCTATTTCGGCGTTGGGCTTGCCGGATTTGTTCGTGCTCGGTGATGACCGGGGCGAAGCGGGGTTTTGTGCGAATGCCCCTGCCTGATTTATACTTACGGTTTGCCCTAACACTGTCGAAGCAATCAGGAGCAGCTACTTTTCATGCCCAAACGTACATTCCAACCCAACCGGCGCAAGCGGTCCAAGAAGCATGGATTCCGCACGCGCATGAAGACCCAGGGCGGCCAGAAAGTTCTTTCCCGCCGTCGCGCGAAGGGGCGTAAGCGGGTCTCAGTGAAACCAGGTTTTCGCGAATAAGTACCGCGAATCGTCCCATGTGGGGCGGACACTCATGTCCGCCAACCCGTGAGTCATGCACAGAACCAGAGGCACTGTGACCGCCAGGGTGCCTGACGAATCCAATAAGGGTCCCGAGACGCGGACAGGCAGTGCCGCGTTTCCGCACAGCGCCCGGTTATTGCGACATGCAGATTTCGAGCGCGTGTATAAGCAGGGACGACGTCACTTTTCGTCTTCGATGACGGTGTTTTATCTGCAGCGCCGGCCGGAAGTCGCATCGGGCCGGAGCAATGCATCGGGGCTTCGTATCGGATTCACCGTTGGTCGGGTGCTCGGGGGTGCGGTTCAGCGCAATCGGATGAAGCGCAGACTGCGCGAAGCAGTCCGCCTTTCAAAACCTTGGCCGGCGGCAGATGTGGACGTCGTCATCAACCCGAAGAAGGTTCTTTTGAAACTGGAGTTTGACACGCTGTTGAACGAAGTCCGGCAGGCTTTCGTAGTCATAGACAAGAAGCTGGTGAGAGCGAGTGGAGCAGAATCCGCCGACGTTTCGGGCAGCCGAAAGCCGGAAGCCGGAAGCCGCGGTTAACATGCGCAACATTGCCCAATTCGTCGTCTTGCAGGTTCTCCGCGCGTACAAGTGGGCGATCTCTCCCATGTTTCCACCGGCTTGCCGCTACGTTCCAACCTGCTCCGAATATGCAGTCGAGGCGGTGGAGCGCTACGGCGCCCTGCGCGGAAGTTGGATGGCAGTGATCCGTTTGCTTCGTTGTCATCCTTTTGTGAAGGGCGGATACGATCCGGTCGTTCGCACCTCACGTACTCCGGACGAACCGGCAACCCACTGTCACCGCGCTATCTGAGGAAAGCAAGAACTTGGCCGAATATCAAAATCCACAGCAGCAACCCGGCGGTGAGGGCCGGCTTCTCCTTATTTTTCTGGTGACGTTCCTGGTGATGATGGCGGCTCAGCCATTTCTCAAGAAATACTTTCCGACACCACCTCCACCAAAGCAGCAGACTCAAGTCGCGGAAACGCCGGCTCCGCCACCGCCTCCCCCGGCAACCGCTAGCCCGAAAAAAGCCAGGCCTGGCACGCCATCCGAGGAAGCCACCAAACAGGCGGCCAGCGAAGAAGAGACCGTCATTGAGAATGACCTCTACCGCATCACCTTCACCAATCGCGGCGCGCAGGTGAAGTCGTGGATTCTGAAGAAGTTCGATAACGACACGGAAAGCGGCCCGCTTGACCTGGTCAATTCCGCAGCGGCTGCGCAGTACGGCTATCCGCTCTCGTTGTGGACCTACGACGAAGAGCTGCGGGGGAAACTGGGTTCGGCGCTTTACGTCACATCTCGCGACGGCAATAAAATCACATTCGAGTATTCCGATCACGATCTCTCGGTTCGCAAGACCTTTGCCTTCGATGACACGTATGTCGCGAAGATCGACACCAGTGTGACCTACAAGGGCAGTTACGTAGCTGCCCTTCCGGCTTGGCCATCAGGTTTTGGCGACCAGACCACGCCGGCGTTCTACGCGGCTTCATTGATCGATTATCAGTACAACAAAAACATCGAGCGGCTCCCGATCAAGAAGATCAGTGGCGGCGCTACTCTCCCCGGCCCCTTCCACTGGGCTGGCCCGAACGATCAGTATTTCGCCGCGATCTTCATCCCGGACGATCCTGCCGTCACTTCGATGGTGACCTTGCGGCATCCGCTCTCCATTGCGAAGGACCCGTCTCAAAAGAACTCCACCGAAAAGATCAATGTTGAGGTACTAGGAGCGGCGGTTGGGAACATTCACGGACCAACTTCAGAACGCCTGTTCGTCGGTCCGAAAGAATTGGACGTTCTCCAGAAGATACCCGTTCCCGGAGTCTCCGGCGCCGATAACGACCTCAACGGTCTGGTCGACTTCGGATGGTGGGGCATCATTGCCAAGCCGTTGTTTGTGTGGCTCAAGTGGACCTACCGTCACGTCGTTCCCAACTGGGGATGGGCGATCGTCGTGCAGACGATCATCATCAGCCTGGTGCTTTTGCCGCTGCGCATCACGCAGATGAAATCGATGCTGAAGATGCAGCGGGTTGCGCCGCAGATCAAATCGATCCAGGAGAAATATAAGAAGTACAGCCTGCGCGATCCGCGCAAGGCCGCAATGAACGAAGAGATCAGCGCGCTTTATAAGAAAGAAGGCGTGAATCCGGCCGGCGGATGTTTGCCGATGCTGATCCAGATGCCGTTCATTTTCGCATATTACCGAATGCTGGGGAGCGCGCTCGATTTGCGCCACGCGCACTGGCTCTGGATTCATGATTTGTCGGCGCCCGAACCGTTCCCATATATCTTGCCCATCATCATGATCGTCAGCATGGTGTTGGTGCAGCGCATGACCCCGCAGGCTGGAATGGATCCCTCGCAGCAAAAAATGATGAACGTGATGATGCCGCTGATGATGGGCTTCATCTTCTTCCGGCTCGCGGCGGGCTTGAACCTGTATTATGCGGTCGTCAACCTGATCAGTATCGCCCAGCAAGCCGTAATGAATAAGACGTCGCTCGGCCGTGAAATGCGCGAGATGATGGCCAAACGTGCGAGGAAGAAAGAAAAATAGCTCATAGCTGTCAGCAATCAGCTCTCAGCCGTCAGCTACGGGTCCTGGGAGCTGTAGGCAAAGCTTTGAACTCATTCTGCGCTTAGTAGAGCAGGGAACTCGAATTGAATCCGCCCAGCTGAAAGCTGGTAGCTGAGAGCTAAGAACTGAATTCTATGTCCATTCCCGACAAGGTTGCCGCTGCCAATAAAATCAACGGATTTCTTCAGGCCGTCGTAAACCACGGCGGACTCCGTCTCAAATACCGCATCGTCGTCGACCCGCCGCTTCCTGAGAACCGTGACTGGGAGAAGCCCGAGATCCTCGTCGACTTCTCCGGTCCCGATTCCCCGCTTCTGCTCGATCGGGGGGGAGAGCTTCTTCGTGCGCTCGAGCTTCTTGCCCTGGAGATGCTGCGCCTGCCCTCCGGTGAGCATGAGAAGGTGTGTTTCGATTGCCAGAACCGGCGCTCCATGCGTATTCAGGAGCTGCGCGCGGCCGCTACGGTCGCTGCCGAAAAAGTGCGTAAGACGGGTACGCCGTACCAGTTCAGCCCAATGTCGTCCCGCGAGCGCCGTATCGTTCACTTGGCACTGCGCGACGAAGCCGATTTGCATACCGAGAGCGAAGGAGAGGGCGCGCATCGCTGCCTGGTCGTTTATCCGAAGGATTACAAGGGAGCAGTTGGCAAGCCCGCGCCCAGGACACTGCCGTAACTGTGGAACGAGGACCCTCGCCCGCTAACTCTTACCACTTTGGAGCAGTTTCAGAGACAACGCGTGCTCTGACGCGCTAATACTCACCAACAAATTTCCACCAGTTTACTATCTGGGCACCTTCTGTACTTTGATTCGGCGCGAGTGGCGATTTCGGAAGTTTCATCTCCGACACGTGTTGGATTCCACTTCGACGCGATAGGCGGGATCCTTCGAGCTGCAGTGGGATCGAGACGCGGGCTGCTTCCCACCTATTTACCATTCTGACTCGCGCTTGCCATGGTTCATGATCGAGCAAAAACAAAAAGGGCGGCGAGCCGCCCTTTCCAAACGTTCGAGCAAAATAACTTACTTACCCGCTTTCGCCGCTGCTGCCTTCGGCGCCGTCCCTGCCAGATTCATGCTTTCGATCTTGTTGAGCACGGACTCCATGCTCGTACCGGTATCCACGCACGCATCGACATAGGGATGCCGGCTGCCATCGGCGTGCATCACCAGCACTTTCAGTTCGGCGTTCGCCTTTTTCACCATGTACGGCAGGTGATGACGGTCATTACGGCTCATCGACGAGCCCAGAATGACCAGGTCGAATGTGGTCTTCTTCAGCGCCTCATCGACGGCCTTACGACCTTCCGCCTGCTGCACGGTGTGCCCGGCCTTTTCAAACGCCGATGCCTGCTTCGCTAGAACTTCTCCATCCCCTTCGCCATAAAGAATGCTAAGTTTTGCCTTTGCCATGGACTCCCCTCGCTCGGCACCTGACACACCCGTGCCTGCGAGTGACGGTATCAACCGCCGGGGTGCCAATAAACGTCACCAAAGGCGCATGACGAACGAGACTCAAGCACACGCAAGACGACTTGTAATGCCGCCAGTTTCTTTGGTCATCCCGATTCATAGACAGCAATGTGCTTTTCTTGTCCGAGTGTTGCCATCTGCAGTCCCCGAGATCCAAAGCGCCTCAAAATTCTTTACTAAAACACCCTGTCCGGCGCTAAACTTCTGCGCTGGAGGCTTTCCACCCCATGTCGGCCACGATCGTCTGGAGAGCTGTACTCATAACGTTATTGTTGGCTCCTTGCCTGAATGCGCAATCAGGCGCCAATCAGTCCACCACCAGCTGCAATCTGGATGACGGGCGCCAGGTTTACATCCGCTACATCGCCGTTCCGTTGAAACAGCAGAAGATCCAAAACGGCAAACCGTTGGAGCCCGGCGGTACGGCCATGACTCTGTTCACAGAAATGCCCCTGAGCCTGGGCAGCTCAACGATTCCGATCGGCGCTTTCACCATCTATCCCATCCCGGCCAAAGGAAACTGGACGGTCGCTGTCAACAAGAATGTCACTGCCGGCTCCGCCTACGACGAGAAGCAGGACATCGCCCGCGCGCCGATGGAAACCGCACAGGTGGAAACTCCGTCCGATGTGTTGGAAGTAGCCTTCGCCCACGTCGGAAACCGCTGCACCTTGCGCGTGTACATCGGCAAGAGCGCGTCGTTCGTGGACTTCAACGCGAAGTGATGGACGCTCACCGCGGCTTTTGTTCTTCATCAGGAGAGGTTGGATTCCCGCTGGATGCTCGTGTCGAGTCGCGTGCTCCCAAACCGATCACCATCCCCATATCTTTCGGGTACACCACGTCATGGCCTCGCGCGAGAAAATGATAGTAGATCGAGTTCGCTGCCCCGTACGCTCCCAAACCGCTCGCCACCACTCGTGAGCGAGCCAGCATACCGACCGCCATCCCCACAAAGCGAAATCCCGACGCGCCGTTCGCCGCGCTGCCGCCCAGGTCTCCACCTCCTCCGCCGGCGCGCGCGTCGTTATCTGGCATCGCCGAAGTAGCCGCCAACATGACTTGAATACCCGTCGTCAGATAGCGCGTCTTCGGCGTAGTGACCTGTGCTCCGCCTTCCTGGTCCAGCTTCAAGTGCTCGCCGTTCGCGACCGCAACGCCTTCCAGGCTGGTCACTACTTTTTCTTCAATTCCATTCGGAGGAGTTACCTCGTGGAACAGAATCCGCAATTGCCCATTCCTCGCAAGCCTGCGTGCCGGCTGCGCATCGGTGACCGATCCGCGAATCACGCTGCCTTCCGGCAAAATCAGATGATCGGAAGCCAGGAGCGGCTCAGTGATCACCGCTTCCACGAGTTCGCCTTTCTTGGCCGTCGATGAACTCAATGGGGTCGTCAGGCGCGCGTGCACCACGCTCCCCGAAGGCGGCGGTGTGCCGATTTCCTTCAAGTCCTCGACCTTCATCGACTCAGTTCCGAATTCCAGCGGTTGCACCAGATCTGCATTAAACGTAGTTCCGGCGTCAATGTATTGCGGACGCACCGGCAGTTGCGCAATCAGCAGTCTCTTTAGCTTGTGCATTTTCCCCGGTGCGTGGATCTGCTGCTGCAGGTTGCTCCATTGCTGATGGATCTGCTGCCTGGTTTCGCTTACTTTCTTCGAAGCCGCATTCTCCACTTTGTTCTTCTTCTGGTCCTTCGCATTCGCCGAAACAAATTTCAAAACGCCGGCGGCCGCAGGCGAGGTCACCGTCTGAATCGGCAACTGTTTGCCATCGGCCATCTGCAATTGATCGAACTGCACGTGCACGGCTCTAACCGGAGAGAAGTTCCCATCCATCGCCTGCATAGCTCGAACTTTCTTTGATACTCCGTCGATGGCCGATACCTTCCCTGTCACTTTCGTTCCGACCGGGATAAGCAGCTTGTTGAACGCATAGACCGGCTCAACCGTCACCCCATGGATCGGCTGGCCCACACGCCGCACGCGGACCTCAGAATCCAGAGCCACCTTGACCGGGGTTCCCGTGGGCACATTCATATCCACCGTCACCGGGGCCGGAGCGGCAGCGTGAGTCTCAGCCTGAATCGCAGCTGCCTTCTCCTGCTGATCTCTCTCTTCCGGCGTGCGTAGCTTCAGCGTTTGTGCGCTACAGGCCGCAGCGGCAAGCAGCGCCAGGGGACAAACCGCCCGCCTGTACTGGATTTTGAACATATGACCCCTCTAAATATCTTTGGTCCGGGAGCACTGGTAGACATCGAGACCCGTGTCCAGGTAAAGAATGGTGGAAATTCCCCGAAGCGGCGAAACGATCAGCTCTCCACTATGAAGTCGCATCGCCCGGATTGGTTGTAACCTCTGCCTCACATTGAAGGCGAGCACATGGCAGGTGAGGCTTAGAGCCCTTGTTCCAGCCAGAGCGACGACGCGTTCCGCTGATTTCTGCGACAATGCCGCTCATGCGTTTTGCGCTTGCGCTGTTCCTAGTGGCGACTGCCGCAGCTCAATCCGGCCCGCGCGTTGAACTCTCCCACACGCAAGAGAGCCTGCGGGGTGTGAGTGCCGTATCTCGAAAGATCGCGTGGGCCAGTGGTACGAACGGCACTTTCTTGCGCACTGTCGATGGTGGGATTACATGGACTCCGGCGCAGGTCCCCGACGCGAATGCTCTCGACTTCCGCGCTGTGGTTGCCTTCTCCGCCGCCGAAGCGTTCCTCATGTCCGCCGGACCTGGCGACCAATCCCGCATTTACCACACGTCCGATGGCGGCCAGCACTGGCAACTGCAATTCACCAACAACAATCCCAAAGGATTTTTCGACTCGATGGCGTTCTGGGATGCGAAACACGGAATCGTTCTCGGCGATCCCATTCCGGATGAATCCGGCAAACTGAAATTCGAAGTCCTCATCACCGATGACGGACAAACCTGGCAGCCCATTCCGCCCGTCGCAGCTGCCCGAAGCGGCGCAGGGCGAAGGCGCCTTCGCCGCCAGCAACAGTTGCATTGCCATTCTGGCGAGCGTGAATCCCGAACGTGCGGCCACGGCGGCATCCGCTACCGCGGAAGAGCGGCGCTTCAGCGCCGCGTCAAGCGCCGAAGAAAAAGGGGCTTCAGCCCCCGATCCCAACATCTGGTTCGCAACGGGCGGCAAAGTCGCTCGCGTCTTCCACTCGCCCGATCGCGGACAAACCTGGCAAGTCTTCGACACACCAATTCTTCACGGCCCCGACTCGGCCGGCATCTTCTCCATCGCCTTCCGCGACGTGCAACATGGTGTCATTGCCGGAGGAGACTACAAACATCCGCGCGACGACGGCCCCAACCTCGCCTTCACCAACGATGGCGGTCAAACCTGGACCTTGTCCGATATTCATCCCCAAGCGTATTTCTCGGCTGTCGCGTACGACCATCAAGTGAACCTCGCCGCACTTCGGCAAGAAGCCGAGCAAAAGTCCGCGGAGAGCGCGGGCAAGAAGATCCGCGTGAAGCCTGCAGCCTATCAACGGCTCTTCATCGTTGGCCAAGATTTCATCTTCGACTTCCGTCCGCCTTCGAACCCTCGCCGCATCGGCGGCGGCAAAAAACTGGGACCTCCCTTCAACGCCGTCAGCCCGTATCCTGAAGGCGGAGCACTCGTCGTCGGCGCCAAAGGCAGCATGGCCTTCATCCCGTAAATTTTGTGTAGGAAAAACTTGTGTGGGGACGGCCGCCCTCGAAGCCTGCCCTGAGCGATCCGAGCAGAGCGAGGTGAGTCGAATGGGTCCATGCCGAGCAAAGCTCGGCAGGTTTCGTGACCAACTGAAGCGAGCTTGTAGCGAAGGCTTGTTCTATCCGCCAGCACCGGTTACTAAAGTCCCATCCCTTCCTGTCCTTTGCGTTCAGGCACTTATCCCCCACCATATAGGAGAACATTAGAAATCTCTCAATCTCCCCCAGATCGAGAACTCGCGTGAAAAACTTGTCTCTGGCCTTCATCCTTCTTGCCACCGCGGCATTTGTGTCCGCGCAAACCCAAGCTACTTCGCCGTCGCCGTACACCACAACACAAACGGTGACCACGACGACTGTCGCCACCACGAGCGCGCCCGTTCCGGCGGCTGTGCCGACCGTCTCGCGCACCATCAAGGCGACGCACTACCGCATCCAGGGTGGATCGACAAAGATCGACTTCCACGGATCCGACCAGATGCAGCGCGCCTCCGGCGAGGCCAAGATCGAAGGCAAGAAGACCAATTTCGAAATCGACGCCAAGTTCCAGGGCTTTGAGGACGCCACCAAGTTCGGCCTCGAATATCTGACGTATGTTCTCTGGGCCATTTCGCCTGAGGGACGTCCCGTGAACCTCGGTGAACTTACGCTCGATCATCACGGCAACGCGCAGGTGAAGGCCTATACCGACTTGCAGACTTTCGGCATGATCGTCACCGCCGAGCCCTACTTCGCCGTGAGCCAGCCCGGCAATCTGGTGGTCGCCGAAAGCAATTCCCTTAGCGGCGCCTCGACCGACGTCGACGCGAAGTACGAACTCGCTCCGCGCGGCACATATTCCGCGACGAACTCCCATATCAACGACGCCATCTTCGGCATCGATCCCAAGACACCGCTGGAACTGTTTGAAGCGCGCAACGCGGTCCGGATCGCTCATATCGCCGACGCCGACAAATATGCCGCATCGATCCTCTCGAAGGCCGGACAGCAATTACTGAACGCCGAGACTCTCTATCGCCAGAAGCAGAAAAAAGGAAACGATCGCGGTCGCCGCGAAGGAAGCCACGGAGACCGCTGAAGAAGCTCGCCTGATGGCCGTAAAGAAGAAGGCGGAGGAAGACGCGCAGGCCGCCGCAGCCGCTCGCGAAGCCAAAGCCAAGGCCGACGCCGCTGCCGAAGCGCAGCGCCGTGCCGAAGCCGAAGCCGCCCAACACGCAGCCGAAAAAGCGCGCGCCGAGGCCGAACAGGCAAAGGCGGAAGCTGAGCGCATGAAGCAGGAAGCGATCGCAGCTGCACAAGAAGCCTCACGTCAAAAAGAAGAGGCAGAAAAAGCCAAGGCCGAAGCAGTTGCCCAGCAGCAGGCTCTGGCCGCCGACGCGGTGCAAGCCCGCCTTGATGCCCAGAAATCTGAGAGTCTTCGCGAACAAGCCGAGCGCGAAAAGCAGGATCTCCGCGCCCGCCTCTTGCAGCAACTCAACTCGATTCTCGCCACGCGTGATTCCGCCCGCGGACTCGTTGCCAACATGTCGGACGTTCTGTTCCGCAGCGGCAGCTTCGAACTCGCTCCCGGAGCGCGTGAGCGGCTGGCGAAAGTTTCCGGCATCATCCTCGCCTATCCGAGCCTGCACGTCTCGATTGAAGGACACACCGACAGCGTCGGCGGCGATGAGTATAACCAGTCGCTCTCCGAGCGCCGCGCGCAGGCCGTCCGCGACTACTTCGTGCAGCAGGGAATCTCGTCGGGCGCGGTCGAAGCGCATGGCTTCGGAAAGAACGAACCGATTGCCTCGAACGATACTCAAGAAGGCCGCGCGCAAAACCGTCGCGTAGAACTAGTGCTCTCCGGCGATGCCATCGGCAATACGGCGGACGAAGCCCCAACCGGCCCGGCCACATCAGCCACAGCAGGTCCGCGGCAATAGGATTCGGACCATGAGGTGCCCCACTTTCCCCTGATTTCGGGAGAAGTGGGATTTTGCTTTCTCTTTGTCCTCGTGGCGAATATCTTCCGCATCTCGCTCCGCTCCTTCCAGTCAGATCAAAGCATCCAATCTCGCGGAGGATTCCATGCCGCAAGACGCAAACCAATCTCTACGCGAACACCTGATCGCTCTCCTCAAAGGAGGCCAGGCCCACGTCACCTTCGAAGACGCCATCAAAGATCTGCCGTCCAAACTCCACGGGACCAAGCCCGACAACTTTCCGCACTCTCCGTGGATGCTGCTCGAACATCTCCGCATCGCCCAACACGACATTCTCGAATTCAGTCGCGCCGAAAAGCACGAATCCCCGAAGTGGCCCGAAGGTTACTGGCCGAAGAATGAAGCGCCGCCGAGCGCAGATGCCTGGACGAAGAGCGTCAACCAATTCGAGTCGGATATGAAAGCCATGCAGGATCTCGTGAAGAGTCCAAAGACGGATCTGTTCGCGAAGATCGCGTGGGGAGATGGACAAACAATCTTGCGGGAAGCTCTGCTGCTCGCCGATCACAACGCGTACCACATTGCGCAGTTGATCGACGTGCGCCGCCTACTCGGAGCCTGGGACAAATGAAGCGGGGGCCCCATTCCTGACCGGTTTTGCCAGAAGTGGGGATTTTGATCTTCGGTAAAAAAACACCATCGCGGAAAAACGTTACGCAGGCATGGCAATAGGAACGCCCGTACCCCGGGTTCCTCCGCGCCCCGCTGTCTGCGTGGTGAGCCCGCTTTCGGAACACGACTTTCACTCCCTCTCTCCAGCGCTCGTCAATGCCCACGAAGGCCCACTCAATCTCCGGCGAGATGTACCGCAAAATGACGTCCGTCGCGGGATGCACATGCAACGCCGGTGCGACCAAAAAGAGCAGCGGCGATTCTTCCGCCAACTCGCGTCCCCCAAAGTATCCATACTTCAAAAACTCCCCGCGCCTCTGATGCCACTGCACCCGCGCCCAATAATCCAGCCCTTGCAGCGGCAGATGAATGTCTTCATCCGCCTTCAACTCAACCACGGCCAGCCGTCCTTCGCGCGTCAACGTGAGCACGTCGATCATGGCCCGGTCGGCCGCCGAAAATGCCGGCACCTGCGAATACACGGACTCTGGCTCGAGCCGCTCATCAATCACGCTGACATCAGCCCGCACCAAAGACTCCAGCCATCGCTCCGGATGCATCCGAAACAACCGATCCCCGCGCGGCCCATATGGATGCCGTGCCTCGCGCAACGCTGCCAGCAATTGCACGAAGAAACTCCAGTTGCGATCTTCCAGGACGCGTTCCTCGGCTCCGACGCCGAACACAATCTCTTGCCTGCTTTGAAACGTGATCGCCTCAGCCCCCATGCGCGCCCGGGCAAACTCCAAGCCTCGCCAGCGAAATGCAATCTCCGCCGGAGACAACACCGCAACCTCGCAATTCGGCAGGATCGTTTGAATCCGGGCAATCGACTCTGCAAACCGCTCCAGCGCCGCGGTCTCATTCGTCGCATGTACCAGCCTTGTCGCAACGTTTCCGCGGTCGGTGCAGTCGACCTCGACCACCGCGTCGTGACGCTCATCGAATTCAAACAGCCGCCACTTCGCCGCCTCGCGATTCAGATTCGCCATTCGCTCCCGCACCAAGCGCCGAACATTTCAACAGGCACAAACAGAATCAGGCCTTCGACCAATACATCCCGAGGTTGCCCCACCCTTGTCGCGTTTTGTGCGACAGGGTGGGGATTTTGACGGCACGCATCCAGCCATAAAATCCCGAACGTCAACGCCGCATCGATCGAACTCTGTAACTCAGAACCGTTCACGCCCAACACTGCGAAAGCTGTCTGCCCTTGCCGCAGCAGTCCGCGCGCGTAGATCGGGCCAAACGATTTCTCCAGATCCACTCCTGTCGTCAGCCGCGAGATCGCTAACCCGGGAAAATGTCTTTCAATCGCCCGACGTAACCTGGGTTCATAAGCAGTTCGCGCCGCCCGCTTCACCGTAGGCGACCTTCGGTCGCGCTCCCGGCAAATCTCCAGCTTCGTCGGACGCGTCTGCCCCAATCGCATCACCGCCAAGCGTAGTGTCCCGTTCTTCAACTCCGCGTCGAGCACTCGCCGCACCGTATTCCGCTCCGACGACCACAGGTGCAGCAGGCACTTGTTGTACTCGCCCGAGATCGAATACTTGGCCTGCGCCAGATCAAACATCACAGCGCCACTTTCGAGCACGACCGCGCTCGAAGCCTCGCTCAAGAATTCCTGCACCGTGCGCGTCAGCGACTCCGGAGTCATGCCGCTATTGTGCGCGCTGCCCGCGCTCGAAGTCTGTGACGGATGAACATCCATGCATGTGGAAATCAAGGCCGGTGCTGGAGGCCATATGTGGACGGCAGCCGCCTCGTTAGCCCGCCCTGAGTGACCCGAGGAACGAGGGGAGTCGAATGGGTCCCGTCCAGCAAATTTCGACCCGCTCTCCTTTCTACCTCCTGTGCCCTCCGTGGTGAAGCTTTGTGCCTGCATCTGCCTAAATGCCTGTGGGATAATGAAGCCAGGGAGTACTCGCCGCCCGAGTCCACACCGCACTCGCCGGCATCTAATTAACGTGGATAAATACAACGATAAAGCACGCTTTTTCTTCGAACATTACGGCCTGACCGAGCACGATCTCGAGCGTTACCTCGCCGCTGCGCTTTCCGCCGGAGGCGACTATGCCGACCTCTACTTTGAGTACCTGTCATCGACCTCGCTTTCCATGGACGAATCCATGATCAAGTCGGCGAGCCAAGGCATCTCCGCCGGATGCGGAGTCCGCGTCGTCTCTGGCGAGCGCACCGGGTACGCCTATACTGACGATCTTTCCTCCGCCCGCATTCTGCACGCCGCGCGCACCGCCGCCCTGATCGCGAGCGCCCCGGCGAAAACCACGGTCACCGGATTTCAGAAGTCCGCCGCGCGCAGCCTTTATCCCGTAACTCTGCCGAGTGTCGACGCCGAAATTAGCGCGAAAGTGGAACTCGTGATGCGTGCTGACAAAGCCGCCCGCGCCTACGATCCACGCATCAAAGAAGTGCGCGCCAGCTATGGCGACGAGCTCCGTAACATTTTGGTCGTCGCATCCGACGGCACCTTCGCCGAAGACTCGCAGCCGTTGGCTCGCATGAACGTGAGCTGCATCGCCAAGACTGAAAATAACTCTGCTCGCGGCTCTTCCGGCGGCGGAGGCCGCGTCGCCCTCGACTTCTTTTTCGGCGATAAGAACCCCGAATTTTTTGCCAAGGAATCGGCCCGTCAGGCAATCCTGCAACTCGATGCCCGCGAAGCTCCCGCCGGAGATATGGAAGTCGTCCTCGGCCCTGGATGGCCCGGCGTCCTGCTGCACGAAGCCGTCGGCCACGGACTCGAAGCCGACTTCAATCGTAAGAAGACCTCCGCCTTCGCGGGTCTGATAGGCAAGCGCGTAGCCAGCGAAAAATGCACGGTCGTAGATAACGGAACCATGCCGTGGCGTCGCGGATCGCTCAATGTCGACGACGAAGGCGAACCCACGCAGGAAACAGTCCTGATCGAAAAAGGAATTCTGAAAGGCTATCTCAGCGACAAGCTTTCGTCGCGCCTCATGGGCATCGCCGACACCGGCAATGGACGCCGCGAAAGCTACGAGCACATTCCGATGCCCCGTATGACAAATACGTACATGCTGGCCGGTCAGGACAATCCGGAAGACATCATTCGTTCCGTGAAACACGGAGTCTATGCCGTCAACTTCGGCGGAGGACAGGTCGACATCACCAACGGGAAATTCGTCTTCTCCGCCAGCGAGGCGTACATGATCGAAGACGGCAAGATCACCGCCCCGATCAAAGGCGCCACGCTGATTGGCAACGGCCCGGACGTCCTGACGCGAGTCAGCATGGTCGGCAACGACCTGAAGTTGGACGAAGGCGTAGGCACCTGCGGCAAAGACGGCCAGGCGGTCCCAGTAGGCGTAGGCATCCCAACATTAAAAGTAGATCGCCTGACGGTAGGCGGCACCGCCAGGAAAGATCCCGGCGGATTCATGCAGTAGGTATTGCTGATGCGATAGGCATCTTTGAAAGGGCGCGGCTTCAGCCGCGCCGTACGTTCGAGTGGAAGAGCGGCGCTTCAGCGCCGCTTTAGCGATTTGAAGATGTGGGCTTTTAGTCCCTGACCTTCAGGTTGTGCTTGACACGGCGGATCGATTGACCGATCGATGTTCATGGACGTCGCGGGTATCTCACGAGACCTGCCTTTCCGTGCTCCTTCTGTCGTGTTTGGCATGTCGAACGACTAATGAATCGAGACTCGTAGGTACTTACCGTGCCGATGCTTCCTGCGTGATAGTGACTCTCGTGGTTAAACAAGATCATTCCTTTGAACAAATCGTGGAAACACACGAGAGCGCAACTAATCGGTTAACCGGAAAATGGAGTGTAGACAGGGAAAACGGGTACATGGACTTTGAGCCTTTTCTCGATTTTCTGAATGATGCCCAAGGAAGGCAGGTGGGAGGCGCCAGCTTCCCGCCGGAAGGGATCGGAAAGGTGATTGAGATGGGACCCATAATCGTAAAGTGCCCCGACTCTGACCATGAGCTCTATTACGCCAAATGATGGCCGATAAACGTCATTACAGTCCGTATCTCCTGCGCCTTTTTGATAAAGATTTCCTATGACCCCAACTGAACTCGAAACTCGAAACCTGAAACTCGAAACTGACTTAAGAGAAATCGCCCAAGATATCGTCGCCCGCGCCATGGCCGGCGGAGCCACCGCCGCCGAATGCGTCGTCCGCGAAGGCGATGAATTCTCTACGCTCGTCCGCCTCGGCCAGGTTGAGACCCTGAAAGAATCCGGATCGAAATCTATCGGAGTCCGCGTCTTCTTCGGACAGCGCGCCGCCTCGACCTATTCCTCCGACTTTTCCAAAGCAGGCCTCGACCGCATGGTAAAGTCCGCGCTCGAACTCGCCAAGATCACTTCCGAAGACCCATTCGGAGGAATCCCCGCAGCCGACCAACTCGGCCAACTCACCGGCGATCTAGATCTGTACCACGAAGACGTCTACTCGCTTCCCGGCGCCGACCGCATCGATTATGCCCGTCGTGCCGAAAAGGCCGCACTCGATTTCGACCCGCGCATCAAGAACTCCGACGGCGGATCTTTCGACGCCGCGACGGGACACAAAGTTCTCGCCAACTCCCACGGATTCGTTGGCGAATACAAGCGCTCCTATTGCTCCACGGCCGCCGTGCCTATCGCGCAAACCGATGATGGAGCAATGCAGCGCGACTACTGGTACTCGGTCGCGCGCACTCTGAAAAAACTCGACGCTCCCGAAAAAGTTGGACGCATCGCCGCCGAACGCACGCTACGCCGCCTCGGAGCGCGCAAAGCCAAGACTGCAAAAGTCCCCATTGTCTTCGATCCCATGGTCTCGACTTCGATCCTCGAGCACATTTTCGAAGGCATCAACGGGGACTCGGTTTACCGCGGCGCCAGTTTTCTTGCCGGAAAGCTTGGCCAGAAAATCGCCGGAGACAATGTCAACATCATCGACGACGGCACGATCCCCGGCGGCTTCGGCACCAGTCCCTTCGATGGCGAAGGCATTCCCACGCGGCGCACTATCGTCATTGAAAACGGCGTGCTGAAGTCTTACCTGCTGAACACCTACACAGCAAAAAAGCTGGGCATGCAGACGACGGGAAATGCCGCGCGTGGACTGGCCGGCACTCCGGGCATCGGTCCGGGAAACTATTTCCTGCAGCCGGGTTCGAAGACCCCGAAGGATCTGATCGCCGGAATCAAAGAAGGCCTCTACGTAACCGAGTTCCTTGGCCAAGGAGTAAATCTCGTCACCGGCGACTATTCGCGCGGCGCCTCCGGCCTCTGGATCTCTGGCGGCGAACTCACGTATCCAGTCGAAGAAATTACGGTCGCGGGAAATCTAAAAGACCTTTTCTTCAACATCTCCGAAATCGCAAGCGATCTCGAATTCCGCGGCTCGGTCGCGGCGCCGACTCTCCGCATCGACGGCCTCACCGTCGGCGGCGAATAATCTCGTGTAAGGGCGGACGCATTCGTCCATCAAATCTTATGTGGGGACAGCCGCCTTCGGCTGTCCAGCGAGCGGAGCGAGCGCATACCAAGCAAAAACTTGTCGTCCTGAAGCGCAAGCGAAGTGCGCGCTGAAGGACCGTACGACCCCCACCGCCAAAATGTCTGCAAAAAATACTTCAAACGCATGCCTCTTGCAGCTTGGTTTTTTTGAATTCTGAGCGGCTCCGAGCACCTGCCCGCTCTCACAGCGCGAAAATCAAGCACTCCTGAAAGGACCACTCCTCCAACCGAGGCATATAATCTGGCGTTCGTAGAGTCGATCGTCACACGGGAGCACTCATGAACCGCCGCTCATTTCTGAAATCCGCAAACGCAGCCGGACTCGCGCTCGCTCTTCCTGCTTCCACCTTCGCGGCCCAAGAAAAAGATCGCCACGAGAAAGAGAAGAAAACCACTCCCACAACAGCCGCACCCAGCCCGAACACCATCCTTCTCAAAGACTACCGCCCGGTCTCGATCCACAAAGTCCCGGTCACGCACGTCGACAAAGCGAAGTTTCCGATCATCGACATGCACTCGCACCCATATCCCAAGACCGACACCGAAATTACTACGTGGCTCAAAAATATGGACGAGGTCAATGTCGAAAAGACCATGATCCTCACCATGACCACCGGCAAAGCGTTCGACGATTTTTACGCCAAATACTCGAAGTATCCCGACCGCTTCGAAGTCTGGTGCGGCCTCGATTTCACCGGATACAAAACCGCAGCCTTCCCCGATTCAGCCGTCAAAGAGCTTGAGCGCGGCAAGAAAAAGGCGCGAAAGGCATCGGCGAAATTCACGATAAAGGACAGGGCCTGCGCTCCGGAAAATCCTCCGCGCCGGGTCTGCATCCCGACGATCCGCGCGTCGACGCGATCTGGGAAAAGGCCGCCGAACTGCATATGCCCATCAGCCTCCACGTCGCCGACCCGATCTGGATGTACCAGCCCATGGACAAGCACAACGACGGCCTGATGAACGCCTTCGAATGGCGCCTCGACAATCAGCCGAACATCGTCAAGCTCACCGGCATGGTCGATATCCTCGAGCGCACCGCCGCCCGGCATCGCAACACCACGTTCGTTGCCTGCCACTTCGCCAATCTCGATTACGATCTCACGCACCTCGGCGAAGCCTTCGACCGGAATCCCAATCTTTATGCTGATATTTCAGCCCGATACGCCGAGACTGCGCCGATCCCGCGCTTCGCCGCGCAGTTCTATGCGAAGTACGCCGACCGCCTGGTCTACGGCACCGATATGGGCTTCGATCAGCAGATGTACCGCACCACCTTCCGCATTCTCGAATCGCAGGACGAGCATTTTTATGAAATCGACCAGTTCGGATATCACTGGCCGCTCAACGGACTGGGCTTGAATGACGAAATTCTGCAACGCGTCTATCACCAGAACGCGGCCAAGCTGCTGCAGGCTCGCGACGCATAAAGCATGTCATCCTGAGGCGCGCGAGCAGCGCGCGCCGAAGGACCGTACGAAACTTGACCGCTCAAGATGCAGTGAATAGGGCTATCTCGGACCCGTCCCTCTCCCCTAGAGGAAAATGTATCGCGGAAAGCGCGGCGCTTCAGCGCCGCGGCATGGCAAAATCGACATCCACTTCTTAACAGCCTACAATTTCCCCATGGGCACCCTCGGCCAGCCAACTCCCGTCGTCGAAGAACGCGACAATAGCCGCCTCATCATTATCGGCGCCGTCGTGGTCGTGATCGGAATCGCGCTGGCTGCCGCTTTTTTCCTGCGCGAGCCGCCGAAAAAAGTCGCGCTCCCATCGCCCTACATCGCGCAACTCAAGCTCTCCGATTTCAAAATGTCCGCTGCGGAAAACTTTATCGGAGCCACCGTCAGCTACATCGACGGCACCATCACCAACACCAGCAACAAGACGGTCACTCGCGTGATGGTCGAAGTCAACTTCCTCGACTCCATGGGACAACTTGCCCAGCGCGAAGAACTGCCTCTGCGTCTCTTCCGCAACAACGGAGCCTATAACGAACCGGTCGATCTCAATGTCGCGCCTCTCGGTCCGGGACAGTCCGAGCCCTTCCGTCTGACCTTCGATAGCATCTCAGCCCAGTGGAACCACCAATATCCCGACATCCGCATCACCGACGTGACCACGAAGTAGCTATCAGTTTGGGAATCGGCGCTATGATGTCGAGCATTCCTCATTGGCCCTTGATGAAAGTTCTCCTCATTCTGCTGCTTCTGGCTCCGATCATCTCACTCGCCCAGAGTCCATTCGATGGCACATGGGCGCTAGATCCTGCGCTTCCTCAGAAGCCAATCGAATACTTGCTGGCCCAAGGGATGTTTCACTGCTCCGGATGCATCGTGAACGTGGACGTCAAAGCAGACGGGGCCGATCACAAAGTTCCCGCCGCCGATTACTGGGATACCGTTAACGTCCAGGCCCTCGACTCGCACACCGTCGAAATCATTCCGAAAAAAGCCTCCAAGACCATGCTGAACGAGTTCGACGAGGTCTCGCCCGATGGCGACACTTTGACCCAGATAGTCACCGATACTACTGAAGCGGATCCTGTCACCATCGACACCCTTTATCACAGACTCGATAAGCCGCCAGCCGGCTCTCACTTGATTTCCGGAAGCTGGCGCGCCTACCTCGTCCGCCGCTCCGGCAATGGTTCCGTGATCACGTACAAGTGCACACCAGAAGGATTCAGCGCAGAAACTCCGCTCGGCGAGAAATTCGACGCGAAGTTCGACGGTAAATTTTATTCAGTCGAAGACGATCCCGGTCAGACATTGGTCTCAGCGAGACTGTTGAACCCGAACACAGTCGAACTTACCCACAAACGCAAGGACAAAATCCTGAGCGTCTCCCGCATGACAGCCGACCCCGACGGCAAGACGCTTCACGTCGTCTTCGAGAACAAAGACGCAGGCACAACCACGAACTTCGACTTCCACCGGCAGCCATAGCGCGCGCCAATAGATCGACTCACCTGAGTTCCTACGGAAAAATCGTCACGGCGAGACCCGGGATTTTCAGTGCTTTCACTGGCGCTGGTTGACGACCGGGCCAATAATGAACCGAAATCTGGCTACCATCGCTATATTCCACCACTGCCCACGAGTCCGGCTGATCGATGCACGGACGACAGCCTTTTTCCTGCGGCACGGCTCTGAGCGCGTTGGCGTCGATTGAGCGCACGAGAGTCTCCCACTCTCGCCGGGTGATGGCGCGCCTCTCTCTTCTATTCGGAAGCTTCTTCGTATTAGTCGAGTCCGTCAATTCATGACGAACGAACGTTCGCTCCACAGTGAGCAAGTCTGTGCGGTAGGCGAGGCCGCCGCACCATCCGCAGATGTATCCGATCTGCACCCGCACCACGCGGGCCTCGCTGGAAGGATGAGGCGCAGGCGCCACGCTCTGCGCGAAGACATTACTAATCACCAGCATTCCGAAGAAACAAGCCCCAAGCCATCGCATACGGTGCTCCTCCGCCCGCGCTTTGTACTCATCATCAGAACGGAGATACCGCGATGAATTGCGCTGATCGCAAGCGCGAGCGATATCGAAAGTCACCAGATGGCAATTACTATACGAATGTTTATTCCACGCATGGCAACTGACCGCCGCGCCACCGTGGAAAGGCGACGCTTTAGCGACCGGTGGAAGGCCGACGCTCAGCGACAGGTGGAAGAGCGGCGCTTCAGCGCCGCGTCCAGCCCATATTTAACGGGGGCTTTAGCCTCCGCCTGAAGCCTCCGCTACAATGAACTCCGTGCCTGAAACGAAACCATTTCGCCTCACGGAGTCGGTAAAAGCCGCGGGTTGAGCGTCCAAGCTGAGTCCAGCGGCGCTGGACAAAGTGCTTGGGAAATTAGCCCGGCAACACGACCCCAACGTTCTAGTCGGCTTCGATCACGCCGACGACGCCGGAGTGTATCAACTCAGCCCCGACCAGGCGCTCGTCCAGACGGTCGACTTCTTCACTCCCATCGTTGATAACCCTTACACCTTCGGCCAGATCGCCGCGACGAACTCGCTCAGCGATGTCTATGCCATGGGAGGCCGTCCGCTCACCGCGCTCGCCCTCGTCTGCTTCCCCGATAAAGCCGATCTCGAAATTCTCGAACGCATCCTGGCCGGGGGATTGTCGAAGATGATCGAAGCCGGATGCACCGTGATCGGCGGCCACAGCATCCGCGACGAAGAAACGAAATTCGGATATTCCGTCACGGGTTGATCCATCCGAAAAGAATTCTTGCAAAATCATGGCGCCAAACCGGGAGACAAGCTGATCCTCACCAAAGCACTCGGCACGGGCGTGATCTCGACGGCGATCAAGAAAGGAAAAGCAGAGCAGAGCTGGATTGACGCTGCCGTCGCGTCCATGACGACCCTGAACAAGAAGGCAGCAGAAGTAATCATCAGCACATTCGCTCAAGATGCTCGTGTGGGGGCGGACGCCTTCGTCCGCCCCGCCGGGCGAAAGGGAGGCGTCAAGGGGCCATGTGGGGACGGCCGCCCCCGGCCGTCCGGTCGAGCAAAGCTCGACAGCGCCTTCCCATCCCATATCAACCCAGCCCGAAGCCGGGAGCCGAGAGCCGGAAGCCAGCTTCAGAGTTTCCTCAATGACCGACATCACCGGCTTCGGCCTCATCGGCCACGCTCGCGAAATCCTGCTCGCCTCCGACGTGTCAATGAACATCCAAGCCAGCAAAGTCCCGCTCCTCGAAGGCGCCCTCGACTGCATCCACGCCGGCCACATTCCCGGAGGCCTTACCAACAACCGTAACTTCGCCGAATGCCTGGTGGAATACGACGAACAAGTCCCCGATGATCTCCGCACCATCCTCTACGATCCGCAAACCGCCGGAGGTCTCTTCATCTGCACTCCCGATGGCGAAGCCCTCACCCAAGCTCTGATCCAAGCCGGAGTTCCCGCCGTTCAAATCGGCGAAGTCCTTCCAGCCCAAAAACCCCGCATCCGCATCTCTCCCTAAAACATCTTGTCATCCTGAGGCGCGCGAACAGCGTGCCGAAGGACCTCTGCACCGCCGGCAGCGCCTCCGCAGCATCATGTTTGTGAAGCGCCCTCAGCACCGCCGGCCGCGCTGACGCGTCACCGCTAGGCAGAAACAAAGGGCTTCAGCCGTGGCTTTCCCCGAAACCCATGCCTACTCCCACGCATCTTCTTAATTAGCGCCTTAATAAGGAGTCATCATGCAAACTCGTAATCTCGGACACACCGGCCTCCGGGTCTCAGCAGAGGGTCTCGGCTGTATGGGCATGTCGGAATTTTATGGTCCCGGCGACGATGCCGAATCCATCGCCACCATTCACCGCGCCCT
Source organism: Terriglobia bacterium (assembly GCA_963823085.1). Taxonomy (GTDB): domain Bacteria; phylum Acidobacteriota; class Terriglobia; order Terriglobales; family Acidobacteriaceae; genus Sulfotelmatobacter. Next base: position 18,505 of record CAWGKF010000007.1, on the reverse strand, counting down.
TGAAATCGGGATTTTCTTTCTCGACACTGCCGACGTCTACGGTCCGCACAAAAACGAAGAACTCGTCGGACGCGCCATCAAAGGCAAACGCGACCAGGTCATCCTCGCCACCAAGTTCGGCATCGTCCGCGACCCCGCGAACCCGAACGTTCGCGGCGTGAGCGGGAAGCCCGACTACGTCCGCAAATCCTGCGAGGCCAGCCTTCGCCGCCTCGGAGTCGAAACCATCGACCTCTACTACCAGCACCGCGTCGATCCCAATACCCCCATCGAAGACACGGTCGGAGCGATGGCCGAACTCGTCCGCGAAGGCAAGGTCCGCTTCCTCGGTCTCTCCGAAGCCAGCCCGGAAACTCTTCGCCGCGCCATGAAAGTCCATCCCATCACCGCGCTGCAGACCGAATACTCTCTCTGGACACGCGATCCCGAATCCAATGGCGTGCTCGACACCTGCCGCGAACTCGGCATCGGCTTCGTCGCCTACAGTCCGCTCGGCCGCGGATTCCTCACCGGACAAATCCAGCGCTTTGAAGATCTCGCTCCCGACGATTACCGCCGAAACTCTCCCCGCTTCCAAGGCGAAAATTTCCAGAAGAATCTCGACCTCGTTCACAAGGTCAACGAACTCGCCGTCGAAAAAGGATGCAAGCCGTCGCAGCTCGCTCTCGCCTGGGTGATGGCGCAAGGAGACGACATCGTCCCCATTCCGGGCACCAAGCGCAGAAAATATCTGGAAGAAAACGCCGAAGCCGCGTCCTTGAATCTCTCGCAGGAGGACCTCGCCCGCCTGGACGAAGTCTTTCCTGCCAACGCCGCCGCCGGTCAGCGCTATCCCGAACACATGATGGCCTTGGTCAACGGCTGAAATCGCCAACGACACAGAAGAGTGCCCCATTTCTCACGCGTTCTTTGCGCAAGAAGTGGGGTTTTTGAACTTTGGTGGCCCAATGAACCCGGGTCGCGGATTCCGTCGCATACACTGCCGGATGGAAGAGCGGCGCTTTAGCGCCGCGTTAGACGAGGAGAAGTCACCGAGCTTTACAGCCGTGCCGTCAGAGCTCAGCAAAAAGCGTGGGCTAAGCACGGCTGTCTTTTCGACTCTTACGCGGCGCTAAAGCGCCTCTCTTCCACGGTGGTACGGGCGAAGGATCAGGTCATTTTCCGCCAGTTCGACGTAACGCACGAGACAATTATCGTTTTTCAGAACAGCGTACATATTCAATTCACCGTTGCGGTAAGGCCTAAGTGAGGTGTAATGACGGTCGATCAGGAGCGTGGCCCCGGGGGCAAGGCGAGGATGCATGGCCAAACCGTCGCGGGCATCGAGCTTGAGGCTGAGTCCGCGTTTGCGATTGAAAAAGTTGGAGATATGAGCTTGTTTGAACCCGGTCTGTTCGGCAAGGCGGAGTCCCGTTAATTCTCCGGCTTCAATACGGTCCCAAAGGATCTTACGGAGATTTTCTTGCAGAACTTTGAACTTCATGGGCGGGTGTATAGCACCCGAGTTACGGGACGCAGTAAGTCTGGGGAGGATGCCAGAAACCGAACTGACGGCTCTGATCGTTCAAAAAAGTGTGAGGTGCGCGCGATTATATGGAATCGTTTGGTCCGCTATAAACGCGGGTCTACGAGCCAAAGCGGGAGTGAGAAAGTTTTCCACAGGCAAGTGATGTCCATCCAACCTTGACTGAGAAAATTCACAGCTATAGGATCGCGGCATCTGAGGGACCAAAATGCTCTATGGTAAGGGGCCATGATGATCCCGCGCCTTGGCAGTTAACTTTTGTTCGTTTCAATATTGATACGTCTCCCATCACGTACCGTCAATCTCCCGCCTCGCTCGTCCTGCCAATGCCAGCAACGCTAAGCACTGCCAATTAGTAAGTCAAGCACTGTCTATTTCTGCTGTGAATAATCTGTGAATCGTTATACCTAGCGGTGCAACTTAGTGATAACTACGGCCATATAGTTGGACCTTCTCTGAGAAAGAGGTAGGTGAGCTACGGGACTGATAATTATAATGAGTCTATAAGTTGCTGAGTAGAAAGGAGATGATGGTTGATGCAGATCGAGCTACAGAACGTTAAGTCAACTAACATCGCCGCTGTGGGCTACGACGAGCAGTCGAGCACCCTCAGGATTAGGTTCCTTGAAGGCGCGACCTACGATTACTTCGGCGTGCCTTCTAGGCTGTTCAACCAACTGATGGAAGCAAAGAGCAAGGGCAGCTTATTTCAGGAGCACATCAACAAGCAGTTCCCGTTCAAGAGAGTGAATCCAAATCAAAGAGAGGAAGGTAACGTCATGGGACAGAACAAAGCACAGAAGCAAGCAGCAGAGCGAGCCAAGACCGCGGCTCCAGCAGTTCAACCACAACCAGTAGCCGAGCAGCCGAAGCCAGCAGCGTCACCTGCAAAGCCAGCAGCACAGCCATTGCCGACGCCCAGCAGCAGCAAGCAATCAGAAATGATCAACAAGCTCAAGGCTGCATGGACAGCGAAGAAGGTGGACCTCGGCACGATGACGATCAGGGATGATGGCAAGTTCAAACTCATCGTTGTTGATGCAGGCTGGCCGACGGTTCAGATCGGACCGACTGGTGGGATCACGGTGCTCGAACTGCGGAGCTACGCCAAAGCTTTCGACGCGGCGATTGATGGGTTGGCGCTGTTCACCAAACAGAACGATCGCGACAAGAAAAAGGCTGCTGCACCTGCACCGCCACCAACCCCGGCAGCCAAGGAAACCGTGACGACCAAGAAGCAGAAAACAGACGCCGCAGTGGAGGCTCAGTTGCAGACCGCATCAGCGTAGTTGCATTTAGAAGAAAGCTCCTGCCGCTAGGCGGGGCCTTTCTTTCTCAGCGCTTTCGTTCCCTCAATCCTCCTTGCCTATCTTCTGTAAAACTGTGACGTAAGTAGATAGGCGCAATCGCGCGGGGCTACCGATAATGCCAGGTCTACACCACCCTCCATGGTTCTCTCCAAGTCTGCCTATTCCCTTTTGTTTGTTCGAGTTGCGCTGCACATTTGGGCTTCCATTCTCTGCCTAGGCGGTTTCCGACATCGTCAATCTTTCTGCGCTTCACTCTAGCTTTCTTTTTTATTCTCGGTGCTGTCGCCTAGGGGTGAGGTGTGAGATAGTTCCCGACGTTTCCGGTGTCGCCGGAAATGCTCTATTGACCGGAACCTGTTCTCTGGGGCAGAATCTCCCGGTTCAATCTACTGGGGGTTCTTATGAATTGGGAATGCTTCGAGGATAAGCACAATCGCGGGGATTGGCGCGTTGAAGCCATAGATTTCGACAATGAAGGCAAGGTTTACGTGACAATATTCTCTGGCCCTGATGCGCGGGAAAGAGCTGAAGAATATGCGGCTCTCAAGAATGGTCAAGAGAGCCGCTTAGCTCGAATCGCCAGCTAAAACACAACTTCGGCGAGGATATGATCCACGCACGTTTGTGGCCTTGAGTGATCTGGTCCCGTGTGCCACTCTCCAGGCGCTGTGGAAACGTTCGCCAATTGATCAAGGTCAATGCATCTCCATTGTCCGCCCGGAGGCAGCCCACTTTTGCTCTCTCCGGCGAACTGAAAGAACAGAGCATTTAATTCTTGTCCTTTTTTATTGCTCTTATATCCGACTACGTGCGGACACATGACCCTTACTAACCCTTGGTATGTCGCTGTGACTATCATCTTTTTCTGAATCGCCACAGTGATTAGATCCAGCACGCTTGGCATAGCCGTGCCTCGCTTTCTGGGAGAAGCGAGATCGTTATAGCAGACTAGCGCTGAGGAGAGAAGCGCACGTTCGTGCTATGCTTCGATGAATGGAACGAGATGTGATTCTCGCGGCTCTTGGTAGCGATATTGCAGTCGCTGGGTTGGTCCTGGTATTTGCTGGGTTTCTCGCGACAAAAGCGGAATCATTTGAGGGAAGCAGGGCAGGGGATAAGTACAGTTGGCTGGCAGTGGCAGGATTGATTCCCATAATAGTTTCCCTCACAGCGGCCTGGATGTGTATCGATGCTCTTCAGGGTGGAGAATGGGAAGCCGGCCACACACTGCTGATGTTGAAAATCGTTCTTGCCCTTACCAGAGATACGCCATAATCTCTGCTGTACTCGCCTTCTTCCCCTAGAAGGGAAACCAGATTGAGCCTTACGGAATCCAAACTACTTGAGCTGCACGATAAGAAGTTTGACAAGTTGTTCGAGAAACACAAAGCGGAATGGATGGAAGTCACGGGCAATGCGTATCAAGTGACGAAGGAACACGTTTGCCGCGGGAGCCACCTCGGCAAGACGACGTGTTAAAAGTTCTTACGCCAATGCTGGAGACTAACGAGACCCTTAGAAAACACCAGGAAGAAACAAAGTCCCGCTTCAAACACTATCGCGAAGCATACGCCGAATATATGATCGACAGTTATTTCAAGAATCTACCGGAGGAGGAACAATGAGCCACGAGGAAAGAATGGAAGTCGCTAAGCAATATGTTGACAAACAATTGGAAACTATGAAGAAGTATGGCTCCGCTCCTCAAGACATATCTGAACAGGAACGCCAAGCGCTGGCAGAAGAAGTAGCATCAACTCTGAAAAGCTGACGCCCTTTTCAAGCGGTGCGACGCTAGCCCAAGGTTCGAAAATTGTCCAGATGCGATCTGACAATCCGTCGATTATTTCGCTGCCGCTAATCGTTCCTGATGTCGCCGGATACGACGACGCCATCGTTTATCCTGCCCATCAGGTTGAATGAACAGGTGGCAGTTATCAAATCCCACTCGCTACGGTCATCCCAATTGTGGTCAATCGTCTTCAGGACGTAAGCCAACCCACACTGACTGGCATCGTAAGGCTGAAGATCGTAATCGTCTGGATCGCTACCAACCAAGTTTTGTAGAACACGATGGCAGAAACTGAAATTCCAATTCCCCAACTTGCAAGAACTAGCAACGCAAGCATGAGCGTGCCAATACGGATTGGATTCCAAGCTGTAAACCATCGTCATCGGTGCCTGAACGATCTCTCGCAATTGCCACGGAACTCCTGTATTACCTGTCTCAACCTTACCGGTCCTCTATCCCCTCGAATTGTTAGAAACAGTTGCCATGGAATGGTATCTAGCATTGCTGCCATATGACTGGAACGTCGTGATGGTAGTCCTTCCTCGTTCTGGTACTTTCTGATCATCCATTCATAATCTGATCGTTGTTGATATTCGAACTGTCCTTTGATTTCCATAATTTCCTCGATAATCTAGCAGTTAACCTTTTCGTCTCAATGGATTAGCTAGTTCCGCCAAGTGGCACACGTATATCGTTTGTCCCCTCTCAGCTCCTAGTGCGTATTCCAGCCTTAGGCGCTCGGTGCTCTTTCTAATGTCGGCCCCGCCAGATCCTCGTTCTTGGTAGTCCCGTCAGCGAGTCCGTTACCCCTATATACCGTTGTTGCTGGACTGGTAAGAACGGCCTCCGGCCAGCCGACCCACGTTCATTTATACCGATGGACCTGGGCTAACCGGCGGGGCAGAAAAAGACCCCATCCACCAAGGATGAGGTCTGTGTAGGTAGACCAGTATTTTGAGTACAGATAATGTTTAAGCTGCTTCGATCTTATCGCCCTCCTGCTTCTTGTCGCACTCGGGCTTCTCGCCGGTTGTCAGTTTCGGCTTCTCGCTTGCCGTTAACTGTTGCGCTCGGCGAGCCTCAAGAATCATTCTTGCCTCTTCCGGCGATTCAGCTTCGACAGCGCCGGCCGCGATCAGTCTTTGTGAGTACGCTTCATCAGCAGCAGCCATTTCCTGCGTGTCGAAGTCATTACTCGTAATACCGATCAGCCGATTTGAGACGCCGAGTAAAGTGTGCTGCATCGACGCAAACTCGATCTGGTCTAGGTATCCACCATCTCGTAGCTTTTTAATGTTCTTCAAGCCTGCCGAGACACACTTAAGAGCCTCTGCCGGATCAACCCGTACCGCATTAAGTAGCCGTTCTTTGTACTTTGCGTGCTGGTAGTGCCTAAAGCACAGTTTCACGTTCTGAACTGATATCAACTCCGGACATCCAGGTACGCTGCATTTACCGAACAACATGTTTGCTCCTTTTTGCGTTTGATTTTTACTACGTGCATCCAGGAGAAAACATTGGTCGTCCTTCCTTTCTCGCCACCTTTGACAAAATGTCAAAACGATACTGGCGCATTGAAAACACCGGCTGTAACCGTAACGATGCACTGAACCTCCGGAGGATTCAAAAAGAAATGCCAGAACAGTAATCGGAGCTAACTAGCATAAGAATCATTGGTTTACCAAAGAAATTGCTTTTGGTAAAACGCTTGGACCTATTATAATTAAGTTCAATAGATTCAATGCGTTACCAACGCTTCAAATCGTTGCCCCAAACTAAACGCCTACCTTTTCTGTTCCTCCCCCAGAGCTGTAACTTCCGACGACCGCCCCAGCAACCACACGAAGAGGGATGCGAGTGCAGAGCGTGCAAGAGGTACTCGAAACTGTTCGCCAAACTTCAGCGCCTAAGCGCCAGAAAGGAAGGAAATTGAGTTGATTCGTCATGTCGCACATAGCGGTAAGCATCCGGTTTTGAAACGGAGCCACGCCGGAACTGTCGAAACGTCCAAGGTTGAATCGTTATGCGCGAAACGAGACGTGTACGGGGCTCGTACGGCCTGTGCCGGGGTAGGCCAGGACAGACGGGACAGACGGGACAGACGTCTTAATCTGGTCGCGTCACAACCTCGACTACATCGGAATACCGGTTATTCGGTAGGTCTGGCGTTCGAGGGGTACATCGTGCAGAAGAACACATCAGGACCAGCTGGGCCACGATGTAGCTCCAACAACGTTCGCAGATCCGGATAGAGGTTGAAAGACGCGGAAATCAACTTAATTGCCTTTCTTTCCGCAAAATGAAGGAGAAAGCCTTATGACCAGTCTACGACTGCGACTGGTCGGCAACCCGCACGAACTCTCGATCTACCCACCCAAAGAAACCCACTCGTAAACCTAGTTTGCTTTTGATTTAACGAGCAATCACGCCCGTGGTGCGCTCTCAATACGTCATCCCAAAAACTCACAATGCAAATAGGAGGAAGAATAAATGTGTGTCTGTAATCGTGCCAGCCAGAAATCAGTCTGCACGTCGGAAGAATTGCTCGAAATGCAGACCTGCGCTTTCAAAACGCTCGTCCATGCGTTTCGGAAGATCGACCCATTGCTTCAGCGTGCTTTCATGGTGAAAGCGCTATCCGTTATCTTTGGCGAACCGGGGTTGGATGAACTCCCGACGATGACATTGGCTCAATTGCTCCTCGCGATGCTCGAAGGCCTGACCGAACCGCGGCAGATCCTAGCAGTGCAGAACGTCATGATTTTCGAATCTCACCAACTAGAGGTAGGCGGTGAGTATCGACGCTCGGATCGTTGCTTCCAGGCAGCAAGTCCGGTAGCGAAAGCTGAGTGTGCTACGTATTTTGTGGATCACGGACGACTGTGAACCCAATCACACCGCCGCTGCTCCGACTATTGCAAGAATCACAGATTAGGAAGGGATCTCAATATGCCTAACCTCTCTCCGATCCCCGCTGCTCAGTACGTCAGGATGTCAACCGATCACCAGCAATATTCGATATTGAGTCAGACTACTGCAAACCAGCGATACGCCGATATTAACGGATTCTCTGTTGTTCGCAGTTATGACGATCCGGGACGGAGCGGCCTTTCCCTTAAAGGCAGACCTGGGCTAGCCCGTCTGCTCCAAGATGTCGTCAGCGGTGAAGCGCCATTCAAGGCAATCCTTGTTTATGACGTCAGTCGCTGGGGAAGATTTCAAGATTCCGATGAAGCTGCATATTACGAGTTCATATGCAAGAGCGCCGGCATCCCTGTTCATTACTGCGCAGAAGCATTTGCTAATGACGGAACCTTGCCAAACATTATTTTGAAAGGTCTGAAGCGTCTAATGGCAGCCGAATACAGCCGAGAACTGTCGGTGAGAACCGCTCGCGCGAAAAGGTTGGCGACGGAAAAGGGTTTTCGAGCTGGCGGATCTGCCGGCTATGGATTTCGCCGCATGTTACTTTCGCCGGACGGTAGCCCCAAGAGGCTACTGGAGAAAGGTGAACGCATTGATAACGCGCGGGTGGTTTTAGTTCATGGCCCGGCCAAGGAAGTGGCAGTAGTGCACGAGATATATCGTCTGTGCGTTGACGAGAAGAAAGGTGCGAAGGCAATAGCCCAAGAACTTAACCGTAGGCGCATTGTGCACCCAGGTAAGGTATCAACCTGGCACTACGAACGTATTGTGGAAATCCTTACGAACCCGAAATACATGGGGCAAGCAGTTCTGGGCCGCAGAACCTGTCCACTTCGTACGCAAATCGTGAAGCAGCCTCCGGACAAGTGGACGGTTAGGAATGGCGCTTTTGCTCCAATTGTGGGGCCTGAGACTTTCGCCGCTGCCCAGCAAGTTCGTCATGACCGGACGTTTTACCGATCAGACGAAGAATTGCTGATACGCCTGCGCCAATTCGTGGCAAGAAACAAAAAGCTTTCAATGGACATGATTGAGAGCTCTCGGGATTTGCCAGCCGTTCATACATTTGTACATCGTTTCGGAAGCATGAAACGAGTTTATGAACTGATTGGCTACGACTATTCGCAGCAACTTCGCAGTCACCCCACAATGCGCAAGCTCATGTGGAAGTCGCGGTTTCGCCGGGAGAAGATTCGTCGTAGGCTGCTGCGGGATATCTGCAAGCTGTTTCGTTCCGACGTAAAAGTAATCCGGAAGTGTGCAATTGACCGGCCAGTACTAAGCTTCTCCGACGGATTGCGGATTTCAGTGTTGATATGCCCGTCCAGTACAACCCCGTTGGGTTACCAGCGGTGGCTATTGCCTCAGCTTCGTGCTGGACAAAGCCAAGTAACGTTGCTGTGCCTATGCAATGAGACTAACGACGAGTTCCAAGAATTTTATCTTGTTCCGAGCGTCGGGCAATTACCCTATTCCGTGGTCAGGCGAGATTGCAAAGGGTTAAAACTCGGAAGAAAAGTTACGAGCCTTTCACGATTGCAAATTGTCGCCAACATCTTGAGAGCCGAGGGCCCGGGTTCTCATCAGTAATGGTCATCTATGAAGCACTTGGGCTCTGTTATTTATTTTGTTCGGTTAAGTTGTCCACAATATTTGACGCTGAAACTGTGACGTCCATCACAAAATCAGAATGTGGCGTATAGTACGCTCTCCGAATGGAAACTGAAAACCAGATTTGTAGACGCTACGAAGCTCAGCTGGCTGCAATCGCAGCTTTGGATCGTCGCTATTACATGAATCCAGCTCCCACTCTGGCTGATCGATATGACTATGCTCTTCGTCAAATTCTGCTAGAAAATACACGTTCCATGATTTACGCGGAGCTTGGCGCGCTCCGAAATAGTCTGTGCCCGCGTTGCCGATCCGTGATCCGGAGATCGCAGGTTCAACGACCTTATCGGTGAGGAATTAAGTCCTTGAGCAATCTCTGGGCGTCAGCCATTCTCTTGAACGTTCGCGGAAGATTCTCCGGGCTCGCCGCTGTCCAGCGTCGTTTGACAGCGAAGAAAAGCCTCAGCCTGACCCGCTGCATACATAGCTTGCATAGAGCGTTCGACCCATATTGCACGTCTGTCTTGCCACACTTTAGACATCCGTAGTCATCGAAGTAGAACCTCATTCGATGGCGATGTTCGGGCGGCAAAATCCGTTTAATTGCAAACGCTGTGTGCCGAGGCAGAAACCAGGGCTGGAGAAAGATGTCGTCAAGAAGTTTTTTATCGTCTTTAGTCATTGCAGTTTTACCCTCTTGGGTGGAAGCGCCGAAAAGCCGATCTAACGGCATTGTTGCTGATCCGAGTGTAGACCTGAGTTGAAGTCAGATACGCGTGGCCGAGCAATTCCTGAATTGCCCGAATGTCAGCCCCCCTCTCCAAGAGGTGAGTAGCAAAGCTATGACGTAACACATGAGGGCCAATCTTGCCAATTCCGGCCCGGCGTCCGAGTTCTCTTACGAGGGTGCCGAGGGTGCTCCGATGCATTGGACGATCGCGTTTGCAGCGTAGCAGGTCAATGTTTTTGAGGAACTTTCTAAATCGTCGCTCTGCGGCGGCGTATGAAACCTCGGAGCGCTTCCCCAAACCTTTAGTGTGTTTCGTTCCGCGTTTCTTGCCTGGGCGATAGTCCTTCCAACTTCCAATCCAGTTCGTCCTGTTGTATGTGATGTAACCTCGTTGCGGGTCAATTTTGTCTTGGAACAGATAGCCGGTTCGTCGTCCGTTCAAGTACAGGCCCAGTGCTTTCGCAGCGTGTGCCCCGAAGTAGACGATTCGATCTTTTCGCTTTGATCCGACTTTGAATTTGCGTGCCCTGAAGTCGATCGATTCCACGCGAAGTGTGCGAACTTCGCCGATTCGGCAACCTGTCGAATACAGCAGCTGAACGAGAGCCCGATCGCGTGGATGTTTGGCTGTGCATATCAGTTTCTTGACCTGAGCGCGGCTAAGGGTTCTAGGGAGAGCCTTCATCCGAGCACGGGATTTGAGGAATCTTGGTGCCACGCTGTCGACTACACCACCGAGGTATAAAAAATCGAAGAACGATCTGAGGGCGCAGAGCTGGTCCGAATGGAGTATCCCCCCAATGGGATGGAAGACTGCGCGTCAGGTAGTCCCCGACGTCCATCGGTGTGACTGAACTAAGTGCTTTTTTACCGATATGTTGACATAGTTTTCGAGCAATGCGGCAATAGCGCTCTTGGGTGGAGCTGGAGTATTTTTGAGCACTCAACCAGCGCCCAAATCGATCTGCCATCTCCAGATTTATCTTCCTGAAAGAGCGTCGCCGCGGCGTGGTGAGTACATTTTGTAAGCGCTTGTTTTCGCGTGATTTAAGGATGTTTTGTTTTGGAAAGTCAGGGGTCATTTTGCCCTCCTGAGAGGGCATATCGGCGGAAACTGAGGAGAACTTTAGTGCCGGGGCAGTAGTTTTGCAAACCTTGAGCACGAAAGTCGATAAGAAAGAGGGCACCAGCAGAATGCCCTCATCCTTTCGCAACATGAGTGGTCGACTTTTTCAACCTGGTAGGCCGACAAACGACCAGTCATCCTTGGAACTTTGCGCCTAGCGATCCTGCCCTGGTCTGGCGCGCAAAGCCCCTTTTCGTTCGGATGCTGAACGAGCATGAGTGCCAGCGGGCGACTTGATATAGAACCCAGAACACTTCGCTGGATGAACGGAAGATTTCAGGAGACATTGGCCGGCCCTCTTCCACTCTCGAGGTTGTCCAGCGCAACCTATTCGCTGCAGCGGGCCAAACTAAACTCGGTTACGGATCTTTTACGGTCTTTACTCCCAGCGGTAAGTCTGCACACTTGACGCTGGAATGCCGCCGTTGAAGGGGATCGGCGCGTTGATCGCTGGGGAGCCTTGCTGTTCGTGTGCAGCGCTTACCATCTCGGACACGTAGACGGCTGTTGACGTGTTCGCCCGAAAACAGTTTGTCGCATCCGGCGGTGCAGTGGTCAAGTCGCCATCGCCGAATCCTGCACTCCGCGCGCCTCCTCCGAAAGGTGTGACCGAACCAAATCCGCTTAGGGGCAGGTCGTTCGCGGTCACGAGATCGTTTCTGGCGACAACTTCACCCCCATCCGCATTCTGGACGCCGGTGGCAGTGTCCCCGGAGGCGTGTGTGACGCTGCCGTGATCTGAGCAGGGCCTCCGCCCGGCTGGGAGGAGTAAAACTCCCAGGAATCGCAGGCCCATAATTATTTGGAGAATTCGGATTCGGCCCGTTTCCCGCTCCGGTGGTCAAATTTGTATTGGACATGATTTTCCCTCTTTCAAACTTCCATAAGCAGCTGTGAAACCAAACTCTCGCAGGTTCTTTGTAGGCCCTCCTTACACTCTCTGGAACGCTAGAACAAGCACTGAATGGAAAGCTGGCACATCACTAGCCTTAATGGCTTTCTCAACCATCTCGCGTTCCTGGGGCAGGAACTTATCGAAGAACAGTTCGTAGATATCCTGCATTCCTGATGTGACGATGCCCCCAGCCCTAACAATGGCTTTGGCAAGTTGCTTACCAGCACGTCCGCTCTTCTGTAAAACGTCTACAACTGTGGGATCGACAGTAGCAGCCCTCCGGAGAGTAGTAGGCTCGACGCCCGGGATGAACATCTGTTCTGGGCAGTCGCCTACCAGTTCATCCGATAGCGCGGACCGTTGAATGTTGACCGAGTATGCTGCTGTACTTACTGAAGCTTTCTTCACATTGTAGAAATAATCGTCAAAAGGGAGATCGGGGACTTCAACGGGAACCTTTTCTGGAGGTTCTGTCTCACTCAATCCGAACAACGCATTTAATTCGTAATCCATAATGTCGCCTATCCTTTATCGTTATTGTTATCTTTACAGCAAGTCTCAAATCCGCCCGGCACGCTTTCAAGGTAATTCACCGTGAGCCATCGACTAGGCCAAGCAGGGTGCAATCGAATGCCAGCAGGTAGCTTTTCCTGTTCACCGCAGGCCCCACAGCGAATATCGCCCTGCACAAACTGGATCGTCTGGCTACCGCATTTTGGACAAGTAAATTCTTTCTCCATTCAGACTCCCGTATTGTTGCTCTTGCAACTGTTCTCAAATCCTGTTCCGGGCTTTGGAGTCATTCTGGCGACAGGAACTTGCTGAGGAGCATGGATCGGTCCAGCTAACTTTTTCATCAAGTACTGTCGGCGTTCTTCCTTTGCCGCCCAGGCGTATTGCCCGGCATTGATTTCAAATTTGTGTTCTTCGCGTTCGGCGTCTAATGCTTTGAGTTCCTGCTCTGGCGAAAGCAGAGGGCGTGCCGGAAGCAGACGCTCTTCATGCTCTTGTACTTCTTGTACTGATACAGATTTAGTTGGTTTTCGATGAACTAGTGACATTATGTGAGTACCTTTCTAATTTGGTTGTCCTGATTCCTGAATCTTTTCGTGACCGTTGTCGTGATCTTTGGACAGACTGCAGGCACGTTCTAGTGCCCATGTTTTGAGTCGTTCTGCTTCACCTGCAGCAACACAAGCATCAAACCAGTCCGTCATGAAGCCCGGTAACCAGTCGGGCCACGTCTTAGGATCATCGACCCTAACGGAATGTCCTGAAGTACCTTTACGATCTTTGACTGTGCGCAGCTCGTCGCGCAGGCCTTTGAGGTGCTTCTTGATGCGATCTACTTCTATCGAGCCTTCAGGAGCTTTTGCCTTGCGAAGCAGAGCCAATTGTTTTTCGTTCTCTTTGATCTCCTGCATTATCTTGTCGTGCTCATCGAAGACGGTATGCTCTCGGAAGCAGCGACGCAGGCTGTCGTAGCTAATCTTGTAGCGGACGCTTACCGAATTGATAGATTGGCCGCGTCTTAACAAGTCGATAACTTCGTTGTAATCCGGCCTAGCGCAGATGCTGCACTTGTTAGGCAGAATGCACCTCCTTGGCGTGTTCCTCAACCCACAGTTGCAGGTCTCGCAAGAAGATTTTTGGGTCGCTACCATCCACTTTTGTGCAAGGGAGTTTCCCTTTAGCTACCCAACCTTGCACGGTTGCGTACGGTATCTGTAAGAAAGCACTCAGATCCTTGATCGAGGCGTAAGGATTGAAGTTCTTGAGGAACGTTTGCAGAGCATTCGACTTAAGAAGGAGATCGGTTAGTTTGGTGGTCAGAGCGTCAGTAGCCTTCGTATCTTGGTCCATTTAAAGGCACTTGTAAGCGAAGATAAAGCGAAAGTCAATGTTAAAATTGAGTGTTGCTGGACACTTTGACAGTTTGTCAAATTAGCCGGGTTTGTGTGCCCGGGGGATGCGCCTTGACGCACTAGTCGAGCTGGGAATACGCTCGCTGGTTGCTTTAGGAGTATTCCTCAAGGAGCCGCGCCATGTCCGGTCTTAGGTATTCCGTCGGCATCGCACTTGCTTTTCTTCCGCTGCCTCACCCAGCCGCGAGCCCATGGGTCAAAACAATTCAAACGATAAAGCGATCCATCGTTCCAGTAGTTTGTGCACACGTCGGTCCAAATAACCAATGGAGCCTTGCTGCAGTTTATGGTAGCGGGTTTTTTATAGACCGAGAGGGCCGTTTCGTGACAGCAAGTCATGTCATCGACGACCTGAACAAAGTAGCCTCTACTACCGATCATCAATGCAGATTTGCCGTGTATGTTCCACATGGCGGCTGGAGTAATTCTGTTAAACGAGACATGCAGGCGGAGTTTTTTAGTTTTGGGGGCTGCATACAAAGCAACGTCGATATAGCCATCTGCCGCTGCGTAGATAATCCCTTTACCAGTAAGAGACTTGAATCGGGTGACATAGAGGCTGTTGCTTTCAACACCCGGGAATTGCCTGACGGCACTCCGGTCGCTTTCACTGGCTTTGCTCTCGCAAATCACGTGCCGATTACTTCCATTGGTGTAATCGCGGGCCGCCTGTTTTTCCCAGACAATCAACAATGGATGTATTACGTCGTTGACACACAAGGATTCCCCGGAGTTAGCGGGAGCCCAGTCTATGACCAAGACGGGGCAGTTGTGGGAATTACCCTGATGGGCGGAGCTAACGCTGGCACTGGCCTTGCTTATGCAGAGGTGAGCTCTGCTATTACTGATCTCTTGACCAAGAATCCTGCCACACCCGCAAAGAATTAAGTGCCGGTGCCAATCAGATAGGTACAAGGCCGTCGGCCATTAGCACCTAAAGTTCTGATACGCCGTAAACCCAGTTTCCTTTAGGCTGCTGCGATAGTAAACGTCCTTCCTATACTCAGTATCATTCCGTAAATCTTCGCGTATCAGAGGCTGCTCTTAGGCAGCGCTCGCCGTGTACCTATCCCCAACAACTCAACATTCCACCACTACGTGGTGAGAGAGAACTATGCGTCATGATCGTCTACTTGCTACTCAATCAAGTCAATTTGAAGGGCTATGTCGGCCAGCACAAAGGCAACGACCTAGCAAAGCGATGGACGGCTGGGATGCGAAATGTTAAACCGAATCCTCATTTCGCAGCTGCCGTTGAGAAGTACGGCGTCCAATGTTTCTCCCGAGAAGTTCTCGCTTACTGCGGCACTCAAGAAGAAACGGACAACATGGAACGGTTATGGATCTGCGCTCTGCGGACCTATGACCCCAAGTGTGGCTACAACATGCAATACGGAGGACTACGAAAAGCCGCACGCCATGTGCCGGAAATTAAAAGACGGATTGTGCGGCGGTGGAGCCAGGAAGCAAGACAAAAGCTAGCCGAGACCATTCGAATGCAATGGCAGAACAGAACAGCAGCCCAGGTAGCCGAGATTGGCCTAAAGATCCGTCAGGGGAAGCAAGGGCGGCCTAGATCTGAAGAAACGAAAAGGAAGATCAGTGAAGCAATGAAGAGGTGTCGGGCAATGATGCAAAGAAAGCCGCCAGTCAGCGTTGGTCAGGTGCCTGATCCGCAGCCACAAACATCACGCAGATCGCAGGCACTGCGTGTCTACGCGTATGAAGAACGGGAGCAGCCAATGCCAACTCCACGTGCAAGGAAGGCGTTTATCGAGATCGCTAGGGAATCAGTTCAGGCCGTTCAAGACGCATTCGACAGTCTGGAACGAGGTGGTGATACGGAAGCGGCCAGATCCAGATTGAAGGAAGTTCAAAGGAAATTGAAAGAGATGGAATGGCAATACAAGGGCTGTGATTGGTGAGAGGAAAAGCCGTCACCATTTAATCGTTGTTTTTCCTACACTTTTCATCAAGATGCACCGTACACTGCGCATGTCCCCAGCGATGGCGGCTGATGTCACGATCGGCTGCGGAGCGTAGAAGACTTGGTAGCCCTCTGGGAAGCCTACGAGCAGCGGAGGGTGGAAAGAGCCGCGTAAATCATGAAGGGCGGATTTGGCTGCCTGTGCATATTAGCTGGAGTAGTTCTTATTGCAATTGGTGTGTACGTCCATTACACGACGATTGCGGATATTCCTGCTGCGTCCATGACGCTGCGCCTTGAATGGTCAGGGTGGGAGTGGGTCGTACCTGGGGCAGTGCTATTCTTCGCGGGATTTAAATTTATGCCCGATGAAAATTCAAAGTAGTCCACTACCCACATTTGGCATTTCTTGCCACGCGTTGCACACTCCTGCACAATGGCCAGTTGCGCCGCCATGTCTGGATTCTTCGAAAGACACGTCTTCGTCGCTTGCCTGCCCTTTGTGATCATGGGCATTGTTTTTCAACTTCTTCAGGAAGACAATCCTGTGGCTATGTTTAAGTTGGCAGCTAGTCGCATTTTGCAGAAGATCGATATTTGGGACAGACCTCGAGTGCGTTGGTTGTTTAACTGGAACCATGGGTTGTGGCTCTGGGCGGCGGTCATGGCCATGGTCGGTCTGGGGGCTTCCCTCGACAATGCGGATTATCCTTTCAAGTATGCCTACGGTTTGGCTGTTGTTGCGTACATTTTCACCGTCGGGGCATGGATGACCTCGAAAACGGTTGAAAAAGAGAGACGACCCAGTAGGCAGCAAAAGAGGCGCTACGGAGGAAAAAGAAGGGGTATTAAAATCCCGGCAGGCGCGATTCTAATAACAGTAGTCCTTGTTGTGGCTTTTCTGTTTATTTCTCAAGTCAGGCTCCACAAAGAACTTCAACAATTGGCTAACCGTCTCTTTCCCGGTTCTGAACCAACTCCCGCGAACACATGTCAAGGCGTAGCACCCGCAGATGCAGTCCTCTTTTTTCATGGTGAAAACGGCAACGTGGACGTCGTTACAAAGTTCCCTCGCGTTGCTGTTGCAGTCACAAGCAAGCATGATGTTCCGGAATGTAGCCGCCCATGCCCGGTTTTGTCGATAGACAAGAATCCTGGAGATCAATCTATCTACGTAGTCATGGACGTGAGGGACAAAGACAACAAAGTAATTGTTCAATTGGACTCAGAAGGTTTTCACGTCAATCCGAACAACTACTACAAAATGCGTAGATCAGATCGCAGCTCTCTCTCGGTAACAGATCAAGAAAATAACCAGGTCCTAGATGTCCAGTATTTGAACCCTGGCGCCATTTCTGTGGATGGTATTTTACATGTACACGGGCAGGAAGTCCGACTTGCCAGGAGAGGGCTCGCCAACAATTGCTACGTCGTCGCATTAAACGCCGACCAATTGATTGATATACCATGACAATAGCCAAGAGGAGCAGGACTTCCAGCACGCACACGATTACGGGTGCTCCTGACAGTGGTAGGCGAAAACTTGGGGTAAAATACCTGAATAGTTAAAAGCGGTATCCCGCGCCTTGGCAGTTAACTTTTGTTCGTTTCAATATTGATACGTCTCCCATCACGTACCGTCAATCTCCCGCCTCGCTCGTCCTGCCAATGCCAGCAACGCTAAGCACTGCCAATTAGTAAGTCAAGCACTGTCTATTTCTGCTGTGAATAATCTGTGAATCGTTATACCTAGCGGTGCAACTTAGTGATAACTACGGCCATATAGTTGGACCTTCTCTGAGAAAGAGGTAGGTGAGCTACGGGACTGATAATTATAATGAGTCTATAAGTTGCTGAGTAGAAAGGAGATGATGGTTGATGCAGATCGAGCTACAGAACGTTAAGTCAACTAACATCGCCGCTGTGGGCTACGACGAGCAGTCGAGCACCCTCAGGATTAGGTTCCTTGAAGGCGCGACCTACGATTACTTCGGCGTGCCTTCTAGGCTGTTCAACCAACTGATGGAAGCAAAGAGCAAGGGCAGCTTATTTCAGGAGCACATCAACAAGCAGTTCCCGTTCAAGAGAGTGAATCCAAATCAAAGAGAGGAAGGTAACGTCATGGGACAGAACAAAGCACAGAAGCAAGCAGCAGAGCGAGCCAAGACCGCGGCTCCAGCAGTTCAACCACAACCAGTAGCCGAGCAGCCGAAGCCAGCAGCGTCACCTGCAAAGCCAGCAGCACAGCCATTGCCGACGCCCAGCAGCAGCAAGCAATCAGAAATGATCAACAAGCTCAAGGCTGCATGGACAGCGAAGAAGGTGGACCTCGGCACGATGACGATCAGGGATGATGGCAAGTTCAAACTCATCGTTGTTGATGCAGGCTGGCCGACGGTTCAGATCGGACCGACTGGTGGGATCACGGTGCTCGAACTGCGGAGCTACGCCAAAGCTTTCGACGCGGCGATTGATGGGTTGGCGCTGTTCACCAAACAGAACGATCGCGACAAGAAAAAGGCTGCTGCACCTGCACCGCCACCAACCCCGGCAGCCAAGGAGACGCCGACTGCCAGGAAGACGAAGGCGCATGCTCAGATCGAACAGCAGATGCAACCCGCGTCAGCGTAGTTGAGTAACAGATCACCACTGCTTTAGCGGTGGTGTTTCTGTCCGGGTGAACTCATGTTATGTAGCCAGTCTGATGCAGATGTAGATGAGCGCGAGTGCGCGGGGCTA